>CBFIBL010000051.1:0-5469 GCA_965660865.1 Luminiphilus sp.
GGCGATTCATCGCGTTAGTCTGCGGCAAAAAGTGGTAAACTTACGACATAAGAGAGGCGGTGCACCGCCACACAATAAACGAATCACTTTGCATGATTCAATCGGGGGCGAGCTTTAGCTCAGCCAGCCAGTCAATCAAACGAAAAGGATCTGACTATCATGGCCTATCAGCACATCAAGGTTCCTGCAGAGGGAACACCCATCACGGCAAACGAGGATCACAGCCTCAACGTACCCAACACGCCCATCATCCCTTACATCGAAGGCGACGGTATTGGTGTCGATATCAGCCCCGTCATGATCAAGGTTGTCGATGCCGCTGTGGAGAAAGCCTATGGTGGTGAAAAGAAAATCGCGTGGATGGAGATCTACACTGGCGAGAAGGCTGCGGAACTTTACGAGGGCGACTGGTTCCCTCAAGAGACACTAGACGCCATCAAGTCTTATCTCGTCGCGATTAAGGGCCCACTGACGACACCGGTAGGTGGTGGTTTTAGATCGCTAAACGTAGCTCTGCGTCAGGAGCTGGATCTATACACCTGTTTGCGACCCGTGCGCTGGTTCGAAGGTGTTCCTTCTCCACTCAAAGCGCCCGGCGACACCAATATGGTGATCTTCCGTGAAAACTCAGAAGACATTTACGCCGGCATCGAATACCAAGCGGATTCTGAAGAAGCGAATAAAGTTGTCGATTTCCTTATCAACGAAATGGGCGCTACCAAGATTCGCTTCCCTCAAAACGTAGGTATCGGTATCAAGCCTGTTTCCGTCGAGGGCACGAAGCGTTTGGTGCGTAAGTCGATCCAGTACGCAATTGATCAAGATCTGCCTTCCGTAACCTTGGTTCACAAGGGCAACATCATGAAGTTCACCGAGGGTGGATTCCGTGACTGGGGCTATGAGCTTGCAACGGAAGAATTTGGTGGCGAGCTACTGGACGGTGGTCCATGGATCAAAATCACCAACCCAAATAATGGTAAAGAGATCATCATCAAAGATGTGATCGCGGATGCGATGCTTCAGCAGGTGTTGTTACGCCCGCGCGAGTACAGCGTGATTGCAACTCTCAATCTGAATGGTGACTACCTGTCAGACGCACTGGCGGCACAAGTTGGTGGTATCGGTATTGCACCGGGTGCGAACTTGTCAGATGACATCGCCCTGTTCGAAGCAACGCACGGAACAGCGCCGAAGTACACAGGGCAAGACAAAGTAAACCCAGGCTCTTTAATCTTGTCAGCTGAAATGATGCTGCGTCACCTCGGCTGGAACGAAGCTGCAGATTTGGTAATCGATGGTATGAATGGCGCTATTCAAGCGAAAACAGTGACCTATGATTTCGCGCGATTGACCGATAATGCAACCGAGGTTTCGTGTTCTGCCTTTGGCGACGCCATCATTTCGCACATGAGCTAAGCAAAGCGCTATACCTCTAATGAAAGCCCGCATAAGCGGGCTTTTTTTGCCTTTCTCATTCGTCGTGTGTTGGGTTTATTCTCGCAGCGTCCCGGGAGGCATTCCATTCCCTAACATTTTCGAACTTAGCAATCCCTATTTGGCCGATTTCTACCCAACACTTCTCTGTCTGACACTTATCGCTCTGACAAGGTATCGACCAGAACACAGTCCCCTGCGTACTAGACTATACTGTGGCAAGACTGTTACACATACGCACGATGACTTATCAAATGAACCAACTGTCAATTAATGCCATGGCGTCGTCTCCAAACAGAGGAGACGAAGAGGGTGATCTCGCCGTTGCGCCCGCAAAACCCAAGGTTAAGCGGCCGCCGCTGTACAAAGTCGTTTTGCTAAACGATGACTACACGCCTATGGAGTTTGTGGTTGAGGTGCTTGAGCATTTCTTTTCGATGAATCGCGAAAAGGCCACTCAAGTCATGTTGGCGGTTCATACACAGGGCAAAGGTGTCTGCGGGATTTACACACGTGACGTGGCGGAAACGAAGGCCGAATTGGTCAATCAAGCCGCTAGAGATAACGGCCATCCGCTCTTATGTGAGGTCGAACCCTCACAGGACGACGAAGGAGAATAATTGTGCTGAGCAAAGATCTTGAACGTGCCTTAAATGAGTCGTTCAAACAGGCGAGGGCGCAACGTCATGAATTCATTACGGTCGAGCATCTGCTGCTAGCACTGCTTGACGATACCGCGGCATCGAAGGTTCTGGCTGCTTGTAATGCTAACGTTGACGCATTGCGTGGTGACTTAGCCGAGTTTATTGACGCGACGACACCCCTTGTCTCCGGCGATGAAGACGTCGATACACAGCCCACACTCGGATTCCAGCGGGTGTTACAGCGTGCGGTCTTTCATGTGCAGAGCTCAGGGAAAGCAGAGGTTACAGGCGCCAATGTGCTGGTGGCCATCTTCTCTGAGCAGGAGAGTCAAGCCGTGTATTTCCTAAAGACGCAGGATATTTCACGACTCGATATCGTTAATTACATTACACACGGGGTCAGCAAGTCAGAGGGAGAGGAAGACGGTTCAGGCGATGAATTCGCGGCGAGTGGAGATGCTACGGACGCTGCGGATGAGGAGGAAAGCCCACTTACGAAGTACGCAACCAACTTGAACGAAGAGGCGATACAGGGACAGATTGATCCCTTGATTGGCCGTTTAGACGAGGTCGAGCGGGTGGCGCAAATCTTGGCCCGTCGCCGCAAAAACAATCCCTTGCTTGTGGGTGAGTCCGGAGTAGGTAAGACAGCCATTGCAGAAGGCTTGGCCAAACTTATCGTAGACGGCCAAGTTCCCGACACGCTCAAGGCGGCAGAGGTTTTCTCACTGGATTTGGGCGCGCTTTTAGCAGGCACGAAATACCGGGGCGACTTTGAAAAGCGGTTTAAAGGCGTACTTGCGGATCTGAAGCGTCGCGAGGGGTCGATCCTATTTATTGATGAGATCCACACTATCATCGGTGCCGGTGCGGCATCAGGCGGCGTAATGGATGCTAGCAACCTGCTCAAGCCGCTGCTTAGCTCTGGAAAGCTACGCTGCATTGGGTCAACCACTTACGCCGAGTACCGCGGCATCTTCGATAAGGATAAGGCGCTCAGCCGTCGATTCCAAAAGGTCGATGTGCTTGAACCCTCTGTTGACGATGCATACAAGATCTTGAAAGGTCTAAAGTCACGCTTTGAGGAGCATCATGGCCTTCGTTATACCGATAAGGCTCTGCGGACGGCGACAGAAATGGCCGCACGCTACATCACTGACCGCTTCTTGCCCGACAAGGCGATCGACGTCATCGACGAGGCCGGTGCGTATCAACAGCTCCAGCCAGCCAGTAAGCGCAAGAAAGTTGTGGGACCGAGTGATATCGAGGCCGTAATTGCAAAAATCGCGCGCATACCGCCTAAAACGGTTAACAGCGATGACAAAGAGCTGCTCGAAAAGCTCGAGTCGAACCTTTCGCTAGTAGTGTTTGGCCAGAACAAAGCGGTTAGCCAGCTGGTGAGCTCGATTAAGCTAGCAAGAGCAGGCCTGCGCTCTGGTGACAAGCCGATCGGCAGTTTCTTGCTCGCAGGTCCGACAGGTGTTGGTAAAACTGAGGTTACCAAGCAACTAGCTATGCAGCTTGGCTTGGAGCTACTGCGTTTCGATATGTCTGAGTACATGGAACGGCACACCGTCTCGCGACTCATTGGCGCTCCGCCCGGGTATGTTGGCTACGACCAAGGGGGCTTGCTGACTGATGCGGTGACTAAACACCCACATTCAGTAGTCTTGTTAGACGAGATTGAAAAAGCCCACCCAGAGGTCTTCAACTTGCTGCTGCAGGTGATGGATCATGGAACGTTGACTGACAACAACGGCCGCAAGGCAGATTTCCGTAACGTCATTTTTGTCATGACGACCAATGCCGGTGCCGAGAGCATTTCCAAGCGCTCTATCGGTTTCTCTGTGCAGGACAACAGCACCGATGCGATGGAGGCCATCAATAAGCTCTTCACACCGGAGTTCCGCAACCGTTTGGACGCCATTGTTCCCTTCGAACCACTCGACCAGGAAGTGATTCTCACTGTGGTAGATAAGTTCCTCACTGCACTGCAAACGCAACTCGATGAAAAGCGCGTTCAACTGCAGGTGGACGAGAGCGCACGAGAATGGCTTGTGGAAGAGGGCTACGACCGCAATATGGGCGCCAGACCCATGGAGCGTGTTATCCAAGAGCACATCAAAAAGCCGCTTGCTGACATGGTCCTCTTCGGGGATCTTTCAAAGGGAGGTATCGCTCAGGTCAGCGTCAACAAGGACGGCGACGGTCTAACGGTTTCTGCGGTCGTGGAAGCGACTGAAGAAGCGGTTCCAGCGTAAGAATTTAGCCGCATTGCTTACAACTGATGGTTTTCCCAGGGCGCACTTTGATATAGAGTGCGCGCCATCACATCAATTGGGTAGGTTTAATGGCTAAAGAAGATCAAATCGAAATGGAAGGGGAGATCATTGATACACTTCCCAACACCACGTTCCGCGTACGCTTAGAAAACGGACACGTAGTAACCGCGCATATTTCTGGGAAAATGCGCAAGAACTACATCCGTATACTCACGGGCGACAAAGTACGCGTTGAGGTGACGCCATACGATTTGACTAAGGGCCGTATTACTTACCGAGAGCGGTAAGCTCAGAGCTCAGGCGGTATATTCACCACAGGGATAGCAGACAGCTCACTGGGCTGCGTATTGGCTTCTCCGTGCCATCTACCGTCCACAAGCATCTCCAGCGGTTTAAACCGCGTCTTGTAATTCATCTTCTGGCAATTTTCTATCCAATATCCGAGATAGACATAGGGCAGGCCGCGCCGTTTAGCGTGTGAGATCTGCAGTAAAACGGCAAATGTTCCCAGGCTCCGTTTCTCAAGGTCCGGGTCATAAAAGGTGTATATCGCCGCCAGGCCGTCGAGCATTTCGTCAGACACAGCGACGCACACCAACTTGTCATTGTCATATAGCCTGAAATAGCGGGTTGCCCCTAGGCTATTGTTTAAAAAAGATTCGTATTGATCTCTGTCCGGCGGGTACATGTCGCCATCAGCGTGCTTGCCTGAAATGTAGCGCTCATAAAGTTGATAGGCTTCGTCATCAACAACCGAGTCGGTGACTTCGAGTCGCAGGTCTTGATTCACATTGATCACGCGGCGTTGGCTTTTACTGGGCTTAAACTGAGCCGCAACCACGCGAGCAGCAACACAAGCATTGCAGTTGTTGCAGTGCGGCCGATAAATGTGATCGCCGCTACGCCGAAACCCCATTAGCGATAACTCTGTATACAGCTCGGGGCTTATGGTCTGCCTAGGATCAACAAAGAGGGTAGTGGCCTCCTTTTCAGGAAGGTAGGAACACCGGTGTGGGAACGTGGTGAAAACCTTTATTTCTCGGAGGTTAGCCGTCACTGCATCGATCGCTTGTTTTGTTTTTACCGAACGGCTTTTGTGACATCTGCGC
>CBFIBL010000052.1:0-2523 GCA_965660865.1 Luminiphilus sp.
GATGAAGCCATCTTTTCAATGGCGGCCACGTGTGCGCTCGCAAGGTCATCGACGTGTATATAGTCGCGCACACACGTGCCGTCGCTGGTTGGGTAGTCATCACCAAATAACGTTAGCGGGTTACCTGTGATTGTGGCAGCGCGAAGCGCGTTCGGAATGAGATGAGTTTCAGGTTCATGCCATTCGCCGAGGTTTGATTCATTGTTGGCTCCTGCCGCGTTGAAATAGCGCAGGCAGGTGGCGCTGAAGGCTGAGCTCTCACAGACAGCCTGCAACATTTGCTCGACGACCAGTTTCGTTTGCCCGTAAACATTGATGGGTGCTTTGGGATGCTTCTCATCGATCAAGTCAGCAACGGGGTTGCCAAAAATGGCGGCCGTGGAAGAAAAGACAATGCGCGGAATGTCAGCTGCCTGCATGGCGCGTACTAAATTCGTGGTGCCGCCAACATTGTTTTGGTAGTACATCGCGGGGTGGTTTTTTGATTCGCCCACGAGCGATTTCGCGGCAAAGTGGAGTACACCGTCGAACCTGCGTTTCTTAAGCTGCCGATTGAGGTTGTAAGTATCTCTTAAATCTACGCAAATGAGCTCACAGCCCTGAAGCGCCCAGCGATGTCCGGTGCTGAGGTTATCCAAAATGGTGACATCATGGCCGTGATCAAGAAGCGCGCGAACAGTGTGTGAGCCCACGTAACCCGCCCCACCGGTTACTAATAGCTTCATTCGCGAACGACTCCTTCTTGTCTGTTTTTTGCTTGCTATGTGTAATTAATTTAATAGCAAATCCGTGGTTGCCGCCAAGTGTCGCGCGTTCGGGTGTGTAAGGCTAATTTTTTGTCGCCTTTGCGCGTAAAAAAAACGGCCCGATGCTTGCGCAGCGGGCCGTATGATTTTCTGTTGGTTGCGAAGGCGTTAGATTGCTTTCATACCTGTCATGTAACCGCGGAGTTCTTCACCGATAATCTCGACAGGGTGGTTACGAATCTCAGCGTTAACGGCAATCAGTGTCTTGTTGTCGACGCTGTTGTCACCGCCCATACCGCCACCGATGACATCAGCGCCCAGGCCTGCAACGAAATCCTTGAGAAGTGGACGTGCCGCTTGATCGAACAGGTAGTTACCGTATTCAGCGGTGTCCGAGATCACCACGTTCATCTCGTAGAGCTTCTTGCGCGCGATGGTGTTCGCAATCAGCGGTGTCTCGTGGAGTGACTCGTAGTAAGCAGACTCGTCAATGATGCCTGCAGAAACCATTGTCTCGAACGCAAGCTCAACACCGGCTTTGACCATGGCGACCATCAGGATGCCTTGATCGTAATAGGTCTGTTCGTCGATATTTTGATCGGTGAGTGGCTGCTCTTCGAACGCCGTTGCGTTGGTCTCAGCACGCCACGTCAGCAGATTGACATCGTCGTTTGCCCAGTCCGCCATCATGGTCTCGGAGAAGTGACCAGACATGATGTCGTCTTGGTGCTTCTCAAAGAGCGGTCGAAGAATTTCTTTCATGTCTTCAGCGAGATCGTATGCCTTGATCTTCGCAGGGTTGCTCAGGCGGTCCATCATGTTGGTGATGCCGCCGTGCTTGAGGCCTTCCGTTACAGTCTCCCAGCCGTTTTGAACGAGCTTGGCGGCGTAGCCTGGATCAATACCAAGCTCGACCATGCGATCGAAGCAGAGGAGAGAGCCTGTCTGGAGCATACCGCAGAGGATTGTCTGCTCGCCCATGAGGTCTGACTTCACTTCAGCAATGAAAGACGACTCGAGGACGCCTGCGCGGTGACCGCCAGTACCGGCTGCATAGGCTTTTGCAAGCTCGAGGCCTTCGCCGTTTGGATCGTTCTCGCGGTGAACCGCAATCAGTGTAGGAACGCCAAAGCCGCGGAGGTATTCCTCGCGTACTTCGGTTCCAGGGCACTTAGGCGCCACCATGATGACCGTGATGTCTTCGCGGACCTTCATGCCTTCTTCGACGATGTTGAAACCGTGCGAGTAAGAGAGGCAAGCGCCATGCTTCATAAGCGGCTGGACGGCGTTGACGACGTCGGTGTGTTGCTTGTCGGGCGTCAGGTTAAGAACCATGTCTGCCTGGGGTATCAAGTCTTCGTAGGTGCCAACAGTGAAACCGTTTTCAGTCGCTCGCAGGTAGGATGCACGTCGCTCGTTAATGGCGGCATCACGCAGCGCGTAAGACACGTCCAAACCGCTGTCGCGCAGGTTCAAACCCTGGTTTAGGCCCTGTGCACCACAGCCGACGATAACGATTTTTTTGTCCTTGATGGCCTCGACGCCGTTGGAAAACTCCTCGGGCTCCATGAAACGGCACTTGCCAAGTTCTTCCAGCTGCACGCGTAAGGGCAGGGTGTTGAAGTAGTTGCTCACTAGGGACTCCTCGTCTCGAAATTCAATGTGGTGCTTTTAATGCGTGTTAATACGGGGCGCATAATGTAGTGGTTGATGAGCCCTGCGTAAATGTTAGGACCGCACAAAGCACGTGAAATGCGGTAATTACCGACCATTTATC
>CBFIBL010000053.1:0-36838 GCA_965660865.1 Luminiphilus sp.
ACATGAATATTCGACGCCTTGCAGGCAATGGCGCATAAACCCCTTTAAATAAGTCCAATCCACAGTAGTATTCGCGCTGGCTGAGTGTTGCCTTAGCTGCCACCGAAATCCGGCACAAGAAACGAGGAATTCATGCGGACCATCATCCTAGCACTTCTGATCGCGACGCTAGCCACATCAGCTCAGGCAGATTACTCCCGACTGTATTTTGATCATGTGCCCACAGCCTCCACCTTGTCTGGTGATACAGAGATTACCTACCGCGTCTTTAATCGCGGCGAAAAGAACCCAAAACTACTTTTGATCATGGGCCTAGGTGGTGCCGGCGCTGCTTGGGGTGATGCTTTCATTCAAGGGCTTGAGTTCGAGGGCTTCGAGATTATTGTCATCGATAATCGTGATACCGGTGGCTCTACACGGTTCACCGAATGGGGAGAACCGACACTTTGGTGGCAACTGCTTAAATATGAGCTAGGTTTTTCCGTTGATGCACCCTACACCCTGACCGACATGGCCGCAGACAGTATTGCGGTCCTCGATGCGGCCAGCTACGAGCAAGTACACGTCATGGGCGTCTCTATGGGCGGCATGATTGCCCAGGTGCTGGCAGCAAAACATCCAGAGCGCGTCATCAGTCTGACCTCCATTATGTCTACAACCTTTGCACCACACCTACCGCCACCAACGTCGGTGGCGGAGACTAACCTTAGAGCGCTCGCTGAGGGTGATGCCAAGGCCTCGCGCGAGCAAGCGATGCGTAACCGCGGCTTTTTTCCCGAGTCTATGGAGCGTCACCTAATGGCGATATTTCATGCCGGCGACAGAACAAAGGAAGTGCAAACCATCGACAGACCTACACTCGTTATTCACGGATCTGAGGACCCGCTTATTCCACCGGAACACGGTGTACACACTGCAGAACAAATTGAAGACGCTCAGTTCGTACTTATAGAAGGAATGGCGCACAACCTACCCGAGAGCTTCCACTCGCAGATCATTGGATTGATGTCCGACCACATCAACTCCGCGCATACTCCCTAATTTTCCTCGCCTTAATCGTCCTCAATTGAACTTTCGCTCCCCATGAACAAGGTTGTCTGCGATAGTGTGTGCGGGGCGCTTTTGCAATGAATCAAATGCAAGATAATTGAGGCGGACTGAGAACTATGACAGCGCATCATTCACTCGCCGACATGGCAAAGCTTGCCTTTTTTGCTGCGGTAACTACGTTTTCGTTTGTCGCTGCAGCGTTAGCAGCCGAACCGTCAGAAACAGCGCTCAACTCGCTTATTGATGGCCTGCATAGAGATGCGAACGCGGGTAACTTCGACACCTACTTTGCACGATACGCCGATGACGCTGTCTTCATGGGTACCGATAAGAGCGAGCGCTGGACCATCAATGACTTTAAAGCTTACGCCGCACCCGCATTCGCCGACGGCCATGGCTGGACCTATGAGGTTATCGAACGAAATTGGGAAGGCGACAGCGATATAAGATGGTTCGATGAGATTTTATTCAATGAAAAGCTGGGACACTGCCGCGGAACAGGTGTGGTTGAGAAAGTTGACGGTAGCTGGAAGATTTCCCATTACTCGCTGACGCTATTGATCCCGAATGAGATTGCAGAGAGCGTTGGCAAACAGTCACAAAAGGCGTTGGAATAGTGCATCCGTCGATAGCATTTTTTTTGGGGAAATGAACCGTTGAATAAGCGATCACAACTTGGGCGAATTAATGCAGTCATGCAAACTCTGGCATGGCTGAGCTTCATGGCTCTGGGTGTACTTTTTTTCGGTGACCAACTCGAGGCGCAATACAATCCAAACCGTAGCATCGAGACAAAACGCTCCGCCGATGGGACAGAGGTACGGCTTCAGCGAAATAAACTGGGGCATTACGTAACGTCGGGCAAAATCAATAATCGGCCCGTCACGTTTTTACTCGATACCGGTGCTACGGGTGTGGCAATCCCAGCGCGGATCGCCAGGGACCTCAAGTTACAACGCGGACGGCCGATAGCGACGAGAACAGCCAATGGTACGGTAACGTCTTATCAAACCTCGCTACAGTCCGTCAGCGTGGGTGGCGTATCCGTGGAAAATGTTGGTGCGACAATTGCCCCGGGATTAAGGGGGAACGAGATACTGCTTGGCATGAGCTTCTTAAAGCATATCGAATTTACGCAGCGTGGCGACACACTCATCCTGAGACAATATCAATAAGCACCCGCGCCATCTTCCCGCCAATGCTCAATGACAAGACTGACGTCGAGACATAGCATTGCCTTACTCAGAAGAACTTTCAGTGCGAATTACGATCTGCGATATCAAGCACGAGGCGCGAAGTTGATGTGCCCTCCTCAAGGGCAATGCCTGAGGTCATGCCACTAATCAATTTAGTACCCAGGTCGTGGACTTCGTAACCCTCGCGTTGCTCGGCAAGCTCACGTAACTCACCCTCGTAGCTATTTGGCATATTGAGCACGAACTGCGTAATGCGCTGCTTCTCGGAGTACTCGATGCTTACTGAAAAGTGCTGCTGTTCAGTAATCGCGGCTTTTAATAACTGATAAACCTCTTCCAAAATCAGGGTTAGATTGAACTGAATATTCTTGGTAAGTAGGTGCTTTTCGCAGAAACGAACGATCTGCCCTTGCATCCCGAATAAATCCACGGCAAGACTGTCCAAGTTCAGCTCAAGACTTCTCACTCGCTGGGTAAAAGCGCGCGTTTCAGAGCGCTCTGGTGCATCGAAAATTTGTGACGGTGGCCCCTGCTCATGGATAACCCCATCCTTCATGAAAAAGACGCGATTTGATACCTCGCGGGCAAAGTCCATCTCGTGCGTTACGATTAACATCGTTAATCCTTGCTTAGCAAGATTTCTGATCACAGCGAGCACTTCGGTGACCATGGTAGGATCAAGCGCTGAAGTGGGCTCATCGAGTAAAACTACGTCAGGGTCCATTGCCAGGCAGCGAGCAATTGCGACCCGCTGCTTTTGTCCACCTGACAGTTCTTTCGGAAAATGATCCTCTCGCTCTGCGAGACCCACTTGCTGGAGGAGTTCACGCGCGCGCCTCTCGGCCTCGTCTTGGGCTATACCCGCAAGCTTGATAGGCGCCAAAGTGAGATTCTCAAGGACGGTCAGGTGTTCATACAGATTGAAGCCCTGGAACACCATATTCATATGCTGGCGCACCTTGGGGAGATTGACTGTCGGATCCATAAGATCCACACCATCAACTAGAATAGACCCTGCCGTCGGCGTCTCTAATCGATTAAGACATCGTAAAAATGTGCTCTTGCCACAACCTGAGGGTCCGATAATCGAAACAACCTCTCCCTTTGTAATCTCTGCATCAACACCCTTTAACACCGAGAGCGAGCCAAAGTTTTTCGTCAAACCCACGACATTAATCATGACTTCTTACCCCTTCGAAGTTCAGGATCGGTGCGTTGCTCAATGTACTCGAGAGCCCTTGTCAGCACCCAGGCTAAAATAAAATAGAGAATTGCCACCATAATCAGCGGGAAAAACGCATCGAATGTGCGGCTCCGGATAATGTCGGAGGCCTTTGTAAGGTCTTGAACCGCCACATATCCGACGATCGATGTCATCTTCACCAACGAAATGAACTCACCTTTATAGACAGGCAGTATCCTCTGAACGGTCTGCGGCATGATGATATAAATGAAGGTTTGTAATTTGCTGAACCCCATGGCGATACCCGCCTCAGTTTGCCCATCATCAATACTCCTTACCCCTGCGCGGAATATTTCGGCAACATAGGCGGCAAAATGGAGGCCAAAGGCGAATACAGCGACCAACACAGGGCTAATATCAACTGATGCAAAAAGCACGTAAAAAATCAGCATCAGCAGCACAAGGACGGGCGTGCCCCGCATTAGCTCGATGTATATCCTCGCAGGCATTTGCATTAACCCGTTGCGCGACATACGCATCATGCAAACCAATCCACCCAACAGCGTGCCAAAGACCGCCGATAGCAATGAAATGATGATGGTAACGATGAGTCCGTCCCACAGCAGAAGATAGCGGTCTTCGCGAATGATATTGTCGTAGAAACTTTGCTTTGTAGATTCCCAGAAACTAGCTGAAGGCTCATCGGCCTGCTCGCTGACAGCACCGGCCAAGTTCTGCTTTAAGACAAAAGCATAGCTATCAACGGTGTGATAGGAGTCCGAGAAGTTTGCTCGCTCGCGTCGCTCCGGCGTGACAAACATGGAAGATACGATGCTGTCGATTTTGCCGCCCAACAGTGCAGGTATTAACGCCGCCCAATCCACCGTTACAAAGCGAATATTCTGTCCGGTGTACTGCCCAAAGCGGAGCGCAAGTTCGACATCAAAGCCCGCTAATTCACCATCAATTTGTGCAACCTGTGGCAAACCAATAATCGCGTTCCCGATAGTGAACGTGGGCGCCGTGGGATCCACGTCGATCTTTGGCATGTCAAAGTTTTCGTCAATGAACCAGCGCTGCTCCATATCCGCGAGCGTGCCATCGGCCCGGATTGCAGCTAAAAACTCGTTAAACGTGTTGCGATAGGCCTCATTTTCTTTACTAAACGCAGCGGCGACTTGAGAAGTAAAGATGGGATCGCCCAAAATCGCGAGCTCCGGATTTGCTTTTAACGCCTGACGCAATAAATCAAAGTCAGAAAAACCGGCAGTCGCCTTACCCTTCTCGACTGCGGCCAGCATATCAGCGATTGTGTTGTAGAACTGCAGGTCAGCATCGGGGTAAACCTCCTGCGCAAACACATCAAACGCCGACCCCTGCAAGATAGCAATGGACTCATTAGCGAGCTGATCTGTTTCACTCAATTGCTTGCCTGGCGAAGATGTTACTCCCCCATTATTTCGGACAAGCAGCACGAGACGATTGGTGTAGTAAGTGTCGGTAAAATCGATACGCTTAGCGCGTTCATCGGTGTAGCTCATACCCGTGACGATCACGTCAACTTTTCCTGATTCTAGGGCGGGAATTAGCGCATCCCAGCGCGAGTTCACAAACTCGATGGGCCGGTTGAGTCTCTCTGAAAACAAGCGGGCAAGTTCGCCATCGTGTCCCGTTACCCGCCCTTGAGCATCAACAAAAGACATGGGTTCGCGCGTCGCACTTACACCAACTTTAAGGACCTCGCCCGCGGTGGGCATTTGATATTCACGGCGCTCATAAGGTCCAGGCTCGGTCTTAAACCAGCGCTTGCTCATGTCTGCCAACGTTCCGTCTGCCCGAATATCGGCAATGATCGCGTTAAGCTGATTCAAGAGCTCGGTGTTTCCCTTAGCCACAGCCGCACAGGTAGGTTCTTCGCGTAAAGTGGTGTTAATGACACTCAAATCGGGATTCTTCTGCACAATCAGATTGGCGTTAGCTGTTACGGTAATCGTCGCGTCAATGTGATTGGCTTTGAGCGCGCCAATAATATCCGCATAGTCCGCGAACTCACTGATCTTGGCGTTCGGGAATCGCTCGTAGGCCAATTGGGCGGGGGTTGATCCTGAAATCACACCTATGCGCGCCGTTGCAACGTCTTCAACACTGCTGATTTGACGATCTTCGATGGCATCACAAGCGCTCAATAACGCGGTAAATGCCAGTAGCAGCGAGATTTTCCATTTCAGGCCGCGCGCTAGGCTGAGTGTCATGTTGCTGGCTCCCTCGAAGACCGCTTATTGGTAGTCGCGCAGATCCATTTTATCTCGCGAGCGAGCACCCCACAGGCACTGAATTGCGGCTTTTATTAGTGTGATGGCTCATGGCCCATACATGACCAGAAACGCTCGCGCAGGGTAACAGAGCGGTGAATTACTTGGCGAGTCCAACTACATCCATAGAGGAGCTCAAGTAGGAGAAAAAGGTGAGGCCCTAAAATCGGGTATTGAGTGCCAGCCGGACATTGAGTGGGGCACCAACACTTACCTGATGAGTGCTGTGCGCGTTCGGGAAGTACAACTCATCCGCGGCATTTTCGATATTGACCTGCAGCGTCGTTTGCTCTGATACCTGATACCGTAATGAGGCATCAATCCGCGTGTAACTCGGAAGCATGGCGGTGTTGCTATTGTTAATAAAGCTCTCACTCTGATGAGTAAGTCCCACACCCACCTCCAGGGCATTTGAAAGCGAAAACTGATTCCAGATGGAGAACATGGTATCGGGCAGTTCACGAGGGTTGAGACCCGTTCTTCCAAAACGATTGACTTGTTCACCATCAAGACTGCTGTACGCCATGGACACTTCCCAGTAGGGGCTCACTGCCCCTTCGAGCTGAAACTCAATGCCATCTATCTGTGACTCGATCACATCGAGGGTTGCAGGGTCGTTATCTGCAACTTGAGGCGAACGCTGCTCGATTTCAAAAACAGCCGCAGTGAGACTCAACCCTGAAGTGAAATCATATTTTAAACCCATCTCACGGTTACTAAAGGTATTCGGCGCGAGTTGATCGTTATCGCCATTGATATTGGCGAATTGTTCACCACTGCGAGGTAAAAATGATTCGCTGTAACTCGCATAAATAGACGTATTCGCTTGAGGCTTGTAAACAACACCTAACCTTGGCGAGATTTGGCTATCCGTTCTCGATCGTGTGTCTGCGGCCACCACATTGATAACCTCAATATCAAATCGGTCGTAGCGCAGTCCGACAACAAAACGAAACGCATCGGTCAGCGCAATCTCGTCTTGCAGGTAGAACGAGGAAACATCGACGTCCACCTCCGTATCATCGTTGATGTCGATGCTGAAATCGTTGGAGGCAACCACACCGGCTACCGTTTGGCCGATTCCGCCTCTAACGCCCAACCGGTCAGCCACGGGAAACACTTCGGTATCAGAATTAGACGTATCCCAGAGGCTATTAAATCTATCCTGGTCACTGGCGGTCGATATCAGTTCTGCACCGGCGAGAATCGTATGCGCCATGCCACCCCAAGAAGATTCACTGACGACGCTCGCTGACAGAATAGCGTTTCGGCGCTGTGTCGTATCTACGTAACCATCGAGTGTTACTTGATCGGGCGTCGTCGCCTCGCTGTAGCTTGAGGTGTAAAAGTTCTGGTACACCTTGTCGTAATCACCAAGAAACGCAGACACGTTAGCTTTTAACGAGTCACTAAACTTGTACTGGATTGCGGCACGCCAAAGGTCCGCCTTAAGCACAGTGGTGTTAACCTCGGGGTCACCAAAAATGACGTCTTTCAGTGACTCTACCGGACGGCCATTGGCGCCCGTGGGAATACCTCGATCAATGAATCGCTGGTGGTCGATATACTCGTAGGAGAGATCAATTCGGCTGTTAGCTGTCTCGATGTGAACCGTCGGATTGACACCGACGCGCTCACCATCGTAGTAGTCACGATGATTCTCTAATCGCTCTACCATGGCGTTTACTCTGAACGCTACGGAGTCCGTCAGACCCACATTGTAGTCCAGCTGCCCACCCATTTCCCCGAGGCTATCGATGCTTAGCGCTGCATCCGTGAACTGCTCACCCAATACGGCTTTTTTCGTGACGCGATTGAGTACACCACCGGTGCCACCTCGGCCAAACAACAAGGCATTGGGTCCACGCAATACCTCGACCTGTTCTAAGTTGTACAGCGGTCTGTAGTATTGAACGTCATCACGGACACCATCGATGTAAAAATCTGCGGTTGAACGAACCCCTCGAAAAACCACGGCATCGCGATGGCCTTCTCCTTGAGACGTGGTAACGCCCGGCATATAGGCAATGATTTCACCAACACTATTAAACCCGCGATCGCGGATATCGTCTGCCGTCACCAAGCTCAAGCTTTGCGGCACGTCGACGATTGGCGTGGGCGTTTTGAGCGCATTCACGGTATCTGAGTACAAAAACTGGCCGGATACAACCACCTCTTCCATCGATTGCGTGGTGTTCTCGTTAGCCACTTGCGCCAAACCACTGCTCGAGAGCATGCAGCACAGCGTTGCGATGTAAGTACGGAAATTCTTCATTGTCGCAGTTAATCAATACGGGGACGGAATGTTAATAAGAATAATTAACATTTACAATATTATTTTGGGCTTTCACTCACAGCAGGTAAAGATTTCACAAAACTCAAACTGATAGGCAGCTCAGTAAACGCAGAGCTTGCGTGGTTCGCATGCTTACATCTGTCAGAGGCGACGCAGAACGAGTGCTTACTCGTCTGCGAGGCTAGGAATGCAGAACCGGTACTCTGAAGCACCGCTCGTAATGCAATAGCGCACTACCCAAGGACCATCACCATCGCCTCTCGCAATGCCTGAGAATGGTGTCATACCCGTGTATCGACTGTTCATACCGTTCGAATCGACCCGACTTGCAAACCGATAACCGTCAGAAGCGCTCATAAGCGCCAGGGGAGCAGCGCCCTCGAGACCTCGATAGCATTTGAGATTCCCAAAAATAACCGAAGCGGGGTCACCCATGCGGTCGGTAATACCCATGCGGTCAGTGATACCCATGCGGTCAGTGATACCCATGCGGTCAGTGATAAAGGGTGTCGCAACGGCAAGGCACTCCGCCTCGGTCATCGGCTGTTCGAAATCCCGTGCGTCACGTTCCGACTCAGTGAATATTGAAAACCACCAATAAAGACAATAACGATGGCTAGTATCGTTATTTTTTTATGACGACAATCTATGCGGTACGCTACTCAGAAAACAGCTACTCAAAGACCAAGGACTCCAGAGTTGCAGCCCAAAAGGGCCTGGGTCGAGACCATGAAGGGGTGTGCAGTGCTCAGACAAAACTTGTTAACACACAGCGAGACGCCTGCATGATTTGGTTGTCCAGCGCAGTGCTGTCGGTTGTCGTTCTCCTAGCAGGCTACTGGGGGGCACCCATGGGCGTGAGCCTTGGTAGCACCGAGCCCCCTGGTTTTCTTCTCCTTTGGACGCGTTACTCAGCGCACCTGGCATTTTTCTATCTGATCGCTGCGTTTAGCGCGAGCACCTTGACACGCTTCAGCTCTCACCGCATCACGAAATACTTGATGCGGCACCGGCGGCAACTCGGCTTAGGGTTTGCGACAGCCCATTTCGCGCATCTAACAGCATTATCACTTTTTTTGCGTCAGCTTGAGGGTTTCGCCATGGACGCCAGCACCGCAGTGGCCGGCTTTGGCTACGCCATGTTGATCGCTCTGACAGTGACATCTAATGATTGGAGCACTAGGCGGCTAGGTCGTACTGCATGGCGTCGATTGCACACAGCGGGAATCAACATTCTGATGCTGTATTTTTTTGTTGCCTTCACCGCAAGCTTGCTAACAAAGGGCGGCGCGGTTTACGGACTCTATATCGGCGCGATCACCGCTGCGGTGATCGCCAAAGTCCGTGCAAAAGGCCAGCTACGCGCACTTACTCCTGGCTGAAGTAGATATTCCGGAGAAAGATCTCGCGTCCCGGCGCCCGCTCTTGGCCTAGGAGTGCAATGAGGTTTGACACATCGGTCATACCCGAGCCACCGTCAATCTCTGAGATGCGCAAAGAAATATGTTGCCATTCACTTGTAATTGGCATGTCCGTGCCCGATCCAATGACTGTGAAGTTATTTACCTGATCGCCGCGCAAAAAATTACCTGTCTGATAACCGAGGCTAAATGTGACGTCGTGACTGCCGCGAATCTCAAAATTAAGTGTGCCCTGCTGAAAGGCTGCGAGATTTTCGCCCCGCTCCGCATCTAACTGCAAGCTGGCACCCCACCAGTCACCAGCCCGGGCCTCAACTCGCACCACCCCCCCTGGCATCAACTCTATCGCCGCCGTACCTTCCCAGGGAACGAGCTTGATCTTCGCGCTGGGGAAGGTGGTATCGGGTGACTCATCCGATAACGTGTCATGAACAATGACTAACCGCCCTTGTGTAACTCTCTCACCTGCGCTCCGATTTGGATTGACGGTGTCAATCTCGCGAACAGACATCTGACTTCTAAAAGGTGGCAACAACGCCGTTGCAAGTAATGCATCGCTGTCGCCTTCGAAACTCTTCCTCAACGGCTTGCCATCACGAGTTAACTGGGAGAATCGACCTTCATCAAAGAGATCCCACAACGTGTACTTAACTTCGTTATTGAGAGTCACCAGACCGAAATGATTTTCAGAATGATTGGGGTTGTAGGCGTTTTTCCACTGTTCATCGAAAGCCTCGAAGAAAAATAAGGAGATCCCCGCCTCATCGGTCCAAGCACGGAGTTGGTCATGGAACAGTCTCTGTTTGTACTCATCTGCCGCTTTCGATCCGTTGATGCCGTACTCGGTCGCATCGATACTCGACCATCCGGTCTCTCCAATGTGGACCGGCTTATCTATACCTAACTGCGCCATGTAGGCGCGGACTGATTCGTACTGACCTCGCGCGTATGAAACAGCACGCGCCATCGTCCGGCGCATCATTTCATCCAATGGCAGTGTCTCTTCGTTGGGCAGAACCCCCCAAAATGATGGATTGTAAAAAGAGTCGTGGAAGGGGTACGTATGAACCGAAACAAAATCCACGGCCTCGAGCAACTTCCTGAGGTCGGGCGTGTGATAAATCGTATTACCGCCACCCCATGACTCATAATTATCTGAGCTTGTAACCCAGACATCCGCCTTTAACTCGCCCTTTGCTTTAGCCGTCTGAAGGTAATCTACCCACTTCAAAATAGTCTTCGGATAGACGAAGTATTTCACTGCCCACTGAACCATTGCCTCGTTTCCGACGGCAATAGCCTTCACGATATCCGGATACTCATTCGCCAGTCTAATCGCCGTCTCGATCTCTTGGCTATTGTTCTGGACATTACCCCTAGTGTGATCGGGGCCTGTCCCTTCAACCCATGTATCATTCCTCGCGTCCCAAACGGCGTCAGTCCACGAGTTCTTTGCCTCTATCCAAGCCCCGAGCATGACGTACATCTCAAACGACGAGTTAACTGACTTTTCGCGTCGAATCGCCTCAAGTAGCCTTTCCGCTTGCGGAAACTGCGAGGTGTTGTAAGTTCTGAGTAACTTGACACCCATTGCGTCGAGGATTCGAATATCTTCGATCAACTGCTCAACGGACGGCCCCTGCGCCCGGTTCTTGCCGCGATATCCGCCATAAGAGATGGCGCGATAATCTGGATTACCAAAGATCTCTGCGGGTGATGGTCCAAAGTCTGCAGCGTTCGCATTGGCACCAATACCAAGCAGCACAAGGAAGCACGCGCACAAAAAAGCCAACCGATTTAAGAGTGTTGTCGCCACGATACTTCCCTAACATTTTTCCTAACATTTTCGTGTCGATATTATGGGACTTACGAGCTGCCACTCGGGTGGCACTCATCTCAGGTCACACCCCGTTCGGCGCGAACAGCACGGGCTCATAGATTGCATTCTTTTAATTGTTGGTCTTTTTGAGCGCGCAGTAAGTCGGTAAGATTCCCACCCAATATCAAATGCGTTACCAACAAAACCCCCTCGAATGCGTCGAATCAAAGGACTCAACTGCGCCCAATATCTGCGTGCTTTGCCCTTACTCACAAGCGCGCTTGTTTTTTGTTCAACTGCGACGGCAAATACGGCAGGCGTCTTTCCCCCTGTTGTCCAAGAAGGCCACCGATCACTGCAGTATCGAATAGCATTAGAACCGGATACGGGCGCCGTTGGCACTCGAATCCACTACCAACAGAGTCTAGATGGTGACGTGATGGTGCGCGGTATTGTCCACGCGTCAGAGAGCGCGAAAGGGCACTCAAGAGTAGATTTCGTTCAAGGCGAACTGTTTTGGGATCTTAGCGAGGATACCGATCAACTACGCCATGGATTTCGCTTCGATGCCCGTGCGCGTGGTCGTGGTCGTGGCGAGTCCACCTCTCTCTCACTGAATTACGGGCTTCAATATCAGCTAAGTCCCAAATGGCAGGCGCGATTAGCCATCTTGAATACTCGCTCCTTTGGCGGTGGTGCTACAACTGACGTTAAACTTCAAGTGCGGAGTCAGCTAAGCTACAGGGCAAGCCAGGCGATCAGTCTAAATCTCGAGTACTACTCGCAACTAGGCTCCATCGACAATTTCAATCCTTGGAAAGATCAAAAACATCAGATCGGACCCAGTGTAAACTGGCAAATTGCGGATGACTGGACGCTACATGGCGGCCTATTGTCGAGCATGAACGACGGTGCGCCCGACCAGGTCTACCGAATGTGGATAACGAAAGCCTTATAGCCCTGCTTCTGTCAGGAGCAAGCACTGCTCGATAAACCAGACAGCTAATGCAGCAAGTCCATGCAGCGATGCGTGAAGAGTGACGAGAAAATCGAACTCCAAACAAAAGGGGCTGACGCCCCTTAACCTCAGTTCTTACTCATTCTTAGCTCTCGCTCCAGCTTCCTGGCATTAGCTCCAACGCTATCGACAGCGCATCGGGTAAGCGCCTTAATAGGGGTACTTAGGGAGGCTAATCTTTCAATACTTTCAATACTTTCCATACTCTCCATACTCTCGTCGGTGTCAACGAGAGCCCTATTTTCACAGTGCGTTCAATATGAGCGTGGTCGCAACACAAAGCATCGTCAGCCAGGTCCCAAAATTACCTACCAAACCGAATGCATTCGGAACTTTTGCCTGCTGAATACCGTAGGCGTGCGAGATACGAACAACGAGCAAGGTGCCCCCCAGGATATTGAGCGTTTGTGCTGACGCACCCATCATCGCCATCAAGCCTAGACCAATCAGAATACTGGGAACATACTCAACGT
Source organism: Luminiphilus sp. (assembly GCA_965660865.1). GTDB lineage: Bacteria > Pseudomonadota > Gammaproteobacteria > Pseudomonadales > Halieaceae > Luminiphilus. The sequence goes on from CBFIBL010000053.1 coordinate 12,769, forward strand.
TATTTCCGTGGGCGCGAACAGCCTTTTCCAAAACGGCAGGATCACCAGAATCACCCTGAGCTTTAAAACGGTGCCGTACTACATTAAGGGCGAGGAGTAAGGTCAGTAAAATATTGAGACCGACCCAGAGTGATAATGCGCTTAGCTGTGCTGCTTCCATGAAATTTATTCTCCAACTGTGGTTTTATGGCGTCTTCTAGTATTTAACTTCAAAATATTGATCTGCGCACCTTAATGCACGCAACTAAGACATAACGTCCAAAGAGTTCAGACCTGAGTCTGGGTGGCGGCACTGCCCGCTCAGTTGTTGCCCGCTCAGTTGTTGTCCGCTCGGTTGTTGACAGTGCCTTTATTTCAGCGATCCATAAACGATGTTTTTAAGTTGACCTCGGAAATTAAAGGTTGACGAGGGAATAAGTTGAGTCATGAAGATGACCTGTAAATCCTCTTCGGGATCAACCCAAAAGATCGTCGAGGCACGACCGCCCCAGTAAAAGTCGCCCGCTCCCACACTGGCCGATGCGACTTCATCAATTGTCGAAGCAAAGCCCAAACCAAAACCCACACCTGCGTTTGTCGTTTCGGAAAAAGCACCCAACGCCATCGCCGCGAGTGATTGTCCGCCAGCAAGGTGGTTCGCCGTCATGAGCTCGAGTGTGCGTCGACCGATAAGCTGATAGCCGTTGTACTGACCTCCTTGACGCAACATCTCGCAAAACGCCATGTAGTCCGCGGTGGTACCGACCAATCCTCCACCACCTGAGAAGAAATTACGTTTATGGCAGTAATGACTTGTTTCAGGGTCATCCTCCAAGATCAGCCGCTTGTCCGGTGATCGCATGTAACACGCGGCAAAGCGATCCAGCTTTTCAGGCGTTACTCTGAACCCAGTATCAACCATACCAAGTGGCCCCAGTATCCGTTCCTGTAAAAACGTCTCAAACGGCTGACCTGAAATAATTTCAACCAAGGCACCACACACATCTGTCGCAAGCGAATAGCACCAGCGCTGTCCGGGTTCATACAACAGCGGCACACCACCAAGCTTGTCAGCAAAATCAATAAGCGTTTCGCCACCGCCCCTTGCCACGCCAAGTTCTTGGTAAATGTGGTCGACTGGGGCTTCGAGGCCAGGCAACAAGCCACCGTAAGTCAGACCCGCTGTGTGACTCAAGATGTGCTGCATGGTCGGTGGCGAAATTGGCCGGCGACCGCCATCTGCACCCTTACCTTCTTGCCAAATACGTTGCTCGCGCCAAGACGGGACGAAACGATGGACTGGGTCAGTCAGCTGAAAACGACCCTCCTCCCACAGCATCATCAAGGCGACAGACGTTATTGGCTTAGTCATCGAATAAATACGGAAAATAGTATCGTCGCGCATCGCCTTATTGCGCTCTCGGTCCATCAAGCCGATCGAATCGAAATAAGCGGGAATACCGTGTCGAGATACCAAGACCTGACAGCCCGCTATTTTGCCGGGGTCGACATAGTTTTCTCTCAGGTGTGCGCCAATTCTTGCTAGCTTCTCTTGTTCAAATCCCGCTGCAGTCGCATCAACTTCCATGTTGTGTTTACTCATCATTCGTATGTTTGCCTACGGGCCACGCGCAGATACCACTCACACTCGTGAGCAGTCACAAACAACCACCCCCGGACCAGCGCAAATAGTGAACCCAAGAACCGGACAACGCAATTCAACGATGCAACATCCTAATAACTGTCTAGAATTGCCGCATAATTAACTAGGAAGGTGACTTAATGAATCTCCAGCTCGCCATTATCGATATCCTCAGGGTGATACCCAAACCACTGCTGCGATTGCTCGCGGGTAAGCCAACATCCATCGACGGCAACACGCTCGATCTCAATATGCACATAATGGCCAAGCTGGCAGCGCGAGGAGCGGGTAACACCTCTGCGCCTACGTCCGTCGAAGCGCTCCGGAAGGCGGCGAGCGCTTACAACGATCTCAATCTACCCGTGGTGGATGGCGTCACCGTATCCGACACCGCTTTCTCGCTGCTTGGAAACGACTTAAGAGCTCGCGTCTATCGACCAGCGACCCTCTCGGAACCACTCCCTGCAGTCCTGTTCTTTCATCAGGGCGGATTCGTCATCATGGATCACCTGACCGATGATCATTTCTGCTCGGTCATGGCCGCTCGCTGCCAAGCCGCGGTCATTTCACTCGACTATCGCCTTTGCCCAGAGCATGACTTCCCCGCACCGATTGAGGATGCCGAGGCGCTGTGGCAACACGTTCAGGAACATGCGGCCGCTATGAAAATCGATCCGCAGCGGGTGGCGCTCTCAGGCGACAGTGCAGGAGGACTTATCAGCAGCAGCTTAGCTATTAAGTTGCGAGACAAAGGTGGCGTGCAACCGGCAGCCTTGTGCCTCGCATACCCATGGGTTACCACAAATAGCGAAAACCAACCCTCGCTCAGTAGCTGCGCCGATACCTTTCCACTGACAGCCAACACGATGCGCTTCTTCAGAGAGCATGCCTTTCCAGATGATCGAGAAAAAGACAGTGCACTAGCGAACCCGCTACAGGTGGAGGATCTCAGCAAGCTACCACCCACCGTCATCGGAACCGCTGGGTTCGATCCCATTAGGGATCAAGGCAATGCGTTTGCTCAGCGCCTGAGAGACGCCGGTAACGAGGTGGAGCACTTTTGCTTCCAGAGCCTGACTCACAGCTACCTTATGTTTGGTCGCGTCAGTCGCGCAGCGGGAGGTGCCTGTGAGACGCTTGCTTCATCGCTGTCGAAGATACTCAACCGAACGCAGTAATTACCCTAAACCGAGCGTTACCCAAGCATTCGACGGGTGAGCCATCGGCTTACTCCCATGCCAAAGAGCCTGCTCAGTCGATGCCAGCTTCTCGTTGATGAGCCCAATATAAAGTGAAGTTTCCGACGCCGTGTCATCTCGAGGACTGCAGAAGCGACTACCTCGGGCTTTATATCCCAGCTCATATTCTCAATCTGACGGGGATCGAGGGAACGTCCCATTTCGGTATCGATGACCGGCGGTTTAATACACGTTACGTAAATGTCGTCGCCTTCCCACTCGAGATTGAGCGCCTGCGTGATGCCATCCACATAGAACTTAGTCGCGCTGTAGACCGCGAGAAGCGGAATGCCATGAATACTCGAAGCTGAACAGAGATTAATCACCATGGCGCCTTTGGTTTCCTTGAGCATCTTGTGAGCAGCACAGGACACCAAAGTAAGACCCGTTACATTCACATCCACCATCGCACGAACCTGACTCTCGGTATGTGTCTTTATCTCTCCGCTCGATAAAACCCCAGCATTATTGACCAGGACATCGAGTCGACCGCCGGTCGCTCGTGAAAAGGTAGCCAAGGCTTGATCGATGGACGCACTCTCTCTTACGTCACAGAAACCCGCGACAGCGTTTTCGAATTCGGGCTCAGAGAGAAGCGCTTCACAACGCGCTGCGTTGATATCAAATAGACCGACTTTGTAGCCCTCAGCTGCGAATCGGCGGGCAATCGCCAACCCAATGCCTTGAGCCGCGCCTGTGATAAAGACTGTTTTCATTCGCCACCCCGCTCTGAATTTTTTGATAACCGCAATGACTGCGTCCTCTGGGACTCGCCGCAATCACCGTTGACACCAGTACAGCATGGATAAGGCAATGGCCCAATAGCGCACAAAATGACTTCCTACTTATGTGGAAAGCACTGATACTGCGCGCACCAATTTAACGGAGAGCGTGACGGCGATGAAATGGCCTCGTCTCGGTTCTGAGATCCCACAACGTAGGCACCCTGTCAGGACTTTTATTGGCAGGACCGTATTTTGGCTGTCTGGATGGAAATTAGTTGGGAACCTGCCTAATCAATCAAAATTAGTCGTTGTCGGTCTCCCGCACAGCTCAAATTTCGATTTTATTTTGGCGCTTTCTGTCATCTGGGGTTGGGGTCTGAAGATAAACTTCATGGCAAAACATACCCTTTTTAAATTTCCACAGGGTATTTTCTTCCGCGCGGTCGGCGGCATTCCGGTGGATCGACGATCCGCGCAGGGTTTGGTAGACAAAATGGTTGGCGAATTTAACCGCCGATCCTCGCTCATGCTAGGCATTGCCCCGGAGGGGACGCGCAATAGCGATGGCACATTAAAAGCGGGCTTTGCGCGCATTGCCAAAGCAACATCGGCACCCATTGTACCCGTCATTGTTAATTACAAGACGAAAACACTCACCCTTGGAAAGCTCATTACCGATTTGAGTGATGTCGAGAAAATCATTACGGCAGTAACAAAAGAAGGGCAAAGGGGTCACAGAAAAGCGCCGTCAAGACGCTAGGTTAACAAAGCGATTCATTGACCTCACGCGCCACGCTTTCAAACAAACCAACTAAATGGCGGGCAAGCGGAGTGGTGTAAGTCTCCCGTTTTACCAGTAGCGCACTCTGCCACTCGACACTAAACGGTAAGGGCAACTCGACGAGGTCACCAGACTGGACCTGAGACGCGAATACCGCCCTTGGCCCCATGCAGATAGCATCCGAAGAAAGTGTCAAGGATTTCAAAGAATCGTAGTTATCCGAGATTATTTTTAGATTGTTAAAACTTGCGGGGATATTCTGCCCTTTTACGGTTCCCTGCGCTTTAGGCGAAATGACTGGGTAATGAGCGACCTCTGACTCTGGAATGTCCGCCCCACACAAAGGGTGCGAGGCGCGCACAACAGCGACAATGTGATCGCTGACCATGGTAAAACCACGTATGTGATCGGTTGACTCATCAGCTGCCGAAAATGGACCAACGATAATGTCGAGCTCCGCCTCATTGAATAGCTTGAGTAGAGTTTGATCGTCTTCGGCGACAATCGAGACCGAGACATTGCCAGTTGTCTCCAAAAAGCGACTGAGAACCTTGGGCAGCATCAATTGCTCAATAATAGGCCCAACGCCAAGTCGCAGTTCACCTGCCTCCAGCGACGTCATGAGCTCAACATGACGTTTGATGTCGCGCATTTGAGACCTCGCACGATGCGACTCCACCAGTATGTACTCCGCTACAGGCGTGGCGACGAGGCCAGTGGAATAGCGAAAAAATAATTCCGCTCCCAGCGTATGCTCCAGACGCGCGAGCCTTTTACTCAGCGTTGGCTGTGAAATGGCCAATTCAAGGCAAGCTTTTGAAAGACTACCGGTCTTATGCACTGCCTCGATCAACTCAATATCTCGAATGTCCATATCACACCCGCTTTCGCTCTTTGTCTTATCGCACTGTTATTCTAATATTTTTGTAAAATTCAAAAAACTATTCATTAGTTTTATTAGCAATCGGTTGTTAGGTTGGCAATACGAATAGGGGATGATTGCCGTTATGGACACACCGACGCTAACTATCTGGGGCACCAGCACACCGCGTAGCTTACGGCCGCTGTGGATGGCAGAAGAACTAGGCGTTAACTACATACATAAACCCATAGGCCCAAGGACTGGCGAGACGCAAACCGCAGAATATCAGGAGCTGAATCGCAAGCAAAAAATCCCCTTCCTACAAGATGGGGACGTCAAACTCTCAGAGAGTCTGGCTATTTGTCGTTACATGCGCGATCAGTACCCGTCTCAGCAGGTATTGATGCCTGTGGATCTCGTGACCAAGGCAAAAGAAGACGAGTGGTGCTGTTACATCTACGGTGAGCTAGATGAAACCAGTTTGTATGTAATGCGCCGTCACGGTGATCTCGGGATGATCTATGGTGAGTCCGAGACGACCGTCAAAGCATCGCGTGCCTATGCTGAGAAACACTTCGAGGTCGTAGGGCAGTTGCTGGCTAAGCGCACCTATTTAGTGGGTGACCAATTCGGACTCGCCGACCTTTTCTTAATATCGTGCATTGACTGGGCCAACGCCTATCGGGTTGCAATGCCTGACCGTCTTCACGCGTATCACGCTCATATCGCTGAGCGTCCCGCTTACCTGCGAGCTATGCAGCTAAACTATCCTGACCTTTTTGGAGGCGAATAATGGGTGCGTTAGACGGATTAAAAGTTCTCGATTTAACCAGTATGGTCTCAGGGCCCGTCGCCGCCATGATGATGGCGGACCAAGGTGCGCGGGTCATCAAAGTCGAGCCGCTTGTCGGTGAGCAAATGCGACACATTGGCGGCAAACACAACGATGTCTCCCCGGCGTTCTACTCCTGCAACAGGGGCAAAGAATCAATTTCGCTAGACCTAAAATCGGATGAGGGTAAAAAGATTTTGCTCGAACTCGCCGCGGATGCCGATGTTTTCATACAAAACTTTCGCCCGGGTGCTATCGAGCGAATGGGCTTTGGCGAGGAGGTACTTCGCGCAACTAACAAAAAACTCATCTACGTTTCGATAAGTGGTTTTGGTGAGAGCGGTCCTTACTCACAAAAACGTGTCTACGATCCAGTGATTCAAGCCCTCTCTGGTGCCACCGACATCCAAATGGATCGCGCATCAGGGCGACCACAAATGTTCCGCATCATTCTCGCGGACAAAGTAACCTCGCTCACCGCGGCACAGGCGATCAGCTCCGCGCTCTATGTGCGCGAGAAAACTGGCGAGGGTCAGCACATTCGCTTATCGATGATAGAAACCATGTTGTCCTTCTTCTGGCCCGAGGGGATGGCCGGGCTTACCTATGGCGATATGGAGTTCGATGTCACCAAGCTGCAGGGCACGCAGGACCTTATCTATGAGACGCAAGATCGCTACATCACTGCTGGTGCCATTTCAGACAAAGAGTGGGCAGGCATGTGTCGAGCGCTCAACCGTGAGGACCTCATTGAGGATCCGCGGTTCAAAACGGCGGGTGACCGATTTGTGAACGTCGAAGAGCGCAAAAAAATCACTGCAGGTGAAATCAAGAAATGGGCGAGCGACGAAGTGCTCAAGCGGTTAGATAGTGAGGGCGTTCCTTGCGCCCCGCTACTGACACGCATGGAACTGATGGATCACGATCAGATCCTCGCAAATGAATCCATAAACAAGACCTTTTACGACGGCTTCGGCGAAGTCAGACAGGCCCGCCCTGCAGCGCGTTTTGACAAAACGCCCAGCGAAATTGCAGGGCCCGCGCCCAAGCTCGGCGAGCACGGTCCGAGTTTACTCGCCGAACTTGGATATGACGCAGAGACCATCGAGTCACTCATCGAGAACGGCCGTCTTAAGATCGGCCATTAGGCATCGGGGAACACTGACATGAAAAAAGTTTGTTTGATTATCGGCGCAGGCGCAGGCATTGGCGGTTCGGTAGGTGCGAAGTTCGCAGAAAATGGCTATCACGCCGCGCTCTGTCGTCGAAGTAACGCAGAAGGCTTGCAAAAACTTGTTGATGGCATTGAGTCAAACGGTGGTTCAGCCTCGGGTCACATGCTCAACGCCGTCGAAGAGGGTGCCATCGAAAAGCTAGTGGAGGAGGTTGAACAAATTGGTCCTATCGAGGTGGTGCTGTTCAATCTCGGCGCACAGATCGGCAACCGGTCGCTCGAGAGCACCGCACTAAAAACCTTTGAACTGGGATGGCAGATGGCTTGTATGGGCTTATTCCGACTCGCCAAAGCAGTGATTCCAGCCATGGAAGCTCGCGGCAAGGGCACCATTCTGGTGACCTCAGCCACCGCTGCGGTTCGTGGTAACGCTGGGCAGCATTCGCACGCGGCTGCCATGGGCGGCCGACGTATGCTCTGTCAAACCTTAAACGCCGAATACGCAGCCAAGGGAATTCACGTTGCGCACATCATCATTGATGGCGCCGTCGATGCACCGGATACACTCGGAAAAATGCTGGGGGCTGAGATGTTCGCGAAACTCCGCGAGACCCGTGGAAAAGAGGACGGGCTTCTACTCCCGAGTGAAATGGCAGAAACCTATTTCCATATCGCTCATCAACACCGGTCAGCGTGGACACATGAACTGGATTTGAGAGCATACTCAGATCTAGCATGGTGGAACCACGCGCCTTAATCTCATAACAAACAAAAGAATAATTATTGGAGAACACGGAATGACGCTAACCGTCACCCCCTCAGGACAAGCTTGCGGCGCTCGTATCGAGGGCATCGACCTCACTCAAGACCTAACCGACTCACAGATCGCCGAACTCAGACAACTCTGGCTCGAGCACAAAGTCATCGCCCTGCCGAATCAAGCGCTCAGCCCGGAAGACCTCGAACGAGTAGCGCAATACTTCGGTGAAATCGGCGAGGACCCATTTTTCGGCCACATCGATGGCTACCCAAACATCTGCGCAATCCAACGCGATGCGGACGAGAAGACCCCCATTTTTGCTGAGATCTTCCACACCGACTGGAGTTTCATGGCCGTGCCGCCAGCAGGTACCGCGCTCTATGGCATCACCATTCCCCCTCACGGCGGCGATACGCTGTTTGCTGACCAGGTGAGAGCCTACGAGGAAATGCCTGATGAGCTTCGCAAAAAAGTTGATGGCCTCACTGCCATCCACTCTGCTGCGCTCGGCTATGCCCCTGACGGCGCCTACGGTGAAGGTGATCAAGAAGCGGGCCGCAGTATGCAGATTAAGCCCAGTGAAAAAGCACGCGAAACCTATCCACACCCGCTGGTGAGGGAACACCACGAGACCGGTACCAAAGCGCTGTTTTCATCCGCTGCCTACATACAGAGCTTTGATGGTATGTCGTTAGAAGACTCACAGGCCCTCGCTATGGAGCTTTATGTCTATCAGACGCAGGAGAAATTCCAGTACCGCCACAGATGGGAAAAAGACATGCTGGTGATCTGGGACAATCGATCTCTTCTTCATTCAGCAACGGGTGGATTCGATGGCTACGATCGACTGCTTCACCGAGTCACTATTGCTGATACGCAGTGGTGAGAACGCCGCAACTGCCGTCTTGGAAGACCCGTATATATGATTTCTGATGCATTGCTCGACGCACTTGCTCAAGCGATAAATGATCACAACCAGCTGCCCGAATTCCCTGCGGGTATCACGGTTGCTGACGCCTATCAGGCTTTACCCGCGCTCACCCAGCGTGTGTCAGGTAGCCCTGCGGGTATCAAGGCCGGCATTACAAACACCGACTTACAAAAGCTCTTTGGCCTTGAAGAAGCGCTTATTGGGCTGCTGTATCAAAATCGTGAAATCAACAGCGGCGACAATCTGGTGTATTCACCGCACAGACGGATTGAATGTGAGATGGCGGTTACTTTTGACGCAACGGGCGAGCCGATTGCCGTGGGGCCAGCCATTGAATTTGTCAGTTTGGATTTCGCGCGCCCTGAGGATATGACGCCCGGTAACGTCACGCTTTGCAACCTGGGGGCAGACCAGTTTATCCGCGGTGAAATGACAGACTGGGATAGCTTTGACTTTGAAGCGCTCACGACGCTCGAAATTGTGGCAACACGCGATGGCGAGACATTACTTACAACAACACCGCTGGACTCGCTAGGTGGACCAAGATCAGCCTACGAATGGTGTATGGCAAAAGCAAAATCGCTCGGTTATGTGCTCCCTGAGGGCGGCATTTTACTCGCGGGAACTAACGGCTCGGCCCTGACGGGTGAACCGGGTGAGTACGTAATTCATTTCGGTCATCTCGGATCAATCGTATTTACGATCCTAGACGCCTAGCTTTCACCCTATTTTCCGCAACCGCTTTTATTTCCACCCAAATATTTCTCCGGTCTCCTGTAGGCATTTAACCGTGATAACTTCCTTGGAATATAAATTAGCCGGGCAGCACATCCATCTCCCCGCTCCAGCTGGAATTATCTCGCCACGTATTTGTAAGCCATCAACACCCCAACTCACTGGCAAGCCCGTTTTCTTTTGGGTTAACGTTGCGCCGCAAACAATCTCTAAAAAGGCCTTTTTATGAACCTCGAATCACGAACGTCACGTGTGAAGCGCTCAGTCAGCTTTTTCACCGCTCTGTGCGTTCTTGGATTGGCTGGCTGCGATCAGTCAGAAAGCGATTTGGCGACACCAAAATACTCAGCAACTGTGACAAAAACAGAATTCGGTATTCCGCATATTACGGCCGACTCATGGGGCTCACTTGGATTTGGTGAGGCGTATACGGCAGCCGAGGATCAGGTCTGCAATATGGCCCTTGCGCTAGTCCAATCCCGCGGAGAGAGCGCCGCGGTTTTTGGTCCGGGACCCAAAAATCGAAACGCGAGTCGTGACATTGTCGTCAAAGCCCTCGCCATTTCAGAAAAGGCTCAGCGGGCCTTGGCGGAGCAAACCCCGCAAATTCGTGAGTGGATCGAAGGCTATGCGGCGGGCTACAGCCAATATGTTACCGAACAACAGGGAAGTTTTGGCGCATGGTGCGACCAAGCTGACTGGGTGCAACCCGCGACGGCCGAGGATTTTATGGCGCAATACGTGACGTTGGTTTACACGTTGCCGCGGATTGCAGGCGCCATCACAGCGGCAGCCCCGCCGAGTATCGAGGCGTCCGTTGCAACAGCCACGCATCAAACCTCAGCGTTTGCGCCCGACGCATCCGTAGATAGCGAACAAAGCGCAGTCTCCTCACGTCTTGGAGGCAACCGCATCGCCGCTCTAGATCAGGCGCCTTCATTGAACGAAACACTAACCGACATAAAGCTCCGTGACATGGGCTCAAATGCGTGGGCAATCGGCGCTAACCGGTCAGAAAACGGAAAGGGGTTGTTACTCGCAAACCCGCACTATCCTTGGTATGGCATCGCACGCTTCTGGGAGAAGCACCTAACCATCCCCGGCGTTTATAACGCTTATGGCGCCGGACTTATTGGCACGCCGGGTGTGGCGATTGGTTTTAATGATGCCGTGGGTTGGTCACATACCGTATCGAACTCCAAGCGAACGGTGATTTATCAGCTTAGGTTAAATCCAGATAACCCAAGTCAATATCGATTTGAAGATGAGTGGCGTTCACTGACTTCTACCAACGTTAATGTCGCCATCAAAACACCCCAAGGCTCTGTCAATGAAACACATACGGTGTGGTTTTCGCACCACGGTCCACTGATGGCGCTACCAGAGCTCAGCGATGATCCATTGACCGTTTTTGCAATCAGAGATGCGAATGCCGAGAACATCCACACATTTGCTCAGTGGCAAGCCATGGGCAGCGCGCAAAGTATGGATGCTTTCATTGACGCTCACCGGCAATACAACGCAATGCCCTGGGTCAACACCATTGCCGCGTCTGCGGATGGCCGCGCTGTCTACATCGATAATTCCAATGTCGGCGCGTTGAGCGACGAAGCCATCAACGCGTGGCATGAGACAACAAAAGCAGTTCCGAAATTACAGTACCTATTCCTCTCCGAAGGTTTGGTGATCTTGGATGGAAGCAAGGCGATGAACGAATGGCTCGAGACAGAGTCTCCTATCCCGCATACCGAACCCTTTGAGCGGCGACCGCTCATCGAAAGCCAGCAGTATGTATTCAATGCCAATGACAGCTACTGGTTGAGCGACCCTGAAAACCCTGCTGCCTCCCTATCGCCGCTGTATGGTCCCACCATGACGCCTCGCAGTGTGCGAACACGAATGAACATCGCCTTACTGAGACCAGACAGCAACTACGGTTACGCAGGTGTAGATGGGAAGTTCAATCGCGACGAGATTCAAACTGCACTCTTTAGCAACGACAGCCTCACAGCCGGTATGCTTCTGCCCGAACTCTTAGCGGGCTGCCGGAGTAAACCTAAGCGTGTCGTAAACAACACTGCTATGAATCTCGAAGATGCCTGCGCCATACTCGATAGCTGGGACAGGCGGTTCAATAGTGAATCCCGAGGTGCGGTCCTGTTTCGAGAGTGGATAACTCGCTACCCGTATGACGAAACGTATTTGGGCTCGTCACTTTTCCGAAACGGCTTTAATCCCGCCAAGCCGGCCACCACCCCCTCGGGGCTCGCTGATGTGGAGGGGGCGCTGGACAAACTCGCGGAAGCGGTTTTATTGCTTCGAGGCGAAGGCATCGCACTCGACACTGCGTTGGGTAATTTACAGCTTGGCTATCGATTCGATCGTCAATACTCGGTTCACGGGGGCAATCGCCATGAGGGCATAGCAAATCTTCAGGTGACGAATACCCCCGGGGACAACCCAACCGAAACACCTATTTTCTCGGGTAGTGATAACTTTGTAAGCGATAGCTATAGTCTGTCCGAGACTGGCTACAACGTTGTCCATGGATCTAGCTTCATCATGACTTTGAGCTGGACAGATGAGGGGCCTGAGGCCGAGGCACTTCTATCGTATTCGCAGTCGGGTGACCCCAACTCGCCACATTTTGACGACCAAACACAGTTGTACGCGGAAAAAGCCTGGCGTCCTATCCGCTACTCGCCAGTCGATATCGAGGAAAACGCCGTGTCGACACGCATCGTCAGCTCATCAAATTGACTCGAAAAAAAGCCCGCAACAGCGGGCTTTTGATAAACCGAGAAATATCTACCTGATTCTTAATCTGGTGCTCTCGAGAGATCATCACGGATGAAACGTGAAGCGATCAGGTAGAGCACACCTGAAATAAACATTGCGCTTGGCACGATATACATCATCGCGTAGCGCAATGAATCTGTACCGTGTTGATCAACGAGCAAATCGCTCACCAAGCCAACCGTTGTTGGTCCCATACCAAGACCAATGATATTGAGAATAAAGAACAGCAAGGCTGACGATACTGCACGCATTTTGAGGCCCACCATGCTGTGAACACAGGCGATAGTAGCGCCTAAATAAGCATTAGACAGCGCGGAGGGGACAATCATGAAGATTAGCGCGGTGTAGGGGTCATCAGCCAAAAACGTGCCGATCTGAAGTGGAATCGAGATCACGCAGGCGCACACAGCTACCCACATGTACCACCGCTTATCGTTCTTACCGAGCTTATCAGCGACGACGCCCGAACCGAAGACACCGATTGCGCCACCGACGCCAATGATGAGGGCCAGCCACGTACCTAACTCACCGGTGGACATTTGGTGTGTACGGATCATAAACGAAGCCACCCAGTTCGCTGTGCTGTACCCAGCGAAAGCATTCATTGCAGCGCCGAGTGACATAAAAATAAAGGACGGACGACTAACCAAAAGTTTGAATACCGTCATCATCGACGGATTGCCATCACTGCTAACGCGGTTTTCAGTCAAGCCGCGGATCGGCTCGGGTACTGTGAGATACAGAACGAGTGCAAGAACGACACCAGGGACACCCACTACGAAGAAGGCGACTCGCCAGCCAAAAAATTCGTTTAGCCAGCCACCGAAAAGAAAGCCAAATAGAATGCCAATACTGATTCCGGTTGAGTAGAACCCAATGGCGCTGGCACGTTTCTCCGGCGGGAAAATATCTGAAATCATCGAGTGCGAGGGGGGGCTTCCGCCTGCCTCACCAATGCCCACACCGACGCGGGCAAGTAATAGTTGCCAGTAATTTTGCGCAAGACCGCTTATCGCTGTCATACCACTCCAAATGGTGAGCGATATCGCCACAATATTTCGGCGATTACTGCGATCGGCCAGGCTGGCAATAGGCAGTCCCGCAAAGGTGTAAAAAAGTGCAAAGGCAAAGCCAGTAAGCAGCCCCAGCTGCGCATCGCTCAACATGAGGTCGGCTTTGATGGCCTCCTGCAGGATAGACAAAAGCTGACGGTCGATGAAGTTAATACTGTATACGATGGTGAGGATACCCAGCGCATAGTAAGCCGTCTTTGTTGAGCCGTACGGATTGGTAGCGGACTGGGCCGCCGAATTAGAGTCTGTCATTAGTTACCACTATTTGAATTATGTTTTGCGGTGAGCACGGATCAGGCCGCGGTCGTGATGTAAAACTACACCAACACCGCCATCGTGAACCAGCGTAAACAATAAAACTTCAATGCCTAATCGCTGATACGACGGTAGGTATTCGTTTTCTTTACGCGAGGCGAGCCCTTGAAGACCATTTCATGCTAACTCATAAATCATGATTCAAGGCGTTTCAGTACGCGCGGTCAGCCAGCGAAATACGGGATAGCCGGCCGCGATCAGGGCCAGAGTAACAGCAAGTTGAATGGGATATTGGATCGCACTGTAGAGCACGGTCCAGCCCGTGATGACTAGGAAAACGATTGCCGGTAACGGATATAGCGGCATTGAAAAAACAGGCTCCCCCCCGTGATGCTTCCGCCGCGCGCGACTCACGAAGACGGCCATGACGGTGAACAGCGTATTAGTCGCCATGACAAGACCGGCAACGAGCAGGATATGTTCGAAGGTCGATGTCCACAAAAAGATGAGCGCCACCGCGCCCATGACCGCGATGGCATTACGCGGTAGTCCGTGAGAATTGGTAACACCCAACCAGTGCAGAGCGCGGTAGTCCTCACCGAAGCGCTTCAATAAACGTGGTCCGGCCATGACCATTGCACTGACGGTTGAGATCAAGATACCCGATAGTAAGAGTGAAACAACAAAGGCGCCCTCCGGACCCAAGACTTCACCCGCGACGATGTAAGCGATCTCAACCTCGCCCGATAATGAAGCGATAGGTGCTGAGGTGAGAAAGACGCTGTTTAGCAATACGTAAATGCAAGTAACCGCTGCGCACCCAATGACAAGCGCTCGCGGCAAATCTCTTTGTGGCGCCTGTAATTCGCCCAAGATATAGGTGGCCGCATTCCACCCAGAGTAGGCGTAGGATACGTAAATCAGCGCAACAGCGCCGGCGCCCGTCGCGGCCTCACTGACATCCATTAGCGATGACATGGGTAGCTGCTGTGGGTATTGGCTCCCTACTACCCAAGCAGTGACAATAAATAACGCAATTAACACCAGTTTGAGCACCGTGAGAATCACTTGGCCTCGCGAGCTGTCTCGATAGGTGCGGGTGTGAATAGCCACCATGGCGAGAATAAGCAGCGTTGCCGTTGCCTTTGGTGGTGCTACTGGAAACGCTGTCGCGAGATACACACCAAACGTCAGGGCCGCTAGCGCAATGGGTGCGGCAAAACCCACCGTTGCGGAAACAGCGCCCGATAGGAAACCTGCGTAAGGGTGGATCAGCTCAGATAGAAAGTGATACTCACCACCCGAACCCACGTGATGCGCGCCCAGTTCGGCGTAACACAGCGCACCACAGAGCGCGCACAACCCGCCAAGCGCCCAAAGCCAAATGATCGCACCAGTCGACTCGATCGCCAGTAGTTGAAAACCAAGCGACGTGAACACGCCAGTACCAACCATATTCGCGATCACCACCGCCGTGGCCACATTGACTGAGTAACCCTTTGACTGCGACATAGATTCCTAATCCCGAAAACGTAAAAGACCTGCGAAACAGCGTATTCGCTCAGTGGTAAAAATCGCAGACCGCTAATCTAACAGGTATGCTGGCCGCTGACCTAAACGAGCCTCATTCGGGACTTAACCGAGAACGTCACGTGCGAATTGCCCTCTTTTACAACCGCGACATCTATGCACACAAAGCTTTAAATCTCTTAGCTCCAAGACTAAGTGAGCACTCGCTTTTATTTTTTTATTCGAATTACGTGGGTGGAAATACAGTGCGTGATGTGCGCCTACAAAAGCTAGCCGAATTTGAAAAACGCTTTGACACGCGAACTGGCTTTAGCTTCGAGAAGCTCGCGCAATTAGCGGAAACCGTCGAGCACGGCGTATCTGATATCAATGGCAGTGACGCTGCAAAACTATACGACTTTAGACCTGACTTGATCATTAGCATTCGCTTCGGGCAGATCTTTAAGGCGCCTGCGATCTCGATTCCAAGACTCGGAATCATCAACCTCCACTCGGGCTTACTTCCAGCCTACAAAGGCGTAATGGCGAGCTTCTGGTCTCTACTCAACGGTGAGACCCAACTCGGCACGACCCTGCACTGGGTCACCGACAGTAAAATCGATTCTGGGCAGGTGATTTCCCATCATATTCAGCCAGTTCAGGCAGATTTGACTTACAGCGAGCAGGTTCTCGCACTTTACGAGCCCGGCGTGGAGCAGATTCTCGACGCTTTTACTTGCATCGAGGCGCTCTCGGCACAACCAAAAAAAGACCTTCCAAAGGGTCGCTATTACAGCTTTCCCGAAGCTGAGCATTTAGATGCTTTTGATACTGCGGGCTGGAAATTGTTCTAGACGTTTGTTGCCGCTTATACGGTTGGAGTATTAGTGAACCACGTTTTCGCACTACACTGCGGTTACACAAATAGCCCTGACAGATGAGGCCACAAACCATGCGCAACACCATCCAGCGAGCGCTGACCACACTTTCACTCACATTACTTACCTTTCAAGCCGGCATGACCAGTGCCGCCGATCTAATACTCTCAGGCACGATATACACGGCTGATGACGAAGCGCCGATAGTAGAAGCCGTCATCATCCGAGACGGCCGCTTTCACTATGTTGGAACCTTAGAAGGTGCTTTAGAAGGTGTTGCCAAGGACTACCAACGAGTCGAGTTGGGCTCAAGAATCGCATACCCAGGGTTTATCGAAAGTCACGGACATCTATCAAGTTTGGGTGAAGCCATCACCAACCTCGATCTCAATGGTGTCGACAGCTATCAAACGATTGTCGGTATGGTGGCCGATGCGGCGGCAAAAGCGGCGCCCGGCCAGGTGATAAAAGGCCGCGGCTGGCATCAGAGCAAGTGGGACTCACAGCCTAAAACTACGGTCGACGGCTTCCCGACACACCAGTCTTTATCAGAGGTAAGTCCAAACAACCCCGTGTTTCTTGGCCACGCCAACGGTCACTCAGCGCTCATCAACAAAGCCGCCATGGATACTCTCAATATTTCTTACAGTACAACTACGCCAGTGGGTGGTGTCATTGTTAAGGACGCAAAAGGCAATCCCACAGGCATTCTGCATGAAAATGCCGTCGACCTTGCTTACCCCCTGATCGCGCTGTCTGTCGACTCTGCCAAGACGGCAATTCTCGCTGCGCAAGATCATGCCTTCCGTTGGGGCATCACCAACTTCCACGATGCAGGCGCAGGTGCGACCGATATTGAAGCGCAGAGACAGCTTGACGCTTCAGGAGATCTCAAGCTCCGCGTTTACACCATGGTAAGTGCACAGGATGAAGCGCTTGCCGACTATTGGCTTTCACGACCTCCGTTGATCGCTGACGAGGACTCTCGATTAACAATTCGCTCTTTTAAAGCAGTTATGGACGGGGCCCTTGGCTCGCGAACAGCCTGGCTTCATGCACCCTATACCGATGATCCCGGCACCTCAGGCGTACAGACCTTCAATGAGGGTCGTCTGCTCGAAATCATGGAAAAATCAACCGAGCATGGCTGGCAAATCAATACCCATGCGATTGGTGATAAGGCGAATACCGTAGTCCTAGACACGATAGCTTCAGCCGCGCTTCAAGAACGTGACCATCGCTCGCGCATCGAGCACTCGCAGCACCTTATCCGCTCGGACATCACACGCTTTGCGGATTTAGGTATCATCGCATCTATCCAAACAATCCACATGAGCTCTGATCGACTTTGGGCGATTGATCGATTAGGAAAAGAACGCATCGAGGCGGGCGCCTATGTATGGCGTGATTTGCTTGATGCGGGTGTGCATTTAGCTAATGGAACCGATGTCCCCGTCGAACCCATTAACCCAATAGCCAATTTCTATGCGGCCGTGGCCAGAAAAACGCTGCAAGGCACACCAGAAGGTGGCTTTGAACTGAAGCAGCGCATGACACGCGAGGAGACATTGAAATCAATGACCATATGGAATGCATTTGCCGCATTCGAAGAGCGTGACTTAGGGTCGATTGAACTCGGTAAACGGGCAGATATCACTGTCCTTGATACAGACATCATGTCAGTCGGTGAATCGGACATACTTAACGCGGATGTGGCTATGACCATTGTCGCGGGTGAGATTGTCTATCAAGCGCCATGAACCGGTGACCAAAATGCATGGACATGAGGGACATTGGTCAACTCATCAACGTTTATGATAGGCAAAAAAAACCCGCCGTAACGGCGGGTTTCTTTTTAGGCATTCAACTCGCTTAGAAGTTGTAACGACCTTGAACGTACCAGCTACCACCGTTGAAGCCTAGGGGGCTATCTTCTGGGTAGTTCATACCGAGGCCTGCGCCGTTGGGGTTACGATCGACGTACTCATCGAATACGTTATCAGCACCAACAACCACTTCCAAGTTCTCGTTCACTTGATACGAAAGTTGGAGGTCAATCAACGTCGTAGCACCAACGTTGTATCCCTGGCCTGATACCCATGGTCCGTAGTAGTTAGCTCGGATCAAGGTACGTAGATTGCCGGTTGTGTGGTTCCAAGCAATGTTACCTTTGATGTTTGGCAACTGATCTTCAAGCGCCTCACGACGATCTCCGTCAATCTGCAAGAAACCATCTCCCACGTACTGCTGGGGCACGTCAGTCTCGTTGTAGTTAAACGCAAATGTGAGCGTTGACATGCCTCCCATCGCGTCGAAGTCGACACTACCTACAAGGTCCAGACCTTCGGTGTTGGTACCGAATGCATTTGTAAAGAAGCGGAATTCCGTCAAATCGTCAAGGCCAAGGAACTGCTGACGATCAATTGTACCGTCCGCGTCCAACCCAGCGAGGGCGAAGCCTACGCTGCTGTAGTTATCACCGTTAATGGCATTGAGTGCGTCTAAGAAATCGACGTTTGAACCCAACGCAATACGGTCAGTAACCTTGATGTTGTAGTAGTCCAGTGTGAACGACCAATTATCAACGTCAACTGCGATACCCACAGAGTAGTTGTCGGCATCTTCAGTTCCCAACTCTGGGCGGACGCCAGTTTCAGACTCCACAAAGTCTGCAGCGATCTGTCCAGCAGCAGAGAACAGGGGAAGCGTACCTTGATCAACCAAAGTTGGAACACCCGCAATTACCTTGCTCTGCGTAGTCACGTTTGTGATGCTCGCCTGACCTGCTGTTGGCGCGTGGAAGCCGGTCGAGCGTGCAGCCCGAACGCGCAGATTATCGTTCACTCGGTAGATACCAGCAATCTTATAGTTTGTGGTATCACCAAACGCACTGAAGTCCTCGTAGCGAACAGCAGCTTGCATCGTTAGCGCATCAGTAATGTCGGTCTCCAAATCAATGTAGAACGCAGTACTGTCCTGCGAGGCAGATGTGCTCTCGGGGAAACCACCAAAACCATTCGAACTGGAAGAGAACGCGGGACGCGTCGGTCCCTGGTTTGCGAGAGGCCCCAACTCGTAAGACTGCGGGTCACCTGCCGTAAGATCAAACTGCTCCTCTCGGTACTCCGCACCAAAAGCTACGTTAAGATCAGACGCAAACCCAGCATCAACAACTTTCACGAAGTTAGCGTTGACCAATGTCTCCGTCTGCTCGTAACCGCCCGGCGTGAAATCACGCTGTGTATTAGGACCAAACGATGCATTGACCGTGTTCTTAATGAAGTAATCAGTGCTGTTTGAACCACGCTGAGCACTCAGATCGTAGGAAATACCACCCATCATGGAAGCTTCACCACGAATACCCACTGCGATTGCGGTGTCTTCGTTATCGCCACCGAAGCGAGGCACAAATCCGGTGGGGATTGTCTCGAGGAAAGAGAAGCAACCAGGGTCTGCGCTAACCGCATTCAATATGGTAGCGTCAGGGATAATGCCGGCCGGGCCGGTCAAAGGAATACCTGCAATACAGTTATTGCTTAACGCTTCTCCGCTCATATCCCCGACCAGAACAGATCGGAAACCTGTGCCGTTATTGATCGCGTCACTATCAGCCTGCAATCGAGCTTCTGTCTGGGCCTCGGTTTCCCCAACAACGATTGGATTGAGTCGACTACCATCTGCAGCAACAACAGGTCCAGCATAAACACCACCACGCTGACCAGTGCTCTCTTCCCCATCAAGATTGTTAGGGCCACCAACGACGTTTCGGTAGTAGAAGCCACCAGCAACCGTACGCTGTGCGTAGTTACCAAATGCGTAGACTTCTGTGGAGTCATTGAGTTCGATAGCTGAGTTGAAGAACAACTTTACATCATCATCGACATCAGGCTGACCCCAGTACTGAGGTGCTTCCGATGTGTAAGAGTTAATTGTCTGGAAATCCGCAACCGCGTCGTAACCGTTAGCAATCTGATAAGCAACGTCGCTTCGTACATCAGATCTAATTGTCCCTTCAACATCACGTACTTCACCGGTAATGTTTAAGAAGCCGTTGTCGCCCAAAGGCAGACCGAGGTTACCAGACACCATGTAGTTGGTACCGTCGCCTTCGTATGTCTCACCGTAGCGTGTAACGATCTCAAAGCCCTCTGCGTCGTCGCGCAAAAGGAAGTTCATTACACCCGCAATGGCGTCTGAACCGTACTGTGACGATGCGCCGTCACGCAGTACTTCAACCTGCTTAAGCGCAAGAGAAGGAATGGCAGCGAGGTCAACACCCTGCGCACCATCAGAGATACCACCACCGAGGAAAGAAATAACCGAACCGCGGTGACGACGCTTGCCGTTTACCAATACCAAGGTGTTGTCGGGAGACAAACCACGCAGGTTCGCTGGACGCACGATTGTTGCCGCATCGGAAATGGGCTGCGTATTCACGTCAAATGATGGCACTGACGTTCGCAACATATCTTGAATATCTGTTGAACCGTTATCACGGAACTCAGAACCGCTGATGACATCAACGGGAACAGGTGAATCAGCCGCAGAGCGGTCCGCAACACGCGTACCTGTAATGATGACTTCCTCTATTTCGCCGTCTTGCGCAATTGCTTGGACGGGAAGACCCATGGCAACTGGCACGGCTAAAGCAAGCAGTGCCCGCTTTGTACGTGGGAAAAATGTATTCACAATCACTCTCCTTTTAGAGCTTTATGACGTTATGGAGTGGCTACTCCGCCTACAACAATCTCGCGTCAATTTTTCACGACATAATTCACGTAAGAAACTGTTTGCATTTTCGATTGTCGAACCCGCGACATTACATAAAAGTTACAGCGGTTGCCAGATTTTTAATGCGGACTTTTCACAGAATAATCAGTGCAAATTTGGACAGCCGCGGGACGATAGGACCCGCCCGGCAGACCACAGGCATTATGCCTTTTAAGACGAGTGCACGGAGATGTCCAAAGGTGCTGGCATCCTTAGCTCAACTCCATGCACCGGCATGAATTTGCAGACAACATCGGCGCAAAGAACTGTGGGCTAGGCTCCCTCTTTTTCTTCCCAGTAGGCGGTAACGGTCTGAGCACCAAATTCGCCGATAGCGTCGAAAAACCCATCGGGATTAGCGTGGCGCATCTGCGCCAATCCTAGCTCCATCTCTTTCGCATAAATGTACTCGGGCTTGTCGGCATTCACAGCCTCCCAAATGCAGCGTGCACAATCCATTGGATCGTCTCCAGCCTCGATCACGGCATCCGATTTGCCGCGTTTTGATCCATCACCGGTAAGCGCGTTGCGCGATACGTCTGTCGCTACAGAACCGGGGAGAATATTCGTCACCTTGATGTTGTGACTCCGATCGACCTCGGTACGAAGCGCATCCATATAGCCAATCAATCCGAACTTGGCGGCCGAGTAAGCCGTGCGCAGCGGTGCACCGATACGACCCGCCACCGAGCTTATTCCCACGACATGACCGCCGCCCGCATCCGCCATCCTTTGTAGCTGTAACTGCGTCAACCAAATCGGCGCGATCAAGTCGATATTGATCAATTCGGTATAAACCTCGGGCTTGGCGTCGATCGCGAGGCAACGCTGGCTGATACCGGCGTTGTTCACTAGCACGTCGACTCGCCCTTGCCAGGCCCAGGCTTCGTCGACCTTTTGGGCGAGCACTTCATAGTCGGTTACCTCAAAGGGGAGCACCAAACACTCTACCGGCAACGCTGCTGAAAGCGCCTGTAGCGCACCCTCTCTCCGCCCAGAGAGAATCAATTTTGTGTCCTGTTGCGCGGCGCATTGCGCCAATGCTTTGCCAATCCCGGATGAAGCGCCGGTGATCCAGATCACCTTGTTTGCTAGCTCTGTCATATGTTTTTCCTTGTTGGCACTTTATAAACTTTTTATTGGCTTTGAACGCTGATCAGACATTCACGCGTGTGTATTCCCCGAACTGTACTCAATCGCGAATGTGAGGTCAGCCTCTTTGGTCAACTTAGCGATGCAACACCCTTCAAAGCATGCAAAACAGCGCGCCTGCGCGATATAATTCAACAAAGCCTCTCGCTTTGGCATTTACAAAGCTATCCGCTTCCGATGTGCGTATAGCTCTCGCATGACCAAGGATTTCAATATGTCAGATCAAAGACCTTTAGCAGGCCTGCGCGTTGTTGAATTAGGACAGCTTCTCGCAGGGCCTTTCACGGGTACCATTCTCGGCTACTTCGGAGCCGAAATTATAAAAGTCGAGCCACCGACCGGCGACCCTATTCGGCAATGGCGTGAAGTTAAGGATGGTACCTCGCTGTGGTATCACTCCCTCGCACGAAACAAAAAAAGCGTAACGCTCGATTTAAAATCTGAGCGCGGCCGAGAGCTCGCCTTTGACTTGCTTTGTAAAGCCGACGTGGTGGTCGAAAACTTTAGACCGGGACTCATGGAAAGCTGGGGACTCGGGCCTGATACTGTCAAAAAGGAGAACCCTGGCGTTATCTATGCGCGCATCTCGGGCTACGGGCAGACGGGGCCATTTGCGAGTAAGCCCGGTTATGCGTCGGTGACCGAGGGCTATGGTGGTTTCAGATACATAAATGGCGAACCGGGCGAAGCCCCCATGCGACCCAATATTTCTATGGGCGACACCCTTGCCGGAATCCACGCGGCACTCGGTGTTGCCTTGGCTATCATCCAGCGACATCAATCCGGCGAAGGACAGGTTGTCGACGTCGCTTTATACGAATCAATCTTCAACCTCCTTGAAGGCATCGTTCCTGAGTTCGACGGTGCGGGTGTTATACGTGAACCCTCGGGTACAACTGTCACTGGCATCGTTCCAACCAATACGTATCTTTGCAAAGACGGTAAACATGTTGTTATCGGCGGTAACGGTGACAGCATCTTTAAACGCCTCATGATCGAAGCGGGGCGTGCGGATATGGCGGAGGACCCCGAGCTTGCGCACAACCCGGGACGCGTAGTTCACCAAGAGCGGATAGATCAAGCACTCTCTGCCTGGTGCGCGCAGCACAACTCCTTAGAGATCATCGAAAAGCTCGAGGCCGTCCGTGTCCCCGTTGGCCCCATATATAACGTTGAAGATATGCTCGCCGATCCACACTATAACGCGCGTGGCATGTTCGAGACCGTGGAGATTAACGGTGAGCCCCTAAAAATTCCTGCGATCATGCCTAAGCTCTCACGAACACCGGGAGAAACACACTGGCCAGGTGCAGCCATTGGCGAGCACAACGCGGAGATCTTAGGCGGATTATTGGGTTTGTCCGAAGAAGAAATTAAAGCGCTGTAGCGGCGGCAGGTAAGGCGACCGTGCCCCATAGGCAGGGGTGCTAGGGCACACAAAAGGGGTTAATTGCTCGACGGTGTGTCAGTCGTCTTCATGAATCTTCAGCAGGTATGAGTCCCCAAAGTGGCGTTCGGCACTCTTTGCACAACTCATACAACTCATATCACCTCATACAACTCATATCACCTGTACGACGCACAATTTTAATGAGGCGTCATTCTAGATGGCGCATATTTGGGTTGGCTTGTGAGGGTATCGACACGCTCTTTGTGGACACTTGCCGCGCTCGCGGCCCGCTTGCCAAGAGCTGATATCGGAGTGCATAGGCCATTTCGGAGCCTAAATCGGCAACAAAAAAAAGGGGCCCAAAGGCCCCTTTCACAGTGCATCCACATCACGCTCGCTTAGAAACGGTAGGTAAAGTCCAGACCGTAGC
Organism: Luminiphilus sp.; assembly: GCA_965660865.1. Lineage (GTDB taxonomy): Bacteria > Pseudomonadota > Gammaproteobacteria > Pseudomonadales > Halieaceae > Luminiphilus. The sequence goes on from CBFIBL010000053.1 coordinate 36,684, forward strand.
TTCGCAGCGCCGAAGGATGGTTAAACGTTCCACCGAACTCAGGTGCAGGGATAATCTCCTGGAGATACTGCTCGTCCGTCAGGTTGCGACCCCAAACAGTGATGGCCCAGTTGGAAGCTTCAACACCCACTCTTGCATCGACTGTGCTGTATGGA
>CBFIBL010000054.1:0-20594 GCA_965660865.1 Luminiphilus sp.
GCTTCATCCCGTTTCGAACGCGCCTCTTTGAGTGTGACCTCTGGATACACCCCAAGGGAAAGAAGTTTCTCTTTGCCACCCACCCTGTATTTGAGTCGCCAGTATTTCTTGCCTTTGTCGGTCACAAGTAAGAAAAGGCCCTTTTCGTCAAACAGCTTGTATTGCTTTGTTTTGGCTTTGGCTTGCCTAGCGATTGTGTCGGTTAGCACCATACCTTCTCCCCGGGGTGGGGGTATTAGGATGGAGGCGTCGCGAAAATACCCCCACTAGTACCCCCAAATACCCTCAGATGTGATGAGAGGGTATGTGTTTGGTTGAGACGAATATGAGGTGTTAGGCCCTGTATTTCAAGGGCCTTTGTGCTGTGTTGAGATCGGTTGATCTTGGAATTTGGTGGAGGCGGCGGGAGTTGAACCCGCGTCCGCCAGTACTCTGCCATTGGCTCTACATGCTTAGATTCCGTTAATTAATTTAGCCATTAACAGCCCAACGGGCAGGACGTTAACCGCGAGTCTCGTAAAGTTTAGCAGCGACTCCCGAGACATAAGTCACTGCGATCCAGTTCTATATGACAGTCACAAGCGCGGTACTGGCACCTTGCTTTAGACCGCTAGCGGGGTTTAAGCCGCTAGAGCGTAGTTGTCGTCGTTGGCAACTATTACGTTACAGCTTTGGATTAACGTGATTGGCTGTCATCACGGCATGCACCGCAGGTTTCGTTACCGTCGTCGAATCCGTAACGCCCCCGATGGCGCAAGTATACACCAAGCGATGTAGAGCCATAACAAAACAGTTCACGTACACTGCGCGCATGAACATAATGTCTCCCATTGCTCGGGCGGCCTTCAAAGACATGTTGCCGCTGTTTTTACCAGCCTTACCGTTTGCGCTGCTCTTTGGCGTGATGGTGGTCGAGTCAGGCGTGCCTCATCTATTGGGCTGGTCGAGCTCCATCATTATGTTTGGTGGCTCAGCGCAGATGACGCTCATCACATTGGTGGGCGAGGGCGCAGCGGTATCGGCAGCGGTTACCACCACGCTTATCGTGACAGCGCGACATATTCTTTACTCAGTGACACTCGCGCCGCGTTTTCAGGTGCAGCCGCGATGGTTTCGCTGGGTAGGGCCCTACGTGCTGATCGATCAGGTCTTTGCATTAACCCAGGTCCGCGACCTCAGTGATGACGATGACTTCAGACACTACTACCTCGCAGCAGGCTTTACGTTCTGGTTCATGTGGGCGGTCTTCACCGGTCTCGGCATTATCCTCGCGCCGATTATTCCTGAAAGCATCGGCATAGAAATAGCGATTACCCTCATGTTTTTGGGATTACTCCTAATGGCAATAAGGCGGCGGAGCCAGGTGATGACCGCTGTCATCAGTGCGGTTGTTGCTTTGGCCTTTGCCGGCCTCGAAAATCAGGTCGGGTTGATCATCGCTGTCCTAGCATCGCTCGTGGCGGCTGCGGTCCTCGAGTGGAGAGACCCGTGAGTGTATTTTGTGGCATTGTCTTGGCGGGCATTGGTGCCTACACCATGCGCGCATCTTTTGTCGTTCTGCTGTCGGGCGTTACGTTTCCCGCGCGTGTTATTCGTATTCTCGATCACGTTGGGCCGGCGGTGATGGCGGCGTTGGTTGTGACCACCCTGACTGGGGTGGGAGGACAGCTTGAGGCTGGGCCCGTTGAATTTTTGACGCTCCTTGTTATGGCGGCGGTAACGTTGTGGCGAAAGGATCTGCTCGCCGGACTATTCGCAGCCCTTATTTTATTTTTCAGCTTAAACGCGCTGATGTAATACCGACCGTTATGTCATGTTTATCGTGACGTAATGGGTGGCAATGCGCTTGTATGAGGTGACTTTATGGAAAAACGGCGAAACCCATTGGATCGTTACGCGAGAGACTTACCCCCGGGCGAGCTTACCTGGATTGGGGTGCGTCCGAAGCGACGCGAACCGCTTGAGTCCGTATCGAATACGCGTGCAGTTGCGACCTTGGGCTTAGAGGGCGATCACCGCATGGGAAAAACACCGGGATCCGGACGTCAGGTATCAATTATCTCGGAAGAATTTATTGCTCAGGCTGCGCACTTTTTGGGGCGCGACAAAATCGACCCCGGGCTCTTGCGTCGTAATCTTGTCGTGAGGGGGCTCAACTTGAACGCGCTGCGTCGGCAGCGGTTTAAAATCGGCTCGGCAGTGTTCGAAGCCACTCAGCTTTGCCACCCTTGCGCGCGCATGGAAGAAAACCTGGGTAAGGGCGGTGTAGCGGCGATGTTGGGGCACGGCGGTCTCTGCGCAAAAATTATCGAGTCGGGTGAGGTCGCTGTGGGTGATGCCATCACTGTCCTGCCGCCCTTGGACGATTGAGGGATAGCGAATGGACGATCCTTACGCGTTTAAGCTCGACCCACAGCTCGAGAGTGACACGATCCTGATCTCGGATTGGCACCTTTGCCAGGTGCGGCTCATGAATGACAGTCGCTACCCTTGGGTCATTTTGATTCCCAAGGTAGATGGCGTCTCTGAAATTCATGAGCTCTCAGACGAGCAGCAGCAGTTGTTATTGGGTGAGTCAATACGATTGTCAAAAGCCCTTGAGCAACTATTTTCACCGCACAAGCTCAATATCGCAGCACTCGGTAACATGGTCCGGCAGTTACACGTTCACCACATTGTTCGTTTTGAGAACGACGCATCGTTTCCCCGGCCTGTTTGGGGTGTGGGGGAGGCTGTCCCCTACGATGCGGCAACACTCAACGACACGGTCAGCGGCCTGCAAATAGCCTTGGATTTACTCTGACGCATTCGTCACCGTTGGGTGATATTGGCCAAGCCATGCGCCCTACATGCCTGTTGCATGGAGATGGCGGGTAGCTACGGTTGTGGATAGCGCGCTTTGCCGCTGGCTGTATCGGTGGAAGCACGGCTGTGGGTCTGAGATGCGGCTGACGTTGGACTTGCGCAGATAACAAAAATACATCACTCGCTTACCGATCACTAAGGCCAAACAATGCAAGCGTCACCCGCACCCAACTTAGAAGTCGCGAGCCAAAAAAGAATAACCAAAAAGGCGACCAAAACATTGGTTGTTCTTTCTGGTTGCTCATGGCGGTGGTGTCGCCATCATTGCGCTGACCAATGAAGGTGCGGAACTTGAAGAGGTCATTGATGTGGGCTACCCATTGAGTGCAATTACGGTTTTTGGCAATCAGGTGCTGGTGGCCGGTGACGCCGGTGAGCATTTTCAACTGACGCGACTAAATTTAGGGGATACGGGTTTGAACATTGAAGCGCATCGCGAGCTCACCGATGTATCAGGTCGTGTCAGTGATCTTTGGGTGGATGCTGATGTCGTTTGGCTCGCGGCCAGCGGCGCGGGATTAATCAAGATATCACTGCCCTAATGACCGGAATCGCTGCTATTGAAGATTTGGGTTGAGCGCTCCCACAGGGTTGTGCTGGTTGTCGTATTTGCTTCTAGTTTTGGTCGGGCGCCGACGCAGCATTCGCTCGAGACCCATTATGTTTTGGTCTGATTTCTCCCAGCTGAGCGTCGTTGCAGCGTTAGCAGTGCCGAATGCAGCAAGGGAGACAAGAGCTACAACGCTCCGTGGCTAAACGCCACAAACCACCCTCTTTGGTCTGCCCGATTTTTTGCAAGGCTTTCGCGGTGATTTTTTGCCAGGCTTTCGCGGTGATGTGGCTTCACGGCTCGACCTGTAGGGGGGCATTTTCCTTGAGCAAAAAAAAGAGCCCACACGAAGTGGGCCCAATCCCAGAAGTCGTCACAATGACTGAGCTAACTTACCCGTTTGGCTCAAGGGATATAATCGCAAAATGCAAAATTAAATGCAACATAAAATTGCATATTGCAAAAATAATTAGAAAAACCGCCAAATAAGTGAGGAAAAGGACCGAGGCTTGACAGAGGCATGGCGGGAAGCAAAGAGAAATTCGTGAAAAAGGCTGAACAAAAAGTCAAATGACAGCTCGAAGAAAACCACAAATTAAAATAGTGGTGTTGAGATAGCCCGCATCGCGTTAACGCTGCCGGGTTCAAGCCGACGGGATTTTCAAATCGCCGCGTATCAGGGATAAGATCAACAAAAGACACCCGACGGGTGCTAAGGATGAAATCATGAAACGATACCTACCTCTCTTAATGACCGCTCTCACCGTTGGCTTTGCGCCCGCGACTGTCCTTGCCGATGACGACGAATCTCGCGGTGATCGACGGATGAATAAGGTCATGTCGACGCTCGACACGAATGAAGATGGTGTCATTAGCATCGATGAGTTTAGATTGCCCGAGGGGCGTGAGCCACGCGAGATGCGCATGGATATCGATGGTGATGGCGCGGTCACACGTGATGAGGTTGAACGAGCTGTTGCCGAGCGCTCTGAGGAGGCTCTGACGCGATTTGATGAGCTCGACTCCGACGGCAACGGCCGTATTACTACCGAGGAAAGACGCACTCAGGTATTCGCTCAGATAGATCGAGATAACGATGGGCAGTTGTCACAGTCAGAAATGCGTGACGCCCGCAAAGCGATGGGCGATAAAAAACGACGTCACGGGAAGAAGCACAGGGGTGATCGTAGCGGAGGACCAAAGGGGGGTCGATCGGGCGATCGTCGATAGAACGCTCGATTGATCATTCGACCTTCCCATCAACACAGCAGCTTTGATCAGTGTCAGTAGTGACTGGACTCGATGACGTTGACTTGGTCGCCTTGGTAACTCAAGGCGACGCTTCTGCCTTTTCTGAGGTCGTGGATCGGCACCTTGCGTGCATAGAGATTTACGCGAAACGCATAATCGGCGATGACGCGCTTGCTCAAGATGTTGCTCAGGAAACGATGCTCATTTTATGGCAGCGTTCTGCTGATTTTGATGCCAGAAAGGCTCGCTTGACCACGTGGTTACATCGAATTGCACACAACCGCTCTATCGATCTTTTGAGGCGTCGAAAGCGAGAAACACCCGTGGCCTCAGATGAGATGTTCGATCGCGCTGAGGCAGGGCCTCTTTTCATTAAGGAGGCCGAGCCTCTTTCCAATAGGGAGGCCGAGCCTCATGTCAACACCTATGCTGATGGTGGCGAGAGCGCACTCATTAACCGTGGTCTTCAGGCGCTGCCCGAATCTCAGCGGACTGCACTCGTCCTGACTTACTACCAAAATTTATCTAACCGCGAAGTGGCACAAGTGATGAATATATCGATCCGCGCGGTCGAATCGCTCTTGGTTCGCGCGCGTGGAAACTTAAGAAAACAGCTGGAGACACAGCTATGAGCCCCGAACAAAAACAACGTGAACGTGCCTTCGAGATTATTGAGGCCTACGGCGCAGATCAAACCCGGTGGCCTGCTGCCGAACGCTCGGCGATCGTGGAATGCATTGCGTCCACGCCGGAGTTGCAGCGTCATTCGGAAGCGCAGGCAGCGCTCGATCGGTTACTGGGACAATCTGAGGTGACGGCGCATCTGGATCCCAGGGAGCTGGCAAATCGAATAGCGCTAGTGCCGCAGCGACTCGGGCTGTCTCAGAGACTGCAAATTCAATTTGAGCGATTAGCGGAATCGATGACCGCAGCCATGTGGCGGCCTGTTGCAGTCGCAAGCATTGTCTTTGTTGTGGGTGTTGGTGCAGGCAATATTGCTCTCGAGCCTGTTGAGGATTGGACGCAAGCCGAGCAGTCGGGTTTTGTCCTTATTGGAGAGGACGTAACGGTAAGGAGTAGTGCAGATGAGTCATAGAGCACTGACCGGATTACTTATCCTATCGCTGGCAATAAATCTGCTCTTGGCGGGACTGATTGTCGGGCATGTTATGCGCGATGAGGGTGCTCGACAGCTGCCCTTGGCGTGGATGTTTAAAGAAGTGTCACCCGAGATACGCGATAAAGTTCGGCCTATTATTCGACCGCAGGTTGCCGAGATGCTTTCCGAGCGGCGAGCATTGCGGCGTCAGGAGCGAGCGCTACGCCGAATAATCGAATCCGAGACGTTAACGCGCGAGGAGTTGGAGGCGGCGCTTGCCAATATGCGGGTGGCGACGGATCGCTATCACGCGAAGCTACATCGCATCGGAGTCGATGTGCTCTTAGCGCTCGACGTGAGTGAACGGACTGCTGCAGCCCCCTATCTTTTCCGACCACCTCAATCCGGACGCGGCGGACCCCGTAGACCGCAGGAGGGTAAGCGCTTTGAAGGCAGGCGTCCGGGGGTTCAGCCGTTAAAGGAAACCGCTACATCGCGCGATCGTCCAGCTAACTCATCGGACTAATCAATCGGTTCTGCGTGCGTCAAATCCGAGCCATTGTGTGTTGCGATGTTCGATGAAGACGCCCAGAACATTAACGATGAACAAGACGCTTTTTGTATCTTGGTTTCGGATGCGGAATCGAGCTTGTTAATTTTTAAGGCTCTTACTAGGTGAGCCGCATCCCACCTTGAATTACACTCGCGCCTCTTGTTTTGATGAGGCGTACTCAACGCCTGCGTTTGTCATGGACCTCATTTTTGATCTCTTGTCGTACACGCAGCTGCTAGCTGTGGGTGGCACTGCGCTGGCTGCCGCGTTACTTCGTGCGTTCACGGGTTTTGGGTTTGCAATGATTGCGGTGCCAATTTTCTCGCTACTGCTTTTACCCAGCGAGGCCGTTGTGCTGGCGGCGAGTTTGACCACTGCGGTAAGTACTACCAGCTACGAGGAGTGGTGGGGTAAATTTCCCATCGACCAGTTCAGGCCTATGTTTCTCGGTTCGCTTGCGGGTACTGCAGTTGGTGTATACCTGTTGAGTGGCATGTCTAAATCTGACTTTCAGTTATGGATAGGTCTATCGGTCATCGCGGCGACCCTTGTTACCGCCTTTGTGAAGCCGCTGAACCGGGTGCGCGTTCCCAAGCGCCTGACGGTTGGAACGGGGGTTGCCTCAGGTCTCATGAACGGTGCTTTTGCGATTCCGGGCCCACCGGTCGTCGTCTATGCCATGTCAGTGATTGGGGATGCTGCTGCCGCGCGAGCGTTTCTCATGGCGTTTTTCTACGCGTCAAATTTACTGGGGCTTGTCATGTTCACCATTGCCGGCATGGTGACGTTGGTGCCTGCATTATTATTTTTATTGGCGTTTCCACTGACGCTGCTCGGGGATAAAACAGGTATTGCGCTGTTTAATCGATTCGGGAGTGCCTCCTATCGGCCTGTTGCGCTGATTGTTGCCACGGCACTGGGTTGTTGGAATGTGTACTCAGGGCTGGCTTGAGCGTAAAGCCTAGCGCTACTGCTTAACGTTATCTCGCACAATACGTGCCTTGTCGCGCTGCCAATCGCGCTGTTTTTCTGTATCGCGCTTGTCGTGCTGTTTCTTACCTTGCGCGATCGCAATTTTTGCCTTGACCAGATGGCCTTTCCAATACAGTGCCGTGCAGACACAGGTCTGTCCTTTCTGCGTTATTGCCTGATTGATCTTCGCGAGTTCCTTCGCGTGCAGTAGCAGCTTTCGCGAGCGGGCCTTCTCGACAACATAGTGGGTCGAGACAGTATCTAAGGGCGTAACTTGAGCGCCCAGCAAAAACGCCTCGCCTTTGGTCATGACGACAAAAGAGTCGGTTAGCTGCACACGGCCCGCTCTGAGCGCCTTCACCTCCCACCCCATTAGCGATACGCCCGCCTCGAAGGTGTCGAGTAAATGGTATTCAAAACGCGCGCGTTTGTTTTGCGCTATCGTGTTATCCGACGGTTTTTTTGTTTTGCCTTTGCCCATCGCCACATTATACGCATGGCAAGCAGGGCTGTCTGATGTTTATAGTGGCAGTATCAGTTTCAGGAAGCGTGTTTTAGGAAGTCTGTATTGGACAGTAACGTTCAACAACCCTGGCGGGGCCAAACCACATTGATTCTCGCGCTGCTTGCGGTGGCGATAGGGATGGGGAATGTATTGCGCCTGCCTTACATCATCGGTGAGCAGGGGGGTGGTGCGTTTTTGGCGGTGTACTGTGCGGTCCTGGCTGTTGTTGTGGGACCGCTTTTGGCAGCCGAATTGACACTGGGTAGCCTCGGGCGCGCATCACCTATGGGCTCCGTACAGTGGGTCGCGTCGCTCGCCGGTCGGGATACGCGTTGGCGTTGGATTGGGGCATTGCAGGCGATGCTCGCGTTTTTGGTGGCAACGCTATTGCTGATCCCCCTTGTGACGGGTGCCGAAGCGGGTTATGCGATTTACCGGGGCGACTGGGGATCTGCCAGTGCGGCGGAAATCATTGGCGCGCTCTCTAATATAGAAACAGCCGATCATCTTCGTATTTTGGGTCTCGTGGTCGCAGTCGTCGTCTTTACCGCGCTGCCCGGTCCGCAGGTAATGCTGAGTATCGTGGGTTGGGTCTTGATGCCGACCATTGTGGGTATGCTTTATTTAGCGTTGGGGTTTGCCATGGAAGTTGGCGATTTATCGGCAACCAACGAATGGCTGTTCAAGTATCGGCCCGAGCAGCTATCGGTGCAGGGCGCACTGACAGCTGCCTTGGCAGCCCTGTCAACATTGGGTGCAGGGGTTGGGATCGGTCTTGTTTTTGGTAGTCGATCGCCACAAGGACTGCCGCTTATTCGCTCGGTCATCGCCGTGGGCGTTCTCGATACCGCGGTGATGTTGGCGACAGCCATTGTCATTGTTGCCATTACCGCTGCCGTGGATGTCGAGATGTCCCAGGGCTTGGCGTTACTCGTTGTCTCCTTGCCCTATGCTTTTGTGAATCTTCCAACGGGTGAGCTCTACGGGCTGTTGATCATGTCATCGATTTTATTGGCAAGTTTGGCAGCACTTATCGCACTCATTGAACCCATGGTGGCCATATTTTGTCGCGAGCTCGACATCCCGCGAGTTATTGCTGTGGGATTAATGGCCGTTTTGCTCTACGCTGCGGCCGCCTTGGCAATCATGGAACCCGCAGTTCGTCAGAGTATTGACGGTTGGTTGGTGCCTGTATTGATTCCGTTTGTGCTCGGTGTAACGGCTGTCTTCACTGCATGGCGCGTACCGCGTCCCATTCTATGGAGCGAGAAATATCGCGAGCCCTTCCCCTTGTTTTATGGGTGGTTTGTTTTATTGCGTTGGCTCGTGCCCGTTTTATGTTTTGCGCTGGGTATACTGACGCTGTTTCGCGTCGTCAATTGAGGCGGTTCTTTATCGTGATGGGTGATTTGTGGTTGTTGGAAGTGGTTGTTGGAAGTGGTTGTTGGTAATGGTTCTTAATAAAGGAAGATTGGGTGGCAACAACGATCAATAAAACGGCTTTGTTGCCCTATTCGGCGCAGACGATGTTCGATCTGGTTGCCGATATCGCTCGTTATCCTGAATTCTTGCCCGGATGCACGGGTGCGGAAATTCTCGAGCAGGAAAACCATGTCGTTGTCGCGCGGCTCGATCTCTCCAAAGCGGGAGTGAAGCAGTCTTTCGTCACGCGAAATAGCAATCAGCCCCACACTGCTATCCGTCTAGCTTTAGAAGATGGCCCGTTTGAGGCCCTCTCCGGTGAGTGGCGGTTTGATGCCCTCAGTGGTGAGGCATGTCGAGTGTCGCTTGATCTAACGTTTCAATTGCGCTCGGGTCTGCTTAAGATGGCGGCGAGCCGATTATTTGAGACTGTGGCGAACGATATGGTGGATGCCATGGTGAAGCGCGCCAACCAATTGGCACGGGAAAAGGTTTAGAGACCTATGAGCGAGACAATCACCGTTGAAGTGGCTTACGCACTCCCAGAGAAGCAGCGGATTGAGCGATTATCTGTGGCGAAGGGAACGACGGCGCTCGAGGCAGTTGCGCAGGCAGACCTTGGACGGTTTTTCGATGACTTACCCGAGGCATCAATGATGAAATTGGGTGTCTTTGGCAAAGCAGTACCGCCTACTCACGAGCTTTCTGAAGGCGAGCGCGTGGAGATTTATCGTGACCTACTTATCGACCCAAAAGCGGTCAGACGAGCCCGTGCCGAGAAAGCAAAGGCTGAGCGCGCATAGTCAAACAGCCATAATCCTCGATCGGGAAAGCGCGTACCGAAATCGTTGGCTCAAATCACTTGGCGGCTGACTTATACGCTGTCGCTACTCTCGCCGGTGGCCTCAGCCTCTGCCGCTTCCTCTGAACTTTCGGTGCTGTCCGTATCAGGCTCTGGCCAGTTTTCGCTGACGTAGTCACCCTCGACATCGACCAGTAAGTCCCCCTCGAAAACAACGGTTAGCCGGCTTCGGAAAACAGTGTCATCGCCACGTCGCACGAGACGAATGTAATCCCACCGATCATTGTTGAAGGTATCTTTTACTATCGGCGTGCCTAATAAAAACCGGACCTGGCGTCGTGTCATGTCAGGCTTGAGATCTTCAATCATGTCCGCATCGACAATGTTTCCTTGATCGATGTTGATCAGATAGACACCGGGGAAGCCGATTCCGTTACAGCCGGAGAGTGAGGCGGTGGTCAAAAGAAGCGATAAACCGATGATCAGACGCGTTGGATACAGCACGATAGACTTTCCTGTTGATGGAGCGACTGGCATGATAACTCCATTACCCGTCTTCGAGGAAATGTTGTGAGCAATCAAAACGTCGATCTTAAGCGTGCGGGCCTGAAAGTCACACTTCCAAGGCTCAACATTCTCTCTATTCTGAGCGAATCGGCTGATGAGGGCGCTCACCTAAGTGCGGAAGACGTCTATCAGCGACTGCGTGACGCAGGTGATGATGTCGGTTTGGCAACGGTCTATCGCGTTCTCACCCAATTTGAAACGGCAGGCTTAGTGGAACGACATAACTTTGAGTCAGGTCACTCGGTGTTCGAGCTGGCGAGTGATGATCATCACGATCACATGGTAGATGTCGATACGAATGAGGTGATTGAGTTTGTCGACTCAGAAATTGAAGCGCGCCAGCATGCCATTGCGGCGGAGCAGGGCTACGAGATCATTGATCACTCACTCGTACTTTACGTGCGAAAAAAACGATAGCCACTGTCTTCTCTCGCTGCTCCCTCTTCTCCTTCTGATCTGTAAACTCGTGCGCGAATATTTGATCAGCTTTGAAAAACAGCGAACATCAGTCTGCCGAGAGGAGTTCGCGGGCGTTCTCGCGCGTGGCATCGGTCACAGTGGCGCCGCCCAACATACGGCTTAGTTCTTCCACACGCTCATCGTCTGAGAGATAGGCGAGCTTTGTCGTGACCACGTCATCACCCGCTTTACTGACGCGAATATGTTTGTGGCCCTTGGCAGCGACCTGAGGCTGGTGCGTAACGCACAGCACTTGAACGTTATCCGAAAGTGTTCTTAATAACTTGCCGACTACGTCCGCCACTGCGCCGCCAACGCCCACATCGACCTCGTCAAAAATCATGGTAGGTGCGGTTGCCATATCAGCCACTGCGACTTGCAATGCCAGAGAAATACGGGAGAGCTCGCCACCCGAGGCAACTTTGCTGAGAGGGCCTGGCCGACTTCCGGGGTTGGTCGCAATCCAGATTTCAACTTCCTCGAGTCCGCGCGGGTCCAGCTTTTCTGCATCGATGGGTAAGAAGCCAATCTCGAGGGTGCAGCGCTCCATCGCCAGCTGCGATAGCAATGTCATAGCCCGCTCGGCGAGTGCCTTACCTCCTGCATTGCGCTTCCTACTGAGCGCCTGTGCTGCCTCCAACCACTTTGCTCGCCGTTCACTGATTTCACCTTGTAGCGAATCGAGTCGCTGATTGCCCTGTTCGAGTCCCTCGAGCTCGTCACTCAGGGTTGTCAGATGTCCGGCGAGCATTTCTGGCTGTATGCGATGTTTGCGCGCCAGGGTGTAAGCGGAGTCGAGTCGTTGCTCGACCGATTGCAATTTTTGTGGATCTCGCTCGATACGGTCAACATATCGCCGTAGTTCTGAAGCGGCTTCCTCGAGTTGTATCTGCGCCGACGTGACCATGTCTCTGCTCTCGTCGATACCAGACCCGAGGCGCTCGTCGCTGAGCGCTGCGACGGAGGATCGCAGTTGATCGCCCAGATCAGCACACTGCTCGGAGACACCATAGACGGTGTCCATGATCCAATTAGCATTGCTCAACAGCGTTTGCTCGGCCTCGAGTGATTCGAGTTCGCCCTCGGCTATGTTGAGTTCTAGCAATTCCTCAATCTGATAGTTGAGTAGGTCTCTTCGCTCCTCAAGTTCCTTGCTGGTAGACGCTAGCTCTTCGAACTCCTGCTTTAACGCTCGAATGGCTTGCGCCTCGGTCGCAACTGCGGTCGCCTCAGCGTCAATTCCCCAGAAGGCGTCGAGTAATTCACGTTGAACCGCGCGGCGCAAAAGTGATTGATGAGCGTGCTGGCTGTGAATGTCCACCAACAGCTCTCCTAATTCTGTACATTGTGCAAGCGTTGCCGGCGAGCCATTGATAAAAGCGCGAGATCGCCCGTCAGCGGTGACGGTCCGACGAATGAGACACTCATGTCCCTCGAGTAAGGCAGCATTTTCAAGCCAGGCCTGAGCCTGGGGTAACTGCTCTATCGAGAAGAGCGCTGAAATTTCGGCTCGATTAGCGCCGGTGCGCACAGCACGGGCGTCCGCGCGATCTCCAAGACAGAGTCCGAGCGCGTCGAGCATGATCGATTTGCCGGCGCCGGTTTCCCCAGTCATACACGTCATACCACTATGCAGCTCGATATCGAGCCGCTGCACAATGGCGTAGTCGCGAATGGAGAGGTCGGTCAGCATGAGGGCCTTTTGTATCTTCCGTTGAAAAAGGGGTCTAAGCGTTATACCGACGTTATAGCTCAGCCGCGAATATTTCGGAATACTTACCGACGGCCGTCGAAGATCATTTTCATTCTTTCCGAGTCAGGACGGGTGTGCTAAAACCTGAGCATAGGAGATCAAAAGATGAAAGCTGACGGTTTATCACCACGCGCTGAGTCACTGCTCAGAACGCTTGTGGATATGCACATTCGCGAGGGCCAGCCCGTTGGGTCAAAGGCGTTGCACGTGGAGAGTGGCATGTCGGTGAGCCCTGCCACAATTCGTAACGTCATGTCGGACCTCGAAGATCGTGGGCTTCTATCATCGCCACACACCTCTGCGGGTCGCGTTCCCACGGCTCTGGGGTATCGTCTGTTTGTGGATAGCTTGCTGCAAATGAGCCCTATTGATGAGGGTGCGATTGAGGCTTTGAGAAGCGAACTGAATCCGTCCCGACCATCGTCGGAGCTTATCGCGTCAGCTTCGAACCTCCTCACTCAGGTGACATCTCAGGCCGGCATCGTCACTGTTCCGAAACAGCAGGCCTCGCAGCTCCGCCAAATTGAATTTTTACCGCTTTCTGAGTCTCGCGTGCTCGTGATTTTGGTGGTGAACGAAAAAGAGGTTCAAAACCGTGTTATTGAGCTATCGCGTCCATTAACTGACGAACAACTCAAGTCTGCGGCCGATTGGATAAACCAGCGCTATGCGGGCTCCGATCTCTCGAACGTAAAGCAAATGCTGGTCGCGGAGATGGCTGAAGCCCGCGCGCGGATTGATGAGCAACTCGAAGCGGCGCTGCAACTTGCCAGAGAGGCCATGGATGTTGAAGACACCAAAGACGAATACGTAGTTGCGGGTGAACGACAGTTGCTTCAACAGGCCTCGGCGAGTGATATGGATAAACTACGTGAACTCTTCGATGCCTTTGAGCGCAAGCGGGACTTACTCGAGTTGTTGGATCGCTGTTCCCGCGCCGATGGCGTGCAAATATTTATTGGAGAAGAGGCTGGGTATGAGGTGCTGGGCGACTACAGCGTGATTACCGCACCTTACGCGCAGGGAACCCAACCGGTCGGGGTTTTAGGCGTTATTGGGCCCACACGGATGGCCTACGAACGGGTTATCCCGCTTGTCGATATAACGGCGCGTCTTCTCACTGCCGCGCTCTCTCGATAATCCCCGGTCTCGCTAGATGATCTTCGGGCTGAGTAACTCGGGTCGAAATAGACATAAAAACGCGTCTAAAACGTGAGCCTACGTCGATATCCCTACCGGCGTTGACCCGCAGCGCGCATCCAGCGCGAGGATATCTACTCAAGCCAATATGCGTCAAAGGCGAGGGCGCCGGCTCGCCGGAATTTGGGCGATTGACCGCCTGTGGAGCTAGAGTATCGCCGCCTACCGCGCGCCATTCGCTAATTTCCCGCGAATGTTCCGCTGACTTTCCACTGATTCACCAGTCGCTGTCAGGCCAGGTCTTTGGCTCTCGGCACTTAAAATGTAAATATCCCCATAAGTTGAAGGTTTTTGCCTTGAAAACCTAACTCAACGCCCCATCTCCCCCGTATTGATCAAAAACACGGGCAGGAGAGCTCATATGTCGAGTGAAAATAACGACATCCATGACAACGATATTGAAGAAAACGCAGGTAAACCTGGTGACCTTACGGCGGAAACCGAGGGGTCCGAGACGCCGGATGTCGCGTCAGAAGTAGAGCCAGACGTGGAGACAGAAGAGCTCTCAGAGGTAGAGGCGCTGCAAGAGGAAGTGGCTCTCGCAAAGGACGCGGTACTCAGAGCGCAGGCTGATGCGATTAACGCGCAGCGCCGTGCTGAGATGGAAGTCGAAAAAGCGCGCAAGTTTGCCCTCGAGCGATTTGCACAAGATCTGCTGCCGGTTGTCGATAATCTGGAGCGCGCCCTTGAGGCGTCATCCGGTTCGGAAGTCGAGGGTATGTCAGCGGTTGTCGAGGGTGTTGAGTTGACCCTTAAGAGCCTCGTTGATGTGCTTACAAAGAACGGGATCACCCCCGTAGACCCCCACGGCGAGCCTTTTGATCCTCAAGTGGCACAAGCCATGAGTATGGTGGAAAACCCAGACGTCGAGCCCAACACGGTGATCGCTGTGATGCAGAAAGGGTATTTGCTCAAAGAGCGACTCTTGCGCCCCGCGATGGTCATGGTCTCCAAGCCCGCCTCTTAACTGGTGAATACAGATTTTTTCAACGCTTTTTGATGGGCGCGCTTGAAAAAAGAAGAGCAAGACCCATCTACAGAGACAAGACAGGACGCCGGGCACACCCGGTTGTAGGAGAGAGAAATGGGAAAGATTATTGGAATTGACCTCGGAACCACGAACAGTTGTGTGTCGGTTCTTGAGAGCGGTAAGCCCCGCGTTATTGAAAACGCCGAGGGCGGCCGCACGACCCCCTCGATTGTGGCGTACGCAGACGACAATGAGGTGCTTGTCGGTCAGTCGGCAAAACGTCAGGCGGTGACTAATCCAACGAACACGCTGTTTGCAGTAAAGCGATTGATTGGCCGTAGATTTGAGGACAACGTTGTTCAGAAGGATATCTCCATGGTGCCTTACAGCATCGTGAAAGCAGAGAACGGCGATGCATGGGTTGAAGCCAAAGGCGAGAAAATGGCGCCACCACAGGTTTCAGCTGAAGTCCTGCGCAAGATGAAAAAAACTGCCGAGGAGTACCTTGGTGAGTCGGTTTCTGAGGCGGTAATCACCGTGCCTGCCTACTTTAATGACTCGCAGCGGCAAGCTACGAAAGATGCAGGTCGCATTGCAGGTCTTGAGGTTAAGCGCATTATCAATGAGCCCACAGCCGCGGCACTCGCCTATGGCATGGACAAAGCGCAGGGGGATCGCACGGTAGCGGTTTACGACCTAGGCGGCGGTACTTTCGATATTTCGATCATCGAAATCGCAGAAGTTGATGGCGAGCACCAGTTCGAAGTTCTCGCTACGAACGGAGATACCTTCCTCGGTGGCGAGGATTTTGACCTCCGACTCATCGAATTCTTGGCAGATGAGTTCAAGAATGAGAGCGGCATTGATTTGCACAACGATCCTCTGGCGCTTCAGCGCTTGAAGGAAGCGGCAGAGAAAGCAAAGATCGAGCTTTCGAGTTCACAGCAGACCGAGGTCAATCTGCCCTACATAACGGCGGATGCATCAGGTCCCAAGCACCTGGTGGTCAAGCTTACTCGCGCGAAACTCGAGTCGTTGGTAGGTGAATTGGTGACTCGCTCCCTAGAGCCCGTAAAGGTGGCTTTGGGTGACTCTGGTCTGTCTGCTAGCGAAATCGACGATGTGATTTTGGTCGGCGGTCAAACACGGATGCCACTCGTTCAGTCAACGGTCGCGGATTTCTTTGGTAAAGAGCCTCGGAAAGACGTGAACCCCGATGAGGCC
This sequence comes from Luminiphilus sp., assembly GCA_965660865.1. GTDB lineage: Bacteria > Pseudomonadota > Gammaproteobacteria > Pseudomonadales > Halieaceae > Luminiphilus. The sequence continues at coordinate 16,193 of CBFIBL010000054.1, forward strand.
GTGGCCATGGGTGCGTCTATTCAAGGTGCGGTACTTGCCGGTGACGTTAAAGACGTACTGCTGCTTGATGTAACGCCGCTGACCTTGGGTATTGAGACGATGGGTGGCGTTGCCACGCCGCTTATTGAGAAAAACACCACGATTCCCACTAAGAAGTCACAGGTGTTCTCAACGGCCGAAGACAATCAGACTGCGGTAACCATTCACGTGGTTCAGGGTGAGCGAAAACAAGCTGCATCCAACAAGTCATTGGGGCGTTTTGATTTGGCCGATATTCCACCCGCACCGCGTGGTATGCCGCAGATTGAGGTGACATTTGACCTCGACGCAAATGGCATCCTCAATGTGTCCGCGAAAGACAAGGCTACAGGGAAGGAGCAGTCGATCCGTATCACGGCATCGGGCGGTCTTTCTGAGGAAGACATTGAGCAGATGGTCGCCGATGCGGAGGCTAATGCGGATGCCGATAAGAAGTTCGAGGAATTGGTTTCGGCGCGCAATGCGGCAGACGGCATGATTAGTGCAGCCAGGAAAACACTTGATGAAGCGGGTGAGCACGCGACTGATGACGAGCGTGCATCTATCGAAGCCGCAATCAGTGAGGCAGAGGAAGCACTCAAGAGTGACGATAAGGACACCATCGAAGCTGCGACCACGAAGCTGACTGAAGCCACCAGTGGTGTTGCTCAGAAGATGTATGCCGCACAAGCCGAAGCCGGCGAGGCGGCGGCTGAACAGCCTTCTGCTGAGGACGATGCGGTTGATGGTGATGTTGTCGATGCCGAGTTCGAAGAGGTTCGTGAAGACGAAAAGCGTTAAGCGATGCGGTTTTGAACCGCTCAGGTTCGTGACACGTTAAACGTTGTACGGGTTCCGGCAATTAGCTGGAATCCGTTTTTTTTTAGTAAGCCACTCTTACTTGTGGCGGGAATAACTATGTCAAAGCGCGATTATTACGAGGTGTTAGGAGTCGATAAATCGGCTTCTTCACAGGACATCAAGAAGGCTTACCGCCGTGTTGCGATGAAGTATCATCCAGACCGTAATCCGGACGATGCGGATGCAGATGAGAAGTTCAAGGAAGCCTCTGAAGCTTATGAGATTCTTAGCGACGCTGAGAAGAAGCAGGCTTACGATCAATACGGTCACGCAGGGGTTGACCCGCAAGCGGGCGGCGGCTTCCAAGGTGGAAGCTTCAGCGATATTTTTGGTGATGTTTTTGGTGATATTTTTGGCGGCGGTGGGCGTCGCCAGGGGCCGCAGCGCGGATCCGATCTTCGCTATACGCTGGAGGTGACGCTCGAGGATGCGGTTCGCGGTAAAACCGCTGAGATTAAAGTGCCGGCTCTCCAGCACTGCGATACCTGTGATGGCAGCGGTGCCAAGCCAGGTACGACCGCGTCGACCTGTGGCGGTTGCGGTGGTAGTGGTCAGGTGCGCATGCAACAAGGCTTTTTCCAAGTTCAGCAGACTTGCCCGAAGTGTCGAGGTCGCGGTCAGAGCATCGATTCACCCTGCGGCACCTGCTACGGCGAGGGATTGGTCGAGAAAACCAAAACGCTGTCAGTCAAAGTGCCCCCAGGGGTCGATACAGGTGATCGCATCCGCTTGAGTGGGGAAGGCGAGGCGGGACCTTCGGGTGGTCCCAACGGTGACCTGTTCGTGCAGATTTCTGTCAAACAGCACCCCCTATTTGAGCGCGATGGGCGCAATCTCTACTGCGAGTTTCCTATTAGCTTTGCTGATGCAGCGCTCGGTGGAGAGCACGAAATCCCGACCTTGGACGGGCGTGTAAAACTTCGAATTCCGGCTGAAACACAGACGGGGAAGTTGTTCCGGCTGCGCGGAAAAGGTGTCAAGCCAGTGCGAGGGGGGCCTGTGGGTGATCTTCTGTGTCGCGCTGTGGTCGAAACTCCTGTTAATCTTAGCGCTGAGCAGACGGAGTTGCTCGAGAAGTTCCGTAGCAGCTTGGGTGAGGGTGGCGAACAGTCCCCGCGGCAGTCGAGTTGGTTCGATGGGGTCAAGAATTTCTTCGAAGGACTAAATGGATGACATTGCGCGTTGCAGTAACAGGTGCAAGCGGACGTATGGGTCAGGCTGTGGCCCGAGCAGTCATGGCGGACGAAGCTGCGGAATTGGCTGCCCTTGTTGCGCGCCCGGGCAGCAAGCTGGTGGGTGCTGATGTCGGTGCTCTACTCGGCGCTGATGCGCCGGGGTTAACGATTGCCGAGTCACTGTCGTTGCAGGGTGTCGACGCGGTCATCGATTTCACCTTGCCGGATTCAACACTTGCCAACGCGGAATTGTGTGCCAAGGCAGGTATTCCTATTGTCATTGGCACAACGGGTTTTTCAGACAATCAGATAGCCGAATTGGAGAGTAGCTTATCGGCGATTGCGAGTTGTCGAGCAGCAAACTTCAGTACCGGCGTGAACCTTGCCTATCGATTACTGGCGATTGCCGCTCAGGTGATGGGATCCGGATCGGATATTGAGATTCATGAAGCGCATCATAAGCACAAAATCGATGCACCCTCGGGTACAGCGCTGGCTATGGGGCGAGCAATAACAGATGCGATGGGTACATCACTTAACGATGTCGCGCGTTACGATCGCTCGGCCGTGCGTGAGGCGCGAGACTCGGACTCGATTGGATTCTCCGTGACGCGAGCGGGTGACATTGTCGGTGAACACACTGTCATGTTTGGCACCGAGGGTGAGCGACTTGAAATTACACACAGGGCGAGCAGTCGAAATGCCTTTGCGACCGGCGCGCTGCGCGCTGCACATTTTTTGAAAGACAGGCCCGCAGGCAACTACAGTATGGCGGACGTCCTAGGGTTGTCGTAGCGCAAGGGTCAGTGAGTAGAACTGAAAGGCAGAGTAACTCTCACCCAACAGCGTGCTGTCGAGCAGCTACGTCGAGCAGCTTAATCTAGTATTCATCAGGGGAATTTATGAACGTCATTGAAATTGATCAGAACAATGCACAGCAGTACTTGATCGATGAGTCGTTTAATCGTCCTATTGTTGTTGATTTTTGGGCGGACTGGTGTGCCCCCTGTAAGCAACTTATGCCGCTTCTTGAGAAGCTGGCTGATGAATACGCAGGTGCCTTTTTGCTGGCAAAAGTGAATGCCGATGAACAGCAAGGCATCTCCCAGCAATTGGGTGTGAGAAGTCTGCCTACGGTCATGGTGTTTAAAGACGGACAGCCTGTTGATGGATTTTCCGGTGCACAGCCTGAGACTGCTGTTCGAGAGCTGTTGCAGAAGCATTTACCCTCGCCTTGGGATGCGAAAATTGCCGAGGCAACCGAATTGCTTGATCAAGGCAATTCAGCAGATGCCATCGCTTTACTGAGGGCCGCTTGGGAAGAATCCAATAAGCTCATAGAGGTGACCTTGGCTTACGCGGGCGCGCTGGTTGAAGCCAATCGCTTAGATGAGGCAGAAGACATCCTCAACGAAGTGCGCTTGGTTGATCGTGAAGCGGTGCATGAACAGCTCATGGCGCAGATTGAACTTAAACGCGAGGCCGGTAAGTCGCCTGAAATCGAGGCGCTCGAGCAGGAGCTCGCAGAAGATGAGGCGAATCACGGCACTCGGGTCAAATTAGCGGTTCAGCTCTCCACAGCTTCACATTTTCGCGAGGCATTAGAGCACCTTCTTGTCGTTTTGCGCGCTGATCGCGACTGGAATAACGGCGAAGCTAAGCGAATGTATCTCGACACAATTGCCACCATTGGAAAAGGCGATCCGCTCGCCGCTGAGTATCAGCGCAAACTTTTTTCTATACTTTATTAGACAATGGAATGAGCGGCGTTTGATGCGGTAGTTTTTCTTGCAAAATATTACCAAAACGCTAACATTCGCCTCGTTGAAAAATCCTACTCAAAGTTCAAATTCGCCGGCATCCCTCGGCGATTACGCACTCACGGGAGCATAGACAATGGATATTGCACTATCAGCAGAAGATCTCGCGTTCCGCGACGAGGTCCGCAACTTCCTCGATACTGAATTTGACGCCGATATGCAGGCGCACCTGAAGGCCCGAGGGTCCAAGGGTATGATCGAATGGCAGAAAAAGCTTTACGCCAAGGGTTGGGTCGCGCCGAACTGGCCTGTCGAACACGGTGGTACTGGCTGGACTGCGACGCAGAAATATATTTGGGAATCTGAGCGCTCACTGCGCGGTATTCCTGACGTTGTCCCTTTCGGCCTCGTGATGGTGGCAAACGTCATCATGGCGTTTGGTACGGACGAGCAAAAAGAGTACTTCCTGCCAAGGATTCTCCAGAGCGAAGATTGGTGGTGTCAGGGCTATTCAGAGCCAGGCTCAGGTTCTGACCTCGCAAGCCTCAAGACCAAAGCTGAGCGAGACGGCGACGATTACATCATCAA
>CBFIBL010000055.1:0-6717 GCA_965660865.1 Luminiphilus sp.
CCCGGAGGCGACGTTCGAGAATCGCGCGCTGAGTCGTATTTTGGCAAGGCATTTACGCGTGAGCGCGTTTGAAACTCTGCGTACCGAGGAGCAGCTTGGGTACGCTGCGGGTGGCGGAGCGTTAGATCTATTCAAACACCCTTTGGTGATTTTCTACATTCAGACCCCGGTCAAGGGGCCTCAGGAGATGCTCGATCGCTTTAATGCTTACACGCTAGAGTATCGGGAGGAATTGGCGTCCTTATCCGAAGAATCTTTTGAGAAGTTCAAGACGGGTGTTCTTACAGCATTGACCGAGCCACCGAAGAATCTCTCCGACGAGGCAGGCCCCTATGCCTCTGATTGGGCCATAGAAAACTACCGCTTTGATACGCGTTCGAAGTTAATCGCAGCGGTTGAAGCTGCGACGCTTGACAATATCAAGGCCTTCTTTGACGCAACCGTTTTTTCCGAGGATAAATCGCGCATCGTCATTCAGCTCCGCGGAAAACGATTCGCATCGGAGTCATTTGCAATGGTTGAGGGTGGTCTGGTCGTAGACGATGTTGATGCTTTCCACAGTGATATGCCGGTGCAGACTAAATAGTTTTGACGCGCTGAGGCCGGTCGCTATTAGCAAAATGCCGGCCTTGGGGCGCACATCCACGCGCACCCAGCTGTAAGTTATCGATTCACTTCTTTATGCTGAATCCGTTCATGCTGAGTATGTTCGCATTGCGCATACGTGGCTTGTTGCCTAAATAGGCCATCAACAGCACTTTCAACAAAATCTTCAACAATATTTTCAACAATACTATTAATCCTAGGCGCTGGTTTTCTGTCTATGCTTCCGCAATTTCCCGTTTTAAAAGTTCTAATATAGAACTTTATAGATGTTTTTACTGCTTGCGTGTACGCTTCGCCTGAATATCAATAATTTTTAGTTCTAAAAAAGAACCTGCTAGGGGGCGTGATGAGCTCGAGGCTAGACCCACTTGAAACACAAGAATGGTTGGATTCTTTTGATGCGGTTAGGCGTTTTAACGGTGACGGCGCGTCTAGTGAGTTGATCGGTAAGTTGACTGACCGCGCGAGGGATAAAGGTGTTCGTCTCCCCGCGGCGATTACAACGCCCTTCAAAAACACCATCAACCCCGAAGATGAACGAGTCATGCCGGGTGATCTCTTCATGGAGCGGCGCATCCGTTCCTTGATCCGTTGGAACGCAATGGCCATGGTCATGCGGGCTAACGACAACGAAGATGGCCTCGGCGGTCACATTTCAAGCTTTAGCTCCAGCGCGACGCTTTATGACGTTGGTATGAACTACTTCTTTAGAGGTACCGCCAACGGTCATCCCGGCGATCTGGTGTTTTATCAGGGTCACAGTGCACCGGGTATGTATGCACGGTCTTACCTTGAGGGCGTGTTCGACGAAGGTCATCTAGAAAATTTCCGTCGAGAAGTGTCGGGGAATGGCCTCTCGTCTTACCCACACCCTTGGCTGATGCCCAATTATTGGCAGTTTCCCACTGTCTCGATGGGTTTGGGGCCAATTCAGGCTATATACCAAGCACATGTCATGAAATACCAACAAAAGCGTGGGCTTGTGGATCATCGCGATCGGAAGATCTGGTGTTTTATGGGTGATGGTGAGTGTGACGAACCCGAGTCACTAGGCGCTATTGGACTCGCCGGTCGGGAAGGTTTAGGCAACCTCCATTTTGTTGTGAATTGCAATCTACAGCGCCTTGACGGGCCGGTGCGCGGTAACAGCAAGATCATTCAAGAGTTGGAAGGCGTTTTTCGCGGCGCCGGTTGGAATGTCATCAAGGTAGTTTGGGGGCGTCGCTGGGACCCACTGTTTGAGCGTGACAAGTCTGGAATGCTGCTTAAGCGTATGGACGAGGTTTGCGACGGCGAGTTGCAGAACTGCAAGTTTAATGGTGGTGCTTACACGCGTGAGCATTTCTTTGGGAAATACCCGGAAACCATGGACCTCGTCAAAGATCTGAGCGACGACGATATTATGTACCTCAATCGTGGCGGTCACGATCCCTACAAGGTATACGCGGCTTACGCGGCGGCATGCGAGGAAACCGAGCGACCTACTGCTATTTTGGCAATGACGGTGAAGGGCTACGGCACGAGCGAGGCGGGCGAGGCCGCTAATGAGACACACTCGCTGAAAAAGCTTGATATGAAGAGCCTCAAAGCATTCCGTGATCGCTTTGGTGTGCCAGTCTCGGATAAAGATTTGAAGAACGTGCCGTTTTATCGACCACCGGAGGATAGCCCAGAGATGCGCTACCTTCGTGAGAAACGTGCAGAACTGGGCGGCAGCATTCCAGCACGGCGCGCAACCTCCTACAGTTTGCCTGCCCCAACCAATTCAGTATACGCAAGTCAGCTAAAGGGTAGCGGAAAGCGCGAGATATCAACCACCATGGCGTTCGTGCGCATTTTGTCGGCACTTGTAAAGGATAAGCAAATTGGCGAGCGCGTAGTACCTATTGTTCCAGACGAAGCACGTACCTTTGGTATGGAGGGCATGTTTCGCCAGTTAGGCATTTATTCTTCCGTGGGTCAGCAGTACACACCTCATGATGCAGGGCAGATTCTCTATTACAAAGAAGAAGAGACGGGCCAGATACTTGAGGAGGGTATTAACGAGTCGGGAGCTATGTCCGCATGGCTCGCGGCGGCAACCTCATACTCGGTCTCTGACTACCCGATGGTGCCTTTCTATATTTTCTATTCGATGTTTGGTTTCCAACGAATCCATGACCTGGCATGGGCGGCTGGTGATAGTCAGGCACGTGGCTTTTTGATGGGAGCCACCGCAGGCCGGACGACCCTCAATGGCGAGGGCTTGCAGCACCAAGATGGCCATAGTCATTTGATGGCAATGACTATTCCCAACTGTATTTCCTATGATCCTACCTATAGCTATGAGCTTGCGACGATTATCAGTTCAGGTATGAAGCGTATGTTTGAGGATGGAGAGAACGTTTTCTACTACATCACTACGATGAACGAAAACTATGTCCATCCTGACATACCTGAAGGCGTTGAAGAAGGCATTATTAAGGGTCTCTACCCACTCAGAAAGTCACCTGCCAAGTCGAAGAAGCGCGTTCAGTTAATGAGCGCCGGCACCATCATGCGAGAGGTTGAAGCTGCCGCCGAAATTCTTGAAAAAGATTACGGTGTCGCAGCTGATATCTGGAGTATGACTAGCGTCAACGAACTTGCACGCGAGGGACAAAAGGTGGCGCGCCAAAACATGATGAATCCTGCAGAAGAGCCGGAGATTCCCTATGTAACGCAATGTCTGGCTGAAACGCAGGGGCCGATCATCGCTGCGACCGATTATATACGCGCGCACACTAATCAGATTAGGGAGTTCGTGCCTCGATCTTTCACAGTATTGGGTACCGATGGTTTTGGGAGGAGCGATACCCGAGCAAATCTGAGAGAGTTTTTCGAAGTGGATCGTCGGTATGTGGTGTTTGCCGCGATGACGGCATTGGCCGATGAGGGCGCTATTCCAAGATCAGACCTTGCCAAGGTCATGAGCGATCTTGAAATTGACCCCTCCAAGCCAGATCCAACAACGGTATAAGGGAGAGAGATCGTGGTGAACCAGACGATTTGCGTTCCTGATATTGGCGGTGCCGAGGGGGCCGAAGTTGTTGAAATCCTTGTCGCCGTGGGTGACCAAATTGAGCTTGAGCAAAGCTTGATTGTTCTCGAGTCGGATAAGGCGTCAATGGAGATTCCCGCGTCTCATGCAGGCGTTGTTACCGAGTTGAAGATTGTTGTCGGCGACGAATTGTCTGAGGGCGACGTCATTTTGATACTGGAGGTCGCAGAGGCCGACACCTCCCCCGACGCTAAGTCCGATTCAACGGTTACTACTGAGGAAGAGCGGACGCCTGAGGCTGAAGCTGGCATCGATAATGCGGCTGCCGCTGAGACATCGGCTGACGCTCCGTTGCTAAGCGAAGTGACTATATCAGTGCCTGATATTGGAACAGATGGTGACGTAGAGGTCGTCGAAATCCCTATCGCAGTTGGTGATACGTTGGAGGAAGGGGACTCAATTGTCATCCTTGAGTCTGATAAAGCCTCTATGGAGGTTCCAGCAACAGCGGGTGGCGAGGTATTAGAGTTATTGGTACAGGAAGGCGCCTCTGTGAGAGAGGGCTCTCCTTTGGTTCGAATGCGCTCAGCCGCGGTAGCCTCTGCAGCACCTGCACCTGCACCTGCACCTGCACCTGCACCTGCACCTGCACCTGCACCTGCACCTGTACCTGCATCTGCACCTGCGTCTGCAGTCTCATCAGTAACATCGGGTAGTCGGGCATCATCACCGAGTGACGCCCGAGCGCTTTACGTGGGTCCGGCGGTGAGAAAGCTCGCTCGCGAGTTTGGCGTTAATCTCCTGGATGTGAAGGGATCGGGCCCCAAGGGGCGGATTCTCAAGGAAGATGTGCAGACCTATGTTGCAAAGCGTCTTTCAGAGCCTTCATCGGCTGCAGTTGGCGGCGGAGCAGGTATTCCTGTTGTCGCGGAGGTCGACTTTGCCAAGTTTGGTCCTGTACACCGCGAGGCGCGATCGCGAATCGATAAAGTAACCTCGGCTAATATGTCGAAGTCGTGGCTCAACGTGCCGCATGTCACACAGTTTGACGACGCTGATATCACGGATATGGAAAGCTTCCGTAAGTCTCTAAAAGCTGAAGCTGAGCGACGTGGTAGCAAACTTTCCCCATTGCCATTCATCATCAAGGCGGTTGCCGTAGCGCTCAACGAGAATCCCAAAATCAAAACGTCTCTAGCTGAGCAAGGAGAGGCGCTGATTTATAAGGATTACTGTCACATTGGTATGGCGGTCGACACACCAAACGGCCTTGTCGTTCCGGTGATTCGCGATGCGGATAAAAAATCAATCTGGGCGTTATCGGATGAGATTCGCGATCTCGCTGCGAAAGCAAAAGACAAAAAGCTCAAGCCCGATGAAATGCAGGGTGCGGTTTTCACTGTCAGTAGTTTGGGCAATATCGGTGGTCGAGGTTTTACCCCCATTGTTAACACGCCAGAGGTCGGCATTTTGGGTGTCAGTAAAGCATCGACTCAGCCCGTATGGGACGGCGAGGTGTTTCAGCCGCGGGTCATGTTGCCGGTCTCACTTTCCTACGATCACCGTGTCGTAAATGGTGGTGATGCAGGTCGCTTTCTAACCTACTTGGTGGATCTACTGAGCGACATTCGGCAGCTAGCGATGAGCTGAATTTCCAGAGGCTAGCGCCCTCGCTGAGGACGCTAGGTGAAGGATTTTTGCTGTAGGGACCCTTACTTCGGGCGGTCTTAGTCTGGGGGCGATTACTTAAGGGTCCTGTACTTTAGGGCGCTCGCTAGCTTTTAGGGCGCTCGCCTGTAGACGGAGCGCCTGGTTTCAGTGAGTAGCCGCTACACAATTTTTCATCAGCCGGTGTTACGCATACCTGCGGCGACACCCGCGATTGATACCATTAGCGCGCGCTGAACGGATTCACTATCGTTCTCTCTGACGCGACGTAGCAGTTCGATCTGTACCAAGTTTAGCGGGGCAGTGTAGACATTACGGAGTCCGATCGACTCGAGCCCCCATGGATCGGACGCCATGAGCGTATCGACATCAAGGATGTCCATTAGCGATTCGATATCGGCGCTCAGCTGTTGGCGCAAATCGCTCCCCAAGGTCTTCAAATTTTCCTCGACCAGCGTGTCGTCATACAGTGAGTTGATTACGACATCTGACTTTGCATACACCATGTCGAGCATGGATAAACGCGATGCGAAGAACGGCCACTGGTCACGCATTTCCCGCAGACGTTCCAGCTGGCCATTTTCAACGGCGTCTGTAAGTGCCGAGCCTGCGCCGAGCCATGCTGGGAGCACCAGACGACTCTGAGACCAAGCAAATATCCAAGGGATAGCACGCAAGGTTTCGATACCCCCTCCCGTACGCCGACGCGCGGGGCGCGAGCCTAAAGGAAGACTTGCCAGCTCGGGCTCGGGAGTTGCCTGCCTAAAGTACTCAACGAAATTTGGATTGCCTCTCACCCAGCTCCGATAGTCGCTGCAGGCTTTTTCGGCTAACTCATTCATGAGTTTTCGCCACTCAGGCTTGGGAACAGGCGGGGGGGTAAGATTACCGCGTAAGATGGCGCTCGCATATTGCCCCAGCGTATTAATCGCTAGCGGCTTTAGCCCTAGTTTGACGCGAATCATTTCACCCTGTTCGGTTACACGCAGTCCTTGCTCAAGCGATCCGGGAGGCTGTGACAGCAGCGCTTGGTGTGCTGGCGCGCCGCCGCGGCCAATGGTGCCGCCTCGCCCGTGAAAGAGTTGCAAGCTGACGCCATGTGACTGACAAACATTCAACAACGCTTCCTGCGCTCGATACTGAGCCCAGCCCGCAGACAGCATGCCCGCATCCTTGGCGCTATCGGAGTAGCCAATCATCACTACCATCGAGTGGTCTGTTCTTTCACAAAACGCAGCATCACTCAGCAGTGCGTCGAGCGTACTGGGCGCACCGTCGAGATCATCGAGTGTCTCAAAGAGCGGTGATACCGGAAGGTCTAAGGGGCCTCCGGTTGCTTTGAGCAGTAGTTGCACGGCGAGTACATCGGATGGCTCGGATGCCATTGAAATCACATAACACCCAAGTGCCTCCCGCGGCGTCTC
>CBFIBL010000056.1:0-2739 GCA_965660865.1 Luminiphilus sp.
GCGAAGCCCTCCAACTGACTTAGGAAGAGCGAAAGTGCTGTTAGGTGAGCGAAATGCGCCGTTGCAAACCCTAGGCCCAGTTGCCGCCGGTGTCGCATCAAGTAAGAGGTAAGCGTATTAGGGCTGTACCGCCTCAGCGTACTTGCGCTAAACGCTGTAACAAGAAATACAAAGGCGAGATGTGCCGAGTATCGCGTCCATAAAAGCAGAAATCCCTCGGGCTCGGTGCTGCCATGGCTAACACCTTCCGGCGCAACCCAATACGTTACTAGAGCAACCAGTGCGGACAGTGCTGCACTCGAGAGCCAAATCATGCAGCGGCCTCACAACTATTTGGCTGTGATAAATCTGATTTCATCATAGGGGCCCCCAATTGGTTTCGACCCGAGACCTTGTTGGCTGATCTTCTTGGGTCTATTGTTGTTGGGTAAGCGTACCCCAGAGAGTGTCGCCATGAAAAAAATAATGATCCCTGTTATCGCTGCTGGCCTTATAGGCTGCTCCTCAACACCCACAGAACGGGAAATCGGTGCGGCTGATTTCGGACAGTCCATGACCGAGGAAGCGTGCCTCGCCGTCGCGACACCTTTTATCACTGCCAGAATGGGTGACCCTGACTCAGTCATCTTTGAGGGTCTCAAGTGCTATCGGGGCCTCGAAGGGGCAGTGCCTGTTGCGCGAGTCGAAGCAACCTACGGTTACCGGTTCGCGGGACAGGTCGACTCCAAGGGTATTATCGGTCGGTACTCGGGTATGACGCCTTTTTCAGGTGTTGTCAGAGACGATGGTGATGGCCCCAAAGTCGTTCGATATTGCATCGTAAGTGGCACAACCGACTACCGCTTCTGCATACCCAGCATGGTCGAGTAGTTCTGTAACTCAACCCCTTTTTCTCCTATCTCCGACCAAATCTCTCCTCGGGGCTAACCGCATAGGTGATGATGTGGGCCCTAATTCATGCCCCAATGCATACCCAGAATCTAATGCCGATGGGAATACTCAGCATCGCAGTCCGGGTTGAAGGGGGGGTTAAAAAGCAGCCGTTTTATCTGATGTAGCGCAAGGGACAAAAATAATGTTGTAAATGTTAATTATTCTCATTAACATTCCGCCTCCATACTGATTTACTGCGCACATGAAAACACCGTTTGCACATTTTCCGATTTTGAGCCTGGTGCTGTCTTGCTCTGCGTTCGCGCAAGTCGGTAGCGAAGACAGCGCACAGTCGATGGAAGAAGTCGTTGTGTCCGGCCAGTTTTTGTACTCGGATACGGTAAATGCGCTGAAAACCCCCACACCCATCCTAGACGTTCCGCAAAGCCTCAGTTTGATGACGGCGGATGATATCCGTGACCGCGGCTTTAACAGCGTCGGCGAGATTGTGGCTTACATGCCGGGCGTGACGACCTCTCAAGGTGAGGGCCATCGTGATGCAGTGGTTTTCCGAGGCGTTCGTTCGACTGCAGATTTTTATATCGATGGGGTGCGCGACGATGTGCAGTACTACCGCCCCCTATACAACCTGGAGCAGGTCGAAGTCCTTCGAGGACCCAATGCGCTGTTGTTCGGCCGAGGTGGTACGGGTGGCGTCCTAAACCGAGTCACCAAAAAAGCGGTATTGGACCGTCAGTTTACGCAAGCGGTGTTTAATATCGACAGCCTAGGAGAGATGGGTGGGCAGCTTGACTACAATGCAGGTCTAACAGACTCGATGGCTTTCAGACTGAACGCCATGGTTGAGCGCCTGGAAAATCATCGTGATTACTACGACGGCGATCGTATCGGTATCAACCCAACGCTGCATTTCGAGACGGCCAACAGCCAGATCGACCTTTCCTATGAGTACATCGATCACCAGCGATTTATCGACAGAGGTGTTCCTACGGGTGCCAATGGCCGACCCATCGAGGCGTTTAAGGACATTGTGTTTGGTGATCCTGAGGTAAATACCACGGAATTGAGAGCCGATTTATGGCGAGCCGCACTGCAATACAGCTTCAGCGAGTCATTGAAAGCAAACATCTCAGCCTTCCACGGTGATTACGACAAGCTTTATCAGAATTTTTACACCTCGGGATACAGCGAAGCTCTGACGCCCAACCAGGTGACCCTAGACGGTTATCTCGATACAACTCAGCGAGAAAACACTATTTTGTCTGCGGGTTTGGTCAGTGAATCTAATTGGGGTGACGTCGAACACACGATACTTGCTGGCGCAGAATTCATCTCTACGACGAGTAACCAAGATCGCTACAACAGTTTTTGGGACACATCTCTCGACGACACGGAGGTATTCGCGATTGCCGATCGTTTGAGTATCCGGGGTGGAATCGGTGAAAACATCTTGGGGCTACAAGCCGCAAACGACTTCGGTGTCGATATCAATGACGATACTAAGGTAGAAATCGATGTCACTTCGTTTTATTTGCAGGACGAGATCGCACTGACCGATAGCTTCCGATTGGTGGCAGGACTGCGTTACGACAGCTTCGATATCGAAGTGTTCAATGTTGTGGCATCTGAGACACGGTCGCGGACTGACAGCGAAGTCTCGCCTAGGCTGGGAGTGGTCTATAAACCGGAAGAAAATATCTCGGTCTATGCCAGCTACAGCGAGTCGTTTCTTCCTCGCAGCGGAGAGCAGTTTGCGAATATCAATGGAAGTAACGACCAGCTTGCTCCCAATACTTTCAGCAACCGCGAAGTGGGCTTGAAATACGATTTTGCTTCAGGCCTGAG
>CBFIBL010000057.1:0-40141 GCA_965660865.1 Luminiphilus sp.
CCTTAGAAAACCCTCTTTAAGAGTAGCCCTCAAGCCGGCAAGTCTGACCTTTATTTTGAGAACAACGACTGTGGCAGACAAGCGATCACACTCTCAGAAATTTCAGTGTTCTCGTTGTATAGAGCGATGAATTCATCCCAAGCCGCATCGCCCTGATGCTCTTGCGCCTCCGCACTGACGACTGAGTTGAGGTGCAAGGTTGACACTCTGGAGGAATCTTTGGTGAAGCTATCAGTGTCCCTGTCGTATTGAAGCAACGGGATCACGACTTGTTTATTTTCAGTCACACCATGGGATTTATACCATGCATCGTGCTTCGAGGAAGCTTCCTTGAGGCCTTCTTCCGTTCCCGTACCCACGTAGTTTGAAATTCTCAGAATAGAGATTACGCCGTCGCACACAGGCGCTTCCTGCGCAAAGGCTGCATTTCCAATGAACATACTTGTCATTGCGATCACCGATACTAAGACATTCTTCATGTACTTTTCCTTGGTCGAATTGCAATGGAGTGGAAACGTTAATAGAAGATTATGACAGCGGCATAAAGCTAAGGTGACACTTTTTGTTACTTCCTCCCAAGCGGGCGCCGAAGCTCCTGAGTTTGTCGCGTAGGGTGTTCTGTTTCGAGTAACGCTTCTATGTGGAGCTCAATCAAAACAGCTTAAAACGTTACCGAGCTAACAACAGAGGATTTACCCAAAGCCTCTGCAGCACCTCCGGACAAGAAGTGCCCAAGTCGACACGAAACTGTCATCGTAACTTAACTCCAATGTAGCAAGTAATGACCACACTCTCCGTGCTCGGATCGTTCCGATCCTGCATACCCAATCATCAGGAGCGAATTTCATGAAGCCACATCGGTTAATATCATCGTTGCTAGCGGTAATGGCTACCTCTAGTGTGCTAGCGCAAAACTCCGATCAAATCGAAGTTGTGATTGTTACAGCGGAAAAAGTTGAAAAGTCCATTCTCGATGTAACCACCACCATTAACGTTTTTGACGCCGATTTCCTTGATAATGAGGAAATCAGAGAGATGAATCAACTTTCAAATTTTGTTCCTAACATGCTGGTCCAAGAGCAGTCTGTTGCCGGTCCCAGCTATACGATTCGAGGCTTGGGTGACGAGGACGGTGAGCAGAAGCTCGGCGCTTTTTTTAATGGTTTGAATACCACTGACCGCATTTTCGCCAGTCAGTTTCTGCACGACATCGAGCGTGTTGAGGTACTGAAAGGACCTCAGCCAACAGCCTTTGGCTCATTTGCGGTTGTTGGCGCGGTCAACGTGGTTTCAAATAAGGCTAGCTTCGACGGAAACGAGTTTATGGTCGGTGCAGGTGTAGGGTCGTTCGCCGAGCGCCGTGTTCAAGGTCTGGCAAACGTTGTTATCAACGACAACATTGCAATGCGCCTGACAGCATTCTCAGTTGACAAAGACGGCTACTCCAAAAACCTCAACGGCGAGGACCAAAACGCGCGGGTGGGTGACAATATTCGGTTCACAACGAGCATTGAACTCGATCGATTCTCTGCGGATATTATTTTGGCCAACGAGGACAACGACGGCCCCGGTATCGGCTTTAAGAGCAAGTACTTCCTACCCGTAGGTGGGACAGCTTCCGCTTCTGACCCATTGGACTTTGGTGGGGCGGAAACCAGCATCAAGCGTGATATGTCCCTGTATCAACTCAAGACTGCCTTCGAGTTGAATGAGCAATTGAGCTTCAATTACAACGGGTACAAGAACGAGGGCGATCTATACGAGTACTACGAAGTCGACGGTGGCCCACTACGAATTGATGAGCGTGACTACGGCTACGAGTCAGAATTCACGGGCCACGAGATTTTCGCAAATTTCAGCAATGATCTGCTCACTGTGCGCCTCGGTTACAACGATTTAACCGTGGAAAACGAGTACACTTTCTTCAAGGTCTACGGTGATCTGCAACACCGTCTCGCCTATGAGTTTGCACAAGGCACCGTCATTCCTCCCACAGGATTTCAAAGTTTCAGCGACGATACGGTGTTCCCAGACGCCCTCGGTATTCAAAGCGTACGACAAGCCGTTGCCGACACCACGTACGCTTTAAACCCTGTAACCGTGAATCCATTTACCGGTGAGGCCGTGCCGGCTGGTGTTGGACTACTCGCTGATTACACCGCATTTCTTCAGCCAACCAAAACTGAGACTTCAGGCTTGTTTGCTAACGTCGACGTTAGCGTGACGGATCAGCTGACTCTGACACTGGGCGTTAGAGACGAGGAGACTGAGGTTAATGGCGAGGCTGATGAAGCTTCTGAGGTTCTTTGGAAGCTCGGCGCGAACTACGCGGTTAGTGACTTTTTGAGCGTTTATTACAACTTCGCCCAAGGCCAAACACCTTCAGGCCAAACTGTCTTGGTTGGCACATCGCTTGAACGTGAGTCGGTCGATTCTCACGATATTGGCGTATATTACGTTGCTGCGAATTTGAGTCTGGGTGCGGCCTATTTCACGTACGACTACAAGAACCTTGTTGTCGGTATCGACGACCCTGTCACAGGCCTTCCCAAGCAAGTTAATTACGACGAAGCGTCAATCTCGGGCTTCGAATTCCAAGGCGAATACACGTTTAATGACGCATTCTCAGCATACCTAACCTATGGCTTTAATGATGCTGAGTACGGCAAGAACGACGACGTTGATGGCATCATCAACTACGAAGGCAATCAGTATCGATTTTCTCCTGAGTTTTCCTACGCGGTGGGTATTCGATTCAACACCGAGAAGCTGCGCTCAACCATCAGCTGGAACTACATAGATGACGTCTTCTTTGAGGCCTCGAACGATCCAGACACCCTGCAAGACGGTTATGGGTTGCTTAACGCGAGTGTCGAATACGACCTGTCCGACCAACTGACGCTTGGCTTATACGGCAAAAACATCCTCGACAAAGAGTACTTAATCGACGCAGGCAACACAGCTGGCTCGCTAGGCTACCCAACTTTGATCGAAGGCACGCCCGCAAACTGGCTACTCACTGCCCGTTATACCTTTTGAAAACCTGCTCAAGGCACCATAAAAGGAAACATAAAAAAGGGGGCGCATCGCCCCCTTTTTTTTACTGCACTGTTTTTTGTTATCACCTTTATTCCCAGATGAAATTCACCTCTTTGTGGTGATCTAGCAACCTTGTGACGCTTAATTCGGTGCGTTTCACCATTACTGAGAAAACAGCGATTTCGGTAGGCACGCGAACACGCTCTCTGTTACTTCAGTGTTTTCATTGTAGAGAGCGAGAAATTCGTTCCAAGCGTCATCACCTATATGTTCTCGCGACTTGGCACTGGCAACAAAGTTTAGGTGAAAGGTTGCCACTCTGGCGGTGTCCTTGGTGAAGCTATCTGTGTCACTGTCGTATTCAAGCAACGGGATCACGACCTGTTTATTTTCGGTCACACCGTGAGATTTGTACCATGCATCGTGCTTTGCGGAAGCTTCTCTCAGACCTGTCTCAGATCCCGTACCCACGTAGTTTGAAATTCTCAAAATAGAGACTACGCCGTCACACACATTTTCTTCCTGCGACCAGGCGGTACTTCCCACGAGCATACTCGTTACAAGGGCCGCCGACATCACGATATTTTTCATCTGCTTTTGCTCCATTTAATTGCAAGTACATTCAAAAATAACAAGCGCGCATGACAGAAACTTATCGCTGTGATGACACTTTTTATTTATTTCTTCATTTCTGCATCGCTGCGATCAAGAGCTGATGGAGTTCGGGCAAAATTTACCTGTGGCTGGTTGATGGAGAGCGGGAACTGCAGGCGCACAGACTAATAACTCCTGCGGTCCACAGCTGCTACATCATGAACATCCGAGTCCATGTAACCATTGGCTGTTTCTTCATATCTACCAGCTGCTGACGCCCCTCGCTTGTGCAAAATTCAGGCTCTTCGAGACTCGTACCCAGCGTTTCTGTAACAAAACTCGACTAACATCGGTCTGCAAATAATTGAGTTATATCTAATGCGCCGAGCCGTAAACTCACACGCCATTTTAACGACTATAGTTCTCACTCTCGCGGGTTATGCGGTGCCTTCCAGTGCGGACACTTTAGTCACCACCGAGACGGTATCCCGTATTGCCTTCGGGTCGTGCAACTCTGAGCGAAAACCACAGCCGCTATGGCCCGTCATCGCCAAAGATGAGCCATCACTCTGGATTTGGACGGGCGATAATATTTATGCCGACACAGAAGATCCGCAGGTTTTTCGCGCAAAATATGACCAGCAACTAGAACACCCGGGGTACAAGACGTTCGCAAGCGAGGTGCCTTTCATGACAGGCACCTGGGATGACCACGACTATGGTGTTAACGATGGGGGCAGAGAGTACCCGAAGAAAGCACTCGCAAAAGCCGAGCTCTATCGCTTTTTGAACGTCCCAAATGATGATGTGTCGTGGGAGAGACCTGGCATTTATCGCCGTTACGACTACGGTCCAACTGACAAAAGGATCCGCGTTATCCTTCTAGATACACGGTGGTTTCGTGACCCACTCGAGCGCACTGAGGGACCAGATCGCAGTTACATCCCTAATACAGCAGGTACGATTCTGGGTGATGCACAGTGGACCTGGCTGGAGACACAACTCAGCGACCCTGAGCCCGAGATCACCATCATAGTGAGCTCTATCCAAGTGGTGGCAAGCGAGCATCGTTTTGAGAAATGGGCGAACTTCCCGACTGAGCAACGACGCCTCTATGAGCTAATTGCGAAGCATCGCTCTAACAAGCTTTTCATTATCTCAGGCGACCGTCACGCGGGTGAAATATCTGCAGAGACGGTCAAAGCAGGCGCACAACCATTAATCGATGTGACATCCAGCGGCCTGACCAATACGTGGTCGCGGCGCTTTGAGGAAGTCAACTCTCGAGCACTCAACGAAAAGGTGACTGAAAACAATTACGGTCTCATTGACGTTGATTGGGAAAACCCCACCAACCCCAAGGTGAAAATTTTTATTAAGGGTGTAAAGGGTGTTATTCAACAAATCACATTGTGATTATCAATACGCTATTTAATGAATCAGAAAGCTCTCACTAAGTGACGTACAGCCCATCAAAACGAGTCGATTACTACGCCTCAAGCGCTCAGGGCATAGTCGAACCGGGATTCTGCCCGTGAGATCTGCGTTTCCTTTGTCGAGCGCTCCATAAACCGTACAGCTCAACTTCAGAGGTTTAGGTCTAGGGTATTCCGACAAGTTTGTGCATTTGGATACTCAGCCGCCACTGCGGATTGGCCTTGCAGTACTCGACGGTCGCTCCGGTGTTTTCACTCACGGCTGGACCATCCATGGGCTGTAAGAAAAAGTAGTCAAACGCAAGATCCGCGAAACGCTCTGGTGTGGCCAGCGCTTGAGGGTAAACCAGCTTTAACTCCTGCCCACTTTTCAACTTGAGCGGGGCGTTTGCCTTGGGACTCACGCAAATCCAATCAATGCCCTCGGGGGCCTCCAGAGTACCGTTTGTCTCAACAGCAATTTCGAAACCTCGCTTGTGCACCTCGTCAATAAGCTGACGATCTAGCTGCAAAAGCGGCTCTCCTCCCGTGAATACCACATAGGGAATGCCTGTAGTGTTGATCCTTGATGGCCACTGACTCTCTATTGCGCTGGCGAGCGCTTCAGCAGAATCAAACTTTCCACCGCCGCCACCATCCGTTCCAACGAAATCGGTATCACAGAAGTTACACACCGCGTCTTTGCGATCACGCTCAAGCCCGGACCACAGGTTGCAACCAGCAAACCGGCAGAATACGGCGGGACGGCCAGCCTGCGCGCCCTCTCCCTGAAGCGTAAAAAACAGTTCTTTCACCGAATAAGTCATTCTTAAGCCCTAAATTGGCAAGGCCGGTCCAAGAGAACCCCAAGACAGCGTCACACCGCTACCGCGTGTCTGCTGCACATCGATTCTATCCAACGCAGGCAACGCATCGCCCATCCGATTTCTCATCCACAAAGCCACCGACGCGCAATCTCCATCGTCAATACCCGCTAGTTGATCGAGACGATGGTGGTCTAGCTGCTTGTACGTTGGCTTAAATATTTCTTTGACGTCGCCATAATCCACTGTCCAACCCAGCGTGCGATCTAAATCCGCCGTTAAATGTAACCTGACTAAATAACTGTGACCGTGAAGCTGCGACTGTGGCAGATTCTCGGGCGCGTGATTTAGCCGCACCGCAGCTTCAAATCGCTGTTCCTTCCAAATGCGAAAGTGAGAGCCATCATAATGGCATCCAGCGGTGACCGTCTCGTAGACAGTCACCCAAGATAGCTCTCCTAACTCCGGCTTGAGCTTTGACCAAATCCACGCCGAAATCATCTCGCTCGTGGGGTTTTCAAGTCCGGGGATGTCATTCAGACATCGCATGTGCAGATCGGACGATATGTTTGCCCAATGGCGGTCCAGCACATCGTAATCGACGCCCATGTCGCCCTGACCGATGTTGCTAGAGGCGTGCAAGATCACATCAAACCCATGGCCATGCATGCGCCCGCATTGATGATCAGCGGGCACATTCGGCAAACGATGCGCAGCCTCAAAGCGGTAGCGTCGCCACACATGTGCCGTGCCATCAAGGTCGAGATCGACACCTTCGTGTGCTGTGCTTTGAACCCCAACCACACCAGAGGCAAAGACCTTTGAGCGCTCTTTAATCCACCTCGCAAGATTCTCATCCGTGGGAACGGGCAGGTGCTCATTCAGCAAGCTGTAATCGAGCGGTATAACACTTTGCTCTAGCTCCGCCTGCAGCGCGTCGACCTCACCGCCGACATAAGGCGCCCAGCCGTCGCTTAATGCCGTTCGGATACGCACGCCAAAACTGTGGCCATGCATGGCCTTTGACCGGTGCCCGTCTGGCAGTATGTCAACGAAGCGTGCCGCCTCGATAGACGCGGCAGCGGTGTAGGAGAGTTCGTTAGACGTCATGCGGTATCAAACTTTTCGATGAGCGGATCTGCCACACCCGCCGCAGCGAAGCCTTTTTCCCGCAATAAGCAGGAATCGCAAGATCGGCAGGGATTGCCATTATCACCAGGGTCATAGCAACTGCTGGTTAACGAGTAATCAACGCCCAGTGCCAATCCTTCACGGATGATCTCCGCTTTCGTGAGGTCGATTAAAGGCGTGTGTATCCGGATGTGACTGCGACCCTCTACTGATTCCTTGGTCGCTAAGTTCGCCATCGCCTCAAACGCCGAGATAAACTCGGGCCTACAATCGGGATAACCTGAGTAATCGACAGCATTGACCCCCACGTAAATATCGTCTGCCTTCAGAACCTCAGCCCACGCAAGTCCAAACGACAAGAAAATCGTGTTTCGGGCAGGAACATAGGTAATGGGGATTTCATCTACCATGTCGGCGTCGGATCGACCTTTTGGCACGTCGATGTCATCCGTAAGCGCAGACCCGCCAAACTGCCTAAGGTCGATATCGACAATCACGTGCTTCGCAACACTCGCTGATTCAGCCACACGGCTCGCACAATCGAGCTCAACCGAATGGCGCTGGCCGTAGCGAAACGACAAGGCAAAAACCTCATCGTGGTGAGCCATGGCAATTTTCAAGACGGTAGATGAATCCAGTCCGCCACTCAGTAACACAACTGCCCTTTTAGCTCCTGCCATTTAACTCCCTCGCTCGAGCGATGCACTCACGCTCACTCGCTATTATCGGTGCGATTAGCCCACGAGACTAGGTCTTTTCTCCCGGAAGTCATACGGCATCTAGGGCAAAGCCTAGCCAGAAGCAACGCAAAAATGACTGCCGCGCATAACATTAACGACCTCTATATTTGTTTACGCCGCCGCTTCAGACGCTGAGTGGACGAACACAATGATCCACTCGATATGTGTTCCACCCAACATAAGGTCCACCGAATGTATGGTCCACCGAATGTATGGTCCACCCAATAAAACAAAAGGGCGGCGCTAGTAGTAGCCATACTGGGGTAAACACCCCTGACACTGCGCTGTTTGAGCTAGCTGTTTACCCAGAAATAATATTGTCACTTACTTGTTGAATCACATCGGTGTATGGTCGTACTGGGACTGGATATCCCACACATGGCAATAATAAAGGAGAAAACCATGTCAGAACTTGAGTTATTAACATCAATGCAAGCTAACCGCGCCATTTTCGTCAACTACGTGTTGGCACAGACGTTGATGGCAGCTGTGATTGTCTACATCGCTTATGTTTTCAGAAAGCTACCTTCATCTGTAAGAGCGGCAGCAATGGTTGGCTCTGTCATAAGTATTCTTTTAGTGACGTTCTTTGTGACAGGTACTCAAACCGTGTTCTATTCGTCAGTAACCATGATGAGCGAGATGGCTGGTAATGGCTCTGAGCTGGCTACCACGTTCATGAATAGTGTCGGTATGGAAGCAGGCGAGCCGGTTTCACAGCCCATGTGGATGACCCTACTTTCGGTCATTCAAGTCATCATCAATCTAGGGGTTACGATCTACATCTATATGTTCGCCAACTGGGGTGAAGAGTAAATCTTATTGGCTCCTGCCGATAAGTTGTTTACGGTGCCGAATCGTTGCTAAAGCGGTTTTGACAGAACAGGGGGGCTTTGGCCCCCTTTTTCATGGGGATCAGATAACCCGAGCTCACCGGTAGGTAGCCCATCGCCATACCTACGCTTACTCGTTGTCATTGAGGCTAGCGCAAACGATCCCGCAGTTCGTTCTTGCGTATTTTCCCAGTCGATGTTTTGGGAAGTTCACCAAACACAATTTTCTTTGGACGCTGGAAACCCGCCAGCGATTCGCGGGCATGAGCAATGAGCTCTGCCTCAGTGATATCAGCATCGTCATCGATCAATTCGACAAAAGCACAGGGAACCTCGCCCCAAGTCTCGTCCGGCATAGCCACCACCGCAACCAGGGCGACCGCCGCGTGACTGTACAACGCATTCTCGACTTCGATGGAAGAGATATTCTCCCCTCCTGAAATGATGATGTCTTTGGCGCGATCTTTGATTTCAATGTAGCCATCGCTGTGTTGTACAGCCAGGTCTCCCGACCAAAACCATCCCTCTCTAAACGCGTTCGCCGTATCCTCGGGTCGCTTAAGGTAACCCTTCATTACGATGTTGCCCCGAAACGCGACTTCACCTTGCGTTACGCCGTCCCAAGGCACTGGCTGAGCTGTCTCTGGGTCCAGGACGAGGACGTCTTCTTCTAGCTCGTAAGCCACACCTTGACGAGATTTCAACTTTGCTTGTTCATCCAGCGGAAGCGCCTGCCAAGTTGTCTTTTCCGCGCAGACAACAGCAGGTCCGTAAACCTCGGTTAAGCCATAAACATGGGTCACGCTAATACCCATCGATTCCATTGCTGAGATGACCGATGCGGGCGGTGGGGCTGCCGCAGTCATCAGTTTGACCTTTTGGTCGAACGTTCGCCGTTCACTCTCAGGTGCCTGAGCAATCATCGACATTATGATCGGTGCACCGCACAAATGGGTAACACCGTGCTCACCCAGCGCATCATAGATCCCCTCAGCTGTTGGGCTTCGCATGAATACATGCGTTCCCGCTAGCATGGTAATCGTCCAAGGGAAGCACCAACCATTACAGTGGAACAGTGGCAACGTCCACAAATAGACGGGGTGGTGAGGCATAGACCAAGTGACAACGTTATTTACGGCGTTAGTCCATGCACCTCGATGAGAATACACAACGCCTTTGGGCTGCCCCGTTGTTCCCGAGGTGTAATTTAGCGCCAATGCATCCCACTCATCATCGGGTAGGTTGTAAGGAAAGTCGTCGCTACCCTCGGCCAGTAGAGCTTCGTAAGTCAACTCACCGATCCGATCACCGCCCGGACCCTCACTGTCCTCAATGTCGATCACCAGAAGGCGCCTACCTGATAGCGCCACTGCCTCACGCGCCAGCCGCGAAAACTCTGTATCAACCAACAACACGGAAGCCTCACCATGCTCGAGGATATAACCAATCGTGCGCGCATCGAGCCGGATATTATTTGCGTTTAGAACCGCTCCAATCATTGGCACCGCCAGAGCACACTCTAGCGCTTCGGGAATATTCGGCGCGAGGAGTGCGACCGTATCGCCTTTTGTCACTCCTCGTTTGGTAAGCGCAGACGCAAGCCGACGGCAGCGCAAAGCCACTTCGCCCCAATCTCGACGAATATTTCCATGAATTTGCGCGGGCAACTCCGGATGCACACGTTCAACGCGCTTGAGCATCGTCACCGGGGACATGGGTGTGAAATTCGCAGGTGTTTTGCTGAGCTCTCGTCCCTGATAGGTCATTTGCCACTCCACTCAGGCATCGGTCGCTTATGAATAAAAGCATCAATACCTGCAACTGTGTCGTCGGCCATCATATTGCAAGCCATCACCTCACCCGCCATCGCATACGCCTCTTCCATGCTCAGTGTGGCCTGCTCGTAAAAGAGACGTTTTCCCACCTTGATTGCGGCGGGCGTTTTACTCGCAATATCCATGGCTAGCTGACGCGTCGTGGCGGCGAGCTCTTCTCGAGGGACGGCCCGATTAACCAACCCCATGCCAACAGCTTGCTCAGCATCGATAAAACCACCCGTTAGTAGCATTTCCATCGCGTGCTTTCGCGCAACAGTGCGTGATAATGCAACGAGGGGTGTCGAGCAAAACAAGCCAATATTGACACCAGACGTCGCGAAACGCGCATCGTTCGATGCAACGGCGAGGTCACAAGCCGCTACCAGCTGACAACCCGCTGCTGTCGCAATGCCGCTGACCTCAGCGATAACCGGCTGCGGCAACTGCGTTACACGCAGCATCACTTCAGAACAGGTTTGAAACAGTGCACGGAAATACTCAAGCCCTCCGTCTGCATCGTTGCGACGCGAGGTCATTTCCTTGAGGTTATGACCGGCGCAAAAATGGGTACCCGCACCCTGGATGACCACGACACGGACAGTGTCATCGACGACGACGCGATCGAGTTGGGACCCGAGCGCCTCCATCATCGCTTCTGATAGGGCGTTGATGGTGTTCGGTGCGTTTAGGGTGAGCGTTGCAATACCGTCCTCGTCATGCCGAGGAACCAGTTCAGTGCTTGGCATAACCATGCTCCCTTTCACCAGATATAAATGCGTCACTAGACGTAAGTACGCTGTCCTCGAGTGCCAATAAACGATTTTGCTTTGACATTTTCTCACCCATTTACTGTGACCCAAGGACTCGCAACTCTAGTTACGAGACGTGCTCATTATCAGGTCAGCCAGATGTTGGCCGCTTGTGAATTGAGCGCCTCTCCCGCTGCGCCGGACAACCTGAGTAGCATACCCTCGGCGCCCTACTTAAGCACCGAGTGCGATGCCCCTCAAAGGCTGAGATGGCTGGGAGAGTTGAGAACACCTAACCTATCGGGGTGCTTGATTCAGCAATGAGGGCGTCATTAACGGGTGTAAAATCTTCCAGAGTAGGCGCCGGGATATCGAGCTCGATAGCAATATTGGTGACCTCGGGCGCCTCCGGAGATTTTGACTGGGCCTGTGCGATTACCGAACTGTCTGACGCGAGACGCTTCTTAGGATCATAAAAGGGCTTTTCGACCACCGTCGCGACGCGGTGCTCGCCAGATAGGCTCACTGTGAGCTCTGTTCCAAGCGCCACGTGATCCATCTCCACCATGGCTAGTGCAATGTTCTTGCCCAAGCGAGGAGAGTAAACGGCCGAGGTAACGTGACCGACCTGATCTGCGCCGCTGGAGAGAAGCCAAGCGCGCGTATTCGGTGCAGCGAGGGGCGTGCCTGCAATAACAACACCCACCTGCTTACGTGCAATACCCGCCGCACGAATCTTAGTTAGTGCTCGTTTGCCTATAAAATCCGCATCCATATCGAGATTAACAAGTCGGTCAAGCCCGAGTTCAAACGGATTAGTGTGAATATCCATGTCAGCGTGGTACGACAACATGCCACCTTCTACGCGCCGAATCGTAGAGGTGTGTCCGGGCTTAAGCCCAAAGGGCGCCCCAGCTGCCATAATCTTTTCCCACAGAGCATCCCCATGTGCACTTTCCCGAAGGTAAATCTCGTAGCCCAACTCGCTAGACCACCCTGTGCGAGACACCACGAGTGGAATGCCGTCTAGGGTGTAATGGCGTAACCAATAATATTTAAGATCGGCAATTTCCTCGCCAAATAGTGCTTTCATGATATCCCCTGATCGAGGACCCTGAAGTTGGAGGGGAGATACATCGGGCTCACAGATCGTGACATCCAACCCCGAGTGAACGGCAACGCCCTGCGCCCACAGCAAGATATCGCTGTCGGCTAAAGACAACCAGAAGTGGTTCTCTGCCAAACGAAGCAATACGGGGTCGTTAAGAATGCCGCCGTTGGCGTTTGTGATAAGTACATATTTGCATTGCCCCACCGCGCATTGGCTCAGATCTCGTGGCGTCAACATTTGCACGAAGCGCGCAGCATCCGGACCCGTAATCTCTACCTGACGCTCTACGGCCACGTCGCACAAGATGGCTTCGTTAACCAAGTTCCAAAAGTTCTGCTCAGGATCGCCAAAGTCCCTCGGAATGTACATATGGTTATAAACCGAAAAGTCTTGCGCGCCCCAACGCACCGTTGCATCAAAAAAAGGGGATTTTCGTATTTGCGTACCGAAACCAAATTCTGTTTGAGGTGTTGACATAATGAATGTGCCCGCTGAGAGTTTCTTACCCGCGACCGCTGCAAGAACGTATGAAAGATGCGCCAAAAACGCGCGTGGCCTTAATCTATTTTTTGTCCGCACGCACTCTTTGAACCCGCCCATCATTGATAGCTAGAGCGGTCGTCTGCGTGCACGTACTCTCTTTAAATACATCGTCGAAAGATGCTCGGAGAGTGTCACCACACTGGCTTTGTTGCGATCGATTTCTACGACAAACCAGTAGAATTCATGAACAAATATTTGACGTGTAATTGAAGGGTCAACAGAACCCGAAAAGTCGGATTTTGCACCGCGATTACTGACGTACTTTTTGTATCTGAGTTGGGCAGTCACCTACCGACTATCCATGCGCGCTATCAACGCCCGAGCGCTGACAGGTCCTACCCCTGCGCAGAGGCGCTCGTGAGCTTTTGCCAGCGGTTAGGGTTGGTCACAGCGACTCAATACATCGCGTGTCCAGCACAAAAGGTGAGTGCAACGGAAGCCGGGATACACGTTGAAGAAGAATTTAATAGCCCAAACATCCTAAAACATGGGCGCTGAGCGTATGTGAGGACCCATAGGCGCTCAAATTGAGCGCCGCGTGGGGTCCGAGACTAAGAAGACAACTTGAGAAGTCTTGCGAGATTTCCGTGCAAAATAAGCGCTTTTTCGTCCTCAGTGAGGTACGTCGCACTGTTGATCAAATCGAGGGATCCTGGCCAGTTGAAGGGTAGATCCGAGCCAAACACAATTTGACTCGCTCCCATTTCGTTTACCAGATGCTCCAGTCCGTTTTCCGAGAACACCATGGTATCTACGTAAATCTGGCTTCGCAGGTAATCACTCGGTTGACGTTTATTGGCGCAATTTGCGCGCGATCTATACTCACAGGCCACCTCGGTCCGCCCTAAGTACGATGGCAAATAACCGCCACCATGGGCGCCCACCAACTTGAGCTGCGGGAAACGATCGAGCGTGCCATCAAAAATCATCAAGGCGCGCTCGGCAGCGAGCGATGACATCGTTGAGTAAAAATTCGAATCACAATGTACTCTCTTGGATCAATTGCGCCCGTTCCTCTGTGGAGGGATGCGTACTAAGCCAGCCTCCCGTATCTGTCTCACCACGAACGCTGAGATTCTGAAGTGCTTCGGTAAGTACGAGAGGATCCTCAGCTCGCGCTAAAAAATACCGCGTTGCGTAGGCATCGGCCTCAATCTCCTGCTCCCGACTAAAGGAGCGTTCGAGTACCGCGGTGGAGACAGAGACTGCAGCAAGCGACAGGTAACTCACATCGCCAATTAAGAGTAGACCCGTGAGGCCAATCAGACTGGAGCGCAACATCGATGCCTCCACATGCCGCTCCAAGCCGTGACCAATCTCGTGAAGGAGCACAGCTTTTAGCTGCTGGCCCGTCCCCAACCGCTGAACCAAGGCATCAGTGACCACGATATGTGCACCGGGGAGTGCCAGTGCATTTGCCTGTTCCTCCCAACCAAACAAATGTAACGCGTACCGATCACCAAGCCTAAGCTCATGACGAAGCGTCTCAAAAAGTGCGTGCACTTGGGCCTGCTCATTCTCAGACAGTCCAGTCTCTGTAAAACCCGAGGATCCAAGATCGTTGACCATATCCTCGCCAATGTCATCAAAAACCTCGGGCGGTAGTTCGTGAATCAAGCGGTCAACAGCCGCGGGAATCAGTGACGACTCAAGTTGCCAAAAGAGTACGGCAACGCTGACAACTACTGTTGCAACAATGGCCGACCATTGAAACTCAGGTTGATCCGTGACAGCCCGTAAGCGACTAGGCTTCGTATTTCTCAACGAGACGCCTCGCGATTTTATTATTGTGCCGGTGCACAATGCGTTGACTGAAAAAAAGCTGAGGTAAATCAAAGAGGGCCAAGAGCAGGATGATAATCCACCCGCCCACCAAAAAGCTGATCATGCCGATGATATAGAGAATGAGGCAGATCAAACCGGTGAAAAACTTACCGAGGTAAAAGTGGTGTAAGCCAAATACAAAGAAGTAATTAAGCACCGCGTATGTATCGGGGTCTTTGATTAGCTTGGCTTCATCAGCGTAATAGGCTCGCCTCGCTTCACTTCCCAGTTGCGTAACGCGACGGCGAAGCTCATCAGATTCCCGTCTTAATTCCTCGGTACTCTCGAACATAGTTACTCCAGAGGGTCCGACACCACATGGATAGTCTCACGATCGGTACAACGCCCAATGCGGTTAAAGCCTTTTCGAATCCCCTTGATCAGGCCATATTTTTCAATCGCCTGATACGTGTACTCCGAGCACGTGGGCTCAAAATTACAGGAGGTTGCAAGCAGTCGCCTTGAGCCCCCCGCTGCTTGGTATTTCCGGATAGCTTTAAGCACAAGGAACTTCAAGCTTATCGACCAAAAGTAACGATGACCGCCTCGCGTGACCAAAACAAAAGAAATCGCTTGTTCTCGATCACCTGAAACACCACATTCCAACCGTCAGCCGCACGCGCGTTTAAGGTGTTCTCAAGCTTCTGTAAAGGCAGTCCGCTTGATCCCAACAGGATGGTACCGCAGCCGCCTTCGACTACGTACTCGACCATATACTCGTTGTACTGTGCCATGACTCACTCTCCGTTTCTTATTACGTTTCTTGTATCTTTCTTTTGCAAATACAGTGAGATGAAAGACTTTCACAGCGAAGCAAAAAAGAAAACCCTCCCGTCAACCCACAGCTTCTCCCACAGGGTCATTCCCACCACGGACCGAGGGTTACATTGAGCAAGCACTGGGGCATACTCGATTGACGAAAGCGCACACTTGCGACTGCGCCGTGAGCGCTGCTGGTGCGTACTCAGGCAGATAACATAAAAAATATTCGTTTTTCTGGGACGTAACTGAATGACTGACGCCGCTTCGCTCTCTGAATCCAGGATGGAAGACGCCAACACGGGTTACGGTTCAAAAGCCTACAGAAGCTATGTGCTGGGCGCTCTCACGCTGATTTATGTTCTTAACTTTGTAGACCGCGGTCTTCTCGCTGTCGTGGGTCCCGACCTTGTTCCCGAGCTGGGTATATCCGACACACAGTTTGGCCTTTTAACAGGCTTCGGCTTTGCACTGCTCTATACCATTGTGGGCGTGCCGCTCGCGCGCATCGCTGACACGGGACATCGCGTTTGGATCATGACCATCTGTATTGCGCTATGGTCCTTGATGACTGCGCTGTGTGGCTTTGCGACCGACGTCACGGTTGGTTCGGTTACGGTCGGAGCCTTTTGGATTTTACTTATGTGCCGTGTTGGCGTTGGCGTTGGTGAAGCGGGTTGTACACCACCAGCAAATTCGCTGATCGCTGACTATTATGCGCCCAGAGACCGCGCCCAAGCCCTCGGGGTATACGCCATGGGCGTCACCCTTGGCGGTCTTTTTGCCAATCTCATCGGCGGCTGGGTGACCGATGCGTTTGACTGGCGAACGGCTTTCTTCGTTCTCGGCCTGCCCGGACTCGTCATTGCAATCATTTTTAAAATGACCGTTGCCGAACCCCCCCGCGGTTATACGGATCCCTCGAGCACGAAACCCAAAGATGAGATCACCCTCTCCGAGGCACTGCAGGAACTGTCCCAAAAACCTGCCTTTTGGCTAATGACCGCCGGCGCTACGATCGCAGCATTTTGTGGCTATGGTATCAGTTCTTTCCAGTCAATTTTCTTCGTTCGATCACACGGCATAACAGCCGGTGAAGCTGCGATTTGGATTAATACACCCGTTGCTTTAGCTGCAGCGTTTGGTACTTTCGGGACAGGCTGGATTGCAACCAAACTTTACAAAACGCACCCGGGAGCTATTGCATGGGTACCGGCAATCGGGCTAGGTGTCTCAGTACCTTTTTATCTCTTCGCTTTTACAACCGATAGTCTGCTCTGGGCAGGAGTCGCGCTTTGTATCGCGGGCTTCTCAAAATACGGTTATCTGGCCGCGCAATACACCATCGGCCAAGGTGTCGTGACGATGCGGGTGCGCGCCACCGCTACCGCGATACTGCTGTTTGTTATCAATCTCCTCGGTTATGGATTTGGGCCGCTCTTCATCGGTGTGATCTCGGATGTGTTTTTTGTCAACGGCATTGCTGAGCTGGGTGTCAGCGCAGGTGAACTCGCACGTAACCAATGTCATCCAAAAGTGATTGAGCTTCTGGATACTAATCTGCAAGACGCGTGCGGAGCCGTCTACGCGCAGAGCCTTCAATCAGCCATCTTGATCACGGCGAGTCTGTACGCTGCCTGCTCGATCTTCTTCTTACTCACCTGGCCGCGACTCAAAAAGGATATGGTGGACCGTAATCCGGGCTGATCAGAAGACCCAAGCCTTGCCTGTAGCGGCAGCTAGCCATAGTCAAGTCAACATTAGAGTGCAGTGAGCATTTCCTGAATACGCTCTAGGCCAAGTGCCTCGAGGGTTTGGATATTACGCGCAGGTATTTGCTCAGGATCTGGAAACGCTTCCAAGGCACGGGTGACCATATCTTCTCGAAGCAAATGGATCATGGGAAACGGCGCGCGGTTCGTGTAGTGACTGACTGCATCCATAGGCTCGCCAGCAAACTGATAGTCGGGGTGAAAACTCGCCAGCTGCAGGATACCAACGAGATCCATTTCGTGGAGCAGCTGCTCCGCACCATCAAGAAAGGCTAGGTACTCATCGAACCGCAACAAGGCCCTTGGGAACACAATCAGGGTCGTTGCAATCTCCGACTCTGACACATTCTGAATAAGCGAGAACTCATTAAGTACAGCCTCGGCAACACCCTCCTCGTCGGACGCTCCGCAAACTGCCACACGCAAGGCATCAGAGTTTGTGATTGGGCGTGCAAAAGGGCACAGGTTGAGTCCTACAACGAAATCCTTCAACCAAGCTACCACCTTCTTCTGAATCTGCTCTTCAAAGACCCCGACATTGGTTGGCGATGCATCACTTGACTCAGCTCGCATCATCGAGTGCCTCTTGCTGCTCCATCCAGCGCTCTTCGACGGCCTCAAGCTCTGCTTTGATTTCGCCCTCCTTCCTCACCACGTCGGCGAGACGATCGCGTTGCTCTGCTTCGTACATAGTGGGATCCGCAAGTTCAAGCTGTAAGGCTTCGAGTTGGGCCTGGAGACTCTCGAGTTGCTTCTCTGTTTTTTGCAGTGCTTGTCGCAGAGGTTTGAGCCGCTGTCGTTGCTCTGCGCTATTTTGTCGCTGCGCTTTTCCGCGCAATGCGGGTTTGTGATCTCTACTCGAGTTCGAGGCGTTCATGAATGAACCGCTTGTCTCGGCTATGGTCACAGCCTCATCATCACGATCCGAGAGCCACTTATCGCCAGCAAGCACCCATTTCTCATAGGTAGCAAGGTCATCTGGATATTCCTCAACCGAGCCTCCTTCGACAAGCCAAAGCGATTCCACAACATGGCGAAGTAAGTGTCGATCGTGACTAACGAGAACTATCGCCCCGGCGTAGCCCTGCAAAGCCATCGCAAGTGCATGGCGCATCTCCAGATCGAGGTGGTTCGTTGGCTCGTCTAAAATAAGAACATTGGGATCCTGCCAGACAACCATCGCCAGAGCTAAACGAGCCTTTTCACCGCCTGAAAACGGACGAATCGCCTCTTTAGCTCGATCGCCTTTGAAATTAAAGCCGCCCAAGAAATCGAGAATGCTCTGCTCTCTCGCCGTTGGGCTCAATCGCTGAAGATGAAGTAGCGGGCTCGCGTCTAAATCAAGCACATCCAACTGCTGCTGATCGTAGTAGCCAATTCTGAGATGAGCACCTGTGACTCGCCTGCCATTCTGACTTTTCAATGCACCTGTAAGCCCTTTTAGGAGCGTCGACTTACCCGCCCCATTTTTACCCAAGAGCCCAATACGATCGCCCGGATGAAGAGAAAATGAGACATTGCTGAGAATAGTTTCATCGCCATAACCCAATGACAAATCATCGATCGACAGTAGCGGATCACTCGTTTTACCGGGCTCGGGAAATTGAAAATAAAAGGGCGAGTCCGCATGCGCAGGGGCCACGGTTTCCATACGCTCTAGGGCCTTGAGTCGGCTTTGCGCTTGCTTTGCTTTAGTCGCCTTTGCGCGAAAACGACGCACAAAATCTTCGATATGGGCAATCTCGCGTTGTTGGCGCACATATTCAGCACGTTGCTGCGCCATACGCTCGGCGCGTTGCTTCTCGAACGCCGAGTACCCACCGCGATAAGTCACCAACTGGTGCTGTTCTATGCTCAGTGTTCGATCGCAGATCGCGTCGATAAAATCGCGGTCGTGCGAAATCATCAGCAACGTGCCCTCGTACCTTCGCAACCACAACTGAAGCCACAACATAGTATCGAGGTCGAGGTGGTTCGTTGGCTCATCAAGCAGCAGTACATCAGAGGGGGTCATCAACGCCCGTGCAAGGTTCAGTCGCACGCGCCAGCCGCCCGAAAAGTCAGTCACCGCTTGACTGAATTGAGACCGATTGAACCCAAGCCCTAAAAGGAGCTGTTCAGCACGTCGTTCTGCGTCATAACCATCGAGTGCGTCGAGTTCTTGATAGAGCGATGCGGCCTGTTCGAAGTTTTCGTTGCGCTCGGCCTCGGTAATCCTTTGGATAAGACTGAAAACAGCAGCATCACCCGCCATAACAAATCTGAGCGCCGTCTCAGAACTCGCCTCAAGCTCCTGCGCCATATGCGCCAGTCGCAACCCGGACATGCCTCGTATGTTCCCGCTGTCAGCGCCTAAGGACCCCAGCAGCATGGCAAAGAAACTCGACTTACCTGTGCCATTAGCACCGATCAGTGCGAGTTTCTGCCCGGGCTGCAAGGTGGCCGATGCGTTCTGCATCAAGAGCTTAGGGCCGCGGCTAAGGCTTATATCTTCTAAAATGATCACTTCACGAATCTTTCTATTACAATCTTTTTATTACATGGACTGCAGCCATAAGAGCTGTCATAAGCCGCTTACTCCGCCGCGTAGGTGGCGTAGACCTGTGGTAAAAATGAGGCTAACTGCGCGTATTCATTGGCGCAGTGCAGAGCCAGCTCTTGCGGTAAGTTCTCAGGCATCAAAATCCGCTTCACAACAACATTATCTGCGAGTAAGGCGGCAAGTCCCGAGCCACCGGACATGGCCTCAAAATCTCGCGCAATCCAAAAGCGACTGCGCATCTCAACCCCGCCCTCGACTGGCCTTACGTAATGAATCATGTCCGTGGTTTTCAGAAGTCCGTTCGGCAGGCCTACTCTGACAGCGAGCATCGTAGAGCCCTCGGGTAGTTCGTCAAAGCCAAACTCTGAAGGGGCTACGAAGTCGAGCCTTAACCTCGAGACACCGACACCCACGTCCTCAACCGGGAAGCGACTTGTACCCCAGTAAGCCTTGGGATTCTGATAAACGGGCGCATTCGGTGTGGGTGCTTGTGACATGGCGTAGTGAGCCCCGGGGTACCAGATCTTGTAGCGAATATCCTCTTCACGTTGCGCCCACTCAAACCACCAGTCGAGCATGTCAGCCGTTGCGCCGGGAAAAAAAGTATTCACCGCCACATAGGCCGAGCCATCCGGGAATACCGCCCATCCATTGGATGCTGGCTCGGACCGGCGGTTCACTAGCTGATGCCGTTGATCCCACATTAAAACCTCATCTGGCTTGAGCGGCCCACCCTCCAGCGCATCGATAACAGATTGATCTGGAAACTGACGCTTGAACCAGTATGTTGCAAGCGGATGGTTCAGCTCTTCCTGCGTCAGATAGGCGTGCCAGCTCTCTGGATTACTATCGGGTGGAGACTTCAGGTCCAGTATCACGGTGGCACTCACTATCACGAGAACCGCAGACCCAAA
The DNA here is from genome assembly GCA_965660865.1 of Luminiphilus sp. Classification (GTDB taxonomy): domain Bacteria; phylum Pseudomonadota; class Gammaproteobacteria; order Pseudomonadales; family Halieaceae; genus Luminiphilus. Next base: position 20,608 of record CBFIBL010000057.1, read on the forward strand.
CGTTATTAGGATTTTCTTCACTGTATTCAGCTCAACTCATGCGCGCGCGTTATTGAAGACCCTGTGTTTTTGAGGGGTCATTAATTAGCCTATGCGGGGTACCCGACGCTGCTAGAATTGCGATCGGACCCATTAAGTCTTTTATTGATCCGCTGACAAAAACGACGGCGGTAACGTCCTGAACATGGTGACAGGTTGTCAGCAATAATCTGACAACAGCACTAACCCAGCACTGCTACTCGCCGGCAGTTTTCTTAACAGCCAACAACTCGTCATACACAGGCTTTTCACCCTTAGACTGTGCCATAAAGGTGTTGCGAATAGCCTCGCCGTCGAGCATCGAGGCATTCCAAGTCGCAATGTAATCGAGTCCATCGGCTGTGCTGTGATCCCTCGCGTAATTTACCATGCGCTTAGCGCCGGAAACGGCCAATGGCGCATGCGAAGCAATTTGCGCGGCTATATTCATGACAGCCTCGAGCATCTCCTCAGCCGAGTCGTAGACCTCGTTCACCAGGCCAATGTCGCGAGCCTTTTCTGCACTTACGCGTTCAGCGGTATAGGACATCTGACGCGCCCATCCCTCAGGTATTAACTTGACAAGCCGCGGGTAGGTCCCAACATCAGCCGTCATGCCAATCGCTGTCTCGTGAACCGAAAAGAACGCGTCGCGGGTCGCATAGCGGCAGTCGCAAGCGGTGATCAAATCCATCGCCCCGCCGACCGCTGCACCTTGAATGGCTACAAGCACTGGCATACGGGCTTCTTCCAAGCACGTAAACGCATCTTGAAGTGCCATGCAGTGATGACGGAATGCCTCGGCTCGAACGAAGCGACTTCCACTCTCCGGCCCATCAAGCCCACCCTCGGTGAAGACTGAAATATCCATCCCAGAAGAGAAATGACGCCCTTCTGCCGACAGCACGATCACGCGGCAGGCCGCATCACGCGAGAGCTCATTGACTACCGCCGGCAGCTCTGTCCAGAACGAGGGAATCATCGAATTGGCTTTTTCTGGACGATTAAAGCGGATGTGCGCAATACCCTCAGAAACGCTCAGATCAAAACATTCGTAAGCCATGGGGTGATCTCCTAATAAGTGACGGGCATGACCCAGTACACCTGAGTTTTTGTTAGTGAGCACTTTTATTAGTGAGCACTACGGTAGCGCTCATCGCGTTCCAGTGCAAAAGTTTGGCTAATCACGGACCCACAGTACGCTCGAGGCATCGTATAACGTGCGCAGATATTGATTTTTACTGCCACTGAGCAACTTAAAGCATGGGATGTTGACGGCCGTAACAAGAGCGCCGCGACGCATATTTTTCCCTTCGTCAGTATGCACCGAGCCTGACGCCAATCAAGGTAAGTTCATAATTTTCCGAAGCTTATTGGAATCTGACCCTGAATCGGTCGGTGCCTTCAAAACCTTGAGAGAAGCGATCCCCCTCGACACTGCGCTTCCAATCCTTTTTCGTAGATGCTGAATAAAAAAAGGCCGCCCAAAGGGCGGCCTGTACATATAAACACCGCGATTATTCGCCGGGGCGGCCGAGTATTTCCTCAGCCATCAGGGCCTCACCTGTACAGTCGGCCATCTTGTAGTACTCCATGCGATCTCTCCAGCCACCATTAGCGAACTGATCCATCCGCGTCATGACGCCGGCCATATCTGGGTAGACAACAATGTGCGCGAATTCACCAGCAGCTACGCCGCCACCAATAAGTGGGTACATCGTAAACCAGCCGATGTTACCCAATCCGTCTGGGTATTCCTCTACGACACGAGCGTGCACGGCGTTTAGGTCATCATGCGTCACACCTTCTTTCCGTGTACACCAGTTCCATGTGACCATTCGTGAGTCATCGGTATTGATCGCCTCCACATCAGCCCAGTTAGTAAACATCGCTGCAAACTTCAGACTACAGGTTGCTGTCTCCTGCCACTTGGCATTGATCCGTTGCCCCTCCTTTGTCGACATCCACTTATCCCAACTCGTACCGGCATTCTCGAAGTCTGTGACTAAAAACTCGACAAAGTCTGCAGGATAAGGGTTTACCAGTCCGTCATGCGTAGCAAACGGATACTGTCTTATGAGCGCAACTTCGGCATCATTCTTTTTCGCCCATTTTCTGTAACGAGCAGACACTTCGTCATAATCGCTCATGCTCTTACCGTCATTCAGCGTGCACAACTGAATTTGAACCGACATGGGTTCTGCAGGATCCATCCCACCTGTAAATGTTTCGTGGTTATCTGCCAGACTCCACGGCGCCACGACCGATACGAGTGATCCCAGTACAACTTGCTTTAATGCTCTCATTTTTTTGCTCCAGTTTTTTATTGTTTTGAAAGCTCAAAACGTTCGCGAATCTGGGCCACAAACGCCGCTTCCGATCCTAAGCTACGACGCTTGTGTTACAAAATCGTTGTCGTCGCTAACCCACATCAACCGTCTTGCCTCAATGTGACACGAATTAGGAAAGTGGTCAGCGAGGTAGCCGATAACCAGAGGGGCGCATTCACATCTAACAGCTTGCCCAGCCCTCATCTCCCGCATTATTGAGACTAGCGTGCTCTGGACTGCATGAGTAACGCTACACCTATGAGCACCATCCCAAGACCTTGAAGTCTCGTTAACGCAGTGTCTAATGCAGCCCAGGTAATTACTGCCGCAAACGCAGGCACTGCTGCAAGCCATGCGCTTGCCTCCGTGGCTGTTCGCAGTGACAGCGCGCGAAACCATAGACCGAAGGAGACGACACTTGCTGGAATGGATAGCCAAAGCAACCATAAGATATCGACTGTGTCACCCGAGAGCCACAGTGCCGGCCCGCGCCACACGAAGGCCAGTGCAATTAGGCACAGAGTACCCACCAACATCTGCTGTGCATTAAATCGCCAACCGCCCACGATGTTTAGCTTTTTGGAGAAAAGCGTTGCAAACGTCCAGGACAGTGCCGCCGCGAGACTCAACAAAACACCAAAGTGACTCACGGCCAAATCATGACTCACAGGCATCGCCAGCAAATCAGTGACCAATACCAGCCCGCCAACACCCAGCGCTAAAGCAAGCAGTAATATTTTTGTTGCCTGCCGACGACCAGTAACCATCTCATAGCCCGCCACCATGAGCACATTACTAAATACGATTGCGGCTACAACCGGTGGCGCCTCGGAACCGAGGGCAATATGCACAGGTGCCATAACGCCAAACGTTTGGAAAAAGCCAATTAGACCCGCCAAATGCCACGAAGACCTCGCTTCGTTCTCGGCACTGAAGAATCCGACAAGGCTCCAGGCAACCAGTGACGCAATGAGGAATCGGAACGCGACGAGCGACAGAGGGTCAGCACCGCTTTTCAATAGGACAGCTGCTGAGGGGAAACTCGACCCCATCAGTAAAGTAGACAGCAGTATGGTGGGTAGAAAGCCAGTGGGTAAACATCCAGTAGGTAGCGATTTGAGCATAGATGGCTACCGCTTACAGCGCGTGCATGTCATCGATGGCGACCGTGGGCTTAAAACGCGGATGCGGAGAACCAGGACCCGCCTGCTCGAATGCGAGGCCCACAGACAACAGCAGGGAATCGCTGTTGCGACCACTCATAAACGAGACACCCACTGGAACCCCGGCAATTGTTCCCATGGGGACCGTGAGATTTGGATAGCCACTCACCGCAGCCATAGACCCGGCACCCGCCCACGCGGGCCACACATCGCCATTCAGGACATCAGTACGAGGTGATACGGGCCCACTTGGCCCCATCAACACCTGGACATTGTGCTTGTCGAGGAGCGCATCAATCCCGTTCTCACGGGTTGCTGAGCGAATCAGCGCGAGGTCTTCACGATACTCATTACTTTCCAGTGATGGCGCTGTCAGTGAAGATTCAAAAACATCCTGACCAAAAAGAGCTTGCTCTGTAGCTGCATTCTCTCGATTAAACTCCACCAAATCGGCGAGACTACGAACGGGAATGTCAGCCGGTGAGTCCGCCAAATAGATGTCTAAAAAATACTTGAACTCAGCCTCGAGCACCCTGCCTTGCGCTCCCCAAAACCCGGGAGGCGTATCGTGCTGTTCAATGCGAATAATTTCTGCCCCCATCTCGGACATCCGTGTAATCGCTGCGTCGAGCTGAGCGTTAAGCCTTGGATTGTCATTGCGCGCAAACTCCAAAACCCCGATCCGCATTCCCGAAACTATCGAGGGGTCGAGCGATTCGAAATAGTTATTTGTCCAACCGGTCATCCCGTCGAGCATAAGCGCGGCGCCGCTCACCGATTTGGTGATAGGGCCCGCTGTGTCCTGAGTAGCAGCAATAGGGACAATGTAGTCAATCGATAAAAGACCATGTGTTGGCTTCAAACCCACAACGCCATTGACCTGTGAGGGGCAGATAATCGAACCATTGGTTTCTGTTCCGACAGTTGCCGCTGCCAAGCTTGCGGCTGCAGCGGCCGCAGAACCTGAGCTCGAGCCACAGGCTTGGCGGTCCAATACATGCGGGTTTTTAACTAAGCCGCCCACAGCTGACCAACCAGAGACCGAGTGATTAGAACGAAAATTCGCCCACTGACTCAAGTTGGTCTTGCCCAGAATAATGGCGCCTGACTCACGCAGTGCCGCGACAAGAGGGCTGTCTCGACCGGTCACATTATTAATGAGCGCAGTCGACCCGGCAGTGGTAGCAAGATCATCTTTCGACTCGATGTTGTCTTTGAGTAGCACTGGCACGCCGTCGAGTGGACTAAGCGTCTTGTCCGCTTGGCGTCGTCCATCACTCTCTCGAGCAAGATCCAGACTCGCTTGGTTGATCGAGATGACCGCATTGAGTGTGGGTCCTTTCTTATCGATTGCCTCAATACGTTCTAGGTAAGCCTGCACGAGCTCGACTGATGAAAATGCGCCTTTCTCAAGTTGATCGCTAATCTCGGATAGCGTCATATTGGCGACGTCGGGAGTCGCGCTGGCGGCAGACATTGAGGCAACGTCTGACTCTTCCGGTGACCCACAGCCAATCAGAGCAAGTGCAATCGTTGTGGTTACAAGTAGCTTTTTCATAAATTTAGACTCATTAGTCACAGCCATTGCCGCGAAATGTAGCATCGGAGCACCTCAAAACTTGAGCGCAAAACCGGCACACAAAAATAGAACCCTTCTCAGCAATACCAATAATCACTCAGCACCACTCAAAATGGACATGATGGTGTTTCGAACACCGCCCACTGTTTCTGGTGTCTCATTAATCACGCGAGTGTGAAGGTCCACTGTGTTGAATGCCTGCCAATCGGATGAACCGGGGGTATTTGGATTCCCCGTTTTTGCAAATTGCGTCCAATGATCCACGATCTGTGCGGATACCTTTCGATCAGCCTCGTTCCAGTCATATCCCACCTTGTCCACGGTGCCAAAAACGTAGGCCAAATCACCGGAGTGGTAGGCACCACCACTACGCGGTCCGCCTTCGAGTTCTAAGAACGGTTGGTCGGGCATGTAGATGTGAAACGAAGGCGGCACGTGATCCATTAAATAAAGAAAGGTCTGGTTGCCAGCGTTTGCGTGGTAGGACGCCCACTGCCGTTTGCCGTAGGCCATGAATAAATCCGTGGAAATAGCATGCTGTAACTCCCCCGGAGTCATGTTTTCCGCATCGTACTGCGCAGCAAGTTCAGCGCCTCGATCACCCGCCACAGAGCCCAAAAAGCCCTTCAGCTCAGGCTCAGTAAGCGCGGTATTAACCGGGAACAGCTCGTACCCCTCATTGGCAAGAAAGCCGAGCATCAAGGGTATGTTGCTCTGCTCGCCCGCCGCGTAGACCTCATCGGGCCATTGGGGCAACACAACACCATCGATCACAATACGGCTACCCGACTCCCAATCTGAGGCTACCATTGCCTCGAGCAGCGCGTCCGGCTCTGCACCTCGCAGAGCTTCTATGGAAGAGACGTCCAAGGCCTCAACCAGCGCCTGGCCGCGCTCATAGCCCTTGGCATCGGCTTTGGTTAGCTGATTAACGCAGGCCGCCGACTGACCAATGGCTTTATGAAAGAGTCCTTGCGCCGCAGGTGCCGTCATGAGCGAGCACACGCTTTGAGAACCTGCAGACTGTCCGAAGATAGTCACGTTGTTGGGGTCGCCACCGAGTGATGCAATATTGCGATTCACCCACTGAAGTGCGGCAATTTTATCCATCAGTCCATAGTTTCCAGACGCGCCCGCTTCGGTCTCCGTAGACACTTCATCGGATAGCCACGGGTGCGCCAAGAAGCCCAAAGGTCCCAATCGGTAATTAATCGTGACCACAACGACATCGTGTTGCGCAAGTGTGGTGCCATCAAAAATTAACGAATGCCCTTGACCACTCACATGTGAGCCACCGTGAAACCAGACCATCACGGGCTTTTTGTCCTGGTTCGCGGACGTCCAAACATTAAGGTAAAGACAGTCCTCGGAGACGGGGAAGTCCTCGCGCCGCCAGACAAAGGTCGAAGAATGACGCGGTTGGTAACAGCTATCAGCGAAGGTATCGGCCGGTCTGACCCCTGACCAAGTAGCCGGCGCCGTAGGTGCCCGCCAGCGCAAATCATCCACCGGTGGTGCTGCATAAGGGAGTCCCCGGTAAACCGTAATCGCCTCATCGTAAGGCGAGGGAATCCCCGTCACCTGTCCCTCCGCGAGTTGCTTGACGCCGGGCGCTGCAGCAGACGTGTCATCGGTGGTGCCTCCGCATGCAACTAGCTGAGCGGCGAAAGCAAAAAGTATCGACGCACCGAGGACTTTTGTTAGGGGGTTTGCATTTTTATCTCTCCTAGTCCTGCTCCTTTCATTCTTATTTTGTGGAGTTGCGTCGCCGACCATTTTGATGACCCCGTGGATATCAGTTTATTGCGTCAATCATCAACACCGGTCGGAGCGTCCAACCTAGGCCTCGCAGAGCCCTTGAAGCACCGCCACCTCATGGCGAACCGCCTCGGGTGACCCCAAAAGCTGACGGTTGAAGCCGATGCGTTTGAACCAATAGTGAAGGCCCACCAAGTCAGTGAAGCCCATGCCCCCATGAACTTCAGTACTGGTTTTAGCCACAAACTGCCCAACCTCTGAGAGATGTGCCTTTGCATGGCAAGCCGTTGCTGCCGCATCCTCTGCCGTCTCATCAAAAGCATGCCCCGCATACCAAACAAAGGCTCTGCAGGGCTCGAGCTGCGAGGCCATCTCCGCACACATGTGCTTTACCGCCTGAAACGAGCCGATCGCGCGATTAAATTGCTTCCGATCCAGTGAGTAGGCGACCGCTTGATCCAGCATGTACTGCGCAGCACCCAAGCTATCGGCCGCTTGAATAGCTCGTCCGCGATAAAGGGTGTCACGTACCAACTGCACGTCTTCTGTCACCAGGCAGGCGGGCGTCTCGTCGAAGTTGAGCTCGCAAACTGTGCGCGTCGCATCGATGGTCGTCAGTGACTTGCAATCGAGGTGTTGGCTCTCGACCATAAAGACACGGCCATCCGCCAGAGCAACTAAGTAGGCGTCAGCCTCTGCATCAAGCGCAAATAAACTCTGCCCGCTCAGTTTAGAACCCGACTCTGTTACCACGCCTTTTCTACTGCCGACAAAGTCACCAAAGGCAATACCCACACGATAATCACCGCTTGCCATGCCCTGAAGTGGATCGGTTGCGCCTGCATGATTCAGTAAATACGCGGACATAATCGCTGTGCTCAAAAAAGGCCCGGGACAAGCGGCGTAACCCAGCGCCTCGGCAATCGCCACAGCGTCGAGCATACCGAGCTCGGCACCACCGTGACCCTCGGGGATGATAATGCCGGCCAATCCCATTTCCGCGAGACCGCGCCAAATGTCGTTGTCAGATTGCTCGCCGGAAGCAATCTTCCTCACGGCATCGATCGATACCTCGGAAGATAGATACTTTCTCACGCTGTCATCGAGGAGTAGTTGATCTTGTGATAATCCAAATTCCATGTATTTCCCCTCCCCCTTACTTGGCGCCTGCGGCCGGAATCTTCGGCTCTTTTGGCATGCCGAGCCCGCGCTCACTAATAATGTTTTTCTGAATTTGTGAGGTACCGCCGCCAATGATTAGTCCGAGATAGAACATGTATTGGTACTGCCATGAACCGCGGCCGCGCACGTGTGGGTTGTCGCCGTAACTCAAACCAATCTCACCCATGACGTCGATACCCAAGCATTCGATCTCATGGCGCAACTCAGTGCCAATGAGCTTCACGATCATGCCGGCAAGGCGAACATCTTGATTGCGATTAATCTTGGCCGAAAGCAAGCGCATGTCGTTGTACTGCATGGCCAAGACGCGCCCCTCAAGTTTCATGAGCCGATCACGAAACACAGGGTTATCGATAATCGCTTCGCCGTTGATACTCTCTTCCCGCATCAAGCGCTTTACACCGTTCAAGCGATTCATTGCTGCCTCGGGCGTCGCGAGTGACCCGCGCTCGTGTCCCAAAATCGCGTTCGCCACTTGCCAGCCCTGACCGCGCTCCCCCACGATCTGATGTTTAGGTACACGCACGTCAGTAAAAAAGACTTCGTTAAAATTGGCATCACCGGTCATATCAACAAGCGGTCTGATTTCAATGCCCGGCGTATCCATGCGGAATAATAAGAACGAAATACCAAGATGTTTAGGTGCATCAGGTTCAGTTCGAACGAGGCAGAATATCCAGTCAGCGTGATGGGCTGTACTGGTCCAGATTTTCTGACCGTTGATGACCCACTCATCACCATCAAGCTCAGCTTTGGTGGTCAGGCTCGCTAGATCACTCCCAGCACCAGGCTCAGAGTATCCCTGGCACCAAATCATTTCAGCGCGAATAGTCGGTTCGACAAAGGCCTTTTTCTGTTCCTCAGTCCCCATTTCCAGAAGCACGGGGGTCAGCATCGTCACACCTTGACCATTAAAACCACGATGAACGCGGTCCGCACCGAACTCCTCTGCAATAATGCGGGATTTGATGATGTCTGGCTCGGCGCCAAAGCCGCCGTATTCGCTTGGGATCGTGCGGCTGTGATAGCCGTTTTTAATGAGGAGTGCCTGCCAATTGCGTATGGCTTGGCTCTTAATGCCATCTCCCGCGTGAGGCTGCTTGTCTTTATTTTCTCGAATGAACGAACGCACTTCTTCTCGAAAAGCGTCGTACTCCGCGCCGTACGATAAATCCATAAAAACTCCTTATGCCGCGTCTCGAATCCGACCACTTGCGACCCGCCTGAGCGACAACGTTCGCGATTTTATTTTTTGAGTCAAGACTACATGCAGACTTAGCACAAGGGCGACCCCACAACTGATATTCTTTGCAAGCAAGTGCTTTACAAAACCGCCGATCTCATACTGAGATACCCCGGATCGAAGTTCGAGGGCTTAATACCAAAACACAATTACGACGAGAGAATCTGTGGATACCTACTTCGCCCTTTGGGCATTCATTATCGCCATGGTAGCAACGCCCGGCCCAGCTAATATGCTGCTAATGACAGCTGGTGCGCAGCAGGGGTATTTCCAGACAACCCCTTTTATCGCAGGCCTAATTGCCGGAAAACTTGCACTTAACTTCGCCCTCGCATTCGGGCTCATGACGGTGATCGATGCCAACCCCGATATCACAAGCGTCTTCGTTTTTGCCTCTGCAGCCTACATGGCCTATCTGGCATTAAGGAACTGGACGCCAATATCTGCGTCATCATCACAGCGTCACTTCTCTTTTTGGGCAGGTGCGATTGTGCATCCCCTGAGCCCAAAAACGTGGATGATGGCGACCCTCGCGCTGTCACAATTTGCCGACAGCTTCTCAACACCGTTCGAGCAAATACTCGTTGTTCCCCTTAGCTTCCTTGCGGCTCAACTGCTTTTTCACTCGCTTTGGTGCCTTGCCGGTACCGCTCTTAGCCGCGCTCTGGAACAGAGTCTCGTCGTCCATCGAGGATTGATTTTGTTGACTCTCGGCGTCATCGTGTGGGCCGTCTTGCAGTAAGTCGTCAGAAAGCGATCCCTATGAAATTGACTGACCAACATCCATCGCGCCGCTCGTTTTTAAAAACACTGACTTTGGCCGTAACAGTGCTCCCCAATCTTGCATGGAGTGCAGTGAAACCATTGATGCCCGCGGGAAAACACCGGTCAACGTTTATTGAGCACAATCATTTACCACTAGCGCTTGAGACTGCGCGAGATGCCTACGGTCAGGGACCTATCACGCCAATAAGCCAATTTTTCGTGCGCAATAACCTTCCAATGCCAGAGTCAAAGATTATTGCCGATCGAGATGCTTGGTCGATTGCAATTGAGGGCTGCCTGTCAGTGGGCGATATGACACTCGCTGACCTGAAGCGACTACCGACAGCCACCGTTGCCTCCGTATTGCAATGCTCAGGTAACGGCCGAGCCTTTTTTGAGCACAAGCCCTCGGGGTCACCCTGGGCCGTGGGTGCTGCGGGATGTGCACTCTGGACGGGTGTTCGGGTTGCCGATGTGTTTGCTGAATTTGGTGGTCCTTCACATGATACGATTTACCTTACCGGAACAGGTGGCGAGCCACTGCCTGAAGGTATTGATTCTCAAACGGTCGCCGTTGAGCGGTCAGTACCGCTGGCAAAAGGTCTTGAGGATTGCCTCCTTGTCTGGGAGATGAACGGTGAGCCCCTGCCACTCGTGCATGGCGGTCCTGTTCGGCTGTTAGTTCCGGGTTACTTCGGAGTTAATAATGTGAAGTGGCTACGGCGTCTCGCGGCAACAGCCGGTGAGTCATCAAACAAAATACAACAATCGGGTTATCGAATGAGACCCGTCGGTAAAAGTGGTAATGCAACTCATCCATCGATGTACCGTATGCCTGTCAAATCATGGATAAATAGTCCCGGCGCCAATGGTCAGCTTATTTCTCCCGGCCAGCATCGTATTTTTGGCGTGGCTTTCTCGGGAGAGCGCGGCATTAATCGTGTGGACGTATCATTAGATGGTGGGAAAACGTGGCGAGAAGCCAGCCTCTACGGGCCCGACTTGGGTGTAAACGGCTGGCGAACATTTTCAGTAGACGCGGAGCTCACCGAGGGGCACTACCTAATGGTGAGTCGTGCCACTGATACGCAAGGTGACACACAGCCCGCTGTCTTCCCTCCCAATCAACGTGGCTATGGGCACAATGGGTGGCGGGATCACGGATTGTCGATAACCGTCAGTGAAACGGCACTGAGTGATCTTCAGGCCAAAACGCAGGTGACGGCTAGTACTGCTGCGCCATCCACCAGGGCGGAGAAATCACTGGGCACGTCAGGCCGTCAAAGCGATGAAAAAGCAGTCTCGAACTTAGGGTATCGATTGTTTAATAATGCCACACAGCCACCCTGCGCTGCTTGCCACAGCCTGGACGCCGCGGGTGCGAAAGGGGTTATTGGACCGAATCTCGATGAACTCAAGCCCGACGCTCAGCGCATCAGAACGGCCCTTGCTCAGGGCGTCGGCGCAATGCCCGCTTACGCTGATCAGCTTAGCGACACTGAGGTCAATGCCTTAATCGCCTTCATCACAGGCGGCTATTAACAGCAATATCACACGGATAATCGCCGATAGACGCCTGGCGCCCTTATGTCTATCCCTGCTCCCCACGGGTGCCTGATTATCTCGCGCTTATCGCTTTGTGGCGTCTTCTTTGAGCGATCGTAAAAGCGAAATACCAGACAGCCAAAATGTAAACACCAAGGGCAATGAAACGACCAAGACGACGGTCTGTGCTTCCTTCAACCCCCCTGCGTACATAAGCGCTATGGGCAAAATCGCAATAGCAACTGCCCAAAAAACACGATGCCACCGCGCTGGGTCCTCCGAGGGCTTCATTGACTGCGAGGCACTTGCCGCCAGGACGTAAGAGGCGCTGTCGTAGCTTGTCGCGGTAAATATGCTGGTCAGGAAAATGTAGGCCACGATGAAGATCGCCGCAAATGGAAGTGCATCCAAACCTGCAATAATAGCTTGATTACCACCGGACTCGGCCATCACGGCGAGCACATCAACTTCCCCACTCAGCTGAAGCCCCAAGCTGTGGTTACCGACTACCAAATAGAAAAGCCACACTCCGAGTGAGCCCATACCCAGCATGCCGAGAACAACCTCGCGTAAGGAACGTCCCTTTGAGATACGCGTTACAAAAATACCAATAAAGGGCCCGTAGGCTAGCCACCACGCCCAGTAGAAGATCGTCCAATCCTCGATGAACCCCGTGTTATTAATCGGATCAGTCCAGAACATCATCCCTACTGTGTTCTGCAACGTGTGCCCAATCGAGTTGATGGCCATACGAAGCAAAAAGACGGTATCACTGGCAAGCAAAATCGCAGCGAGCAACAGAAAGCCCAGCACCATATTGAAATCGCTCAAGCGTTTTATACCCCGCGCAAGGCCCAACCAGACACTGGTACCAAACATGGCAACGCAAACAACAACGACCGCAAGCTCCATCCCGAAGCTGGTCGGAATACCGGTCAACCGTGAGATCAAGGCTGCGATAAGGGGGGTGGAGAAGCCCAATGAACTGCCAATACCGCCGACTAAGGCGATCATAAAAAAACTGTCCATTAACCGTGCACCTAAGGAGGCTTCCCCGCCCTTGATGAAATGGGAAGCAGAAATGCTGTACTTAAGCTTTGGCACACCGCGCGCATAAAACGGATAGGCGATTGCGAGAGTCGGAAGGCAGTAAAAAGACCACGCCACGACGCCCCAGTGATGTAGACCGAAAGAAGATGCCCAGACATAGGCTTCTGGCGATCGAGGCTCGGCACCGAACGGTGGCGCGTCGACATAAAACGCCCACTCAATCGCACTCCAATACATCATCCCAGCACCAATACCTGCAGCAAAGAGCATTGCCCCCCAGCTTGCTGTGCTGAATTCAGGCGATTCCTTACCCAAAGTTACGGCTGCGTATGGGCCAAACGCGATGAAAATAACCGCACTAAACGCCGCGATAGCCGTCAGGATGTAGAGCCAACCAAACGTCTCGGCGATCCAATCGTAAGCAGTTTGTAGCGCGAGTGAACTGGCTTCGGGAAAGAGTAGTAGCGGGATCGCAAGCCCCAACATAACAAAAAGGGTTAGAACAAAATTAACGCGATCAACCGCCGGTGCCATAACATGTCCAGTAGTATTATTTATGTAGAAAGAGGGTAGCGTATTTTCGGACTAAGATCCGCCGCACTCAATGAGCGGCCTGCACGATCGATATTTGGCGATTGATCGCGCGCCCTTCTCTACAAACCGTCTGCGCAATCACCCCAATGCTTTTTACAACAGAATACGACGCTCTGTTCGATGGACTCTGTGATTTGCGTCAGCAGCCTCTCAAAATTGAGCTGCGGGCATCGCGGTAGGAGTGACCGCCAAACACGATAGCGGCTTTTACACAGGCGCTGACCTCAGCATGTCTGCATCCACGGGCCGCACAGCTACGCCCTCACGCTGAAGCGCTTTTGAGTCCGTTGGCTGCCAGCGTGTCGCGTCTGATCGAAGCATTGCCTCACCACGGATAATGGCGGCTGCGCGCTCCGCCAACATGATCGTCGGTGCGTTGAGGTTGCCATTTGGAATACTAGGGAACACTGACGAATCGACCACGCGCAGTCCGTTGATGCCACGTACCCGGCAATCGGGATCAACCACGGCTAACGCATCACCCTCTGCGCCCATACGACAGCTGCAGGACGGGTGATAGGCTGTCTCAACATTGTTTCGCACCCACGCATCGACAGCATCGTCGTCAGACAAATCAATCGCCGGTTGAATTTCAGCCCCTCTGTATCGATCGAGCGCAGGTTGACTTAAAATTTCTCGCGTCAGGCGCAGACAAATTCGCCAGTCTTCTCTGTCCTTTTCGGTCGCCAGATAGTTGAAAACAATTTCTGGCGCCTCGCGAATATCCCAGGATCGAATGTGTACGTGGCCTCGACTCTCGGGCTTATTTGGCCCGACGTGGACCTGAAAGCCGTGCCCATCAAAAGCAGCGTTTCCGTCGTAACGAACCGCACCCGGTAAGAAGTGATATTGAATATCGGGCCACTCAACACCGGCCCTTGTTCGAATAAACCCACAGGACTCAAAGTGGTTACTGGCACCGAGGCCGGTCTTCGTGAAAAACCACTGCATACCAATTTTTAACTTTGAGAGCGGGTCTAAACCGCCGTTTAGCGTAATAGGCTCCTTACAACGGTATTGGAAATAGACCTCTAGGTGATCGGTGAGATTCTTCCCAACGCCAGGTAATTCATGGCGCAGTTCTACACCTGCCTGATCGAGCACTTCCTGAGGCCCAATGCCTGAGCGCTGCAAGATACTTGGGGAGCCGATACTGCCTGCGCTCAGAATTATTTCGCGAGCCGCTGACACTTGATGTTTTGATCCGTGCCGCCAGTAGGTAACCGTTTGCGCTTGCGCTCCCTCGAGTCCGATATGGTCAACCTCCGCACGCGTTATTACCGTAAAATTTGAGCGGGACCGCGCAGGCTCTAGATACCCTCGCCGCGTCGAGGAGCGATAACCGTCCTTCACCGTCATGTGCATTGGGCCAAAACCTTCTTGCCGGAACCCGTTGTAATCCTCGGTTAGCCCGTAGCCCGCCTCATCTCCTGCGTCAATAAACGCTTGGTAAAGCGGGTTTTTCCGGTTGTTGCCATTACAGGTCCCCACCGGCCCCGAGCCACCACGATAGGCGTCGGCACCGTGCATCCACCTCTCAGCTCGCTGGAAATAGGGAAGGCAGCTTGCGTAGTTCCAACCGTTGGCGCCGAGTGCCTCCCACTCATCAAAATCGCCCGGGTTGCCACGGACATAAACCATTCCATTGATTGCAGAGGAGCCACCCAAGCCCCGCCCGCGCGCAGCATCCATAGGCCGACCGTCTAAGCCGGGCTCCGGCTCACTGTAATAACCCCAGTTGAATTCTTTTGATGCCATGGGTATGGCAAAGGCGCTTGGCATATCAACAAAGATACTTCGTCCGTTACCGCCCGCCTCCAGCAACAACACTGAAACCTCAGCATCCTGCGACAGTCGATTCGCCAACACACAGCCGGCGGAACCACCGCCAACAACGATGTAATCGAACTCGTTTGTCACTGCAGACTTCCCATGCTGTATTTGCTCATTTGAACATTCACGCTGACCTGAATTCTAGCAACGATAACCTTCATCGATGGCTCAGATACTGGCGTCCGCACACCACCCGACTTACCGCTCAGTAAGTTGGTTCGACCTTACCAAGGTTGGCATAAATCGTCTTGGTTTGAGTGAAATGCTCAATGGTTTGCAGACCATTCTCGCGTCCAATCCCAGACTCCTTGTAACCGCCGAAGGGGATTTCTGCTGGCGTAATGTTGTACTCGTTTATCCAGACCGTTCCTGCTTGTAACTGATTAGCCACTCGGTGGGCACGCGCAAAATTCTGGCTAAATATAGCGGCTGCAAGTCCCAATCGAGTATCGTTAGCGCGGTTAATCACCTCAGACTCTTCGCTGAACTTTAGCACCGTCATCAGAGGACCAAACACCTCCTCTACGACGACTGGGTGGTCATCAGTCTTTGCGACTACCACTGCGGGTGATACGAAGTAACCACCATTTAGCGGGTCAGTGGCGACAACGTCCCCCCCGCAAAGGACCTCAAGTGAATCCGAGGCACGCGCTTGATCTAGATACGCAGCCACTTTATCCAGCTGCACGGCAGAGATCAGAGGCCCCATTTGGGTATCAGGGTCGAAGGGATCACCCACACGGATCGCTTGGGTTCGCTCAACGAGCTCAGCCACAAATCGATCAAAAATAGGCTCATGCACAAAAACCCGAGTACCGTTAGAGCACACCTGACCGGTAGAGTAGAAATTACCGGCTAGCGCTGCGTTAACTGCGCTTTCAAAATCGCAGTCGTCGAACACCACAATCGGTGACTTGCCACCCAACTCGAGTGTGACCTTCTTTAGCGTCTCAGCAGCCATGGCTGCAACACGCTTGCCTGTGGCCACAGAACCGGTCAGCGATACTTTGGCAACTTCGGGGTGCTTCACCAGCGCAGCTCCCGTTTCACCCATACCCAGTGCGACGTTAAATACGCCATCGGGCAAACCGGCCTCGGTATAGATCTCAGCAAGCTTAAGTGCGGTGAGCGGGGTCACCTCGGACGGCTTGAAGACCATTGTATTGCCACACGCGAGTGCAGGCGCTGATTTCCAGAGTGCAATCTGTATGGGGTAGTTCCACGCACCAATCGCCGCACAGACACCCAGCGGCTCACGGCGCATGATGGCGAAGGCCTCTGGCGGAAGATCGAGGTGCGAGCCCTGTAAAGCCTGCGCAATGCCTGCATAGTATTCGAGCACCTCTACACCGCTGATGATGTCGACCACCTGTGTCTCTTGGATTGCCTTCCCCGTATCGAGAGTTTCCAACTCGGCAAGTTCTTGGTTGCGCTCGCGGAGAATTTCACCGGCACGACGAAGTATGGCGCCACGCTCAGCAGCTGGCGTTTGAGACCAACTAGTAAACGCCTGCTTGGCCGCCTCAACGGCCGAACCAATAAGTGCCTCACTGGCAATCTCAACGTCACAGATTGGTTGGCCCGTTCCAGGGTGTATGGTTTGGAATGTATCGGCATCCGCCACATCAACGTAGCGGCCATTGATGTAACTTCTTTGACGCCCAAGGGTAGACGACTTATCGAAGTGTCCCCCGCCAACCATCTTAGTCATAGCTCTCTCGCCCCGATCAAAGCACCAATGTTTTTGACGCTTTCCGATGTCTTTAGATTTGCGCGCAATGATTGCACAGATAAGTGACTCAAAGCGAAATCGAAACGCAAAAAAGCGGCGTAACAAGATAGGTGTTGACCCAAGCTCTAACACTCGTTTAGATGGAGTCACCGTGTTCAACGGCACTTGAACATCCTGCTGATTGCCTAGGAGATGGGCGCAAACAAATCAGCGGCAATAAGAAAAAATAAGAGACAAGACGATGAGTGATATAACTGCGCAAGACCAGCAGCAAAATATGCGACGTGTGGCGATGACCTCACTCGCCGGCACCAGCATCGAGTGGTACGACTTCTTCCTTTATGGCACAGCAGCGGCGGTCATTTTTCCAAAGGCTTTCTTCCCGCAGGACCTACCAACTATGGTGCTGCTCATCATTAGCTTTAGCACGCTGGCAGTCGGCTTTCTGGCGCGGCCGCTCGGAGGCATCATTTTCGGCCATTTTGGCGACCGCATCGGAAGAAAACGCACTTTGGTGGTCGCGCTAATGATGATGGGCTTTGCAACCACGCTGATTGGCTTCCTACCCACCTACGCATCAATCGGTATAGCAGCGCCACTCCTATTGGTAGCGCTACGATTCATCCAAGGCTTGGCGATCGGTGGGCAATGGGGTGGTGCCATGTTGTTAGTTACCGAGAGCGCCCCGGCGGATCAACGAGGCTGGTATGGGGCTTACGCGCAGGCCGGAGCCCCCATGGGTGTCATTCTTGCCAACCTTGCTTTTATTGGTGTCAGTAGCTCAATGAGCGACGAGGCGTTTCTGGAATGGGGATGGCGATTGCCGTTCATTGCCAGCATCGTTCTCATTGGTATCTCGATGTATATCCAGCTGAAGATCGAGGACACCGAAGCGTTCAAGAACTTGAGCGAATCACAAGCCTCTGACGATAAGCCCGCGCAGGTTGTAGAGCGCTCTCCAGTCATTGAGGCTGTTCGTAAATATCCAAAGCGCATCATGCTAGCTGCCGGCGCCTTCTTATCGGTGCAGGTAACCTTTTACATATTGATCGCGTTTGTTATCGCCTACGGGGTTAACTCGCCCGATCTGAATCTCTCGCGCGATACGATGCTGATGGCCGTCCTCGTTGCGGCGGCGATTATGGTGCCCACTCAGTTCTACTTCTCAGGGCTATCCGACCGCATTGGTCGGAAGAGCGTCTATAAGTGGGGAGCCATCCTGACAGGCGCTTGGGGCTTTGCATTGTTCCCATTGATCGATACGGGTAACCCCTTGCTGATCGGCGTCGCTATTACCGTCGGACTTCTATTCCTCGGTATGCAGTACGGCCCACAGGCCGCCTACTTCACAGAGCTCTTCAGCACCGAGGTTCGATACTCGGGCGCATCTCTGGGCTATCAGATCGGTGCGATCCTTGGCGGCGCCTTAGCACCCACGATTGCCGTGTTGTTGTGGCGAGACTTCGGCATCTTCTATGTCTCGGTTTACATCATGCTCGCGGCGATTCTGACACTCTGGTCACTGTCACAACTTGACGAAACCGGGGGCTCGAGCCTGTAAAACGCTGAAACTCATACCCGCCGCCTCCTATGGGGGGCTGTGGCTTTTACCTGATCATCAAACGCTCTGTAAGCCGTGATCGACAACCGTTTGGTTGAAGCTCTTTTTTGGTTTCTGCGTAGGGCTTCGGGCTTCGGGCTTCGGGCTTCGGGCTTCGGGCTTCGGGCTTCAATCGATTATTAAAGGTCTACTGGCTTTAACAACCTTCCGCCGATCTATTTCAAGTTAATTAGCTTGAAGGCCTCACCCTCTAAGTCTGATGCCAGGGAGCCGTTTAGATCAGGCCTCTGCTCCGCAGCCTGGGTAACTCTTGAAGCGGGCATTTGTCGACCACCAAATCCAGACCTTGGTCGAGTGCATCTCGCTCAGCATCTGCATGCCGCACTGCCAGCTGCGTCCAAAGGGCTGGAGCGCCGAGTGCGATGGTCTCGGCCAAAACGCCGGGCAGCGCACTGCCATCTCGAAAAACATCGACCATATCGATCGAATGATCAATATCGGAGAGCGATGCCACCACTGTTTGGCCCTGCAGCTCCTGACCCGCAAGCCCCGGATTCACGGGCGTAACGTTAAAGCCTTCGGATAATAGGAACTCCAAAACCTTATAGCTCGGTCGCTCAGGCTTGTGACTCGCGCCAACCAGTGCAATGGTCCGCACGCGCCTAAAGAGGGCAGCAAGGGACTCGTCGGTATCAATGCGCACTGGATTAACGCCAGTCAGGTGCGCGCTTCTCGAAGAAGGCAGTCACCCCGCGCTGGGATTCATCGGACGTCATAGCGTTTAGCATTACCTGATTGGCGTGCTCGAAGGCTTCGTGTAAAGGCATTTCTACTTGCGTGTAAAAGGCTGTTTTACCGTCACGGATACTTTGAGGTGACCGCGTTGCGATTCGCTCTGCAAGCCCAAGCGTTTCTGCAACCACCTCATCTGCCGGCACGTGACGATTGATAAGACCAAACCGCTCTGCATCGCGCGCATCAAAAAACTCACCCGTTAAAGCCATCTCTAACGCGTGCTTGCGAGACAGGTTACGTCCAATACCAACCAATGGCGTTGTACAGAAGGCACCCAAGTTAACGCCCGGAGTGCAAAAGCGGGAGTCGCTAGACGCGATAGCTAAATCACAGGCCGAGACGAGCTGGCAACCTGCCGCCGTCGCCGTTCCCTGAACACAGGCGAT
>CBFIBL010000058.1:0-19780 GCA_965660865.1 Luminiphilus sp.
CTTCGCCTTCCTCAACGCGGTGTTGCTTACCGCCACTTACAATTACTGCGTACATGTCGTTTTCCTTCCAGTTAGCCTGCTCGCTGTGTGATAACCGCTATGCGGGGCAGAGCGTAGGCACTCGAGTGTTGTTCATAAACACGGGCGCGGAGAATACGTGGTTTGACCCAAGAGCGCAAGGGAAATGCGGAGACGCCTCAACGTGAATATCCCACTTCGTGACAAGAAAGACGAGGGACCTTTATACTCCCTCCTCGCCCCGGAGATGCATTGTGATAAATCAGATTAGAGCCAGCGTAGAGGCTGAATTTGCCCAAGTAAACGCGCTCATCATTGAACAGCTACATTCTGATGTTGATATGGTCGAAAATGTCGGCCAGTACATCGTTGATGCCGGTGGCAAACGTCTGCGTCCGCTGCTTGCGTTGCTGGCAGCCGCCTCGCTGGGCGAAGTGACCGAAAAGCACATCAAGTTCGCCGCGGTTATCGAATTCATCCACACGGCGACGCTGTTACACGACGACGTGGTCGACATCTCGACCCTCAGACGCGGCCGCCCCACAGCCAACAGTGAGTTTGGCAATGCGCCGAGTGTATTGGTAGGTGACTTCCTGTACACACGCGCCTTCCAGTTGATGGTTCAGCTCGATGACATGCGTGTGCTTAAACTTATGGCGGACGTCACTAACCTCATCGCTGAGGGTGAAGTCATGCAACTGGTCCGTGCGGGCGACCCCGATACGTCCCGCGAGCAATACTTTGATGTAATCACCCGCAAGACAGCGATTTTATTTGCCGCTGCGTGTGAAGGCGCTGCCATGCTCAGCGATGAGAGCGATGACACCTTAAAGACAATGCATGACATTGGGCTCAATCTGGGCATTGCCTTTCAGTTGATTGACGATGTACTCGACTACGAGGGCGACCCTGAAACTACGGGTAAAAACGTTGGTGACGACCTCAACGAGGGCAAACCTACGCTACCGCTTATCCATGCCATGCAGCATGCTTCACCGGATGATGCGGCGCTTATTGCCACAGCATTGAGAACCAAATCTGCTGAAAATCTTAGCGAGATCATTGAGCACGCAGCGAATACCGGCGGCATTGCCGAGACACGATCCGCGGCAGAAGCGCACTGTGATATTGTGAATGAAGCGCTGGCGACACTTGCGCCGAGCGCTGCAAAGACAAGCCTAGAAACACTCGCTACCTTTTCACTGTCCCGGGAGAGTTAATCGATGCTGCAGAGCAGTGACGCCGACACCTTAAAAGCCGAGGCGTCGCGCCTCAGTGACGTATCCATTGCTGAACTGCTTTCCAGCGACGCCAATCGCTTAAGCGCTCTCACATTAACCGCCGCAGGACTTACCCTTGATGCGTCTAAGCAACGCATTGATCAAAAGGCGCACTTTTTTCTGACTCAAGCCGCTGAAAACGCAGGGTTACCAGCGGCCTTTGAAGCGCTAGTGACAGGTGAGGAGGTCAACATCACAGAGCAGCGGGCGGCGCTTCACACTCTCTTGAGAGGCACCGCAGCAGCTGATTGTGGCGACCTTCACACGGAGGTCAGCGAAACACTCACTCGTATGAAATCAGCTGTTGATGACATTCATGGCGGCGCGCACACAAGCGCATCTGGGAAAACATTCACTGACGTCATCAACATCGGTATTGGCGGCTCGGACCTCGGGCCTCGAATGATTTGCCGAGCGCTCGATACCGACACGCCACAACTTCGCACCCACTTCATATCGAACGTCGACCCGCATGATCTTGACGTCGTTACTCGGGATCTTAATCCCGCGACAACCCTGCTTATCATTTGCTCGAAAACGTTCACCACTGAAGAGACACTAACCAATGCCCAGCGTGCACGTGAGTGGCTCATCGGCGGCGGTGTACCGGAAGCGGATATCGGCAAGCACGTACTCGCGGTGACTACCAATCTCGACGCGGCCGCAGACTTTGGTATTGATGCAAACGCTTGTTTCCCTATGTGGGACTGGGTGGGTGGTCGCTATTCGGTCTGGTCAGCCATCGGCTTAGTCATTGCGCTCGGGTACGGCTGGGAGGCATTTTCTGAGTTGTTGGACGGCGCACGCGCACTCGATGAGCACACCCGCGAAGCGGCCCCCAGTCACAATCTTCCCATGATGATGGCCATGCTTGAGCTCTGGAACACGCGCTTCTTAAATACGGAAACTCATATTGTGCTGCCCTACTCACAACGACTCGAGTATCTCGCTGACTTTTTGCAGCAGTTGACCATGGAGAGCAACGGTAAGCGGGTCACGCTTGGCGGCAAGTCGATAAAAGATGTGACTGCCCCCGTGCTGTGGGGATCTGCGGGAACCATCGGCCAGCACTCTTATTACCAACTCCTTCATCAGGGGAATAGAGCCTTTTCAGCTGACATCATTTTCCCATTAACGAATGGCGATGTTGACCTCGACGCACACCGGAAACTTGCCTCTAATGCCTTGGCACAGAGCCGCGCTTTTTTGATTGGACGCTCGGCCGAGGAATCCAAGGAACTCGCAGCGTCAAAAGGTCTCGCTCCGGAGCTCGCACCCCATTTCGAAATGCCCGGAAATCACCCTCACAGCACCATTGTGATGGATGCAGTGACACCTGCGACCTTGGGTGCGCTAGTTGCCGCCTATGAACACAAGACCTACTTCCTGTCCGTTCTGATGGGGCTTAACGCCTTCGACCAGTGGGGTGTAGAGCTTGGCAAGGTCATTGGAAAACAGATTCGCGGTGCGCTGGAAACAGGTAAAGGTCTCGGTGAGCTCGACGCCTCGACAGCCGCGCTCGCGGCGGCTTGGCGAAAGGCGAATAGCGACTTTTGAGGCGTCACTAAACACCTTGTCACCCATCACAGCAGGTGCTGGGCAATTTTGGAATCTGAGCACTTGAGTACTCAGCTTCTAGGGCGCTTAAGCACTTAGGTACGAAAAAAGCATTCCAAAAAAAGCCCGGCATCTGCTGGGCTTTTTGTTCACGGTGCTTTTTGTTCACAGTGCTTTTTGTTCACAGTGCTTTTTGTTCAAGGCGCTTTTTGTTTAAGGCGCTTTTTGTTCAAGGCGCTGTCACACCGTTAACACCGTCACGATCAACTCTGGAGATCAGTGAGCGAATCGCACCTCCAAAGTTGAGTGAGACAAGGCAGCGACTCCTTTAGACTCGTTCGATAATGATGGCAGGTGCCATACCGCCAGCGGCACACATCGTGATCAGCGCGTATCGCCCGCCCTGTCGCTCGAGTTCATCGAGCGCAGTTCCAACAAGAATAGAACCGGTTGCACCAATCGGATGACCCAGTGCCATGGCACCACCGTTGATATTCACCTTCTCACGATCAAGATCGAGACGTCTGATAAAGCGCTCGGCTACCACAGAAAACGCCTCGTTAATTTCCCAGACGTCGATGTCGTCTTTGGTGAGACCCGCTTTCATCAATACTTTTTCAGCAGCGGGGACTGGCGCGTTCAGCATCAGTGTGGGGCAATCACCCATGTTCGCTGTTGCAACAATGCGCGCACGCGGCGTCATGCCGGTTCGCTCCATGTAGGACTCAGAAGCAAGCAGTAGCGCTGCAGCGCCGTCTACAACGCCCGATGAGTTACCGGCGTGGTGAATGTGATTGAACTCGGTAATTTCAGGATATTTCTGCTGAATCAGCGCACCATAAGTCGTTCCCTGCTCGTCGACAGGCACGTCGCGTACCACACTGAACACCGTCTTCAGTTCTGACAGGCCCTCCTTCGTTGTCTGTGGACGAGGGAACTCTTCGTGGTCGAGGGCTACTGTGCCGTCGGGATTCTTGACGGTGATCAGTGACTTATCGAAACGGCCTTCCGCAATCGCACGCGCAGCACGCGCTTGGCTTACAAGCGCAAGATCATCAACTGCATCTCGATCAATGCCCTCGAGTGTAGCGATCGCATCCGCACACACACCCTGTTGCGACTGCGGATGCATTGCTCGAAGCTCGAGGTTGCCCGAGTCGATCATAGGCGGCTTGCTGGGGTCGCCGATCTGCGAGTGATAGCTCATCATCTCAGTACCGCCGGCGATAACCAGGTCTTCCATGCCCGACATAACCTGCGCCGCGGCCAAATTAACCGTTGTGATGCCTGAGCCGCAGAAACGGTCAAGGGTTACACCTGAAGAGCGAACGTCGTACCCCGCGTTGAGTGCGGCCATACGACCCAAGTCACCGCCCTGCTTTCCGCTTTGGGAGGACGTACCCCAAATAATGTCATCAACCTCGCTAGTGTTGAGGTTGTTTCGCTCGGCAAGCGCAGCCAGGACGGTCGACCCAAGATACGAAGGGTGTAGGTGCGCGAGTGCACCTTTCCCGACTTTTCCGATACCGCGCGGTGTGCGACAAGCGTCTACGATGTATGCATGACCCATGAGGATTCTCCCAGTCGTGAGTTATATCGGCACTCTGTGCCTGTTCTTGTGTCGTTATGTAATTACAGGTTGTGTGCGAAGTGGGCCCAGTTGCTTTTCAAAAAAACAATGGCTTCTCAAAAAGACAGTCGCTCCTCAAAACAATGCGCGCACATCAGTGTTGATTCCTAGGTAACGCTAATAGCACGGCCTATTCTGGTCAAGGCTAAGGTTCTTCCATGAAAGCCTTTAGGCTGAACAAATATCACTAATTGCGCAGGGTGAGGCGTATCGATTGAGTGATAATTTCAGCGACACGCCGCCTCTAGTTGCAGGCACTCAGCCGGCGTCAGCCTTGGATCTCGTTCGGCCTCGACACACTCAATCAGCTCCTCGCGATTTTTCACTCCCAGAATCACAGAGCTTGGACCGCCAATGGCGAGCGAGTATCGATGGGCCAGGCGCGCAGGTGTCTGTCCCCATTCAGCCGCGAGCTTCCGAAACCCAGCGGCCCGATCAAAATCACGTTGATCGGCATCATCGGCAGGTAACTCGCGATCCATGGCAGAGGTCAGTGCGCCGGCCTGCACGGCACGAATCGCCAAAGCCGGAACATCGTGCTTGATGCACGCATCTAATATTTTGCGCCCGTCGAAGGTCTCGGTGGTGTAAGCGATATTACCCGCGGAATTCAATGGGTTTACCACACACTGGACGGCACTCGGAGGTGTGTCGCTGGCAATCACCGCTTCCAATGCCGACTCCTGCCCCAGCGCAAACCCCCAACCGCCGATCTTTCCCTCGGCCATGAGGCGCTCAAATGCGGGAATCACAGATTCCAAAAGATAACTGCGAGGCGTTGCTAGACGGTCTCGATACTCATTGAGCTGATAAAGCACATGGTCATCCTCTATCAGTTGCGAGTGCAGGAAGAAAAGATCGGCGCGCTCGATACCCATAGTTTCGAGGGATCGCGTCAGTGATGCGTTCAGCTTGTCGTAGGTGATGGCGTCGTCTACGCGACCGAGCCGGTACTTGGTCGTAAAGTTAAGCTTCGAGGTATCCATACCCTTAAAGGCTTCGCCAATCACCTTTTCCGCTTCACCGCGACCGTACATGGGAGCCATATCGAAATGGGTGATGCCACAATCGAGCGCCAGGCGAGCAGTGGCAACCGCTTCCTCTCGAGTAGTCTTACCCCAAACCTGCCCAAGACCTCCGCCACCCAGGGTAAGCGCACTCACAGAGCTAAATGGCTTAAACGATCTCACTTCCATAGCAGCTGGTGCTCCAGAGGCCAAGCCCTTCGTTATTTGACTGAAACAGGCTAGATTTGACTGAGACAGGCTAGGTGGCGAATAACAGTTCGTCAATTGACGTTGTTTTCAGAAAGTCGATTGGGAGCGGCGATGACAAGATTCAATGCCGACTGCGCGGAGTCTCCACAATTGAGCTCGGTAAGACGCGCTACTACAAATATGCCAGCTTTGAATGCAGGTTCAACTGTTGCGCTCGAGCGCAACGGGTCTTTAGGCTGCTTCGATAATTGCAAGTAGCTCTTCAGTCTTCGATCGCATAAGTGCTTCGTCGCCGCGACTCTCAACGTTCAAGCGCACCACGGGTTCAGTATTAGACATACGAAGATTGAAACGCCAGTCGTTATAACTCAGGCTCAAGCCATCCATATGCTCGATAGTATTCGCACCTTGCGCATACAGGTCTTCCACCTTGGCAATCAGCGCTGGCGCATCAGCGACCGTACGGTTGATTTCGCCTGAACAAGGGAAGGCATGCGTGCGCTCTTCCACCAGCGATGCAAGCGTCTTACCCGTCGTAGACATGATCTCCGCTACCAACAGCCACGGGATCATGCCGCTGTCACAGTAAGCGAAGTCGCGAAAATAATGGTGTGCACTCATTTCCCCTCCATAGACGGCATCAACCCGCCGCATGGTCTCCTTGATGAACGCGTGGCCTGTTTTACTCTGCTCTGCCGAGCCGCCTGCAGAGTGCGCAACGTCGATGGTGTTCCAGGTAAGTCGGGGATCGTGAACCACGATTTGGTCACTGGTCTTCGCTAGGAAAGCTGAAGCAAGGAGCCCAACGACGTAATAGCCCTCGATAAACTCACCGGTGTGGTCATAAAAGAAGCAACGATCAAAATCGCCATCCCAGGCAATACCCAGGTCAGCACCGGACTCGCGGACTAAGGAGGCTGAGGCGACGCGATTTTCCTCGAGCATCGGGTTGGGAACACCGTTTGGAAAATGGCCGTCTGCCTCGTGGTGCAGCTTGATGAACTCAAAAGGCAGGTGAGGCTCGAGCAAGTCCACCACGCGACCCGCGCCGCCATTGCCTGCTGTACAGACAATCTTGAGTGGCTTGAGCGATGCGGGGTCCACATAACTCAGCAAGTGCTCTATGTAGGCGTCGCTCGTATCGACTGACTCGTAACTACCGCGCGTGGCAGCGGGTGTGAACTCATCAGCCTCAGCTTTCGCCTGAATTTCTTTGAGACCTGAGTCACCCGATATGGGCTTTGACTCGGCACGAACGAATTTCATGCCGTTGTAGTCTTTGGGGTTGTGACTCGCTGTGACGCAAATGCCACCACCGACCTTCAAATGCGAGGTCGCGAAATAAATCTCTTCAGTGCCGCACTGCCCGATGTCAAACACATCGATACCTTGCTCGCGAAGGCCATCGACCAAGGCTGCCTTAATCGACTCAGAAGTGAGGCGAATATCGTGACCAACCACCACCGTGCCGGGATGAATCACCTCGGCATATCCCCGGCCAATGCGACGGGCAATGTCTTCATTTAGCTCATCGGGGATGCGGCCTCGTACATCGTAGGATTTAAAGCAGCGAATCGGCTCCGGCACAGATAATTTCCTCAAAGGTCGTAATAAATATTCTCGTAGACAAAATTCGTCGCCTCGACGAAGCCCGGCACGCTGCCGCAATCAAATCGCTGCCCCTTAAACTTGTAGGCCAAGACACAGCCCTTTTGTGCTTGAGTCATCAGCGCATCGGTAATTTGCACCTCG
The DNA here is from genome assembly GCA_965660865.1 of Luminiphilus sp. Classification (GTDB taxonomy): domain Bacteria; phylum Pseudomonadota; class Gammaproteobacteria; order Pseudomonadales; family Halieaceae; genus Luminiphilus. The sequence continues at coordinate 7,455 of CBFIBL010000058.1, forward strand.
CCGTTACGCCCCGGAGGGGTGTCGCGAATAATGTCAAAAATATCAGGCGTCAGTATATATCGCCCAATAACCGCAAGATTAGAAGGGGCGTCCTCCGCAGCGGGTTTTTCGACCATTTTATCGACTCGGTACAAACTATCGCCCATTGCCTCACCCGCGATAACGCCGTAGGCACTGATCTGTTCTGCTGGGACTTCCATAACAGCGACAATCGAACAACGGAACTGATTGTATAGCTCGGCCATCTGCTGCAGCACGCCAGCCCCTTCTTGGTTGATGCAGAGGTCATCCGCCAGTAGAACACCGAACGCCTGATCGCCTATCAAGGGCTCTCCCGTCAGAATGGCGTGTCCCAAGCCTTTCATTTCGCGCTGACGCACCATGGTGAATATGCCTTGGTCGATCACATCTCGAATGCCCTGGAGGTACTTCTCTTTAGACGTCCCGGAGATTTGATGCTCGAGCTCATATGAGATATCGAAGTGGTCAGCGATGGCCCGCTTACCGCGGCCAGTGACAAAAGCGCAATTGCTCATACCGGCGGCCAGTGCCTCTTCCACGCCGTACTGCAATAGAGGTTTGTTAACGATAGGCAGCATTTCCTTCGCCGTACTTTTGGTCGCAGGTAGGAATCGTGTGCCGTAACCCGCCACTGGAAACAAACATTTTTTAATCATCTTTCAGTCCTCTCAATGACATGCTGACCCTCGCTGGCTGTGACTCGCAGGGTGCACCTAAAATCAGCTCGGTGACCGCCCATAAACGTCTTCAAATCGCACGATATCGTCCTCGCCGAGATAGCTACCCGACTGAACTTCTATCAGTTCTAGCGGATATTTCCCCGGATTGCTAAGTCGATGCTTCGCCCCAATCGGGATGTAAGTAGACTGATCCTCAGTGAGCAACATGGTATCATCACCGTTCAACACCTCAGCGGTACCGCGCACCACCACCCAATGCTCTGCGCGATGATGATGCATCTGCAATGACAGGCGTTGGCCCGGATTCACCACGATGCGCTTCACCTGAAAACGCTCACCAACAATCAGCGATTCGTATGAGCCCCAGGGTCGGAAAACACGATGATGCGTATCCGCCTCGCTTCGTGCCATAGACTTGAGTGCCGTAACAATGTTCTTCACGTCCTGGACAGAGTGCCTATCGGCCACCATGACGGCGTCAGCGGTTTCGACAACAACTAAATCTTTAATGCCTGTCGTTGTCACCAAGCGAGACTGGCTGCGGATGTAACTGTTGGTCGTATTATCGATGACCACATCACCCTCGGTCACATTCCCTGATTCGTCCTTTGAACCAGCCTCCCATAGGGCAGACCAAGCACCAATATCGCTCCAGTCACAATCCAGCGAGACTACCGCTCCCTCAGTCGTGTGCTCCATGACCGCATAGTCGATGCTGTCAGCAGGGCTCTCTGAAAAAAGCTTGGCGTCGGGTCGAATAAAATCGAGATCCCGCTTCGCTGCTTGCATCGATGCCTCGCATGCACTGGCCATTGCAGGTTGGCTCGCATTAAGCGCCGACAAATAAGTGCGCGCCGAGAACATGAACATACCACTGTTCCAAAAATACTCGCCCGAGGCTAGGTAGTCTTTCGCTGTCTCGAGATTGGGCTTTTCGACAAAGGTATCCAAAACCGCTACACCGTTGGCAATTAACGTTCCGCGTTTTATGTAGCCGTAACCAGTTTCGGGGCGCGATGGAATGAGGCCGAACGTAACGAGCTTTCCCGACGCCGCAACATCAGCTGCCGCAGTGACTGCCTCGCGCAGATCGGCAGGGCGTCCGATGTAATGATCGGCCGGTAGGACCAACATCAGGCTCTCAGCATCATCACGGACTGCGGCATGAGCGGCTAGCGCAATAGCAGGACCAGTGTTCTTTCCCTCCGGCTCCAAGACAATAGTCGCGCCTGCCACACCCAGCTGACGTAACTGCTCCGCCACGAGGAAGCGATGCTCTTCATTACAAACAATAATCGGCGGGTTTTGCTCAAGGCCCTCAAGGCGCGTAATGGTTTGCTGGAGCATCGAGTGCTCACCTGTCAAGTTCAAGTATTGCTTGGGTCTCCCCTGACGCGACACAGGCCATAGCCGACTTCCCACGCCGCCGCACAGCAATACAGGTGTGATTTGTCTCATAAAAACCCCAGAGAAAGACAGGTTAACGACAGAGATGGTACTCACCAAGCATACGTCCTCTGCGTCACATACTCTAGGAACAGACGATGACAGCGGGATGACGTGCATTATTCGCGCGCTGCGTGGTAACCGAAAGTTGCAATTGTGACATCCTCCACTCACTTCGATGAAAGCGAGTGCAAGTCGGCGATCACCGCGGTACTCTACGCGGATGACTGAAAAATTTGCATTTTCCCCAAAGAGTGCCTACGCCAAGGACGAGCTCATCGACTGCGGCATGGGCGATTTGTTTGGTCCTGGTAACGCCAAGCTACCGATTGACAATATGCTGATGCTCGATCGCATTACTGAAATCAACAGTGATGGCGGAAAAGCGGGTAAAGGCATCATTTTGGCCGAACTCGACATCCACGAGGACCTCTGGTTCTTCGATTGTCACTTCCCTGGAGACCCTGTGATGCCAGGCTGTCTAGGACTCGATGCCATGTGGCAGCTCGTTGGCTTTTTCCTGGGTTGGCGCGGCAACCCAGGCCGTGGGCGAGCTCTGGGTTCAGGGGAGGTAAAGTTCACCGGCCAAATACTGCCTAGCAACAAACTGGTTACCTACAAAATCGAAATGAAGCGCGTCATCGAGCGTAAATTGGTGATGGGGATCGCCGATGGTTCAGTATCTGTAGATGGCCGAGAGATTTATACCGCCACCGATCTGCGAGTCGGTCTGTTCCAATCCACGGAAAATTTCTAATGACAAAACGTGTTGTCGTTACAGGCTTGGGCCTTATTTCAAGCCTTGGTAACAATGCAGAGGAGGTTACCGCCTCGCTCAGAGCAGGTAACTCAGGTATTCGCTACAACTCAACGCAGGAAGAAGTTGGCATGCGCTCCTGGGTGTCTGGCAAGCCTGATATCGATCTTGCTGAGCATATCGATAGGAAACAGTGGCGCTTCATGGGCGATGCGGCCGGCTACGCGTTCTTGAGCATGGAGCAGGCCATTTCAGATGCGGGTTTAACGCCAGATCAGGTATCTAACACACGCACAGGCATTATCGCGGGATCAGGTGGTGCATCGAGCGCGAGTCAGGTCGAAGCTGCTGATATTTTACGAGATCGCGGTTTGCGTCGTGTTGGCCCGTATCGAGTAACGCAGACCATGGCAAGCACTGTATCTGCATGCCTCGCAACGCCCTTTCAGATCAAAGGCGTGAACTACTCAATTTCATCGGCCTGCTCAACCAGCGCACACTGCATTGGCAATGCCATGGAACAAATTCAACTGGGCAAACAAGATGTTGTCTTCGCTGGGGGCGGCGAGGAGCTAGACTGGTCGCTCAGCTGCTTGTTCGACGCGATGGGCGCGCTATCGACGAAATATAATGAAACACCCGAGCGTGCGTCTCGTGCCTACGACGCGGACCGCGATGGTTTTGTTATCGCGGGTGGGGGTGGCATGTTGGTGCTCGAGTCACTCGACCACGCGCTCGCTCGCGGCGCTAAGATTTATGCGGAGGTCGTCGGCTACGGTGCCACTTCCGACGGCCACGATATGGTGGCGCCCTCAGGTGAAGGCGCTGTTCGCTGCATGCAACAGGCTATGGCAACCGTCGATGGAAATATTGATTACATCAATGCCCACGGCACGAGCACCCCTGCCGGCGATATTCAGGAGCTCAAGGCGGTGAGGGAAGTCTTTGGTGATAGCACACCTGCCATTGCATCCACAAAGTCTCTCTCCGGACACTCGCTTGGTGCTGCTGGCGTGCAAGAAGCCATCTACTCGTTGCTGATGATGGAAAATGACTTTATCGCGGCTTCTGCGAATGTGGAGACCCTCGATGAGGGCGCCGCAGGAATGGATGTTGTGACAGCCGCGCGAGAAGGTGTAACGCTGAACCGAGTGATGTCTAACAGCTTTGGCTTTGGCGGAACAAACGCGACGCTGGTCTTTCAACGCTTCAGTGGATAAACATTGGCTACTGTCGGGACAGCTCTTGCTACCGACACAGTCATCTTCGCCAAAATAGATATAAAAGCGCCCTAGCGGGGCAGTATTTATCGCTGTCCACCGCACCTCTCGCTCAGCCGCCGTCACGCCCTCATGCAACTGTGCGGATAATCGGGGGGAGTAGAAGCAACAGCTGATGCTACCGCCGAACTAGACCTCGCCTCTTAGCACCTTTACAAAATTACAGGGGCGGTGTGCCACGTCTAGTTGGTCGCGAATGAGTCCATTCCAGGCTGTTTTACAGGCCCCAGTTGAACCCGGCATACAAAAAATCGCTGTGCGATTGGCAAGGCCAGCTATCGCGCGCGATTGCACTGTTGAAGAACCTATCTCATCAAAACTCAAGGCGCGGAATACCTCTCCAAAACCTTCAATAGTTTTATCAAACAGTGGTAGTACTGCCTCCGGCGTCGAGTCCCTACCCGAGAATCCCGTGCCACCTGTTACCAAGACCGCGTGCATGTCCGATTCTGCAATCCATGCCGATAGCACCGCCCTTATTTCATAGATATCGTCGATAACGATGCGGCGATCTGCGAGTCGGTGTCCGGCCTCAAGTAGCGCGTCTTCCAGAAATTGGCCCGACGTATCAGTGTCGCGGGTTCGCGTATCACTCACAGTCAGCACCGCTACATTCAATGCTCCACTCATGTCTTTTCAACGACTCCTTCGCCAAATACGTACAACTCAAGATAGCGCGATACGGCATGATCGATAAAGTTGCGCCAAGGCAGTTGTTGGATCCCGAACTCGCGACGGATTTTACTGCAGTCCAGAGTGTGGTTAATCAAGGGCTGCGATGCATCGGTGAGATCTTCCAATAAGTCTCTCACATTCGAAAACGGCTCATACTGCGACGCACAGGCCATTGCCGCCTCTGCAAAATCAAGGTAGCCCGTTTCACCCAAACTGCAATAGTGGAAAATGCCGTGTCGAGGGGCACCGGCACTCATCTGATCAAGCATTCCCATGCAGACCCGAGCCACTTCGACCACGTGGACCGGATTCCCCTGAAGTCGATCTGACACTTGAACCACCTGACCGCGTCGCAACGTGTCCAATGCCGTACACAGTGCATTGGGACGTCGCCCCGCAAAAAGCCGCCCCAATCGCAAAATTAAAACATCGTCGAGGTGTGCAGTAAGCGTTTGCTCAACCTCGAGCAGCGCACGACCCAAGCCTGACTCAACGTCCGGCGTATCTTTTTCTAGGTACGGACGTTTCATCTCCCCCGAAAAAACGAAGGCACTCGATAGGTAAAGATAACTTGCGCCATAGCGCTCACACGCTTGGGCCAGCCACGCACTTCGCTGAACATCGCGCTGGCCAACGCGGTCCGAAGAGTCAATCTGAGTCACAATTCGGGTATCGAGAACGATATCCGGAGCAGCGTCTCTGATCACCCGGCGGACTTGTCTCTCTCGCGGCCACCGGGTCTTATCGAGGCTCAGACCCAGGAGCTCATGTCTTCGCAGTGGATTAGCAAAGGCGCTGATGGAATAACCCACCGGAGTGTCATCACCCAATACAAGCACGCGCATGACGTTAAACCACCTTTATCAAAGACTCGGAACTACCGCCTTGGGTCAATACCGCCGCTTCTATTAGAACGGGATATCGTCCTCTGGGAAATCTGCAGGTTGTGATGTTGGCGCCGGCGCCGCGTAATTATCGGCAGGTGCGGCCTGAGCCATCGGCGCAGGACTAGGCGCATAGCCGCTATTATCCTGACTCATGTTGCGGCTATCCAGCATTTGCATTTCGTTAGCGACGATTTCGGTCGTGTAACGATCCTGCCCCGATTGATCTTGCCATTTGCGGGTGCGCAGCGAGCCCTCAACGTACACCTTTGAGCCTTTGCGTAAGTACTCTGACGCAATCTCTGCGAGTCGGTTAAAAAACACAACGCGGTGCCACTCGGTACGCTCCTGCATCTGCCCCGTATTTTTGTCTTTCCAGGATTCCGACGTAGCAATACTGATATTGGTTACACCACCGCCCGATGGTAGGACGCGATGCTCAGGCTCCTGGCCTAGATTGCCGACCAAAATAACTTTATTAATTCCACGACTGGCCATTTTTCTCTCCTCAGGCTCGCTCCGGCTCTCTGCGTCTCGATGACGCTTATCTACAAACGCTTCATACAACGTTTCATCCCTGTCATCGCTCACTTGTCTCAAATTAGCCAACGCGACGACGTTGGGACAGATTGATACGCCCTGAACGACGTTTGCGACACTATACCAACCCAATGCCGCATGGGGGAGATCTCAATCGCCCTTTATCTATCCACTGCACCCTCTGGTGACGTCAAAGGCGACAGCCGCAAAAGCACCGCCCAAACCACTGTCAATGCAGCCATGCCCGCCCAAACGCCAACAGCATCCACGGCGTTAAGAAGCGCGCCGCCCATCAAACCACCCACGAAAACGCCGATGAACTGTGATGAAGCGAACACGCCCATGGCCGTACCCCGCGCACTCGCAGGTGCATAGATAGAGGCTAGCGAGGGCAACATCGCCTCCAACGCGGTAAACCCGGTGAAGAAGAGGCACAGGCCCAAGAGCGTGGGAGCCCATTCTCCAGCGGAAAGGAGCAAAACACCTGACAGTAAGATACCGAGACAGCGCACCAAAATGCTTACAGGCTGCGTCATGTAATGCCGTCCCTTTATAAGCCAATAAATACCGGGAATGGAGAATACCAGCGCGCCCAGGTAGACAAGTGCATGGTGCTCTAGCGCAATACCCGCATCAATCTCAAGACTGGTAGGAACGACAACAAACACCGCCATTAGCGTGAGGTGTAGAAAGAAAATACTGAGGTACATCATGTTAAGCGATGGAATGCTTAACACCTGCGATAGCCTAGACCGCTGAAAGCCCGAGCCGAGTTGCCTCTCCTGCGTGTCAAAGCGCTCAGGCTTTGGAAGCAGCAGGACAACGCCAATACCCATCACAGCCAAACCCGCGGTCCCGGCAAACACCAATTGTAAGCCACCGAGCGTCGCGAGCGCAGGACCTAACACCAGGGCTATCCCAAAGGCGACAGCGATACTTCCGCCGATAATGGCGCTTGCCTTCGCTCGTTGTTCCTCGCGGGTGTAGTCGGCGACGAGCGCCATCGTCGCGGAGGCGATCGCACCCGCTCCTTGTAAAAATCGCCCGAGGATGATGCCCCAGATGCTCGAGGACATCGCCGCCACCACGCTTCCTAGCGTCAACATTGATAGCCCCAGAACAATAACCACCCGGCGGTCTATCCTGTCGGATAACCAACCCATCGGGATTTGCAGGCTGGCTTGGGTTAAGCCATAGGCTCCGACAGCAAGCCCCAACAGAAACGGCGTAGCGCCCGCCAGATCGACGCTGTAAATAGCGATCAGAGGGAGCACCATGAACAATCCCAGCATGCGCACTACGTAGAGGGTCGCCAGCACTGAAACGGCACGCGTTTCATATGAGGTAAAGGATGTCACTAGCAGGAACCTTGATTAAAAATATAGGGTATCACGATCGCGACAAATCTCGTGAAACAGAGTCTACGGAGACTCGAAGCGCGTATACTCGACGGCTTGCCCAATCAGATAGCCACGACGATTTTTCCGCTCGATGACGAACAAGCGACGCCATCGCAAGGTCAAATTCTCTCCCGACAAACGGCGGGCGTGGCGCTGACGAGTGAGCAAAATATCGAAGACTGCACAGTAAGAACACTAGAGCAAGGATAGTAGAGAGAGCCCAGCAGTATGGACACCATTCAGGTTCGAGGCGCGCGCACCCATAACCTCAAAAATATCGATCTCGATATACCCCGCGATAAGCTCGTTGTGATTACCGGCCTCTCTGGATCGGGCAAATCGTCGTTGGCTTTCGACACCTTATACGCCGAGGGACAGCGGCGTTATGTGGAATCGCTTTCTACTTATGCGCGACAGTTCCTGTCAATGATGGAAAAACCCGACATTGATCACATCGAGGGCTTGTCTCCTGCCATCTCCATCGAACAAAAATCCACCTCGCACAATCCACGGTCTACGGTTGGCACCATTACTGAGATCTACGACTACCTGCGCTTACTGTTTGCTCGCGTCGGAGATCCTCGCTGTCCTACCCACGGCATCACGCTGAAAGCTCAAACCGTCAGTCAAATGGTCGACACGGTGCTGGCGATGCCCGAGGGCGAGCGGCTTATGTTGCTGGCACCGTTAGTGCGTGACCGGAAAGGCGAGCACTTGCATGTTTTCGAGCAGGCGCGTGCCGCAGGTTTCATTCGTGTTCGTGTCGACGGTATTGTCTGTGACCTCGACGACGTTCCCGAGCTCGACAAGAAGAAAAAGCATCGCATCGATGTGGTCGTCGATCGCTTCAAGGTGCGCGAAGATCTCGGACTCCGGCTTGCTGAATCCTTTGAGACAGCGCTCGAGCTGACCGACGGATTGGCAAGCATTGCGCCGATGGATGGAGAGGGGAACGAGACACTGTTCTCTGCTCGCTACTCATGCCCTCAATGCGGTCACTCCATCGATGAGCTAGAGCCGAAGCTGTTCTCCTTCAATAACCCGGCAGGCGCCTGCGAAAGCTGTGACGGACTGGGGGTCACACAATATTTCGACGAGGCACGGGTTGTCATGCACCCCGAGGCGAGTCTAGCTGCGGGAGCCATTCGCGGCTGGGATCGGCGAAATGTGTATTACTTTCATTTGCTGACGTCGCTCGCCAAGCACTATGGTTTTGATATTGATAAGCCTTTCGAGGCGTTGGCGCCCGAACACAAAGACATCCTGTTACACGGCAGTAATGGTGAGGAACTTGAGTTCGCCTACATCAACGACCGCGGCTCCGTTTTTAAGCGCAGACATGCCTTTGAAGGCATTCTCCCCAACATGGAGCGACGCTATCGCGACACCGAGTCTTCAGGTGTACGTGAAGAGCTCTCGAAATACGTTTCCACAGCGGCGTGCAATAGCTGCCAAGGAACCCGCCTTTGTGCCGATGCACGCAGCGTTTACGTTGACGGGCGCACGTTGCCTAGCATTACGGAATTGCCTGTCGGCGAGGCACATGCCTACTTTGAAGGTCTCGAGATGGAAGGCCGGCAAGGGGAAATCGCTGACAAAATCCTCAAGGAACTGCGCGCTCGCTACCAGTTCCTTGTGGACGTAGGCCTGAACTATCTCACCCTCAACCGCAGTGCCGAAACACTCTCCGGTGGTGAGGCCCAACGGATCCGTCTCGCCTCACAAATCGGTGCGGGGCTTGTGGGTGTCATGTACATCCTCGATGAACCCTCGATCGGTTTACATCAACGGGACAACGAACGCCTCCTTCGGACGCTGACACACCTCAGAGATATCGGCAATACGGTACTCGTTGTTGAACACGACGAAGACGCCATCCGAGCCGCAGATCATGTGATCGATATTGGCCCGGGGGCAGGTGTTCACGGTGGCACTGTTGTGGCGGAAGGCCCGATGCAAGCCATCATGGATACGAAGCAATCCCTCACCGGCGATTATCTCTCTGGCCGACGCGAGATCAGCGTGCCTAAAAAGCGCCGTAAAGCTGACGAAAAAAAGCAGCTAACCATCGAGGGCGCCACCGGAAATAATCTCCGCGACGTGACGCTCCACCTTCCTGTGGGGCTTCTTACCTGCGTCACTGGCGTGTCCGGCTCCGGCAAATCCACGTTGATAAACGGCACGCTCTATCCTCTCGCAGCGACGGAACTCAACGGCGCGACAACGTTGCGCGCAGCACCGCACAAACACTGCGAAGGCCTTGATCACTTCGATAAGTGTATTGATATTGACCAATCCCCGATTGGGCGCACACCGCGCTCCAACCCCGCGACCTACACAGGCATTTTCACACCCGTCCGAGAACTTTTCGCCGGTACGCAAGAAGCTCGATCGCGCGGCTATAAGCCCGGCCGATTTAGTTTCAATGTTCGCGGTGGGCGGTGCGAGGCCTGCCAGGGCGACGGCGTGACCAAGGTCGAAATGCACTTCCTGCCCGATGTCTACGTACCCTGCGACGTCTGCAAAGGGAAACGCTACAACCGTGAAACCCTCGAAATTAAATATAAAGGTCAGAACATTGCCGAAGTGCTTGATATGACCATTGAGGACGCCCTCGAATTCTTCGAGCCCGTCCCTTCAATTCATCGGAAACTTCAAACGCTGATGGATGTCGGGCTGAGTTACGTGAGGCTTGGACAGGCTGCAACGACCCTTTCAGGTGGAGAGGCCCAGCGGGTCAAACTGTCTCGCGAGCTCTCTAAGCGCGATACCGGAAGCACGCTGTACATCCTCGACGAGCCGACAACAGGCCTTCACTTTGAGGATATCCGTCAATTACTGGAGGTGCTGCACCGGCTTCGCGATGGCGGCAATACCGTCGTGATTATCGAACACAACCTCGATGTCATAAAAACCGCGGATTGGATTGTCGACCTCGGCCCCGAGGGTGGTTCAGGTGGTGGGCAAATCATTGCCACGGGAGCGCCGGAAGCTGTCGTGAAAAACAAGAAATCGCACACGGGCCGTTTCCTTGCACCATTGCTTGAACACAGGCGTTAACAGCAAGTCAAAAGGTATGCTGCCCAGCCATTGAGCACCCCGAGCGTCCACCGAGGGGGTTACGCGTTAGTGCGCTGCGCGAATCATTGCGAGTGGTGTTTGCGAACCGGGCGCTGCTTGTTAACTGTTACCTGCCCGCTGCTTGCCCGCTGCCTGCGCTACCTGCGAGTTACCTACCCGCTCCCTGTGCTCACCCTACCGGGCCCTGGTAAGAGACATGACAACGCATCATTAGCGCGCGCAAACTGGCTCAAAGGTGCACCAGTGTGGGGAATAAGGTGGGGAATAATCACAAAACGCGATACTCAACTAGGCATTGTCACGACACTGCCAATTGGGGTACGGTTACGTTGGTCTTGCTAGGGCCAGCTAACAATAAAGCACCACAGCAATAAAACGTAAAAAAGCAACGAACTATCGGAGTAATTCATGAAGAGACGTGCATTAGCGGCAGTCATATCGGCCACGCTATTCCCCTCACTCCCTGCACTTGCGCAGCTTGAAGAAGTTGTCGTAACGGCTCAGAAGCGCGAGCAGAGCCTGCAGGACGTACCCATTTCCATCACAGCCATCGGCGGCGAGCGCATTCAGGACGCGGCGATTAATAGCTTCAATGACCTGGATAACTACGTTCCTAACTTCCAGGTATCAGAAAACGCAATCGCTACATCGATCACCATGCGTGGCATCTCAGTGGGTGCTAACCAGTCCTTTGAACAGTCGGTCGGTACGTTTGTCGATGGCGTGTACCTAGGAAGAATGCGCCAGATCCGTCTCGGCTTCTTCGATTTAGGGCAGGTTGAGGTGCTCAGAGGCCCGCAGAGTGTTCTGTTCGGTAAGAACACTTTGGCAGGTGCTGTTAACATTCGCTCTGCGTCGCCCGACGTTGGCGGTCCCACTGCTGGCCGATTTGCCGTCAGCTACGAAAGCAACGAAGGTCGTGTTTACGAAGGTTGGGCGCAAACAAGTCTCACCGACACGTTTGCTGTACGCGTCGCAGCGCGTGATCGCTCTGACGAGGGTTACCTGGAAAATGCGTTCACCTCAGTAGATCCGACTGTACTGCCCTCAGCGCCTCAGACCGATGAGCAGATATTCCGAATCAGCACGCGCTGGGAGCCAACCGAAAGTACGCAGGTCGACCTCAAATACTTGAAGAGTGACCACGACCGCAAGGGCGCCACATCGTTTATCAACATTTTCGAAGCAACCGAAAACCTCGGCTTATTGGACCGGGCTGGTTTTGCTCTGAATCGTGAGCTGTACCCGGATGCACCGGTCGGTCAGTACTACCGAGCGGCCGACTCGATTGGTGGCGCTGCACTGAGTGGCACGCAAACAGACGTGGGCGGCCCCGGCGAGCGCCCTGAAGGCACCCAGACGGAGAACGAAGAGTGGTCGCTTAATATCGAGCACGAGTTCGATAACGGTATGTCACTGAGCTACACAGGAGGTTACTCAGAGTATGAGTTCGAGGATGGCCTCGATGCTGACTGGGGACCGTTATCCTTCATCGGTAGAAATGATGATCAGAGATTTGATCAAACCTTTCACGAATTGCGCTTCGCGGGCGGCTCTGATGA
>CBFIBL010000059.1:0-15866 GCA_965660865.1 Luminiphilus sp.
TGCGCCAGCGTCTCAGATTGTTAAATGGGCTTGCGATCCAAGAATTCGAGAAATGGGTGTTGTAGCTCTGGGTTTGGGCGGACCTGAGGCGGGCTATCCGGCCACAAATTTTGCTGAAGTATTCCGTTACGCCAATGAGCGGGGGTTGCCTGGAAACCCCCACGCCGGTGAAGGTGGACCTGCAAATAGTGTCCGTGATGCGATAGATTCGTTGAGCCCTGTTCGTATTGGTCACGGGGTCAGCGCTGCTCGCGATACGGAGGTCGTTAATCATGTGCTGGGTAATCGGACCGCGCTAGAAATCTGTCTGACGAGCAATCTTAGGTTGGGTGTGGTTTCCTGTTTGGATGACCATCCGCTTAAGGCATTAATAAAGGCAGGTGTCGATGTAACAATTAATACGGACGATCCTGTACTTTTCGATACAAATCTCACACAGGAGTACGCGCTCGCAATTGAGCACTGCGGTTTGACCTTTGATGAGTTGTTGCGCACGATTCGGACCGCTATCGACGTAAGCTATGCTGAAACAGAGACCAAAATCAATTTGCATCGACTGCTCTCGCAGTATGTTTCAACCTTATAAAGGAGTAGGGGTGCGATGAAGCATTTTTTTATCGTTGGTGCCGCTAAATCCGCGACCACATCAATGCAGCACTATCTCGATCAGCATCCTCAAATCACAATGTGTAGTCTGCGTTGGACAAGATATTTTCACTTCAACGGGCCAGTGCCAAATCTTGAGGGGTTCGCTAAGAGCCTGGGAGCGGGCTTCCTTGGCGAGTCGCAGCGGCGCTATAACGCCATGCGAAATACAGCTTTCAAGGGGACCGTAGAGGCGTATTTGGCACTTTGGAAAAATGGTAAAAACACTCGGCAAGCGGGCGAATCCTCGCCAACTTACTTATACGACCCCGCAGTACCTGCCCGGATTAACGAGCAATTTAAAGACGCGCGCGTAATCATCATTCTGCGTAATCCCGTAGACCGTGCATTCTCACATTTCAAGATGGACGTACGAAGGCGCTGGATACCGCCCACCTCCTTTCAAGAGGCGCTGTCGATGGAGCCAGCTTTCATTGACAATTTTTGGTGGGGAACACGGCACTATTTAAGGCAAGGCCTTTATTACTTACATGTACAACGTTACCTCGATATTTTTGGTGAGGATAGAGTAAAGGTTTTGCGGTATGACGACCTGCAAACAGATCCTCAGCTGTTTATGCAATCGATCACAACTTTTCTCACTGTCGATCGGTTTGATTTTGACCTGAGCAAAGAGCACAACCAGTCCGAGAGTGAGTGGGAGAGGAATGCTGATGTTAATTTTAGGGCCAATCGTCGATTACGATCACGGCTCGTGGATTTTTATCATGCGGACGTAGCTCGCACTGCGAAGATTACTGGATTAGATTTGCGGGACTGGTTAACTCTAGGATGAGATCCTGGACTGGCCTGCGGCAATAATTTACGTAATGAATCAACCTAAGATACCGGTACTCCATGCACTCGCTCGCTCTGGTAGCACGTTGATCGCAAGGTGCATCAACAGCTTACCTAATGTCGCGGTATTTGGTGAGCTTCATTACGCAGCGCGCCCGCGTTATGGCCAGTTCAACCCCTTAGTTCAGGGACGAGACTGGTACGGCCTGATAGATAAACACGAGCTGCCGCCGCTGGAGTCCTACAATTTTCACGATGCGATAGATCTGGTGGTGGCACGGTGCAGAGAACGACAAGTTCAGCCGGTGCTACGGGACTGGAATCACCGCGACTTTATGATCGAGGGACGCGCCTCTCGAGCATCGTTCAATACGGCGAGAAGCCTCGTTAATCGTTATCCTCTTAAACAGATCGCACTGACGAGGCACCCTATTTCGCAATGGTTAAGCTTTCAAAACTTTGAGCCACTCAGGAATCGATATACCGTCAAAGACTTTATGCGCGGTTATCTTGCCTACGCTAATCAGTGTCGAGACCTTCCGGTTATCCGCTATGAAGACTTTTGTGCTGAGCCAGAGCAGACTATGAAAGTAATTTGTACTCACACGGGCCTCGTTTACGATCCTGAATTCATCTCTCGTTGGCCGGCAAACCGCAACGTGACAGGGGATCTTGGTTCTGGATCTCGCGGCGATCAGATGTCGGTAATTCAAAAGCTGCGTTCGCGTTCTATTCCCTCGCAGATTCAGGCGGAATTTGAGGATGCCCCCGGTTATCGTGAGGCCTTGGAGATCTTTGATTATGATTTGACGCCGGACTAGGAAGTGATGTTTCTTGCTGGTGTCCTTATTGTAGGCAGGGCGAATTATTGCTTTGGTCCTCAGCGAACATCTTTATCGCTCGAAAAATTCTCACAAATGTAGACTCGGCTGAATCAAAAATTAGTCGGTGCAAAAATCGCATTTGATTGATGAAATCTGATGCTAACCTCGTTCGCATTTCAATGCGCAAATCATTTGCAGTCCCATGCTGAGCTTCCTTTGCAATAACCGGTTCTGCCGGCAGATAGTACGATATAGTCATACTCAAAGGTTTTAGGCGTGGTTAGTTTTCATGAAGCAAGGTTTTAATCCGATACCTTTGAGTTACGGCGAACGGTTGGATGACGGCGCTCTTTGCACACGAGCTGTTGAGCATTATGCCCACATGGCTAACCGCCGAACCGTGCGCGATTTCTCCGGTACGCCCATTCCAAAAACAGCTATAGAAGCATGTATTCGCACGGCAGGCTCGGCCCCTTCAGGTGCCAACCACCAGCCCTGGCATTTTGTATGCGTCAGCGATCCAGCAATTAAACGCGAGATTCGCATCGCGGCTGAAGCCGAAGAGCGGATTTTTTACGGCGGCAAGGCGGGTGATCAGTGGCTGGATGACCTACAGGTCCTAGGCACTGATGCGCAAAAACCGTTTCTGGAAACTGCGCCGTGGCTTATTGCTATTTTTGCGGAGCGCTATGGCTTTGATGAATCTGGCGAGAAGCAAAAGAATTACTATGTGACCGAGTCCGTTGGGATAGCAACAGGTCTATTAATCAACGCTTTCCACGATCTTGGGCTAGCGACGTTGACCCATACGCCCAGCCCTATGAAATTTCTAAATAAGATTCTCAAGCGACCCTTGAATGAGCGCCCGATGATCTTATTGGTGGTTGGCCACCCCGCAGACGATGCAATGGTCCCGAGGGCCGCGACGGTTAAAAAGCCGCTTGAAGCGATTTCTACTTTTTTCGATTGAGCTGGGTTACCGGACTGCGACGCTTCGATAGCTCATGTCGCAGCTTGCGCAATTGGTGCCGTGGCGACTCAAGCACCATGGATGACAGGCACCATTGATAACAAGCACTTTGGATGGAGAGTGCTATAAAGAGTGCTATAAAGAGTGCTATAAAGAGTGCTATCAACAGCTGCGTGCAGAGTTTTGTAGAGATTTCCGTGCGCACTATCAGGACACTACCAAATGTACTCAAATGTACTCAGGATGACTCATCGAGGAGAGGAGCCGAGATAGCTCGGCAAGTTCAGTGAAATCAGTGTTCGAGGGCTATGCAAGCACTAGGATCCTGATAATCTGCGTCAAGAGATTCAGGAGGCATGCTTGTGAGTACCGCAGAATTAATCGACACAACAACTGACTACCCGGGCCTTTTTCAGCCGTTAGACCTAGGTTTCACAACGATCAAAAATCGGTCGATTATGGGCTCGATGCACACCGGCTTAGAGGAAATGCCAGACGGATTCGAGCGGATGGCTGCTTTCTATTCCGAACGTGCGGCGGGCGGTATCGGTATGATTATCACCGGTGGTATCTCCCCAAATGAAGAGGGTGGCGTTGCGGTGTATGACGAGAATGGCAACCCCGTCTTTTCCGCCTCAAAACTAAATACTGAGCGCGAGGCCAATGGTCACAAGCTAGTGACGGACGCAGTCCACGCAGCAGATCCCGATGTCAAAATTGTGATGCAGATTCTGCACATGGGCCCGCTTGCTCATAATCCTAATCTGGTGGCGCCCTCGAAAATTCGCTCGCGCATCAGCAAGCTGACACCGAATGAGTTGGATGCGGACGGTATCGAGAAGCAAATCGCCGATCACGCCAACTGTGCTCGCCTCGCAAAATCTGCGGGTTATGACGGCGTCGAAATTATCGGCTCTGCCGGCTATTTACTCTCGACATTCCTCGTCGAGAAGACAAATCAACGAACTGACGAGTGGGGGGGGAGTTACGAGAATCGCATGCGCTTCCCGCTCGAAGTCGTGCGTCGCGTGCGTGCCGAAGTCGGCGATGACTTCATTGTCATTTTTCGAATCGCTGCGATGGACATGCTGCAAGGCGGCCTGAGCTGGGATGAAATCGCGTTACTGGCCCGGGAGCTTGAAAAAGCGGGTGCAAGCATCATCTCAACGCACTTTGTCTGGCACGAAGCCAATGTTCCTACAATCGCGACCATGGTTCCCCGTGCCGCATTTACCCGAGTTACAGCGCGCGTGCGCAAGGAAGTGAGCATTCCGGTAATTACATCGAACCGAATCAATATGCCTGAGGTGGCTGAGGAGGTTTTGGCGCGGGGCGATGCAGATCTGGTGTCGATGGCGCGACCGATGCTGGCAGACAGTCAGTTCATGAACAAAGCGGCGACGGGTCGCCGTGACGAGATCAATACCTGCATCGCCTGCAATCAGGCCTGCCTCGATCACACCTTCAGCATGAAGACCACGTCATGTCTGGTTAACCCACGCGCCTGCCACGAGACCATGCTGAGTTATGAGCCTACAACCAACGCCAAAGCTGTCGCGGTCATTGGTGCTGGGCCCGCTGGTCTTGCCTATGCCACGGTGGCCGCTGAGCGTGGTCACAAGGTCACCTTATTTGACGGCGCGGACGAGATTGGGGGTCAGTTCAATTTGGCAAAGCGTATCCCCGGGAAGGAGGAATTCCACGAGACGATTCGCTACTACAACAAAATGCTCGAGAAGCTTGATGTTGACGTGAGATTAGGTCAGCGAGTGAACGCGTCTGACTTACGCGCTCAGGACTATGATCATGTGGTTATCGCTACCGGCATCACACCGCGAGTCCCCAGCATTAAAGGTATCGATCACCCGATGGTGGTTGGTTATATCGATGCACTCATGGGACGCAAACCCATCGGAAAGAAAGTGGCGGTTATCGGCGCAGGTGGTATCGGCTTTGACGTCACTGAATACATTACTCACGATGGACCCTCCG
Source organism: Luminiphilus sp. (assembly GCA_965660865.1). Taxonomy (GTDB): domain Bacteria; phylum Pseudomonadota; class Gammaproteobacteria; order Pseudomonadales; family Halieaceae; genus Luminiphilus. The sequence continues at coordinate 5,230 of CBFIBL010000059.1, forward strand.
CCGCGCTCGATATCGACGTGTTTGCTAAAGAGTGGGGTATCGACTTTGAAAACCACCCGCGTGGCGGTGTCACCGGCGTTGAGCCCCAGGTGGCAAGCGCCGATCGTGAGGTGTATCTCATACAGCGAAAGAGCACTCCCGTGGGGCGTGGACTCGGGAAAACAACGGGCTGGACGCATCGAACGACACTGGGTCGACGTGGCGTCAACATGATTAATGGTGCTGACTATCGTCTAATCGATGATGACGGCCTACATTTGATGATCGAGGATAAGCCGGTGAGCTTGGACGTAGATACCGTCATTATATGTGCTGGCCAGGAGCCGCTGCGCGAACTTTTTAATGAGCTCGATGATGGCAAAACGAGTGTTGAAGTCATCGGTGGTGCGTTTGAAGCAGCAGAGCTTGATGCGAAAGCGGCGATTAATCAGGCCAGCTGGTCAGCCGCAAAACTCTGAGAAAGGGGGTATACATGGCGTTCTGGTACCTGAATGCAGCAGCGCTCATCGCCGCGGTCGGCGCTGTGATCCACGGCTATATTGGCGGTCGCATTTATCTTGGCCATATCAATGGCAGTAATGTTGAGGACCTCACGAAATCATTGAGTGTTGTCTCGTGGCAGGTGTTCACTATCTGGCTTGCCGTTAGTGCGGGCGTGCTGGTCTGCGTCTCGCTCGATCCAAATCTGGGACTCATGACCTATCCCATCATTGCAGTGAACGCCTTATGTGCACTGCTTTTCATATACCTTGGATTTACAGGGCACAGCCAACTACTAAAACTGCCGGGGGCTTACCTAACAGGTGCCACAGCAATCTTGGCTTTCATGGCAATCTGAGGTTTGCGGTTCTCTGAAAAGTTTGTGGTTCTCTGAACAGTTTGTGGTTCTCTGAAAAGTTTGTGGTTCTCTGAAAAGAAGGAGGTGCTCACTTCAAGTGGAGTGCTTCCCAAAACCGCAGTGCTTTATGGAGAAAAGTGCTTTCTAAGAGGGAAAGGGGATCTCTGGGTCGCCGTCTCTCCACTGTGGATACTTCTCCATCACGCGGTTAAAGAGTTCGCTGGAGACGAGGCTATCTAGCCACCGCGCGACATTTGGGTAAGGGTAGTCTTCCCACCATTTGAGGTCGACATTAGCGAATTGCCTAATGAACGGGAAGATGGCTATGTCTGTGACGCTAAGCGCCGAACCGTTTAAAAATTGAGCGTCTTCGAGCCTCGATTCGAGCGTGGCTAAAAAAGCTTCAGCTTGCCCTCGGTACCAGATCTCGTCCTGCGCCGGGAATCGAACCGCATATTTGTAACGATCGAGCCAATGCTTGAAGTTATCATCGCAAGCCAAAATCAGAGGATCATCAAGCCCAAGGCCATCCAGCCAAGCGTCGGGGTCGTTCTGCTTGAGCGCCCATTCGATGACGTCGCGACTTTCCTCGATGATCTTACCGTCGATGTCGACGACTACGGGCACGGTGCCTTTTGGCGAAACGTCGAGCATAGCGGGTGGTTTGTCTTTCAAGACAACCTCACGTAAGCCTACGCTGATATCTGCATACGCAATGGCCATACGCGCGCGCATTGCGTAAGGACAGCGGCGAAAGGAGTAAAGAATGGGCCTTGTCATCATTTCCGCAGTTTACGGATGCACGCTCACTGAACCAAATCGAATGATATGTATTCAGTCAAATGATGCACATGAGTCGCATCATTAGTTTGCTTGGTGCATTATTCCCCACCTAATTTGGAGGCAGCATGTCACGTTCAAAAGCTAAGTCATCGACCTTTCATCCACCGATCCGCACCTTGATGGGGCCCGGTCCCTCGGATGTCTCACCTCGGGTACTCGCGGCATCGGCGCGTCCAACTATTGGTCACTTGGATCCGCTTTTTGTGGGGCTCATGGATGATGTAAAGGGTTTGCTGCAATACGCCTTTCAAACCGAAAACGAACTGACAATTCCACTGTCGGCGCCCGGCTCAGCGGGCATGGAGGCGGCTTTCGTCAATTTGGTGGAGTGCGGTGACAAAGTAATCGTTTGCCAGAACGGTGTGTTTGGTGGGCGCATGAAAGAGAATGTCGAGCGATGTGGCGCGACCGCCATCATGGTCATGGATCGTTGGGGCGATCCTGTTGATCCCGAGAAGCTTGAGGCGGCGATCAAAGAGCACCCCGATGCAAAGGTTGTGGCTTTCGTCCACGCAGAGACGTCAACAGGGGTTAGAAGTGACGCCGAAACGCTATGCCGATTAGCGAAATCAGCCGGTATGTTGGTCATTATGGATGCCGTTACCTCGCTCGCCGGTATCGATTTGCAGGCGGATGCTTGGGGGGCAGACGTGGTGTATTCGGGCACGCAGAAATGTCTATCCGGTTTGCCCGGTATTTCACCCATCACCTTTTCTAATGATGCGGTCACTGCGATTCAGGCGAGAGAGCACAGAGTACAGAGCTGGTTCTTGGACATGAATCTCATCATGGGTTATTGGGGTGAGGGTGCGAAACGCTCATACCATCACACAGCGCCTGTGAATGCGGTTTATGCCATTCACGAGGCGCTCCTTATGTTGGAAGAAGAGGGGCTGGAGGCGAGCTTCGCGCGCCATAAGGCGAATCACCTCAAACTGTTAGCAGGCCTCGCAGAGTTAGGTCTTGAGATGGCGGTCGCAGAGGAATGGCGCTTACCACAGCTCAATTCTGTACTGATCCCCGAGGGGATGGACGACGCTAAAATTAGGGCGCGGCTACTGAATGAGTTCGATCTCGAGATCGGTGCGGGACTGGGTGAACTCGCGGGGAAGCAATGGCGCATTGGGCTCATGGGGGCCAGCAGTAACGACGTTAATATCAACCGTTGTTTAACAGCGTTCAAAGCCGTGCTCGCCTAACAGAATACTTGCCCACCACAAATAAAAGTTGGGCAGACGTGAGAGATACATTTTCGTCCTGCCCTCGACGCGCTCGCGTCTCTACGTGCGCTTTGGCTTCGGGCGAGGGGAATGACGCCGTCGGTATTTCTTATTTCTCTTTTGAAAAGTTTAGTGTTGAAAGGCCTAGTTCACCTGCCGGTCTAGACCATCCCAGAATGGCTTTCTGAGCTCAGTTTTCAACACTTTACCCGCTCCAGACAGCGGCATCGGCTCATCCCTGAAGGTGAACCCTTTAGGAATCTTGTAGTCAGCGATGTTTTTTCGGCAGTGCGCGATAAGCTCCTCCTCGCTAACAGAGGCGCCTTCGTGAAGTATCACAATGGCGTGGACAGCCTCGCCCCATTTCTCATGAGGGATGCCTATAACGGAGACGTCCTGAACTGCGGCATGGCTGATCAGCGCATTTTCTACCTCAGTGGTAAATACATTCTCGCCACCGGTTACCACCATATCTTTAAGTCTGTCGACAATATAAAGGTAGCCGTTGTCGTCAAAGAGACCCGCGTCTCCGGTGTGCACCCAGCCGTCCTTTAATGCTTTTTCCGTTTCTACGGGCTTGTTCCAGTACCCCATCATCGTGTGTGGTCCCCGCACAACCACCTCGCCAGACTCACCTGCGGCACAATCACTGCCGTCACTATTGATTACGCGTACGTCATTAATCGGAGTGGGTCGACCTGCCGACTTTAAGATTTGTCCTCCTTTGCGGTGATCTTCGGGTGAGAGCATTGTGGCGACGGGTGCGAGTTCGGTCTGCCCGTAGGCTTGAACAAGGCCGATATGAGGCCATAGCGCCATACAACGTTCGAGCGTCGCAGCGGGCATTGGCGATGCGCCGTAGATAATTTTTTCCATACTCGACATATCCGCAGTTTCTGCGTTGGGGTGATCAAGTAACATTTTGATCATTGCTGGTACCAACAATGCATGCGTGATTTTTTCCGTGGCAATAGTTTCGTAAACGGCAGTCGGATCAAAACTTTGCATAACGACATTGCTTGCGGCGGATAAGGTTGCTCCCATGCCGCCAGCGAAATCAGCCATGTGGAACATGGGTGCAACGTGGAGATAGCGCGATGAGCGGTCCATATCGAACATCGGTAGCGACCCCATACCGCTCGCCCATATGGCCCAATGCGATTGCATGACACCCTTGGGAAACCCCGTGGTTCCTCCTGTATAGAAAACACCTGCCATGTTCTCTCCACCTCGGTGTGAGGGTGTCACGGCGTGGTTTTGCTGAACGATTGTCGCCACGTCGAGCGCCCAATCAGGGCACTGTCCATCTCCGATGAAAATACAGTGCTCGAGGCAGTCCACTCGGCGTCGCAATTCATCGACCTGCGCTGTAAATGCATCGTCAAATAATACGACACGGGTTCCTGAGTCAGAGATGGCGTACTCATTTTCGGGTACGGCCCATCTTGTATTCAGTGGCACGACGCAAAACCCAGCCCAGGGGATGGCAAACAAAGCCTCGTAATAGTTTGCACAGTTGAGACTGAGAATGCCCACACGATCACCCTCGGATAAACCGAGGCCCTGCAAGCCGGAGGCCAGAGAGCCTACGCGTTGCTGGGTCTCGCTCCAGGTCTTTTCTATTCCCTTGTAACGGGTGGCTACGCTCGAGCCATTAAGACGAGCTGCGCGCTCTATGAGTGATTGAAGTGAAATCATGGCTGGGTATTCCTTTCGTACACCTGCTCATTATCGGAAGATTTAACCTAGTCATTACGATGCCCTAGGTCAAACGTATCGTTTTTAGAGTCAGTCGGTTGTCAGGAGCACTCGGAGAGTAGTTGCTGCTTATCGCCACGCGAAGGGCGGTTGATCGTAATGAGCTACCCGCGTGTTTCTGCCCATGAGTACGACCTCGCGGAACTGGTACAGGACGGCCGCAGTTGGCGCAAAGATTTGATCGAGACTGAGGTGCAGCGACAAAATCTCTGTTCCCTCACTGTCATTCGCGTGAAAGTGAGCGAGGTCATCTCTCACAAGATCCGAAAATGGAGCTGTGTGTATTGATGCAACCTCGCTGGGGTTGGCTGACAGTCCTTGCAAACCAGAGCCAGCCCAGACTACGACGGGCGTTATTCGGTAGCCAGAGCGGGTGATATAATCATCGAGCATACCCAGCACTGCGGTTGGCGGAAGTGTAAGGTTTACTTCTTCTTTGAGTTCGCGAAGTGCTGCGGTCTCAACGCTTTCACCAAAATCTAATCGACCACCGGGCAGGGCCCATTGACCGCTATGAGCTCGCAATGAGTGAGCGCGACGGGTGAGTAGTACAGCGCCTTCGCCATCATCACAGGTAAGGACCACGGCTACCGCGGCGCCCCGCAAATCACCGAGGGGCTGTGTAACTCGAGAGAAACCAGAGAGTCGCTTGTACACGCTGTCGCGCAGAGCATTGTCGAAGTGATGGGAGCTAAGTAGGTTGGTCACTGAAAGGAGTCTCTTCTTCGCTCATCGCGTCCGTCGGGGTTTCGCGAATGTCCTGATTGTCGGTTTGGGAGTAATCTGCCATTGTAAATCTGCGCCTGGTTATGGCGCAGGTCAGCTGCTCACGTTAAGAGAGAGTGTACGCTGTTTAAACATCCTAGTTCAGTGCAGGGGGAGTCTCGGTAACTGCCCTCAAAACTGGCATTAGATAACTGCTTTACCCGCGTAGAAGCCGGTCAGGAGAGATAAATATCAACGTGATCGCCTTAGTTGTGCGCAATATAAAATGGTGCAATTCCATGAAGTCAATTCTCGACTCGCCATCTTGGTCCAGTGTCTGGTTCTCCATTTTTTGCACGTTCATGCCACTTACTGCGGTAGCGGCAGGCTGGGCAACCACAAATGAAGGTGAAAATGGAGATGGTGGAAGCGGCTGTTTGAGCGCAGATTTACTTTTACACAACGCGGTTGTTTACACCCCGACAGAGGACAGTGTCGGTGCTTCCGATTCGAAGATTGTGCAACATGAGGCCGTTGCCGTTAAGGATGGCAGTTTTGTTTTCGTGGGCTCTAATTCGGAAGCGGGCGCGTGGAAGTGCGGTGCATCGCGTGTTATTGACCTCAAGGGGAGCGTCGTCTTCCCAGGGTTCACCGATAGTCACCAGCATCTCGAGGGTGTAGGGCGCCGAACAAAAACGTTGAGTCTATTTGGCGTGTCCTCACTCAAAGAGACGATTTCCCGCATTCGGCAGTGGTCGCAGAGTGTACCCGAGGGTGAGTGGGTCATGGGCCGGGGTTGGATTGAACGTGAATGGCGCGATGAGCAGCGATTCCTAACCCGATGGGATGTCGACCCCTTCACTGAAAGTAAGCCGCTTTATATGCCTCGAGCCGATGGTGTCTCCGCTCTCGTTAATTCAAAGGCACTTCTCCTTGCAGGTATCAGTCGAGAGACGCCTGATCCAGAGGGGGGACGGTTTGATCGCGATGAGAGAGGTGAATTGACCGGCTATGTTTTGGGGCGCGCGATGGACCCTTTTCGCGCAATTTTACCTAAGGAGACCGATGCCTATCTCAAGGACAACCTACTGCGCGGCATGCAGGTAAACGCGGCTCGCGGTTGGACCGCAACGCATGATGCTGGAATGAGCTGGCGCGAAATTGAATTGTTGCACGAGCTTCATCAAGATGACCTCATGGCGCATCGTGTTTACGTCGCAGTGCCAATTTCAGAGGCGGATGCACTCATTGACCAAGGCCCTGAAAAGACCGCGGACGACTGGATTACGATCAACGGTATTAAGGTATTCATCGACGGTACATTGGGCTCGCGGGGTGCTGCCTTGCTGGAACCTTATGCGGATGCGGATCATAGCGGTTTCATGAATCGTACAACGAAAGCGGTGTTAATGCCGGTGCTCGAGGGCGCTCTGAGCCAAGGCCTGCAGGTCATGACACATGTCATTGGTGATCGGGCACTGAGGATAACCTTGGATTGGTATGAGGAGGCGTGGAACGCACTGCCAACTGCTAACTGGGCGAAAACAGATTTGCGGTGGCGCCTCGAGCATGCGCAAATCGTTCCAAGGCAAGATCAGGCGCGGATAGCAAGGATGAATGTCACGCTCTCCATGCAGCCAAGTCATGCGATTGGAGACCTTAACTTTGCGCCCGCTCGTCTCGGCTCAGAGCGTCTTGCAGTGGCCTATCCTTGGCGACCTCTGATTGAGCAGGGTATTCCTGTGGTTGCTGGCTCAGATGCCCCAGTTGAGGTGGGTGATCCACGTATAGAATTTTTCGCAGCGATTACCCGCAGGCGCTTGGATGGCAGTGCTGGTGAGGGTTGGCACCCTGAGTTTGCAGTGTCTCGTGAAGATGCGCTAAGGATGTTCACTATTTGGCCCGCCTACAGCGCATTTCAGGAGGGTATTCGAGGCACGATTCATGTTGGCAAGCAGGCAGACCTAACGGTTTTTGATACCGATTTTATGACTGCAGACCCCGCGCAAATTCTCGAGGCGCAAACAGTGATGACAATCGTGAACGGAAAACTTATTTACGAGGCTACCGTTGACCACTAAGCCCGCTGTCGAAAACTCCGATGGCTGACGTTTAGCAGCCTCCCTTGGTTAGGTTGACGAGGTGTCGGCAATCTGACCGGGCCACTCAGCTTTAATGAACGCCAAAAGCTGACGCGCCGAGTCACGATAGGTCACTATATTGTCAAATCCCACGGGGTCTTTGGCGATAACGTAGCTTAACGCTATTTTATGCTGAGACAGGAGAGAAACGCCGCAAAAGCCGGCACCGATACGATTTAATTCTCCATGAAGACTACTGGGGAAGTCGCTCGTCGCATCGATCAAAATACGCACCGCAGCGTGACCCTTAGCAAATAGTTTGATGAGTTCCGAAGCAATTTTCGTGGTCCAGTCCGATCCAAGTGCCAGTACCTGAAGGTTCACGTATCGGCTTGATTCATGCTCATGACATATCATTGTTGTTTCACTGTGCGGTTTGGGCTCTGCGTTTGCGACAACGTACTTAGGTGTGAGGTTCAGGTCCCTCAACAGTAATTCAATGATTTGTTTGTGGGCGGGGCTGGGAACGAAGAATCGACCGACATCGAGCTCTCTGAGAGGCATGAAGACTTCTATGGAGCTGTCGCGTGTCAGCTCTGTTGATTGAAGTCCTATGAACTTTATGGCCGGATTTTTATTGAGGAAGAAGCTCGTGGGACCAAAATAGTTAGCTTCCCCGGGATCCGCGCCTCGTTGAGATTTGTCATGTTGAGTCACCTGATAGCCGTAGAAGAAATCTAGGTCTCTAGGATTATTTTCATAGTGGTATTCAAAAAATTCATCAAGTGTCTGGCGAATACCACGTCCTCGATAATCGGGATCGACCATTAGCGCTCCCGCCTCGGCACCTCGTTCAAAAACACCCCCATACTTTATGGCGGCCATGCCCACCAGCTTGTCGTTGTGTGGCACCACAAACACATCATGTTGCCCCGTCGCGAGCTTTTGGGCGTAGAGCTCGAAGTTATAAATTTCCGGATGTTGGTAAGAGTAACGGTAAGTGGCGTAAGTCAGGCGCGCAATTTCGGCGACATCCGCAGGTAGAACAGGGCGTGCTTCAAGGTGCGAGAGGTCGGTGGTGTCTGCTGCTTGCGGGTTATTATGGGCAATTTGGGGCAATGACCAGCTGTCTGAGGCGAGTGAAAAACGAATTTGCCAGCCGGCCTTACCGCGGTTTATGAACTGAAAGTCGGGGGCGTACCCGCGCGACAGCGTCAGCCACAAACCCAAGCTTGGATCTTTTGCTAGTTCCTCTGGTGATGCAAGAAAGGCTGGGATAGGTGGTCCGAGGTCGTCTATCTCCACTTGAAGAGATGCATTTGGTGCGACTGAGCAACGTATTTGTAAGTCAGGTTGCCCTGTCGTATCGGGGTACTTATCAATAATGAAAAGTAAACTTTCCTCAATCAGAAGATTCAGTGAGAAAGTTAATGTTTCGGGCGCCGAGAGTGATTTCGCAAACTGTGTAGCCCAGGTCTGCGCAGCCGGTATGAATGTTCGCGAGTAACTGATGCGAAGCGCAGAGCAAAACAGTGTGGGCATAGAGTTCATAGTAGACGTTAGTTGTTGAGATCGCTCTCTGGGCACCTCAGATCTTAACACCTACGCAAGGAAGAAAATCGGGATACGAGAGCCCGAGCCAAATCAGGTCGGAAATGGTGGGCCCAGTAGGACTTGAACCTACGACCAATCCATTATGAGGATGGGGGAGGGTCCGGTGAGACTCTTATAAGCGGAAGAATCGTAAGGGCTTTTCTGGATGCTGATTTCCGGTTTGCAGCCGTCCGAACCTATCCCGAACCCTAGCTGAACGTTAGACCAATACGAATTCAGCAAGCCGAAGATTCATAACAAGGTTTTCTAACCGAACACCGAACCTATTCCGATCTGATCAAGCCGCTGCCGCGAAGTAGAATCAAATCGTATTTTCTCCTGTCCTACCCCTGTTTAGCTGCCTTAATGGCCTGTGATACCTGTTCTAATCGAGCGGTACCCCACTGAATATCAGGCTCAAGATATGCGCCTTCACCCCATTCGTTCCACGCGTTGATGTAAAGAATACTTTCAGGTTCCAATTCAATTACTGTAGAAGCAAGCTCGTGAATATGATGACCCAATTGATCGATATCGAAATTATAAAAATAGGACCCCAGCTTTCCCATTCGGGGAGTATTGTCCCAGTCGACTAATGCTGACGCATGAACGTTACGGTTTTTCAGCGAGGCTTGTTCCCGATAAGCAACCAAGTAGTCCTGCCAATAACGGTCGTAATTTAGGGCCTTAACTTCGGAGTATTGCGCCAGCTTAGCCCGCAAACGATAGAATAAAAGTCGCAAATCGTCTGTTTTCAGTGCTTCCGGGCAAAGTTCCGTAAGCCAATGCGTGCTGGCAAGCTTCCCAAAAAAATGCTGAGCGGCTTTAGCCTGTTGCCTGTTCTTGATTGCTCTGCCGCTGAGAATGCTACTGTCGAATACTCTTGCCAGTTCATCATGATGGGCGCTGTTATTAGGGTGAACCCATGCCGAGAGAAAAAGATCTAGGCCGTATCGTGTTAAGGCGTCTGATCGTAAGTGATCTATAAAACTAGTCAGTTCAGAAAGGGGTCTTGGATCATAAATACTTAGTACTGGCCGATCATTTATCCGCATAGCACGTTTATCGCTCAAAGCATGGAGCAGAAAATCAATGTGATGCTGACGCTGCAGTCGATCTTTTTCGTAAGTCTGTGTCATTAATTTAGAAGGCTTACCCTCGTTGCACTGCCAAACGGAGAACCATGAATGGTTGGCCCAGCAAAGTGAGAATTGTAAATCGAGATCAGGGCGATCTAGGATTACTTCAAGGGGCCGGCTTAGGGGTGTTTGTCCTCTAGACCAGTAGTGGTAGATACAAAACCCATCGATGCCAAACTCTTTTGCTAGCTTCGCCTGTCGGGCAATGGCTTCAGGTTGAGCAAGATCGTAATAACCCCATGATGGGATTCGTGGTTGTTGATGGTCAATTGCCAAAGAAGTCGCCGAGCGTACTAGATCCCATTCTGTGAAGCCTTCACCCCACCAATTCGAATTGGTCTTGCACGAGTGAAAGCCGGGGAGATAGAGGGCAGCTGTTTGCAAAGTAAAACCTTATGGGCCGAAAAGATGAGCAAAATGCCTAGGGCTCTCTTAACAATCGGACACTTTTTTCTGAGTT
>CBFIBL010000060.1:0-13324 GCA_965660865.1 Luminiphilus sp.
GCATGTGCTCGGTTCATCAAACCTTTGGCTGCGTTGCAGGTCAGAATCCATGAAAGCTCTGTAATCTCCGGGATATCGGATTGACGATAAAAATGTGCTTTCTCATGGTCTAGCCCCAGAGCAAGCCAAGTGGCCGCAATCTCGCGGCTCGACTGGGCCACCAGATCCGGGTCTTGAGATTTGATCAATGCGTGATAATCAGCGAGGAATAAATACGCATCGACGTCGTCGGTCTGGGAAGAAGCAATTGCTGGCCGAATCGCACCGACATAGTTGCCCAAGTGGGGTGTGCCTGTCGTCGTAATGCCTGTGAGTACACGATGGCGTGCCATTTAGATTATCCCCGATACTGCTCCGCGTTCATTGAGCAAACGCGCGAAATTGTCATTTTGTGTGGCGCGATTGTAAGAGCCAGTGCGCGTTTCCGCCAGCACTACAGCGGCGGTCGGTCCAGTGAATATTGCCAAGCGAGTCATTACGCTAGCCTAAATAATGGTCAGGAGGACGCCCGCCAGCAAGACACGGTAGACAACGAAGGGAAGCATGCCCACGCGTTGCACCAGAGCCACGAAGAAGGCAATCGTTGCATAGGCGCTTAAACCCGCGATCAGCATGGCCGTTACGATCTCGAAGGCCGCGTCACTCAGCAAAGGTGCGCTGTTGGTTAGCAGCATCAGCACCAGGGCACCGCTAATTACTGGGATGGAGAGTAAGAACGAGAATCGCGCCGACGATGCAATGTTATAACCCAGAAACGCCGCCGCAGTGATTGTGATACCCGATCGCGATGTTCCGGGAATCAACGCCAAAACCTGAGCGCAACCGATAATCAGCGCATGATCAATGCGGGTTATGGGCTGCTCATCGATGCCAGGGCCTCGAGTGCGGTATGCGACGCCGAGTAACAAACCGAAGCCAAGTGTGGCGTAGGCAACCGTCTCCACCCCTCGGAGGTGACTGTCAATAAATGACGATAGCAGTGCTCCGACCAGTAAGACGGGTATCGTCGCAACTGCTAGGCAACCGATTTCTTGCCACGCGTTATTTGCGGCGTGGTCAAGGGCAACGCCGTTCCCCGCACTCTGAATACTCTCAATACTTTCAATACTCTCAGGGCTGACAACTCTCTCGACACCCGCAGAGCGGACCGGAGAATGCCCACCCAGCGCTCCGCTGACAAGCGCCCTCAGGGAGTCTCGGTAGTAAATCAAAACCGCCAACAGCGTACCGGCGTGCACCGCAATATCGAACGCCAACCCCTGGTCGGACCATCCCAATACCTTAGACGGCAAAAGCAGGTGCGCGGAGCTTGATATGGGTAGGAACTCTGTGAGCCCCTGGATCAGAGCAAGAACGATGATCTGTAGCATATCCATTAGGACTGCTTTCCTTGCTCTGAAAGCTTCTTCCAGCCAATTTCTTTTTGTACATACCGAGGTTCTAACTGAAAGGCCTCTAACAACTGCGATGTATCAACGTTGTCGATTAGCGCCAGGCCAATCTGCGAAGGCCTTGGTCGTGCGTCAGCAACGACGTTAGCCGCCCGTAGGTTTTGATGCGCTTTCAGTAAGAGATCACTACCATCACCCAACACAGTCACAGCGAACTCGATTTCTTGAATCGGCTCTCCGCCGGGTCCTGTTACCTCTGACGGCAGCGACACCGAGGGACCTTGCAGTTCGATTAGACCCGTCGCTGTCATCTCAAACCAGGCCCAATAAACCTGTCCTATTTTAGCGTCCAGAACACTCAACACGTATGATCCAACTGGATGCGGTACTGATTGGGCCTGTGAAGCCAATGAACAAACTGGCAGTACCGGAATCTCTAAGGACCAACCTAAGCCTTGCGCAACGCCGACCGCTACGCGTATGCCAGTAAACGACCCTGGACCTACACCACAAGCGATCAAATCGACCGTATCCAAGCTCCTACCACCGAGAGTTTCCTCAATCATGGTGAGGATGTGCTGGTTATGCGCCTTGGGAAGGTCCCGTTGTACTTCGATGACGTTATCACCCGATATAACAGCGATTGAACATAGGTTCGTCGATGTATCCAGCGCAAGAATCGTCGGGTTTTCAGGCAGCTCTTTCATGATGCGACATAGTCGCATAAAGGCTGACAATTAACAGTTACTAAGGGCCAGTTTTATGCCCCTGTGATGTGCAATACGACAAAAATCATATGCGCAAAAACAACCCCGAGGGTGAGTCGACGACGCAACAGCCGGTACCACCGCTCGAGCGATGAGACGCGTGTTTCATACCACAGTAAAGCAATGTACCCGAGCATGAGGAAAATCGAAGCCATCATCGCCTGCGCGGTCAAAATTGCCGCAACACCAAAAAGCACGAGGCCATTACTTACAATCAGCGTACTGATAGCACCGTCTGCCTCAATCGCTTGAACCTGTCCCCATAGGGCGCCGGCTAAAAAGGCAAAAATAGCCAGCGAATAAATGACAAAACCCTGAATGGAAAGTGACCTGGGCCAGTCCTCGAGTGCGCTAAAACCGAGGCAAAACACAAAAAACGGGATCAGGCCCGCGTAACCTAGGAGTTGGGAAATTAATCGACTGGACACTCAACCGATACCTCTGGATGCCGAATGATGGTGAGAAGAATACCACCAACCGGCAGTCCAAATTTAGTCAAGGATGATTCGTTGATCAGCACGTTCTCACTGACAAGATACATCCGATCATCGACTGCCACATCGATCGATCCGTCCTCAAGCTCAATGGTTAAAACGTAATCGAGAAACATCGAGTTACCCGATGTCGATGCTCGACCTTCGCCACGCACATCACCCGCTGTCGCTGCATAGGACCCATCAGCTGATCGAGCTAGGCGCCAAACACGAGTCTGCTTTTCGCCATCATCGAAGACGAAACGCTCATCAAGCGTACCAACGCCGTCCTGCCAACAAGCGGTAATCTCAGCTACAAAGGAACGGCTAGCATAACCTCGATAATTTTTTACCACGCCGTGGGCCGTGAGAGATCCCGAGAAAAAAGATTCCGCAGAGAAAACAGGCTCCCTGTTCTGATACTCCTCGACAGTGACGCCGGCGCAAGCGCTCAGTGTCATCGCAAAGATGATCGCTATGATTCTACGCATTCCAGTCTCCATCTTGGTTGTAAACGTCTCCTTCACCAAATTTGGGGCAAAAAAAACCCCGGTCAAGGATGACCGGGGAATCAAAAAACCATCTGGGGGAAGATGGCTTGGAAACCAAATAAGGTTGTAATGGTTACGAACCTTCCCCAGAAGTGGATCACAGATTCAATCTGGAAGGACCTAAAATATGAACAAAAAAAGGGCGGCTAGAAGCCGCCCTTGATGTGCATAGATGCGGGTTAGTCGACCGCTCTCAATGTGTCGTCTAGGATCCAGCCTTCCCACCAACCGACAGTCGCATCAGGGTCTACTGCCCCAACGAAGTCTGTCTGGTCAAATACGAATCCATCACCCTCGGCTCCGGGATTCGCAGATGCAATCGGGGCGGTCAATGTGGCAGCCGCTGTTCCGGAAATCGCATAAGTCGCTGTAATAGTGGCATCCAAATCATCACCAACGTCACCAACTTCCGCATCCGCTGCTCGCTTATCGTAGAAGTTGTCAGCCCCGCAATTACCTCGAGTATCCTGCAGAGTCACGTCAGAGAATGAGTCGGCCGTATCGTCCCCGTTGGTGTCCGAATCATCAATTCGGATACAACCTGTGTCCCATCCCGCCACGAACGTGTTGTGCACCTCTGCTGTCAGAGAACCGCGCAACCGCATTCCAGGCTGCTGACCCTTATTAGACGCTGCATTATTGTTGACCGCGCCCCCTTCAACGTGCAGGTTAGCGAGAACACCAAAGGTTTGCGGGACATACTCATCATCTGAGGAATTCGCCTCTACCCCGCGAGGGTCATTTGATCCCACTGGCGCAACATTATTTGACTTTTGGATGATGGCATACTGAACGTTAATGACAGATCCCTCGTCGAAGTCTATATCGTCATCGTCATTACCAGTCAGGACTAGGTGCGTGGCGCTGACGGTACCGCCGAACCACTCGACGCCATCGTCAAGGTTATTGTGAACCTGTACGTAGGAAATGTCCGTGTCCCAACCAACGCCTTGGAGCGTTAAGCCGTTGATTTCATTGTTGGGACCCGCGACCTTGCCGCCGCCCGCAATGCGAACATACTTGATGGAACCGCTATCGTCATCTTCGACGCTTCCTCCGAACAAGGAAGCGACATCGGCGCCACCCTCACCGTCCACGTTGCACCAAGTCTCGCCGGCGTTGTAACACACGCCCGTGTTACCGGGACCATACTGAGGCGCAAAGCCCGCAATAATTACGCCACCCCACTGACCTAACTGAGTGTAATCTCCATCCAAGGGTAAGAACGTAATAGGCGCTGCCGGTGTGCCTACAGCATTGAGCTTCGAACCGCGGGTTACATAAAGAGTACCATCGTCGAAGGCTCGGATTTCAGTGCCGGGACGTATCGTCAAGGTAACTCCCTGATCTAGGACAGCTTGATACTCTTCAGCGGACGTAATGTTGACGTTGCCGCGTCCAACTCGCACGGGACCGTCCAACTGCCAGTTAACACCGGGGAATAACGTGTAATCGCGATCAATAACACCGGAGATTACAGCGGTATTCGTCGCCTCATCGTAATCAACAAAGGGCGCTGCAACGAACTCGTCCGCAGTTGTACGTACCGTGCCAGTCAAAGAGAAACCTTCCCACCAGCCTGTACCTGCATCGGGATCGACCGCCCCAACGTAGTCAGTTTGGTCAAACACGAAGCCAGAACCATTCTCAACGGCGTTGATCACTGCAGCCTCGGCGAGAGAAGCCTCATCCTCCTGAATCGCAAGTGTTGCCGAAAACGATAGCGGCAGCTGCTGAACATTTATTTCTGTGTCGGCCGCACGCTTCTGATAAGTGCCGCCTTCACAATCGTTCAACGAATTCTGCAGCGCTACGTTCGATGGAATTTTTGGTGTAGCCGCGTCCAAATCATTGTCCGAATCATCAATACGGATGCAGCCCTTATCGAAATTCTGAACCGCCGTATTGTGTACCTCGGCTGTCAACGAACCACGCAAACGCATGCCCGGCTGCGCGCCCTTAGCGCTATCGGCGTTGTTATTCACAGCGCCACCAATTACGGTGACGTTGGCCAGCACAGCTTCCGTCTCAGGCACATACTCGTCATCTGAAGAGTTTGCCTCAATACCTCTAGGATCATTAGACCCCACAGGCGCCGGATTATTTGACTTTTGCACGATAGCGTACTGGATGTTGCCCTGATATCCCTCATCAAAGTCGATATCGTCATCGTCATTACCCGTCAGTACGGCGAACTTAAGGTTGGCGGTTCCACCGAACCACTCGACACCATCATCCAAGTTGTTATGAACCTGCACGTACGAAATCTCAGTGCCGTGACCCACGCCCTGAAGGGTTAAACCATTAATTTCGTTGTTAGGACCCGCGACCTTGCCGCCTTCAGCAATGCGCACGTATTTGATGATGCCGCTGTCATCGGCAGGTAAGCGACCGCCAAAGACAGAACTGACCTCAGCACCACCCTCACCGTCAACGTTACACCAGTTGTTATCGCCCGTGTAGCAGGCACCGGTTCCCCCCGGGCCAAACTGAGGGGCAAAACCAGCGATGATCACGCCACCCCACTCGCCCATGCCATCATAGCCTGCGTCGAGGCTGCTAAACGTAATCGGCGCGGCTTCAGTGCCCTCCGCGATGAGCCTACTGCCACGTGTCACGTACAGCGTCCCATCATCAAAGGCGCGAATGTCGGTACCAGGTTCAATCGTAAGGGTGACCCCCGCATTCACTACCGCGGTGAGCTCAGCTTGACTCGTGATTTCAACGTTTCCGGCACCGACTCGTACAGGACCGTCCAAGCGGTACTGCACCGAGTTTACGAAGGTATAATCTTGATCGATCAAACCACTAACCGTCGCCTCGCAACTGGCGTTAATTGTCACAAATGACGGATTAGGATCGGCATCACTACAATCCGCAGGCGCAACCTCCGGCTCCTCAACCTCGGGTTGCGGTGCCGTAGTGTTATTGGAATTGATCGTATCTCCCTCAACGGTCTGATTGATGACTACTGCGTCGCCATCATCACCGGAGCATCCGGCAACCAAACCAGTCGCCAAGAGCAGGGCAACACTGATGTTTGTTTTGTTCATGGTAGATTCCTTGTCTTTAACCATTGTCAAAAGTCTCGTTAAAATCAACGACTATCACGGCCCTGCCTAGAGGAACTCGTAATTTAGTTTCACATTGAAAGAAGTTCCAAGCTGGAACGACTCAATGACGTTCGAATTCTGTGTCCACTCCACCTCATCATCGAGCAGATTCTTAACAACCACCTCTAGCGACATCGCATCACCAAAGCGCTTCTCGTAGGTAAAATCCAGTAGGTAACGACCCCTCTCGATCTCGGGACCGGCAGCCGCACCGCGCGCAATTCTGAAAATGCGATCGTCGTAGTAATTAAGGAGTAATGTGAACTTCTGCTCAGTGGGATAGTGATCGAGGCCAAACTGCAAGTTAGCTAAATATTCTGACTGCCCCTGAAGCGCACGCCCCTCGGCACCGACGCCTTCGAGCCTCAATGAGTCTGCGCCTAAAGCAACAGAGGAATCGATGTAGGAGAAATTACCCGCTAGGAATCCATACCAAGATCCGTTATCGACTATATCTTTCGCGAACTCGAGCTCAACGCCTTCGAGGTCCGCAGACACCTGGTTTCTAAAGGTAATACCCGTCGTTGCCGACCCCGAGGCGTCTGGAAGCGCCCTCTCAATTGGATTGTCTATTTCCTTTCGAAATACCGCTAAAGATATGCTTTCCTCCGGGGACAAATAATACTCAATGCGGAGGTCAAAATTGTCGATGGTAGAAGCGATAAGATTTGGGTTACCGAAAATAGGGTCGTCAGTAAGAGGGTCAAACGAGAGCGACTCAGAACGCTCAATGAGACCAGGGTAAGAGACAGTCTGGCTATAAGCCAACCTCACCTGCCAATCTTCACCAATACGATACGTAACGTTAGCCGAAGGATACCAATCATCAGTGGTGAGTTTACTCGTTGAGTTCAGCGAGTTCGGATAAGCAAGATCCTGCGTAAACTCCTCGTATCGTGCTCCAAGTAGCACAGTGAGACTCTCACCGACCTCGGTTTCTGTATTTACGTAGTATGCAGTCGTCTTCTCATCCGACGTATAGCTGTCGGTCGAGGTGGTAGTAGGTGCAGTACGAAACGCGTCGATAGCGAAGTTTCCGTAACTCAAAACATCAGCTTCCAAATCCGCACTACTGGACAAGGTCAAACCGTCAACGTCGTCGAAGCGTGACCCTGGTCTGATGCTGAATCGGTACAATTCTACATCACGCTCCTTCTCACTGAGCAAACCACCAGCGCTGAATTCAGTCATAGTTGAGGACGACCAGGTGACGGGGACCACATAATCAAGAGAAAAATCAATGGTATCTTCGGTCAGCTCCGACCATCGACGCTCAAACGCGGACAGCGAGAGAGACTCGTTAAAGTACGTGTACTGCCGCCGGTCGGGCTCATCGCGCCGAGTCTGCGCGTAGCCCGCGTTCCAATCCAGCCTATGCACCTCGTCACCACCAAACTCGAACTCATGATGCCCCGAGAAGGATTGAGCGGCAAACTGGCGCTCAACAAACTGGAGGATCGTCTTAAACCTGTCGATCTCCTCGGCATTGTCAGTAAACCGATCCTGCCTCGTTTGGATATCAGTACTTCGGATCACAGTTGTCTTCGATAACAACTCATCGGCAACGTCCCACTCGATACCCGTGACCGCATATACACTCGCACTCACAGTCTCATTGGTACGCCGGTAGCCACCTTCGTCGCCGATCGGGTTAGACAACACAGCATTACCGCGATCGCCATTACCATAGCCGTAATTCGCGGCGACGTAGTAGCCCCATTCTGCCCCACTCTCGAGCGATTGTCTGTCGCCGACCGAAACACCCAAACTAGCCGCAGGAATAGCAGACCAGGACTTGACGTTGTAGTCGTCTTCCATCGCCACCGCGACACCTGCAGCCACTATTCTGTCGGTGCAAATATCCTCAGAAATACCAGGATCACACACGAGTAAATCGCGACCGCCATCTGTCTGTTCCAAAACGAACGGCGGCAGCTCACGGAGACCACTGTCGTACCCAAGGTAGTCAGTCGACGATCCTTTGTGGGACAGCACGTCAGAGCCCGTAACGCCTGACGTAGCACCAACTCCGGCACTAACCTCGAATGTGAATTCGTCCGGCAAGCCCTTCGTTTTTATTCGAATACTCCCGCCAGAGGTTGTCGCCAACTGCTCAGCGGTAAACGCCTTTGTAATCTCTATGCCGCCCAGAATATTTGTAGGGAAGAGGTCCAGCTGCACGTCTCGGCGCTGTGGATCCGTGGATGGTAAAAGCAGCCCATTAAGCGTAGCGGAGATGTACCTGCCGTCCAGGCCCCTTACAGTGGCGTATTTGTTATCCTGAACCGAAACACCCGACACACGCTGCAACGCAGAGGCCACATCACCATCGCCAAACCGCTCGAGCATCTCGACATCGATCGCATTCACAATGGTGGTCGCGTAACGCTTGACGTCGTCTGCCGAGTCCTCGACCCTGAAAACGCCCGTTACAACCACTTCTTCCAAGACCAAATCAGGTGCTTCCAACTCCGCAGCAGCCTCTACTGCAGCTGCAGTGAGTGCGACTGAGAGCGCTACACCAGACCCGGCCAGCACCCTCACCGAGTCGATCGTGGATGTCGAGTAACCCGGGGCTGAAATACGCACATCATAGACGCCTCTTGGTACGTCTAATGAATAAACACCGTCCGAATCAACGACTACAGCGCCACCGTCTACCGCAACGCGAGCCGTTGTGAGCGGCGCACCAGACGCGTCTGTAACGCGACCAACCAAAACGCCAGTACTACCCGCATCCTCTCCGCGGAAGGTCGCAAACGAAATCTCGGGAGCATCTCCTTCGACCGATGTAAAGGCCACCGACAACTCACCCTCAGCTCCTGCGACCATTTCGATGTCAAGTGGCAGTGAAACCTGATCATCCACTAACTCAACGGTTCTCTCTCCGGCCTGTACGTCACCGCTCAGCAGCCCGAGAGAGTCAGTCGACCCTAATCGCTCACCGTCGACTCGAACCTCTACGCCCCGGAGCGGCGCGTCATCATAAAATACTTGAACATGCAACTGCTCTGCCTGCGCAAGACCTACCCCGAGCGTCAACGCCATGACGAGCCCACGAACAAAAAATGACATATCGATCCGACCTCTTCGTTTAGGCCTGCAGAGTGCCGCCTTTTTGTTACAGCATGAAAAAACAAATATGACGTTTTTGTTACGCACGCATTGTCATCGGTGTCACGAACTCATCTCCGTGACAACTTCGAAACCTCGGAGCGCGCCGAAGTCAGCATCAAGAACATTGACCACCAGGCTCTCGCTGAGACAACCCCGTTCGCGACATCCCCTTTAACACCCCCGAGGCATTGATATCGTTGCGGGCATAAGTAGGTATCGGAAAACAGGAACTGTCGCAGCAGCACTTCGTCAAAATAGTGATCTCCCTCTCGCGCAGCAAGTCCCGCCAGGATAGCCGTTGGCGACTCCACTACGCTTAGATCAACGCTACTCCGCAAATTTTTCAACGCCGCGTAAGAAACTGAATTGAGCAACTGATCATCTTGCGATAGCCAAAGCACCTCTGCCCAAAAAGGCGTCTCCTGGACATGAGTCCTACTTGCGCGCTGAGCAAGCTCTGAATGTAGCGCCTCACGCGCTGCAATCAAATCCTCACCCAAATCACCACCAACCTCGGTTAGGCCACGCCAATCCCTCAGCGCTACATAGGCATACGCTAACGTCACCAGATCTTTCTCCGAACTGCCTATGTCAGGTGTCATGTTCTGAGTCACAAATTTCGCCATTGCCTGACCTACTAGAGACTCAGAGTCCACCTGTTCACTGCGAGCAAAAACGAGAAGCGCTATCGCTGTATCCAGTAAGGCATCTTCTCCACCGCAGCTTAAGCATGCGACTCCCTTGTGAAGCGAGGCGCTCGCCCTTTGCTTTATACCTACTACATCAGTCTCATGCTGAAAATAAGTCACTGCGGTATCCCGCCGCAATTCTGAGGCGGCAAGCGCCAGCTTCAGCTGCCATGTAAGGTCAGGTCGAATGGAGTCGTCGCCACTCCATGGCTGCAAACTCACTGGATAACCCCAAGGCTTTCGTTGTTGATTTTCTCTGAGCCACTCCACCATGCGGATTTTTGCCAGCTCGACATTGCTTGATCGGTGTCGCTCTGCTGCGTAGGACAGTCTCGTTAAACCTCCAGAACCATCCCGAGTCACATGTATTGCGTCCAAAGCCACTATCTCAGACTCGTTGTCGACCCATCTTTTCAAACGAGAAATGACCGATTTCTTACTTCGACCCTGCTCAATCGCCATGGCAGGTGGCATGACTGAAGTGCCGATCAGCGCACCGTCAGAGGATCTGACTGCGAGGGCGTCCATACCGACATTGAGGAGCGTAAGGCTTGTGGGCCGCGGGTTGTCCATCACTACGACATGGGGCTGCAGTCGCCGCGGGTCTTTCACGTTCCTTAGAGCCACCCACGCCGCGTCCCTCGCGGCTAGGACCACGTTGCTATTCGCGCTAAAGCCACGACCAATCCTGTTACCGTCTCGCCAATATGAAACATGTACGCCTTCAAATACATCCGTGGGCGCCAATTTGAGGTCACGACTCGGGTCAGGTTCCGCAGGGTATTGGGAAAGCACATACTCGGCCTCTTGCACTAACCGCTCTAACTGCTTATCGGACATGCGTTGCTCAATCGATTCAAACGCAGCTTCGCCCGGATCAGACGTGCATGCCGCCATCATCAGCAAGCCGCTCAAAATCGTGCCCAAACACAAACGCTGGATATTTCCCGACACTAGCACTACCCCAAGTAGAAAATGTAACAGTCAGCGCGATTATAAGCCTCAGGATGACAAATTAATGACAGGTGGCTGGGGATACCAACATTTGCGCAGCTGCGCCCGTTGTCATTAACCAAGGGGGTGACGCGTAAACATGCAGTGAATGAAAGGCTCTCCCGAAACAGTCGCGTGCCCTAATAAAGTTGTCATATTCAACGTTTTTAATACGGGCATTGACCGGTCAATGAGCGGCCTGATGCCATGTGATGCGAGCACCGGCGCCGCCTCTCTTTGTCAATGAAATTGAGCGGTTAATGGGCGATAAGAGTATTGCGGATTGCCACCCCTGCGCATGCTGTACCGGGAGGAAGCAACAACGAGAATGTGAGATGTAAACGAGGCTAGCTGATGCTGAACTTTCAAACACTACTCCAGGAGTACTTTCCCAACACCACCGCGCGACACCGCCATGCGGCGCGCATAGCGGGCAAGTTTCTCAGCTTCTTATTTTTCCAAAGCCGTTTCGATCAGTTTGGTCGCGAACACCCCACAGCCAGAGGTTTTGAATTCGTTGAAGCAGCGCTTCAGTTTTTTGATTTTCATTTGCGAATTCGTGAGACAGAACGCTCACGAATACCTGCGACGGGACAAGTGGTCATTGCCGCCAACCATCCAATAGGCTCGTTAGACGGCATCGCCCTACTCCACCTGATACGCCAAATAAGGCCCGACGTAAAAGTCGTGGCCAACCGTTTATTAATGCAAGTAGAGCAGTTGCATCCCGTATTACTTCCGGTGGATAACATGGGAGGTACAACGGCTCGACAGCATTTGCTAGACATCAAAACACACCTTGAGGGTGGTGGTGCCCTGATTATTTTTCCCGCGGGCGAGGTATCTCGTTTTGGTCCGAAAGGTGTGCGTGACGGCGTATGGAATACTGGATTTGTGAAACTCGCAATGGCGACTAAGGCTCCTATCCTCCCGGTCTATGTCGGAGGGCGAAACTCAGTTCTGTTCTACAGCCTTAGCTTTCTCGCAAAACCCCTATCCACTGCCTGGCTGATTCGCGAGATGTTCAGGCACAACCACAACACGATCGATGCACGTATTGGTCTACCTGTCCCTTACGATGTTTACGCGGCAAATGATTTTTCTGCAAAAACATTAACCCGCATGTTCAAAAAGCACGTCTACCGGCTTGCGAAGGGAAAAAACCCCATTTTTAAATCTGTTGAGACAGTGGCGCACCCGGAGTCGCGCGTTCTCCTCAAACAAGAGCTCAAACACAGCACTGAGTTAGGCGTGACGCCAGACGGGAAGCGCATGTTGATAACCACTGCCGACGAGTCGCCCTGTGTGATGCGTGAAATAGGCAGACTGCGCGAACTCACATTTCGGCTCGTCGGTGAGGGCACTGGACTACCCCGAGATATCGACGGCTTCGACAAGACCTACCAGCAACTCGTGCTCTGGGATGACGAGGATCTGGAAATTGTGGGTGCCTACCGGCTGGGGGACGCGAGGCAGTTGATGCGAACGCACGGAAGCGCTGGCTTATACTCGAGTACGCTTTTTGAGTACGGACCGATGATGCACGACTACTTCGCGCAGGGTTTGGAATTGGGCCGAAGCTTTGTTCAACCGAAATATCAAACCCGTCATGCGCTCGATTACCTTTGGCTCGGTATTGGGGCCTATGTGAAAAGAAATCCACATATACGCTACGTATTTGGTCCAGCCTCGATTTCCCGTTTATATGGGCCAGATGCAACGGCACGCATTGCCCTCTTCTACAAAGGATACTTCAACGGTATACCCGTAAGTGTCATGCCCAAGAATCCATTTCATATCTCATCCGCGATGCGGGCCAAGCTCTCGTCAGAGTTTCCCGGTGTAGATCAAGAGCAAGACTTCAAGGCGCTTAAAGGCGCACTCGCCGCCCTTGATCTCAAGGTCCCCACGCTCTTTAAACACTACGCACAATGCACCGATCACACAGGTGTCACATTTACCGCCTTTAATTGTGATCCTGACTTCGGCGATTGTATTGACGCGTTTGTGATTGCCGATCTCACAAAACTAAAACCGAAAAAAAAGAAGCGTTACCTAGGCAAGGAATGGGTGCATGTTGGAGATAAAACCTAACGACGTTTTGGCCTGTCGGTCTGTATGGATCTCAGATGTCCACTTAGGCAGCAAATACTGTAAAGCAAAACAGTTACTGCAATTTCTCGATCGTATTGAGTTTGAGCAACTCTATCTCGTGGGAGATATCGTTGAC
>CBFIBL010000061.1:0-103480 GCA_965660865.1 Luminiphilus sp.
CGTGGCTTCCATCTCCCGCAGCATGCGCTCCCAAGCGTAGGAGAACATGGACCCCGAGGTGTCGATGATGAAAATGATGTACTCGCTGTCGACCGGAATACCGCCGATCAACTGATTTTTGCGTTCAGCATCACGACCTAAGAGCCGCTCTTCCTCCTCACTGAGTTCTTGTCGGGCTATGGCTAACTGCGCTTCGACAATGCTATTGGCATTTCTAGTGGTCTGTAAGGAGTCGTAGCGTGATTTTGAGGCCGCGAGTGCGCCCTGCAAAATCGCTATCTGCTCTTCAAACTCCGAAATCTGTTCCTGCTTTGCTGCAAGATCTCGATTGAGCACTGTGGTCTCTCCGCGTATTTCGAAGAGCTGCTCGGTGAGTTCCGCTACTCGACCCTCGGCGATAACCGTCGATTCTTCGAGCACCTGTGGTTCAACGGTTTTGGTGATCATCAACAGCAAGATGACAGCACCAAACCCGCAACAAATAACGTCGAGGAAGGACAGGGAAATTTCAGGTGTCGGTCGTCGCTTCGGCATTACGGCCAATCCTCCGCAGGCGCCATGAAGCTGCCACCTGTTTCCTGAGCCAGCTTCCAAAATTCTGACGCAGCTGCCGGGTCGCCCTCCATGGGAGAGAGCACGACATTCACTGGCACGTTGTTGGGTAAATTCCTCAAGGCGTCACGGTAGTGTTTCAGACGCGCAGGGCCTGACACCGTGTTGCGGCGAGGCGCCGACTTACCTTGCGTGGGCAGTCCGTCGGTGATGAGGAAGATATTGTCAGGCTTACTGTCTAGCTCTTGCAAAAAGGTAAATGCGTTATGCAGGGAGGTGCCGCCACTGGGTAGTGTTTCTCGAACGGCATCGATAACGCGCTCAATTTGTTCTCCGTCAGCGACCTCGAGCCAGCGGCCTTTCGTCTCAGGTAGGGCAAAGCGTGCCTCGGTATTGAATAAAATGATTTGATATCGTGACCCAGTGGGTAGCTGTGCGGTCAGCCAATCGACGACGTCGAGTGCCTGCATCCATTTTCGTGCCGAGCGCTGAATTTCCTCGGATTGGTTACGAATACGAATCACGTTGACCACCTCAGGCGCCAACATACTTGCCGACACATCCAAGAGGATGGCAATACGGTTACCACCAAGCTTGAGCCCGGTGAGGTATTGACGATTTCCTTCGCCTTGGAATTCGCGCGCACTGGCACCACCGTCTGCCTCTGCCGCTTCTTTTAATTGTTGTATACGCTCCTCGAGCGAGTTGATCTCGGCTTTGAGGGCATCGAGGTCGGTGGTTTCACTGACGTCAGACTCCTCAAGCGAGGCGATCAGCGCCTCGAGCCGATCGAGCTCTTCGGTGACCACACGAGCGCGACCCTGTGCTTCGACGATCTCAAGGTCAGTGCTACTGATGGCATTACGCAGTTTTACTAAGCCCTCTTCACCGTCTCGGATGTCTTCCTCGAGTAAATCAACTTCTGAGAGCACTTCGGCGTTTACCGACTGGATTTGAATTTCAATCGAGTGATCGATAATCAGAAAGACTAGGACAACAGCACCAAAACCGCAGGACATGATGTCCAGAAAACTCAGGTTGAAGGTATTAGTCTGTCGCTTGCGCCGTGCCATTCGCTAATCGTCTACGCGGATGAGGAGCCCCTCAGTACCATCGTTACGGTAGAGGCGACAGCCTGTCTGCAGTTGCTCATGGCTACTCGCCACGGACAGGACATTGACCTGATCTCGGAACGTCTCGGCCACTTGAACCCTATCGCCCTCGACAACGAGACCAAACGCCTGAGCTTCAGCGCTTTGGGTTGCGATCGAATACGCCTGTGCGTCGATCAAGATATGCGTTGGTCCAGTGAGGTTACCGGTTGGGGCCACAACGCTGTCATTGGAGCGCGCCTTCGCCATGGGCCCTCTAGCGGTTTCGACTGGCTCGACTGTTGCGCCTTGACTCTCGATTACCGATGAGTGTTTCACTTGCGCATGGCTTATTCGGGAGAGCTCTGCATCAGGGGCTCGGACCCTCAAAATTTGTTCTGCGGCTTCAGAAAGTGTTGTCTGAGAGGCTGTGCTGTCAAATGAAACACCCGGGAGTCCCCCTAGCAGACCATCAACACTAACGGCACCCGGGTTGCCTTGCACCGCGGCCATGAGTCGCTTACCGACGAACTCCAAGCCGCTGCGAGAGACCTTAAAGTCATAGCCGTTCACCGACAGCGCTGCTTCTTCGTGTCGAGACAGTGTCGCAAGTGCCTCTGGGATGGCATTAAAAAGAAGCTGTTCTGCGTCTGCACTGCGGCGTGGATCGAACCGGGTTTGCTCCACACACATGTCCGCGCAGTGCTCGAGGCATTGCTCAAGAAGATCTAGGTAGCCACTACCGGGAATTGCCGATGATTTTCCAACAACAAGCTCGCCATTCTCGACCGCAACCTCAGTAGCTAACATCTGTCGCCACTGTAGATCGAGATGCAGACCTGCTTTACCGATGAGATGTTGATGCAAAAGTGCTCGATCTAAAATAGCAGACGGCGTTCGATCGAGTGCATTCAGAATCCCAAGCAGCAGTTCAAGCTGCGCCTGACTGACACTTGATGGCGCAATGATTACAAGATCATTGATTGTGCCGGATACGCGCTCCGCCTCCGCAAAAACGAACTTTAGGTGTTCATAGACAAGGTCTGCGCTGTGTCGTGCGCCTGCGAATTCAGTATTGAGAGGCACTGTCGATAGCTGAGCCCAGAAATCGGTTCTGGTCTCGAGTGGGCGACGCTTGAGCGTCTCAAAAACGACCTGCCCAAATGTAAGCCCAGTCTCGTTGTTGCGGCCACTTACAGGGTCACTCCCCGACAGGGCTGCCCCCGGTGATTGAATAATTGCATCACCTGCCATCAAGGCAAGCTGCGAATCTGTTATGTCGAGTAAAAAGCGACTCATTTGGGCGCAGCCAAGTGTCGGATGAGTTGTTTATCGGCGTATCGCTGCGTCCTGAGAACTAACCGCTCCTGTGACAATTGGAGCTGGTGTAATGCAAACATGATAGTGATCGAAAGGACAAGCGCGACGAAGGTGCTGTTAAACGCGACCCCAAGGCTTACGGTCACGCCGGAGATATCGCCTTCTACGGCTTTGTAGGCCTGACCTAAGGCATCACCAATACCTCGGACCGTGCCGATGAAGCCGATTGATGGAATTGCCCAGCTGATGTAGCGCACCATCGACAATTCGGAATCGAGTTTATCGGCCTCAATATCGCATTGTTCGCGCACGGCTTCGGATACGGCTGGGATGCTCGCGGTCGTCGAGAAACGACTCAGCGCGTTGAGTAATGTTCTCGGCAAGAGAAGATCTTGCTCGGCGTCTGGCAGCGCCTCGAGCGCGCGTGAGTAGTTGCGCGCATCCTGAGGCAGCAGCGTTGTACCCTCAGTAACTTGGATAAGGTTACGATCGAGCATGGCGGTTTCTTGCCGGGTCGCCCAGGCCTTTAAGCTCATGATTGCGAGCGCCCATATCATGAGAATGAAACACGCCTCCTGCTCAAAGTCTCGGATAACGACGTAAAGCGAGCGCTCGGGCACGAAGGCTTCGCCAGATGCTTGCAAGGCAGCCTGTGCAGCGAGCTGCGCATCAGCTGCAGGTCTTATGAGTCCGACGTAAAAGGCGTGAACGACAATAACCGCCGCCAATAAAGCTAGTACTTGAAACGCAAATTCGGAGGGCAGTCTCGATTTATTCATAGTAGTCATTCTCAAATGTCGACCGGAAAGGATACGGAACGGTCTTCGGAGATGCGTTCCGTGGCGCGATAATCATCGGCTGCAATCGAGGGTTCGTTCGCCTCTAATGCATTATTTACGTCTGAGGCGCCGTTATTTTCAGAGCCGTCGAATGGCGAAGGTGATGCGCCCTCGTTGACCCTCACTCCGACTGCCGCTGCACCGGGAGCGCTTGCGGCGTTCTGCTGAGTGTTGTTGATATCGCCCAAATCTTCACCATTGCTCTCGGATGTACTGGTCGGAGATTCGGAGAGTTGGTTGTTATTGAGCCCTTCGTTGTCGGATGGCTGTTCCTGCGCGTGGACGAGGCTTGCGGTGGCTAACAGCGCCGTGGTTAGTAGTAATCGTCTATTCCGCATACCTTGCCACCCTAAAGCCAACGTCATCTCTGCCGCGCTCGCCATAATCTCGATACGTTAGCCGGAGTTCTCTTAGCCTACTGAGGCTCCAGCTCGCACCCCGAATAGTAAAGTTATCACCTTGCTCGTCACCCAGCGGGTTCTCTTCAATGGTCTCTCCCGGAACGGGAATTCGGTAAACATCATTCACCCACTCAGAGACATTACCACCAAGATCATAGAGACCTCTTGGGTTGGCTGGGAATTTACCTACCTCGGCACTGACAATCACGCCGTCAGAATAGCCATTGAGAATTCGCCCTGTGACGATTGCCGATGAGCCATCGGCGAGGTTCGCGCTGTTGTCCTTGGGGGGCCATGCATCGCCCCAGGCGAAGCGCCTGATCGTCTCACCTTGTATGCGACTCGCAAAGGCCCACTCGGCTTCGCTCGGAAGGCGGTACCCAGTACTCGCTGTGTCAAAACCGACGATGATGCCATCGCGTTCTTTGTAGAACGGCTCGAGCCCCTCGCGTGCGCTTAGCCAATTACAGAAACTGGCCGCTTGTTGCCACGAAAGATCCACCGCCGGCTGGTGTTCTCGGTTCAAGCTTTTCCCGCCGGCCTGTCCGGAGTCGTGATCACTAGTGAACTGTCTAAATTGCGCATTGGTGACTTCCGTAGTTGCCATGTAAAACGCACGGGTAAGACGCACCGGACGCTCAACCTCGTTTGCCCCACGTCCCGCATCACGCCGCGGCGCTCCCATCGTGAATTCATTGACCGATTCAACGAGCGGGTCAATCAGCAGTAGTGTCTGGCCCAGTGAGGTAAGTAGTTTCGGTTTAATGGCAGCCTTTCGTGCCTCTTCCTCGGTCAATAAATCAATTTTTAGTCGCTGCGCCAAACCTACGCGCGGTGTCACCTTGCGTTCAACACTTGCGTAGCCCGCCGCACTGACCACAATCGTCTGCTCAACACTGGGCAATGAGAGCGTGGCACTACCTGCGCCTTGATCAATACCGTTTACCGCAATTCTCGCGTTAGCAGGGGAGATCTGTATGTTGACGTCTCCCAATGTAGGTTTGAGCGTGACGGCTCTCTGCTCGGTACTGCCTTTCTCGAGTGCGGCTTGAAACTGACTCGGTTGGTAGCCGGCGCGGCGCAAAACGATCTGGTGATTGACGCTGGGTGACATAGTGACATCAACCGGTGTCGTTCCTACGAACTGACCGTCACGCGTCACCGACGCGCCGCTGGGTTGTGACGTTAAACGCAAAATACCTTCAGCTGCAGCAAGTTCGACCGTGCCTAGGTCGAGGTCCGTATTGGCAATGGCGTCAACGGCGATCGTTTGGCTGACGTAACCTACCGCGCTCAAGGTCAAACTCCGGTTTCCGGCCATCACCTCCAAAATGCCGTTTGTCTTTTCAAGGGTTTCGCCGTCTAAACGAAACTCTGCGCTGTTAGGTACGACTTCCACAGCGATGCGCGCCCAGCCTGGAATTAAATCCGCGGCGTAGCGCTGCGTAATACCCCGCCCCTCGACAGTTACTGCATCTTCGAAAACGAGGTAACGCTCAGCTGTCAGAGTAAGTGCTACATCACCGGCCGGGATATCCGCAAGCGTTAGCGGCGTGGAACCAACCTCAGCGCCGTCAATGAGAACCTTCGCGCCAGAGGGCTCAGTCTCGATCACTAATGTTCCCGGCAACGGCGTGAGATTCACGACGCGGTTTTGTACGTCAGACGCGTCGACGTCTAGTGTTCCCTCGAAAGGGTAATAGCCATCGGCGGTGACCTCGAGCGCGTAGCTCCCGGGTCTAATCAATAATCTCTCACCGAAGGGAAGGGTCAGGCCGCCGATACTGATATCAATGGGAGTCTCGGTGTCAGCGGTTACCGTGACAGAGCGTGCTGTGAACAGAAAGAAAAGGGCGTAGGCCAAGATAAAAGCACCCAAACCCAAAGCGAGAGTGCGAGCAGGTAGCTTCTTTGTCTTTTCTGGCACAACCTCTCGGCGTGGTTCAAATTCAGCGGCTGCAAGCGTCTTTGGCGTTTGTTTCTGTTCAGACATTACCTGCCAATGGCCTCCGTGCAACGGATCTCGATAGTGTTCGCCCTATCAACACCCACGTTCAAGGTCATTAAAACATCGCGAAAGCCCACTCGACTCCCGAGTAGCTGGTATTGGCCAGGCCTGAGTGAGACAGTTCGCGACGTTAGTGTCCCCAGACGTGCGACACGTTTGATAGTGATTTCTGTTGCACCATCCGAAACGATTGTGACCGGCAAAGGCGTGCTCGCATTGTCAACGACCTCAAGCGCCTTAGCCCACAGCGCATCGAGTTTCGGCATGGCACTCTTAGCACCCGGTGTGTCGTTTAATTCACCTCTCGCGTCTTCGATGGTCGTCTGTGCATCGCGCAAGATAACGGGGTCTACAAGCCTCGCTGGCTTGTCAACAATGGTGGTGAGTCGCGAAAAAAGATCCGCCATCGGCTCTGCTCTGGCCAGCCCCTCTGCCGCTTGTACTAAATTTGGATCGAGTGCTAGCGCAGCTCGGTATGAGGTCGCAGCGGCTTCCCAGTTTTCACTGGCCGCTTGTTGCTCAGCGTTACTGACATAGCGATTGAGGGCGCTCAATATTTCTGCTTCCTCGGCTTGATCGAGTGCAACTCTGGGAGACGTATCGTTAGGCTTTAGGGCTGCTGCCGAATTAAAAGCGTTCTTCGCCGCAGCAAAATCATCTGCCTCCAGCGCTTCAAAGCCGCGTGTCATCGCCTTTTGAAAGCGGTCGTCAGTCAGTGCGTTACGATAATCTCTGACGAGTACTTTTAAACGTTGGTGCGCGGGGTCCAATACGCTCGCCGCCTCGAGTTGCTTGAGTGCGTCTTCAAAACTTCGCTGCTTGAATAGGTCGCTTGCCGTTTGAATCAGCGTCGCAACCTCGGGGATGGTAGGAACTCGCTCTATAGCTTCGATGACGTCAGCGTTATCCGGTGCCATTTGCGATAAGGTCTGACTCAGAGCTGCCGCGTTTTCGGCGTGACTTGCTTCAATGGCGGTAAGTAGCATCTCAAGCCTCGCGGAGATCTCCGCTGGGAGTCTCGCCTCGATTCCATCGAGTGCTGTTTGCGCCGCGCGGTACTTTGTCTCGGCCTCTGCGAAGTTTTGTTCCCGATAGAAGATGTCGCCCTCGACAGCAACCTCAGTGGCTTCGGCAAACGCAGTCTCTGCCCATGTGCTGACTGATCTTGCTTCAAGCCGAGCTTGGGTTTCCAACAGATTTTGCAGGGCCTCTTGCGCGTCGCGTCGCGCTTTGGCCAATTGCGCTTCAGCGAAAGGGCTGCGTTCACTGCCCTCGCGAGAGGCATCGTTTACGCCTTGGCTGAGCGATTCCGTGTTCGCTGTTCCTGAATTCTCCACGCGAGATACTAGTTTTGGTTCAGGTGTCAGCGATGGCAGGATAAAAACCACGAACCCTAGTAATAAAAAACCAATAGCGCCCGCGATCCAAACACCCCGCTGACGGGGCTTTTCGGTCGCCTCGGCATTTGGTGTTGTGCTTGGCCTCGGGTCAAAGCTTGCGGCGCGCAACCGATCGTCGCTATCTGAAGGCATACGCTTACTATCCCTTACTAGGACGACGGTTGATCGAGAGACGCGGGTAGGTCGGCGATCTCGGCCGCGTAAATATCACTCAGAATCTCTCGCCATTGGCTGTATTGATCTTCTATGCTACCTGAAAGTTGAACCGTTCGATCCTCCAGCTCGATCACTTGCGGTGTTATCTCAGCTTCCAGTGATTGCCCCAATTCCTCGAGTGCCAACGAGTGGATTTTTGCCTCGGCGCGACGCTCTAAGCCACTTTTGATCAGACTTCCTCCGGCATATATACCCACCGCACCGGCAGTTCTTGTGTCACGGTTATCTGAGGTCGCTGCAGCCACGCCGGCTAAAAGTGAGAGACCGCCAGCAATTAGCTGGGTTCTAGATTCTTGCTCAAGTTCACGCAAGGCGACTGTCTCCTCGTAAGAGAGACGGCGCCATTCGTTGTAGGGTGCGTCCATACTGCCTGAAAAGTTGTCGTAGTGGCCTTGAAGCGTATCGACGAAGACGTGGTTACGCTGCTGGATAGCCGTTATCCGCGACATCATCGGGTCGCTCTCCGCGGGCAGGCGAATGGCACGAGTGATATCCGACTCATCGGTTTCTAGATAGTTGGCAAAGGCTTCAGGAGCAAAGCTCTGAGCAAATTTGAGTCTTGCAACATTGCGAATGGCGAGGCGTTCTTCTCGTGAGAGTGCCTTAAAGGCGAGAATCAGGTCATTCGCTATTCTTCGGTAGACACCAAGAAACGGATCGCGCTTTACGCGCTGCGTTTGCTGGTAGGCGTATCGGCTCGTTGAGCCTGAGTATTCTTTGGCCAGCCATACACGACCACGTGCATCCCGTGCTTCGATATCTAAAACAAGTGATTCACCGTCCGACTGCTCGATGGTGCCTGATACAACGAGGTCGCTGATGTAATCGGCGGATGGAACAACGCGACTCGCACCCCAAACGCCTTGATCGTCGAGCACAAGGGCAAGCTCACGCGCAATGAACGTGGCTTCGGCCCGACGTATTTCCGGGTAAATATTTTCATCGACATCCGCTTCGGCGATGCCAGGATCGAAAACCGCAACGGCAATATCGAGAATTTCGTCGTTAGCAAGCGCAGTCTCATAGGTTGCCAGCGTCGGTACGGCTGTGGTTTTTACCGTTTCTGTGACACAGGCAGAAAGGCCTCCGATTAGCGCTACTAGCGTTATCCAACGATGAATCATTCTTCAGGTATCTCTATCCCTTTGTATTTTCGGTATTCGTTCCAAAGCGCTTCTCTTACCTCGGGGTCAGCCTCCCGCATCGCGGCTTCACGCAGTTGTCGCGCAACAATGTCATCGTCGTTTCCAGATGGAATATCGTCGGGCGCGTCAAAAACGACTGGATTTTCTGGCGCTCCGCCCGAGATACCGCCGATACCGCCACCGACAGAGCCGTAACCACCCTCGTCAGATGCCTCATAGGGATTTCGACCACTCGATGAAGCCGCAGTTCCTGAGTCGCTACTACTTTGGGTCTGGCTACTTTGTTCTCGGCGACTGCTGCGCTGTTGACGCTGCTCTTCACGAATAATGGCGTCGAATACCCCGGTACTCGCCTCAAGTTGACGATCCAGAACTGCCACGCGTTCCGCAGTCGTCATCGGTTCATTTCCCCAGTCGGGTTCAAGACCGCCATGAGCGCGCGTTCCCGTTCCATCGTTTCCCGAGGCCACGGTGCCACCAGCCGGTGCCCCGCCGTCGCCGCCGCTTTGACCACCCTGAGAATCACCTCCTTGAGAGGATTGCGCGCCTGAACTCCCATCACTTGAACTGCCACCCGCTTGACCGCTGCTTGCTGAGGTACTGCTATAGGTGGGGACTTCGTCTACTAGGCTGGGTAGCGATAAGTCGCCGCCCGCGGCATCGCCAAAGCCCGGATCACCGCCGGATGTGCTGGAATTTGAGCCGCCACCGGTGCTCTTTGTTTGCCCGCCCTCGCTTCCGCTTCCGGGCATGGACGAACCGGGCATACCGCCACCTGATGCTGCGCCGCCACCGCTTGGTATTCCACTGCCTGAGTTGCTTCCTGATGAGCCACCGGAGCTGCTACTAGCACCGCCGGAGGATCCGCTTGAGTTAGCGCTCCCTCCACTGGACGAACTGCTGGCAGAGCTATTGGAAGAGCTACTGGAAGAGCTACTGCCCGACGATCCGCTCGATCCAGAGCTGCTGGGTGAAGGCATCGATGCCGAGGGCATCGACGGTGTTGATGGCGTTGTCGGTGTGCTAGCTGAAGGACATCCGGCAATAAGTGGCAGTGTCATGAGTACTGCAGCGAACCATCCGGTATTCTGCCTAGTCATGTCGAAACCTCCTCGCTTTCTTCGCTCGGTGACGTCCAATGCTCAGAGCTGAGAACCCATGTAATAGTGTCACTGTCCACGGGGACGCCGCCATCAAAGACAGGCCTAAATCGCAGGCGGCGCATCCGTCTGAGCACGGTGTCTGGGCTGTTTTTACCCGTTGACATCGGCACCTGTATTTTTTCTAGATTATCAATTTTCCCGTTAGCGTTAACGGTAAAAGTAACAATCAAGTCTGCCTCGGTCGCAGGCTCTGATTTGAGCGCGAAGACCGGATCAAGCCCCTTGATGGCAGGCAAGGGGACAGGCTCTTCCAATATACGGAATGTTGGAAACTTCTCCGTTTGGACTACTTCCTCCTCGTCAGCGCGGGCGTCTGCGTCCGATGTGTCCGCCGATATCGATTCTACAGCCGTGTTTTGTTCGCGATGAGTTGTATTTGCAACCGCTTTCTCAGCGTTTGGGTGATCAGGTCTAGCGTCGAAAGTCTCCCCACGCTCGTTATTGCCGTTGGTTATTCGTGCGCCGTCATCTCCAGCACTCTCAGCACTCTCAGCACTCTCAGCACTCTCAGCAATTGGGCTTGCGGACTCATTCGTGGGTCCAGTCTCGGTTTTTTCGCCGGTGACGGGGGCAATGGCTGCGTCTGTGGCCTCCATTGGCTGTTCCTCGACCTGCTCTCCGTTTACTAGCCCCGCCGTGCCGTTCGCTGCCTCCTCGGCAGAGACATTTGCCTCGGCACCTCGATCCAGAAGCTCACCATCCGCCAACTTTAAGGCATCGCCATAAAACGCCAATGCGTAGTTGCGATTGCCGGTCCACCACGCCCAGTCGCCCATTCGTATGAGGTCCTCTGCTTGGACTTCCCGACTTGCTTCTAAGCGATCTCGGTTGAGTTGTTGCATCGCAATGAACAGCGAAATGCCGCGTTTGAATGAGCTTTTTGATTGGCTAGCTGCGGTGCGCTCTCTGCGCATATTGCCGGGCATTGCCGCGCCGACGCCCTGGTGCCCCGCGAGCAGGTATTGTGCTCGAACCATTCCATGAAGTGCGGGTAATAGGTCTTCTGAACTATCACCAAACGTCGCAATGGACTCATTCAACGCTCTTCGATAGAAATTCCACATCTTACCGACCCGCGCTTGACGCTCTTCTTCCTCGTCAATTTCCTCAAGCAGCGCATGCTGGTGCCACTCGGCTTGCCGTAATAGGGCATCAATCTTCTCCGTTCCCGATGGCAATACTTCTTTTTCAATGCGCGACAAATAGGCATTTCGCTGGTCGGCCAACGCTAATTGATTAAGAGCTCGGTAACTTCGAATTTCGGCTCTAATGTAGGGGATTTGGCTCGCTGCATTAAGTCCATCACTAATTCGGCTGATATGTGTGGCCCGTTTCAGAACAGGGATGGCTTCCTCGTGATTTCCCTGAGCTTGGAGTTCGATCGCTGTATTCCACAGCGCCTCTTGCTGCCTCGGGTCATAAGCACCGTACACAGCCGTGGTGGCCCATGTCGCGGAAGCGCCAGTAGCTGCGAGTGCGATTGTTATTACGAGACTTATCGAAAGCGTTTTCACGAGTCAGTCCTTCTTTTGTGCAGTCCAGTATAGAGATCTTTCCGTCTAAATCTCTTCGTCTTGTTTGGAGCCATGTACACTTCGGCGCCAGCGAGGGTCTGGGCGTGATCTGGACAATGAAGCGTGTGCTTGGCAGAAAAGGGAGACCCATGGGTAAGTTTGCAGACGACACATCACTAGAGCAGATCGGTGATAACCGGTGGAAAGCGCACTTGCGAAAGGGATGGCGGATCGGTCGTGTTCCTAACGGGGGATACGTCCTTGCGTTGGTAGGGCGCGCCATCGCTCAGTCGTTGAGCAATGCAGATCCACTGTCGATTAATGCGTTCTATCTGGAGCCCACTACGCTAGGTGATGCTGAGATTCAGGTCGAGATTCTCCGAGTGGGTAAGGGCACTCAGTTTGCGGCGGCGCGACTATACCAAGAGGGAAGTTTGAAGGTCATTGCCAATGCCGCCTACACCGACCTGGCGAACTTAAAAGGCCCAACCAATACCGTCATGACCATGCCAGAGGTGCCGGCTTTCGATCAGATCGATGTTCCCGCACACAATGTGCTCGAGATTCATAACACAATCGATACACGCATCGTTAAGGGGCGTGAGTTCTTTGAGACGCAAGAGCCGACGGGCACCGGTGAATTTATTGCATACATGCAATATAAGGATGGCGCAGCCATTAAACCGATCGATCTACTGATGTTCGGCGACATGATGCCGCCACCGTCATTTACACTGGTGCCTAACGTTGGCTGGGTGCCAACGGTTGAGATGACCGTTCAGCTAAGAGGCGTACCAGCACCTGGGCCACTTTTGTGTCATGCACGCTCACACACGTTGCTTCGCGGTGTGACCGAGCAGGATTGTGAGATTTGGGATTCGCATGGCGACCTCGTTGCCGTCGGCCGCCAAACCATGAAAGTGCGATCGATGGGCTGACCTACCAAGTCGCGACGTGGCCCCCGGGCCGTCGCGGATCCGCGTAGCCATAGAACCAGCCATCTTCGATCTGCACTGAGTTTACTCGACCAATTGTGCTGTTTGATCGCAAAATCTTGTGCTTGCTCGCCTCAAGGATGTTGACGGTATCAGCAGATATGCCGGGCTCGACCATGGCCATATCCGGCATCCACTGGTGATGGATTCTCGGTGAGGAGGTAGCCATTCCGAGTGTCATATCGAACGCCATTAGGTTGAGTAATGTTTGTGCAACCGCAGTGATAATGCGAGAACCTCCAGGGCTACCTGTGGCGACCCACGGCTTTCCATCCCTGAAGACCATCGTAGGCGTCATTGATGACAGCGGTCGGCTTCCGGTCGCAACAGCGTTTGCCTCGCCTTGAATCAGGCCATAGCCATTGGGGAAACCCGGCTTCGTAGCAAAGTCATCCATCTCGTTGTTAAGCAGCATGCCAGTGCCGGGCACCACAATGCCGGAGCCAAAGCTAAAATTGATGGTGTAGGTGTTCGTGACCACGTTGCCAAGCTGATCCACGACAGAGAAGTGCGTGGTCTCTGTGCTCTCTTGATCCCTGACGTCGCCGGGCTTGATAACCTCAGAAGGCGTAGCCACGTCCTCTTTGATGAGTGCGCGACGCTCACGCAAGTAAGCGTCGCTCGTAAGCGTCTTTACTGGGATCCTGGTGCGATCGGGATCACCTAGATACTCACTGCGATCCGCATAGGCCAACTTCATCGACTCGATGAGTAGGTGGAGGTAATCGGCACTGTTATGCCCCATCTCCTCGATAGGGTAGGGCTCTAGTAATTTCAGGATTTGCGAGACATGTACCCCTCCTGATGAGGGTGGGGGAGCACTGACGATGTCGTATCCCCTGAATGACGACCGAACTGGCTCGCGCTCAATCGCACGGTAGCTGGCGAGATCATCAACATTCATAACGCCGCCACCGCGCTGCATTTCCGCGGCAATGAGTTCTGCGGATTTGCCCTTGTAAAAACCGTCAAAACCCTCATCTCGCACCCGCTTGAGCGTCGCTGCGAGGTCAGGCTGTTTGAACACACTACCGATGGCCGGGGCGATTCCCGTACCACCAAGATAGACACGATTTGCCTCGTCGTTTCGGGCCAGCCGTTTTGCTGCAGAGCGCAGGTTCAAATGAAGCGCCGCCGGGACTTCAAAGCCGTGTTCCGCAAGGTCGATGGCGGGCTGAATTACGGTCTTTAGATCGAGCGTACCGTATTGCTCGAGTGCGTGGATGAGGCCGGCGACCGTACCGGGGATACCGGCTGCACTCACGCTGTTGTAGGCCTTGCGCTTGTTCACTGTACCGTCTTCATTGAGGAACATGTTTCTCAACGCGCCCGCGGGCGCTACTTCCCGGTAATCGATAAACACTTGCTCATTTGAGTCCGCGAGATGAACCAACATGAAACCACCGCCCGCAATATTACCCGCGCGTGGAAGTGTCACGGCCAATGCAAAACCGGTAGCCACAGCGGCGTCAATTGCGTTGCCTCCTTTTTTGAGCATATCCAAACCGACTTCTGAGGCGAGCTTTTCTGGCCCAGCGACCATGCCGCGAGAGGCGATTTCAGGGATGAAACGCGTTCCGTAGTCGATGAGTGGGCCCCCTTGGCCTTCGCCTTGGGTCCAGCCTTGAAGCGGACAAACAGTGGTTAGGAGAGCGAGAAAATAATGGGTGAAACGCATTGAGACTTTTCCGAGTTACGAGTGAGGGTATTTGTTTGGTGCGCGAGACTACCATAGGGTGTTCAACATAGAGCAGAGACTTGCCCGAAATATTCAATACCGGGCCGGAGGGTCGGTGGTTCAGAAATCAGGGCAAAACGATCCTAAATATTCTGCCGGTCAAATATGGGCTATACATGATTGCCGCTGAGTTGTGGTCTTGTTGCCCAGGGAAGAATCGACCGCGGGTGCCGTGTAACTGCGGGTATCGTGTACGGGTATTGTGTACGGGTATCGTGTAAAGGTAGCGCAGTGTTAAGAGCAAGCACGGCGCAACCACTCGCCAATATCGATTATGATGACTGTCTCAGGAGGGGGTATGGAACTCAAAGACTTTCGCAGGCAATACACACAGGGCGGACTCCAACGCGCTAATTTGCCCGATCAGCCCATGTCGCTGTTTGAGCAATGGCAGGCTGAAGCTGCAGACGCGGGACTGGCCGATCCGACGGGCTGCGTTGTCGCTACAGTTCAGCCGGACGATACGGTGCGGCAGCGTTTCGTATTGTTAAAGGGGATTGATGATCGAGGTTTTGTTTTTTACACCAACTACAACAGCGACAAGGCCTCAGCGCTCTCCCAGTGCCATCAAGCTTCGATGTTGTTTCCCTGGAATGAACTCGACCGTCAGGTGAGTATTTCCGGTGTCGTTGAAAAGGTCTCCCCAGAGGAGTCAGACCAGTATTTTGCGGCGCGGCCGCGCGCGAGTCAGATTGCGGCGTGGGCATCTAAGCAAAGTCAGTCGATCGACAGTCGAGCAGCCCTTGAACAGCAGTTTGGCGACACTGTGTTGCGCTTTGATGGCGCCGACGTGCCTCGGCCACCGCATTGGGGTGGTTACAGGCTGAGTCCGACTCGGATCGAGTTTTGGCAAGGTGGTAGCGATCGATTGCACGATCGATTCGTCTACACGTTGAACGATTCTGATCGTTACTCAGCGAAATGGACACTGAAGCGTTTACAGCCTTGAGTATCGCCTTGCGGCGCAGATCTGCTCTACTGGAACCACAATTGTTCAACCCAAGCCGACCGCGATAACCGAGGCGGTGGCGCTGGGCATGAAGCTTTCGGAGCACGGTAGCCCTTTCGCAACTGGCCTTGATGGCCTTGATGGCCTTGATGGTCGCGGATGGTCGCGCTTTGCGTTGCTTTAGTCGTGCGATGCGTCGTGCCGGAATGTCAGGCTCGGCGATAAACAAAGCGCTCTATGTAATGTGGAATGGGAGGCAGATCTAAAATTTGACGACGCATAAGGTCGAGGCCAATTGCCGCGACGAGAATCTGGAATCGTTCCCGAGATCCTGGAATTTGTAGTCGAATCGCGTGGTTTTGATTCTCTGTTCCCCAGGCGAGCCAGACCGTGCCGACTGGTTTGTCTTCACTGCCGCCGCCGGGGCCAGCAACACCGGATACCGCGATGCCGATATCTGCACTGGCCTTACTCAGTGCACCTCGCAGCATGGCACGCACTACAGGCTCACTGACAGCACCGTGATCATCTAGCTCCGCTTTTGGTACCCCCAGCACGACATGTTTCGATGTATTGGAGTAGGTAATAAAACCTGCGCCAAAGACTTGTGAGGAACCGGCCTCTTTTGTCACTAATGAGGCGATTAGACCCCCCGTACACGATTCAGCGGTTGTAACAGTCATACCCCGTGCAAGTAACGCGCGCTGAAGCGCCATCGCCAGTCGGTCACTGTTCTCCCCAATGATGTGATCGCCAATGAGTTCAGCGAGCAGTTGCTCAGCTTGGTCACGCTGTTGCAGCAGGGCTGCGTCGTAGACTTGCAGTTTTAATTCTAGCTGCGGTAGACCCGAGCGGAAGCCAAGCACGACACCCTCTGGCCAGTCATTACTGCGCGCGTTAACTAACTCTTGAATCGTCGATTCGCCGATTCCAAAGGTCTGTAGGCGGCGGATATAGGTTGTACCAGACCCCACACGAGCGCCAATGCGCTCGCAAATTTCAGGAAGCATCGCCGTCAGTTCCACAGGCACGCCCGGTGTCGTAATGACCAGACAGCCCTCAATCTCCAAGGCAAATCCAACTGCGCTGCCAATCGGGTTGTCCACAAGATCTGCCGATTCTGGCAAGTAGGCTTGCTTTAAATTACTGGCGTTAAGCTCGAGTCCGCGCTTTTCACACCACTCTTCAAGATGCGCTATCGCCTGCGGGTGATCAGCAAGTGGCTCTCCGGCAACCTCTGCCACCACCTCCGCCGTCAAATCGTCCTCGGTAGGACCAAGCCCGCCATTGATAACCACAACATTTGCCTCTTGGCACAACTCGCGCAGGCTTGCACGAAGCAGCCCGGGGTCATCACCTACCGTGATTTTTTTGCTGACTGCAATTTGCCGCTCCCCCAGCGCCAAGGCAATTCGCGAGGAGTTACTGTCAACCGTGTCTCCGCTCATCAGCTCATTGCCGGTGAGCAGAAGTGCGACATTTTTATGCTGTGACATGACTATCCTTTGTGACGTTGAAAAGCCGCCGTTAATGCCATTTTGAGGTGATCTTGTCTCGATCAGAAATCAGCGTTGCCCGGGGTTCTTGGAAATGGGATGACATCTCTCACGTTTTCCATGCCCGTGATGTAGGCCACGAGTCGTTCAAAACCCAGACCAAAGCCTGCATGGGGTACTGTGCCGTAGCGACGCAAATCGCGATACCACCACAAGGTCTCTTTTAGGTCGATATCCATTCGCGCGTCGAGGACGTCGAGGCGCTCTTCACGCTGACTGCCACCGATGATTTCTCCGATGCCGGGTGCAAGAACATCCATCGCAGCGACCGTTCGTTCGTCATCATTGAGGCGCATGTAGAAGGCTTTAATGTCGCGGGGGTAATCGGTGACGACCACGGGTGCTTTAAAATGCTCCTCCGCCAAGAAGCGCTCGTGCTCAGACGCCATGTCGATACCCCATTCAACAGGGAAGTCGAATTTCTTTCCCGACTTCAACAAAATATCGATTGCGTCGGTGTAGGTAACCCGCACAAAAGGGTTGTCGACGATGTTGCTCAGTCGCTCGAGCACGGTCTTGTCGATGCGCTCTTGGAAAAAGCCAAGATCGGTCTCGCAGTCATTTAGCACCCGCGATGTCACGGATTTAAGTAAGCGCTCCGCCAGTGCTGAGTTATCTGCGAGATCGGCGAAAGCCACTTCAGGCTCTACCATCCAAAATTCTGCCAAGTGACGTGATGTATTGGAGTTCTCTGCGCGGAATGTGGGGCCAAAGGTGTAGACCTTATTCATCGAAAGGCAGTAGGACTCCACCGCCAGTTGGCCCGACACCGTTAGATAGGCATCGCCACCGAAGAAATCCTGCGACGTATCTACATGGCCGGCGTCGGTGCGGGGAAGGTTGTTTAAATCCAAGGTGCTGACACGGAATAGTTCGCCAGCCCCCTCGCAGTCGCTTGCTGTGATGATTGGTGTGTTTACCCAATAGAAGTCTTCGCTGTGGAAAAAATCATGGATCGCATTTGCCAGCGTGTGACGGACGCGGGTAACTGCGCCAAACGTATTTGTCCGCGTCCGTAAATGTGCCTGTGTGCGCAAGTACTCGAATGTGTGGCGTTTTTTCGCAATTGGATACGATTCGGGATCATCGACATCACCGATCACGACTACGTCGGTTGCTTGAATTTCTACGGATTGACCACCGCCTTGCGAGGCCACGAGTTCTCCTGTGACGCAGACGGCGCAGCCCGTCGATAACTTTAATACCTCAGACTCGTAATTGGCTAAGTCGTTGGGGGCAACGCACTGTAAGCTGTCAAAGTGGCTTCCATCATTGACGGCTAAAAATGATATCCCCGCTTTCGAATCACGTTTCGAACGTAGCCAGCCGTTGACGGTCACGTTGCTGCCAATGAGCGAGCTGTCTGTCAGTAGCTTTTTGACGAGGTGTAGCTGATCCATAGTGGAATGATCCTGCGCACTGGATGGCGTTAAATGAATTTTCAGGTTTTATTTTAGGCGATTTCTTTTTCGTCAGACCCTGCGTCTTGACCGTCGCGGGTGTCTCGGTTGTCAGCCATGTCAGGCGCGACCGGTGACTCTATACCAAAGATAGAAAACGAAGCTTGTGCACCGCGTGGCTTGTCAACGGGAACATACTCGACAGTGACCTTTTGGCCCAGTGCAAATCGAGCGCTCTTGCTCGATAGTGACATCTCCCATTTATCAAAACTGAATTTGTCCTCGTGGCTGCGCAAATCGACGATGCCCTCGAGACCATTCTGGTCCAGTCGTACGGTAAAGCCAGAGGTGTTGATATGGACGATGGAGCCCTCGAATACCTTTTCGTCATCATTCGCGCGTTTGTTCAGGTAGTTGCAGGTAAGCCAATTTTGCGCCCCGATTACCGCTTGGCGATTTTTGGCGCTGGCTTGATTGATGGCGTCGAAAACAGTGGCTGGCGCCGCTGTTACAGATTCGTCACCCAGTGCTGCTTTCAATTGTAGGTGCACGCAGTAGTCCAGCGCTTTTCTCAGCGGCGAGGTGCCGTTGGTATACAGTTCAACAGCCATCCCCATATGCGGGGCTGGCTTCACACTAAAGCTCGCCCTCGACATTAAGCGGTTAATCATTGCGCGCAGTGGACGCTCGCCACTCGCTGCATTGAGATTGTTGATTAAGGTGCGAAAACCCTCGAGAGTCGTAAAATCCGTCTCTGTGATCTCAGGTAAGAATCGCGAGAGGAACTCCTTAGCCTCTTCTCTTTTATCGCGTCGAATGCCCGCATGCGTCACGAATGGGCCCGGCTTGCCAGCGGCCCTTAGTCGCTCTGCAATCGCCTTGTTGGTCGCAACCATGCACTCTTCGACGAGTATCTGTGATGTGAATTTCCGAACCGGCTCGATACGGCTTATTTGTCTCGCGTCGTCGAGAATCCAGCGGTAATCAGTGCGATGTTCAATGACAAGTTCGTTTTGCTCACGCCATGACCGCAGCGACTGAAAGCAGGCATTTAGATTAGAAATCTCGACTGAAAAGTCATGAGTGGCATTGCCACTTATGACTTGATCAACTTCCTGATAACTCAATTTGGCTCGAGAGCAGACGGTGCCGAGTGATATCGAAGTCCCGGTCGTCTCGCCATTTGCGGCAATCGACAGTTGGCAGACAATCGCGGGTCGCTCCTCCTCTGGCACGAGTGCGGCAGGCCTCGAGATAGAGTCCGGAAGCATGGGGATGGCCGAGCCGTGAAAATAATGCGACGTGCCGCGCTCAGCAATGATGTCCGTCATTGCGTTTGAGTGTCCCGTTAGAACAGTTGGATCGGCGATTGCAACACTCAGTATCCAGCCGTCTCCCTCGGGTTGTGCGCAGATCGCATCATCGATATCAACCGTCGATGGCGCATCGATACTGACCAGTGGTATTGCACTAAAATCTGTGCGCACCACAGACGCGGCCGATTGGGTTTTCAGTGCCTCATCGAGCGCAGCCACCGATGGCTTCGATAGGTATTTCGGAACATGGGCTCGAAGCGCACAATACTCATTCTCGATCCCCGGTGTGTCTGCATTACCCAGGTTTTGCAGCACCTTCACCGATGGTTTGCCATCTTTGAATGGATGTTTGAGCAGTTGGCACTGGACCAGGTCTCCGCTCTTTGCGCCTGACCTCGCGTTGGGCGGAATAAAAAGCCATCGCGTGAAATTAGCTAATTCCGGTAGGTCGGGTGCGATAAAAAACGCCTTACCTTTCTGGACGACCTCGCCGACGAAGCAATCTACTGCGGT
This sequence comes from Luminiphilus sp., assembly GCA_965660865.1. Classification (GTDB taxonomy): domain Bacteria; phylum Pseudomonadota; class Gammaproteobacteria; order Pseudomonadales; family Halieaceae; genus Luminiphilus. The sequence goes on from CBFIBL010000061.1 coordinate 20,117, forward strand.
GTCCAGCAGTTTTTCGAGTTCACCCGCTGTTTGGGTGCCCTTTTTTTTATCTTTTGCAGCAACCGGTTTGATAACAAGCTTGACACGATCACCGGGCAAAACGCGTTGCATTTCATCCGGGGCAAGAAAAATTTCACGGTTATCATCAAGAACGACGAAGCCGAACCGGTGGCGCGTCGCCTTTACCGTTCCCTCGGCATACTCTTTTTCGGCTTCGATTTGATTTTTGAGGCCCTGAAGCTGGGAGAGGGCGTTCTTGTCTAACATGTATGAGCGAATCTCTTGCGGTGTTGTCTAAGCCATTCTCGATCTTGTGACATCTCGAAGCTGTCACTCGCACAAAAAGTTTGGATTGTTTGCTAATTACACTTATCACTGGGGGTCTGCCCCCGAAGGAACGGCGAAGTTCACCCATGTCTTGTTGCGCTGCAATTAGCACTACGTCTGAATCCTAGCTGAGGGAGGGTTAAGTTTCACGTTTTAATGACCGCGACCCACTTTAGGGAAATTGTTTGGCACCAATTGACATACGTTGCTGAGCTGGTTTTACTGAATATGCCCGAAATGGAAAGAGTAGGACGCCCTGTTAGTAATGACGCCGAGTCTTAGTGCCTTGACGCCAGTTACACCCTCTGACGCTGCGATATCCTTGCGGCGCAACACTTTTCATCACCTCAGAATAAACACTATAACTAGATCACGGCCTGTTTTTGGGGCGTATCGGTGGGCACAGCCCGCTCCTATTAATAACGCTGGTGATACCAGCTCCCGGAGATCCTATGCAGCAATCCGTAACCTTGCCGAGTGACCTGTCTACGCTTGCACCCGCGGGTGTCAAAACTTACGTCCTTGACACCAATGTTTTATTGCACGACCCGACAGCACTGACGGCTTTTGCGGAGCATCGCGTCGTTATTCCAATGACCGTTTTGGAAGAGTTAGATCACATCAAAGATCGGCGTGATAAGTCTGTGAGTCGCGAGGCGCGTATTGCGATTCAAATGATTGATAAAGTGGTGGGTTCTTCCTCGCCGCAAGCGATACAGGCAGGTGTGGATATTCCCGGTTCAACCTTGTCAGGGGACTTGGGTTGTCTCGCAATTTTTCCCGATCAACGGCTCGACGGGAATGAGAATGTGCCGTTCCTAGACAGCACGCAAGATCAAGCAAATGACAACCGCATTATTAACGTTGCTTTGAAATACCAGAGCGAACACCCGGACGAGTTTGTATGTCTCGTGACAAAAGACATCAATATGCGAATCAAGGCTAAGGGCTCCGGACTACAGCATGTTGAAGACTACCGACACGATCGCGTACTCGATGATATCGATTTATTAGCAACCGGATATAAGGGTAGTGCCGGCGATTTTTGGAGTGGCATTCTCGAAGTGGACACAGTGAGAGAGGGCGATATCACATTACATCGTATCCCTCGCGTCGAGCTGCCCGAGGCCTATCCCAATCAGTTTCTCTACGATGACAACGGCTTTATCGCATTCGTTGATCATGTCGAGGCCGACTATGTCTACCTCGCAGTAGACAGTAGAGATAATCTAATGAACCAACGCTTTTGGGGGCTGGCCCCCAGAAACCTAGAACAGGCCATGGCCATGCGTCTGTTGGATAATGATGATCTCGATATGACGGTCTTAACAGGCCCCGCTGGCTCGGGAAAGACACTCCTAGCACTGGCTTATGGTCTTCATGCCATTCTCGAGCAAAAGAAATACAAGAAGCTCATTGTTGCTCGGTCAACACCACCCATGGCCGAAGAAATCGGATTCTTGCCTGGCACTGAAGAGGAGAAGATGGCGCCTTGGCTAGCCGCGTTTGATGACAACCTTGAAATTTTACACGGCGCCGACGAATGTGCGTTTGGCAGTATTGATTACGTTAAAGAGCGCGCAAATATCCAGTTTAAGTCGTTAAATTTCATGCGAGGGCGCTCGTTTAATGGGGCATATATCATCATCGATGAATCGCAGGGCCTCACACAATTTCAGTTGAAGTCGATTATCAGCCGCGTGGGTGCAGATTCCAAAATTGTTGTGCTGGGTAACCTAGCGCAAATCGACAACAAATACATATCGCCGCTGACCTCTGGTCTTACCTATCTCGTGGAGCGCGCAAAGCCTTACCCTCACGCCGGTATTATGCATATTAACGGGATAGTGAGATCTCGACTCGCGGCATTTGCTGAGGAGAATTTATAGGCATATAAGCCGATTTTGCCTTGCTGTGAGGACGCTACCGCTACATGCCAGCGTTGTATTGGCGCGGGGTGCGTCGAGCAGTGCGGCTAGTCGAACAGTAGGAGTTCTACCCTTGCCTCGAGTGCCCAAGCGCTGCTGCGAGGCGCATAGGGGTCATCGCGTCGATAGTTAAAGGTCGGTTCTAGCTCGAAAAACAGAAACTTACGGACCGCTTGCGCTCGAAAGCGCAGTCCGAGCTGATAGTTATTTTCATACCGGTAGGGTTGCGTCTGGCCTTGAACCTCGACATACAAGAACGAAGCTCGCTCGTAGCCCTCAGTATTCGTCCACTGTCTCACTCTGCCAAAGTTTGTCGACCATTCAGCACCGTCCGCATCTCTGCCATACAAGATGCGATTTTGCGTCCTTAACAGAGACGTCTCGGAAAGCACGTAGTCAACATCGAGCTTAGTTGTTGTATAGGCACCATCATCGAGATCGTACTGGGCACGCTGTGAAAAGCGCAGTGCCGTTCGCGGCGAAAGCATGGTGTGGTAGCGATATTTAAAACCTGGTTTCGGGCCGGATGTTGATAGGCCTATGGTGACGTCAGTGCGGTGCTTTCCGCTTTCACTCTCATCGACATTGACTTGAATGCCCACTCGGCTTTGTGATGGATCGTTCTGATCACCCCGAATCAACTCGTCGGGGTCATCGCCCCTAAAGACGAGATCGACGCGATTAGCGAGCCGCGGGAGGTCAATTTTGCCACCCACTGTCACGCGATTTTGATCGGGTAATCGCTCGTCCCATTGTGTACTTAGCTTCACACGCAGGCGCGATTCAGCAGTCTCAGCGTCGCCCTCAATATCGCCAAAAAAGCTATCAACCCATCGGGTGAGCGCCATGGTTTGATCGGTTGCAAAACGATGGCCCGAATCTACCCATGCTGACCGCGGAGACGCAACCGCCTCTTCGCTCAACGTTTGAGTTTTGGCATCGTCATTGTTGATCTCAGTTTGCTCGGCGTGCCCCGGGCTTGCCAAGACAACTAGTGTGGCCAGCAGGGGCTGCGCAAGGCGCGCTTTTGAGTGCATCCCGCTTTTTAACATGGCACTAGTCTATGCCAAAAAAATAAATCAGTGCGAATTATCAGCAATGTCATTAACGATGTTAACAAAGCTGTCGTAGCGCTCATGCGATAGTTTTCCTGCCGCTAATGCAGAGAGGACTGCACAGCCCTGCTCTACCAGGTGTCGACAGTCGCGGTATTTGCATTGGTCTATAAACGGCTGAAAATCTTTAAAGCCCGGAGCAACATCTTTCGCAGCAACATGCTGAAGGCCGAACTCCCGTATTCCCGGGGAGTCGATAATCAGACCGCCTTCGGGTCTGCGAAAAACTTCCGTCGTCGTTGTCGTGTGCTTGCCCTTCAGAACGCTCTCGGATAAGGCGCCAACTCTGAGGTCTTGATCTGGAATGAGTCGGTTGATTATGGACGATTTGCCAACACCACTCTGACCCACAAAGACCGCGGTTTGGTCACCGAGTAAATTGCGCAAGGTGCACGTCGATTGCTCATCCGGGCCGGTTTCAATAACTGTGTAGCCAATGGCTTTATAGCGCATGAGAAGTGCTTTGCACGCGGGGTTCGACGCCACAAGATCTGACTTGTTGAGCGCAATAATGGTCTCAATACCCTCCAGATAGGCCGCGACTAAGTACCGGTCGATTAAATTGCCAAAAGGTTCGGGTTCGGGTGCGATGACGATAACGATGAGATCAACATTCGCTGCAACTGCTTTTAATTGGCCGCGCACGTCAGGTCGTTTTATTTCTGATCGGCGTTCCAGTTGGGTTGAGACGACTGCGCCTTGTTCATTTTTCTGCCAAAGAACACGATCCCCAGCAACGAGGTGTGCAAGATTAGGCCGCAGGTGACAGCGAAAGACATCATGGTGCTCGTCCATGACGATGGCTGCTTTACTGAATCGAGCGATGATAATGCCCTCGAGGTCTTCTCCCTCGCCCAGCAATGAGCTTGCTCTGCGTTTTTCCGCATTTCGCTCTATCTGCCGTCGCTGCTTATCTGTTAGTCGCCGATTTGCCATTCATTCAGTGTAACCTGTGACGAGCGTTTCGTTGTGGGGTTTGAAGATTTATGTGGGGTGGTGGTTGATGCAGAGTAATAAACAGCGGCTAATTTGGATTGACATGGAGATGACTGGCTTGAATCCGGACTCGGATGTCGTGATCGAAATTGCAAGCATTGTGACGGATCTCGATTTAGAGGTGCTGGCCGAGGGTCCGGTTATCGCCATCCATCAAAGCGATGCCACGATTGCTCGGATGGATGAGTGGAATACGCGCACACACGGCGAATCGGGGTTGGTCGATCGTGTGAAAGCGAGTGCGATTGACGAAGAGGCAGCCACCGATCTGACTCTCGAGTTTCTCAGTGCATGGGTCGAGCCAAATACGTCGCCTATGTGTGGTAATTCTATTGGCCAAGATCGGCGATTTATGGCGAGACACATGCCGCGGCTTGAAGCATTTTTCCACTATAGAAATCTGGATGTGACAACACTCAAGTTGCTGGCCGGTTATTGGCGCTCAGACCTGCCAGCGCACCCTAAAAAAAATGCGCACGAGGCATTAGCCGATATTCGGGAGTCTATCGAGGAGCTGAGGTATTACCGGCAGCATTTGATTCGCGAATGACAGAGGGTCTCGCCCCCGCAGGCGAATAGAATGAGAAGAGCACCATTAATATGGATTTGTAATATGGGTTTGTCGTCTCGTCCATTCACTAGGACGGGGGCTCGTACGCGCCAGCGTGCCGTCGCAGCGCCCAGGCAACATGTTCTCTCACCAGTTCAGACGGATGGTTTTCTCGCGTTTTCAATGCGTGGACTACCGCGGCCGTTGTCTCCGCATTGCCTAGCGCTATCGCTATGTTGCGCAGCCAACGCTCATGCCCGATACGGCGTATCGGCGACCCACGAAGTCGCTCCTCGAATTCTTCTTCGGTCCATGCAAAAAGCGCAGTGAGATCGGGATTTGCGAGCTCGCCTCGTGGCTGGAAGTCGGGCTCCTTCGTGATCGAAGCAAACTTATTCCACGGGCATACGAGCTGACAGTCATCGCAACCGTAGATTCGATTCCCCATTTTCGAACGAAGATCAGGATCGATCGCGCCCTTATGTTCGATGGTCAAATACGAGATACAACGCCTCGCGTCCAGCACGAACGGCGAAACGAAGGCATCGGTGGGGCAGGCTTTGAGGCAGGCGTTGCAACTACCACAATGCTTCTCGCGCTTGGGCTCAGAGTGAGGCAGTGGAATATCGGTATAGATTTCACCCAGGAAGAACCATGACCCTGCGGATTCGTTGATCAACATGGTGTTTTTGGCAATCCAGCCTATGCCAGCCTGCTCAGCGATGGCGCGCTCGAGCACGGGGGCGCTGTCGACGAACGCGCGATACTCACCCATCTCGAGCTCGTTGCGAATGCGGTCAGCGAGTTTTGCCAATCGACTGCGGATGAGTTTGTGATAGTCGCGGCCAAGCGCGTACCGAGATATAAAGCCGCTATCGCTGCTCGCCAAAACATCCCATGAGTCTGTGGCATCAGGCAGGTAATCCATGCGGCACGAAATCACGGTGCAGGTGCCAGGTACCAGTTCTCGAGGACGGCTTCGCTTGGTGCCGTGATGCGCCATCCAGGTCATCGTACCCTCGTAGCCTGCATCCAGCCATTTTTGCAGGTAGCCCTCGTGTGATGCCAAGTCGACACCCGTGAAGCCAATAGCCTGAAAGCCGAGTTCACGAGCCCAGCCTCTAATGGTGGTAATTAATTGATCGTAGTTCGCGGTATTCACTGAAACATTGTGACAGATAAGGGGGTGAGCAAGGTACACTCCACGCATGGAGATCGAAGCACCCGTTATGACCTTCCTGGAAAATGAGGGCGAGACCGTTGCACTGGGGCGTGCACTGAGCGCAGCGCTTGAGCCCGGCGTGCTCGTCTTCCTTGAGGGCAGTCTCGGCGCTGGCAAGACAACGCTGACCCGCGGTGTGTTGCGCGCATTCGGGCATGAGGGTGCAGTGAAAAGCCCCACGTACACTTTGTGCGAGCCATACTCACTTCACAACGAGTTGCAGTTTTGTCACTTTGACCTCTATCGTTTATCGGACCCTGAGGAGCTCGAGTACTTGGGGTTTCGGGATTATCTAGCGGGAGATGCCATTTTGTTTATCGAGTGGCCTAGTCGCGGCGAAGGTTGGTTGCCCGTGGCAGACGTGACGATCTCGCTCGCGGAAAAAAGGGGCGGCCGAGAGATCACGTTGACTGCGGGCAGTGAAAAAGGTGTCGCTGTTATCCATCGCTTTGAGGCGGCAATGTCATGAAGCTGCTCGCGCCGTTGTACAACAGGGTGATGCTTGTCGTTGTTACCCTGTGGATCATTGCCGCAGAGGCAAATGCCAAGGTCGAGGTCGAGGACGTTCGCCTTTGGCGCGCACCTGACCACACCCGAGTTGTTCTCGATCTATCAGGGCCCGCTCGTCACACGGTTATGGAGCTCACAGGACCTGATAGGTTGGTCCTTGATCTTGAGAGTGCTTTATTTAACGGTGTATTGACTGATTTACCGCTCGAGGGTACGCCGATAACGCGTGTTCGCTCGGGCATCAGAGGCGGTGAAGATCTTCGTGTTGTTTTCGATCTTTCTGCGACTGTGGAGCCTTCCAGTTTTGAGTTAAAGCCAAATGAGCAAACCGGTCATCGCTTAGTGCTCGATTTGTATGATACCGCACCAGCGACGGCACCGATCCCTAAAAAAACCGCTAAGGCAATTCGGCAAGTGGATGCTCGACGACCCGTTATCGTCGCCATTGACGCGGGACATGGTGGCGAGGATCCCGGGGCATCGGGTCCGAATAAATTACGTGAAAAGTCTGTGGTCTTGGCGATTGCCAAGCGACTGAAGAGTAAGCTCGAGGCGTCACCCAATTACCAGCCTGTAATGATTAGGACGGGCGATTACTACGTCAGCTTAAAGGGTCGCCGAGCGCTTGCACGGAAGTATCAAGCTGATTTATTTGTCTCTATTCACGCCGATGCCTTCACACACCCATCGGCTAATGGCGCTTCCGTCTATGCGCTGTCGACCCGCGGCGCCTCGTCGACAGCAGCACAGTTTTTAGCCGATAAAGAAAATGCAGCCGATTTAGTTGGTGGTGTTGCCGTGTCTGAGATGGATGATGTCCTCGCGGGTGTGCTGACTGACCTTTCCATGACTGCCACCTTGGATGCGAGCTTGAGTGTGGGAAAAGAGGTGCTGCAAGAGATGGGGGGCTTTGCGAGATTGCACAAAAAACAGGTCGAGCAAGCGGCATTCTCTGTTTTGAAGTCTCCAGATATTCCCTCGATCCTTGTTGAAACAGGTTTTATCTCGAATCCTAAGGAAGCGCGATTGCTGAACAGTGCAAGCTATCAAGAGAAAATGGCCTCTGCCATCGAGCGGGGTATTAATCGCTGGTTTAAGGCCTCTCCGCCACCGGGAACATTATTCGCCCGACAAGTAGAGGACGATCCGGCGCTCCGCACAGTAACCGTCGCTCGGGGTGACACATTGTCCGAAATTGCCCGACGTTATGATGTATCCGTAGCCGATTTGCGATCAATCAATGCCCTTAGCTCCAATATGATAAAAGTCGGGCAGGTGCTCAAACTGCCGGAGTCAGGATGATGAGCACGGGCAAGATACGTCAACTGGACAATCGGCTTGCGAACCAAATTGCCGCGGGTGAGGTGGTAGAAAGACCAGCATCTGTCGTCAAGGAGCTTTTGGAGAACGCCATCGATGCCGGTGCTACAGCGATTACGATTGACGTCGAAGAGGGTGGGGTCAAGCGTATCCGCATTTCGGATAATGGGGTTGGCATCGTCGATGAGGACCTGCCTCTTGCCCTTGCGCGTCACGCGACGAGCAAAATAGCCTCCATTGATGATTTGGAGGCAGTGGCCACACTCGGATTTCGTGGAGAGGCACTGGCGTCCATCGCTTCGGTCTCGAAGCTCTCTATCACTTCTAATACCTCTGATGTACCCGCGAACGGACGCTCTGCCTATTGTGAAGGTAGAGAGATGGCGGTCAGCATTGCACCGCAGGCGCACCCGAGGGGTACCACACTCGATATTCGTGATCTGTTCTACAACACGCCTGCGCGGCGTAAGTTTCTGCGCACCGAGCGAACTGAGTTCGCGCGCGTTGAGGAGGTCATAAAACGGACAGCGCTTGCACACCCCGAGGTTGCCTTCGTGCTCTCGCACAACGGCAAGGTGATCCAGCGCCTTCCTGCCGGTTCATCCGATGCAGACTTACAGCGTCGCGTAATTGGCGTTTGTGGCGATGCGTTTGCACATCAGAGTGTGGTGGTGGATCGTGTAGCGCACGGTTTATCGCTGCGCGGCTGGGTGGGGTTGCCAACGTTCTCTCGGGCCCAGGCAGATTTACAGTATTTTTTTGTCAACGGTCGTGTGGTCAAAGATAAAGTGATTACACATGCGGTTCGCCAAGCTTACCGCGACGTCCTGTATGGAGGACGTCATCCCGCGTACGTTCTCTTCCTTGAGCTCGACGCCAGCCGTGTCGACGTGAACGTTCACCCGACAAAGCACGAGGTGCGATTTCGTGACAGCCGGTCTGTGCATGGCTTTGTATTTAGCACTTTGGGCCGAACGCTGGCTGAAGTGCGCCCTGCTGATCATGTCAACGAGGCTAATGTCACAGAGCTTAATCAGGCCTCTTTCGAACAAGTCCCTATGGGTCTTGAGGTGCCAAAAAGTCACCCGCGCGATTCGGGAGACTCGCGAGAGGGAGCAGCGGAGTTTGATGATTTATTTGCGGTTACGCCGGCTGTCGGTGGCTCGCCGTTCGCGAGTGGAGCGCCGCTTCAATCGACACCAGTATCGTCGTCGACAGGTTCTTCTTTGGTTCGTGATAGCGGTGCGTCGGTCATCCCGTCAAACGCCGAGGTACCACCTCTGGGTTTTGCGGTTGCGCATCTGCATGGGGCTTACATTGTTTCTCAGAATGCCAACGGCATGGTGCTGGTTGACGCGCACGCGGCACATGAGCGGATTACTTACGAGCGCCTGAAGTCTGCAAGAGTAACCAATGGACTGGCGAGGCAGCCACTTCTCGTACCGATATCGCTGCATCTCTCGAGTACCGAGATGGCGTCATTTGAAGAGTTTTCCCTGGCCTTCGAGAGTTTGGGCTTGGTTATCGAAATAGCTGGTGAAAGTAGCGTTTTGATCCGTGAGATTCCGGTTATTCTTGCGCGCGACAATGCGGAGCAGCTTGTCCGAGACGTGTTGGCCGACTTAGCTGAGTTAGGACACAGCGACCGGTTATCCGCGCGTATCGACGAGATACTTGCCACGATGGCCTGCCACGGTTCGGTTCGGGCTAATCGAGCGCTATCTATCGGTGAAATGAATGCTTTATTGCGCGATATGGAGGTCACCGAGAACTCAGGTCAGTGCAATCACGGCCGGCCAACCTGGGTGCAACTCAGCCATGATGAACTCGATAAACTTTTCTTGCGAGGTCGCTAAGTGGCAGATCCATTGCTGTGTATTATGGGCCCTACTGCAGCGGGAAAAACCGATGCTGCTATCGCGCTGGCTGAGCAATGTAATGCTGAGCTGATAAGCGTTGATTCGGCTCTCGTCTATCGGGGTCTCGAAATTGGTGCTGCTCAGTCGGACTACCCCCACCACCTCGTCGATATTCGTGATCCTCTGGATATCTATACGGTTGCCGACTTTGTCAGCGATGCCTCGCAAGCAGTCGAGGCTATTCGCGGCAGAGGTAAGGTGCCCATACTAGTCGGCGGCACGATGATGTATTTCAAAGCATTGATGGATGGGCTGTCTGATATGCCAACTTCAGATCCAGAGGTGCGCGCGTCTATCGAGAGAGAAGCGCTCGAAGAGGGCTGGCCGCACATGCATCAGCAACTTCGTCTCGTTGATAAGGAAACGGCCGATTCCCTGCACCCTAATCACAGTCACCGCATATCGCGTGCGCTGGAGGTGTATCGCCAAACGGGGGTGCCGATGAGTCATTGGCGTAAGCGATCTGAGGGTGCGAGGAATACCACTATTTGCGTGGCGTTGGCGCCTGCAGAGCGAAGTGTTCTTCACGAGCGCATCGAGCTTAGATTCGACCAAATGCTTGCCAACGGGTTTCTCGAGGAAGTCGCTGCGCTTTACCAGCGTGGCGACTTGCATTGTGATTTGCCCGCGATTCGCGCTGTGGGTTATCGACAACTTTGGTCACATTTGTCGCAAGAGTGCTCGCTCGAAATAGCCAGAGATAAAGGCATTGCCGCAACAAGGCAGCTAGCAAAGCGCCAAATAACGTGGCTTCGCGGCTGGTCTGGTCTACACTGGGCGGACAGTGGTGCAAAAAATGTACAAGAGCAGGTCAAAGACCACTTTGGGAACTACCTGTAGGCATTGCTGTCGTAGTAGACTACGCGCCCCCCTTTTTGGGGATATTGGGCCGCCTCGCTTTTTGCGGCCGTTCACATTTCAAGGAGCTCACATGTCAAAAGGGCAAACGCTACAAGACCCTTACCTCAACGCACTCAGAAAAGAGCGTGTTCAGGTATCTATCTACCTCGTAAACGGTATCAAACTTCAGGGCCAAATCGAGTCGTTCGATCAGTTCGTCGTACTCCTCAAAAATACCGTCTCGCAAATGGTATATAAGCACGCTATCTCGACTGTTGTGCCTGCGCGCAACGTTCGCATCCCAATCGCTGCGAACGAAGAAGAGGCCGCATAACATTGGAAATCGGCGCGTCGCTGTATCACGCGTAGTTACCTTCAATGTTTTTTGAACTCCACTCGGGTGGCGAACGCGCTGTACTCGTTCAAATCGCAATCGACGGTAGTGCGAACGAGCCTGATCTCGTCGAATTTATTGAGCTAGTCCGGTCGGCGGGTGGTGATCCCGTTGCTGTGGTTAGGGGGTCTCGGCGGTCGCCCACGGCAAAATATTTTGTCGGCGAGGGTAAGCTTGCGGAGATCGCTGAAGAGGTGGCCCACACTGAGGCCGAACTCGTGGTCTTCAATCATGCGCTTTCCCCGAGCCAAGAGCGAAATCTCGAGGCGTACTTAAAATGCCGAGTGATCGCACGCACAGGTTTAATTCTCGATATTTTTGCGCAGCGGGCGCGCACGCATGAGGGCAAGCTGCAAGTTGAACTGGCTCAGCTCAAGCATGTCAGCACCCGACTGATTCGTGGTTGGACCCACCTCGAACGTCAAAAAGGGGGTATTGGCTTGCGTGGCCCGGGAGAGACACAGTTAGAGACCGATCGGCGGTTGTTGCGAGCACGTGTAAGTACCATCGAGTCGAGATTGGACAAGGTTCGGCAACAGCGTGCGCAAAATCGCCGCGCGCGGCAGCGAGCGGAGGTGCCTCTGGTGTCGTTGGTCGGGTATACCAATGCTGGAAAATCGACACTCTTCAATACCTGGTCCGAGTCGGCGGTCTATGCGGCTGATCAGCTCTTTGCCACCTTGGATCCCACCTTGGCGCGTGTCGACATTGAAGGGCTTGGCGGGGTGATCATTGCTGATACCGTCGGCTTTATTGCGGATCTTCCGCATACGCTAGTCGAAGCTTTTCGCGCAACGCTCGAAGAGACGCTTGATGCATCTCTCCTGATTCATGTCATCGACGTCGCGGCGGATGACAGAGAGTTTTTGAAAACTGAGGTGGAATCGGTGCTTGAGGAAATTGGTGCAGGTGAAATTCCGCAATTGATTGTTTACAACAAAATCGATTTGTTAGAGCGCGAGCCAAGAATCACTCGTGACGTTGATGGTAAGCCCGATACGGTGTCCATAAGCGCAAAGACGGGCGCAGGGCTTAATTTATTGCGAGATGCGATTGGGGAGCGTTTGGCAGGTCGTTTTTTTACGGGTTGTGTCGAGTTGAGTCCGATGCAGGGTAAGCTGAGAGCTGCGCTCTATGAGTTGGGTGCGATTCAATCCGAAGACTGGCTCGATAATGGAAGTAGCTTGGTGAACTTGCACTTACCGGACTCCGACTGGACACGTTTGAAACAACGGCATGGGTTTTAGCCCTTGAAACTTGATGGCAGGCCCCCAATCTCTGAGGTTTTGCTAGACTGTATACACACTACGCATACTTAGCCTGTACGCAGACACATACGAGGAAACTGATATGTCATGGAATGAGCCCGGTGGCGGTAATCGCCAGCGCGACCCTTGGGGCGGTAAAGACCAAGGACCGCCGGATCTCGACGAGGCGCTGAAAAAGCTCCAAGATCAGTTGAATGGCCTGTTTGGTCGACGGTCTGGGGGTGGTAGTTCCAAAGGTGCCGGCGGTCTTATCGGGATTGCCGCCATCATCGCCGTGACGGTGTGGGGTCTTTTGGGGCTGACACAGATTGGTGAACAAGAGCGCGCAGTTGTATTGCGATTGGGTGAATTCAATCGCATAGCCCAACCGGGTCTCTTTTGGTACCCCCGCGGCATCGACACAATCAGTCGCGTAAACATCACACAGGTACGATCAGCACAGTTCGGAGAGACCATGTTGACGCAGGACGAAAATATCGTCGACGTTAGCATGTCAGTGCAGTACGTGATCGATGATCCTAAAAACTTTGTGCTTGAGGTGCGAGATCCTGAACGATCACTTCAGCACGCGGCACAAAGTGCGCTTCGCCACGTGGTCGGCGAGAGTACGATGGGCTTGGTTTTGACCGAGGGTCGCGCGGAAATCGCAGTCAAGGTGCGCGAGCGTTTGCAGGATTATCTCAACAACTACACCACGGGCATTAACGTCCAGAAGGTCAACATTGATGATGCGAGTCCGCCCTCGCAGGTCCAGGAAGCGTTTGATGACGTGATCAAGGCGCGTGAGGATGAGGAGCGTGTTAAGAACGAGGCCGAGTCCTATGCGAATGGTATTGTTCCCGAAGCGCGTGGTCGTGCTCAGCGTATGAAAGAAGAGGCAGAAGCCTACCGTCAACAGGTCATTGCGAAAGCGACAGGTGAAGCCCAGCGCTTTGATCAGCTGCTCGCTGAATATGAAAAAGCACCTGAAGTTACGCGTGAGCGGTTGTATATCGATGCGCTTGAGTCAGTGCTCGCCAACACCAACAAAGTGATGGTAGACGTCGAGGGCGGTAATAACGTGATGTACTTGCCGCTCGACAAGTTAGCTCCTGCTGCGGCAAGCGGGGCGATGGGTGCCGGTACCATGAATCGTGGCTTGAGCTCGCAGCAGTTGAGAGAGGTAACAGATGCCGTGACTGAGCAGTTGCGTCGTGACCTTGGCAGCCGAACAACTCGGGGAGGACGTTAATCATGTCGAGACAAAATCTAATCGGCGCGGTCCTGTTTTTGGCCTTCGTTGTGCTGAGTAATTCGCTTTTTGTTATCAGTGAGACCCAACGCGGCGTCTTGCTCAAGTTTGGTGAGGTGGTTAACGCAGATCTCGAGCCCGGCTTGCACATCAAGATTCCCTTTGTGGATTCTGTGCGGAAGTTTGACGGTCGCATTTTGACTGTTGACTCAACGCCTGAGCGTTTCTTCACGCAAGAGCAGAAGCAGCTCATCGTAGACTCCTACGCTAAGTTCAGAATTATCGATACGGCTAAGTACTACACGGCGACGAGTGGGGAAGAGTTCCGCGCTGCTGCACTGCTGTCTCAGCGGATTAACGATGATTTGAGAAACCAAGTTGCCGGTCGAAGTGTTCAGGAGGTTGTTTCTGGCGAACGTGATCAGCTCATGGAGGCTGTGAAGGCCCGGCTAAATGAGACCGTTTCCGCAGAGTTGGGCGTAGAAGTGATCGACGTTCGCGTCAAGAAAATCGATCTGCCGAACGAGGTATCTCAGTCGGTTTATCGTCGTATGAACGCCGAGCGGGAAAAAGAAGCCCGTGAGCTACGCTCCGAGGGTAAGGAGATTGCCGAGGGCATGCGTGCGGAGGCAGATCGTAAGGTAACGGTCATTGAGGCTGAAGCCTTCCGTGACGCGGAAATTATCCGGGGTGATGGCGATGCGACTGCGACACGTGTGTACGCGGAATCTTTTAATCGCGATCCCGAATTCTACGCGTTTATCCGAAGCCTGAATGCGTATCAGGAAACCTTCGCGAACGGCGGCGATATCATGCTTTTGCAGCCAGATAGTCAGTTCTTCCAGTATCTGAGAGACCCGAAAGCAGGACAGTAATCTTCCACTGTATCTCTAGGGCCGGACCAGCGATAATACGCGGGTTCGGCCTTTTTTTTGTGCGCGCGATCGCCGCTAATAGCTTGGTACTGAGATATGAGTGACACGACACGATGGTTGCTCCCTAACGGGATCGATGAGCTTTTGCCTGAGCAGGCGAGGCGCGTCGAGCACAGTCGTCGCAGACTCTTGGATATTTGCGCTGGGTGGGGTTATGAGTACGTCGTTCCTCCGCTGGTTGAATTCAGCGACTCTCTATTAGTGGGGCTCGGGGCCGATCTCGATCAGTTGACGTGTAAGTTCGCGGATCGAGAGACAGGAAAAACCCTCGCAGTGCGAGCAGATATCACCCCGCAGGTCGCTCGAATCGACGCCCACAGCTTAGGACGTGACAATGTCACGAGGCTGAGTTACGCGGGCTCAACGCTAAAGAGTGTCGCGAATTCAATTCCTGCTGATCGCAGCCCGGTTCAAATGGGCGCTGAAATTTTTGGGTCAGCTGATATTGCAGCAGACATCGAAGTTGTTCGCTTACTGCTGTCGCTAGCGGCCCAAACGGGTTTGTCTGGCGTTACCTTCGACATCGGCCACGTTGCCTTTTGTGATCTCGTCCTCGACTCGACTTCCCTTACCAAAGCGCAACGTGAGGAGGTCCTATCCCTGCTTGCACGTAAGGCGACATCCGAGTTGACAAGGTTTATATCAACGCTGGCTGAGGCGTCTGAACGAGAGAAGATCAGCCTGCTTGCTAGTATGCATGGCGGAAGTGACGTCATCGCGCGAGCACGAGAGGGCTTCGGGCGTGTACCCGGGGTCGTTGCTTTGATGGATGAACTCGAGGCGGTCTTGTCCTGTTGCGACGGTGAAGATGACGTGAATGTTTACATCGATCTGACAGAGGCGCACGGGTATCGATACCACTCGGGCGTCGTTTTTGCACTGTATGCACGGGAGCTCGGAGCACCCATTGCCAAGGGTGGTCGCTATGATGGTGTGGGTCAGGCTTTCGGCCGCTCGCGCCCGGCAACGGGCTTTGCGATTGATTTAAAAGCTTGGTCATTGCTCGCAGAGGCGCCCGATTATGCAGCGACCTTTATCGCCTCGCCGGCTACCGATTGCGAGGCCTTACTTACCGCGGAAGCAGAATTGAGAGCGGCGGGTAAGGTAGTTATTAAGGCCCTAGGTAATGCTATTGACCCTCGCTGCACGCAGCAACTTGTTCGAATTGAAGATAAATGGCTACTCAAGCCAGTGGAGAAAAACTAATGGGTCGTAATGTGGTTGTGCTCGGCACGCAATGGGGCGATGAAGGTAAGGGCAAAATTGTTGACTTACTGACTGAGCAAGCGGCCGCCGTTGTCAGGTTCCAAGGCGGACATAACGCGGGGCACACGCTAGTCATCGATGGGGAGAAAACGGTCTTACACGTTATTCCATCGGGCATTCTTCGTGAGGATGTTGAATGCCTGATCGGAAATGGCGTTGTTCTCTCAGCTGAGGCGCTACTTAAAGAGATTAATCAGCTAGAGGCTCGGGGCGTGCCTGTTCGTGAGCGTTTAAAAATATCATCGGCCTGCCCGCTGATACTCCCTTACCACGTTGCGCTCGATCAGGCGCGTGAAGCGAAGCGGGGAGAGAGGAAAATCGGCACAACTGGCCGCGGTATTGGTCCCGCTTACGAAGATAAGGTCGCACGCCGCGGACTACGTCTTGGCGATTTGAAAGATCGGGAGCGGTTTGCTGAAACACTTCGCGAAGTTCTCGATTATCACAACCACGCGCTTGTTCATTATTACGGTGCCGAGGCGCTAGATTTTGATGATGTCCTTGCTACTGCACTCGACGAATGTGGGCAGCTGCTTCCCATGATGGCCGATGTGACTACTCGACTTCACGAGCATCGCGAGGCGGGAGCCAATATCATGTTCGAAGGCGCGCAGGGTTCGCTGCTCGATATCGATCACGGGACTTATCCGTTTGTCACCAGCTCCAACACAACCGCTGGCGGAACCGCAACGGGCTCGGGTTTTGGCCCTCTTTATCTTGACTATGTGCTTGGAATCACCAAGGCATACACAACCCGCGTTGGCTCGGGACCGTTTCCAACCGAGTTGTTTGACGATGTGGGTCGGCGTCTTGCTGAGCGCGGTCACGAGTTTGGAGCCACAACAGGTCGTCCTCGTCGGTGCGGGTGGTTTGACGCGGTCGCTTTGAAGGCGGCGGTTCAGATCAACTCCATTTCTGGCCTATGTTTGACCAAGCTCGATGTGTTGGATGGACTCGAAGAGATTGCGATCTGTACTGGGTACACCGATGCAGAGGGCAACACAGTCATAGGTGGCGCGGAAAACTATGACAATCTTCATCCAGTTTACGAGCGTGTTCCGGGGTGGAGTGAGTCGACAGTAGGCGCAAAACGCGTTGAGGATTTGCCGGCATCCGCGGTGGATTATATTAAGCGTCTCGAAGTCTTAGTGGGGGCCCCGATTGACATTATTTCAACGGGCCCTGATCGTGCAGAGACGATTGTACTGAGAAATCCCTACGCCTGATGTTCACTCTGACGAAAATTCTGGCGCTTTTCGTCTATCCCCTGTCCCTGGGGGTCCTCTTAATCGGACTCTCATTGCTAGGACAGCTTCGCGGTAATCGCGCTGCGGCTGGGCTCTATACTTTTCTAGCACTCGCCGTGCTCTACTATCCCTCGACTGAGTTTGGGGTGGAGGCTTTGGCGAAGCCTCTTGAGGCACGGTACCCCGCTTTTGCTCCAGAAGAACTACCCGACGGTGACGTGATCGTGGTGCTCGGCGGTGGTATCGATGCTGAGGGCGCCTACGGGCGATGGGGCGATATGAATCAGGCGTCGGATCGAGTGATTTCAGCGGCGGAGCTCTGGCAGGCAAAAAAAGCAAAGAAGATCATTGTCAGTGGTGGAAGCACGCAAGGTCCGGTCTCGGAAGCCCGTCGTATGGCTGATGTACTGAGCCGATTAAGCATACCGTCAACCGCATTGCGGTTAGAGGAAAAAAGCCTAAATACCGAAGGGAATGCGCGTGAGGTCGCCGCGTTGGTCAGTCCGGCTGAGAACCATATTTTACTGGTAACCTCCTCGATCCACATGCGGCGCGCCTCCGCGCTTTTTGCTGCGCAGGGGTTCCGTGTGACGGCAGCGCCGACCGATCATCGAGTGCAAGGCCACCCCGATACTGTCCCCGGGTGGATGCCACGCGTTAAGCATTTGGATACTTCGACAGCCGCAATTCACGAGTGGGTTGCATACTGGGTCTCTAAGCAGCTGGGCCGATTTGATCCGGTTGTGCGAGACGAGGCTGAATCAGCAACCTGACGCACAGAGGCGCCCCATATCAAGGGCTTTTTTATCGGAGTTAGAGGTTTTCGGGATAAATACCCACCCCGTAATCTGGATGCTGAGCCAGCATACGGGGTGAAAATCACGAATCATCTAAGCGCGGGTCAAACCATCAGTAATTTGATTTGACTGTAGTTGTAGCCTGTCCAACGCCGAAATGCGCGATAAAAGCTATTAACCTCGGCATATCCCAAGTCCCATGCGAGGCATTTCCCGGGGACCCAATCATCAGCGAGGGTTTTCTCGCAGCGATAGCGTCGAACAGCATCGAGAATATGCTGGTAATTGAGCGAATCTCGACTAAGTCTGCGCCTCAGTGTTGTTGGACTGACGCGAAAGCTGTCGGCCAGCGTGTCTGACCGAATACGGCTGAGGTCTCCTGTCAGTAATGTATCGATGACCTTTAAAGTCGTTCTCGAAAGACTTTCTGCCGCTGGCACACCCATAAAGGCGAGGAGTTGCGCCGGTGGACAGGGTGGGCTTTGCCGTAGCCTTAGTGCGAAGATATCTTCGCCTTTAGTCCATGCCAATGGCATGACGTTGGCCTTCGTAGTCTGGGGGTTTTGCAACGCCGGCGCGTCGCTGATTAACGCATTTGCTCTCATGATCACTTCCTTGTTGTTATTACCCATCCTTGGGTGTCTATAACCTTACTCTTTTAAACCATTCGGTAAAGGGTTTGGTCATATTTGATCTCAGGGCGGCCTAGACCCCCTCAGTTCCACAACATAGCACGCATACGGGACATTGCGCCTTACTGACCGTTACTACTTGAATGTTGGTGTTGTCAGCACTAGCGTGTCATTCATAAATAAAAATAACGCCAAAACACAGTTCGAGGTGTCGATATGAAACCGCTTGAGTCAGTTACGGTCCTTGAGTTCTCAACTATGATTACCGCTTCGCTTGCCGCCATGATGATGGCCGACCAAGGTGCACGCGTGATCAAAGTGGAGCCCATGGAAATGGGTGATCCGATGCGCTACATCGGTGCGCGAGCGGCCGATATCTCGGCACTCTTTGCTAACTGTAATCGTGGAAAGGAGTCATTGCGGATCGACTTGAAGTCGCCAACGGGTGTTGAAACGATCAAGTCGATGATTCCCTCGGTAGATGTCGTTCTTCATAACTTTAGACCCGGTGTTATGGATAAGCTTGGGCTAGGGTCGGAGAGTTTACGAGCCATCAATCCGAAATTGATTTACACGGCAATATCAGGTTTTGGCGTCAAGGGGCCATTTAGTCGCGCGCCAGCGTATGACCCCATAATACAAGCGCATGCTGGCGTGGCAGCCGTGCAGGGGCGCGGCGATGAACCAGCATTCATGCGAACACTGCTGTGCGATAAAATTACCGGTTATACCGCCTGCCAAGCCGTAACCAGTGCATTGTTTATGCGCGAGCGCACAGGAAAAGGGCAGCATATCGATTTGTCGATGATTGACTCCGCCCTGTTCTTTATTTTTCTCGATGGTTTTCAGAATGACACGCTGCTCAGCGATGACCACGAACGCGGTCCAATGCTCATCGATTTTCTTTACGACCCCTGGGTGTGCAGTGATGGCAGCGTCATCATTTCGCTAGGCAGTCACGATATGCAAAAACGGTTTTTGGTGGCCATTGATATGCAGCCCCTACTCGAGGATCCGCGTTTCGATACATTTGAAAATCAAATTCGGAATATTGGCGAGCTGAAAAAGATCGTAGCCCCTCGATGTAAGGAGCTTAGTTGCGCGGATCTGGTTGAACGCCTGCACTCTGCCGATGTGCCTTGCACAAAAGTCATGACGCGCGAGGAGGTGCTTGCACAGGAGCAATTAGCCGCAAACGGCACAGTCGATGTTTACGATCACCCACTCGCGGGGCCTTCACGACGTGTCCTGGCAGCGCCCTTGTTTGGTGGTGAGCGGCTCGAGCCAGGGGTGGGGGCGCCTACCCATGGCCAGGACACTGAGAACGTGCTGCGAAGCTTTGGCTTGAGTGCGCAGGAAATTGACGAGTTAAAAATTAACGCAGTCGTTAGCTGAGCTAGCGCGTTGATTGGCAACTCCTCTGACGCCTTTTCGCCTAGACAGACACCCATGATTCTCCAATGCTATTCCCTTGTTTTCGCTTCTAACGCGATGTGGCATGTTCGGGGCAACGTGCGAATCCGGTAAGGGGTCAGTAAGAACCCAAAACAATGCCGGCTGTTAAAAATAAAAAACTGCTCGGAGACAACATGCTCAAACACGACACCCTGATGGCTTACCTCGATCAATGGACCGCAGAGAAGCCTGATGAGGTTTGGCTTCGTGATCTCAAGGGCGACGGTAGCGATGATTACACATGGTCGGAGAGCCACCGGCAGATCCATGCGGTAGCGTCAGCAGAGGCGAAATCGCTATTGATAGAGTGGCATTGATACCCACTTTCTCTCGTTTTTTTGTCGTTTTCTCCCGTCTATACGCGCATATCTCAAAACATTAAGTCGGGATTCGGAGGCTCATATTTTTCATGGACCGACATTTGCTTTATTTGGCCTACACCTCGCGGTGGAAAAATAACAAGCAATGTATTCAGCCGTGCTATCTTTATAACCCTATGGAATGCCCACCTTCTAATGCACTCATCCCCCGCTCTTAATGGAATGACTGGTAGTGGTTACTCGGTATCTTTTTCTGGGTTTAATTTGGGTCCTTGGCCCAATTCTGAGTGCATTCGCTGTTGCTGCACCCAGTGCCCAAGCTGTTCGCTTGGGGGTTGTTCCCGATTTGGACGGAAAAGTCCTTGACGATTCTGCTTGGGGGCAGCCTTCACTTAGTGGATTTTGGCAACAACGACCTGTCGAAGGTACCCGCTCGACGCAGGAGACCGAGGTCTTTATTGGCTATACCGATACGACTTTGTACATCGGTATTGTGGCTTATGACGACGATCCGTCGGGCATTATCATGGCGGATAGCCGGCGTGATGCATCGCTGGAGAACGGCGATAACGTAAGTTTTATCATCGATAGTTTTATGGATCAGCAGAACGGTCTTGTTTTCGGCACTAACCCCGCCGGTATCGAGTACGATGCGCAGGTCAGTCGTCAAGCGAGCGGCTCTATGAGGGGAGACGGCGGCTTTAACCTCAATTGGGATACCAATTGGCGTGTCGAGACGCATATCGGCGAATTCGGCTGGTCGGCTGAGTTTGAGATTCCATTTCGTTCCCTGCGGTTTGGTAATCAGGATGTGCAGACCTGGGGGTTTAATTTCCAACGAACAATTCGTCGAAATAATGAGGTGTCGTATTGGGCGCCTATCTCACGCCAATACAGCCTTTCTCGGTTAGCCGATGCGGGGCGGGTTGCAGGGATAGAAACACCCTCGATGCGTAACCTAAAACTTACGCCTTATGCATTGGGGCGCGAGCGCACAGGTAACCGAATTTCAACCTTCAGTGATCAAGACGGCGGATTTGACATTAAGTACAGTGTTACGCCTAGCCTCACGCTCGATGCCACTTATAACACCGACTTTGCGCAGGTGGAGGTGGACGAATTTCAGATCAACCTCGATCGCTTTAGTTTATTTCTGCCAGAGCAGCGCCCTTTCTTTCTGGAGAACTCAGCGCAATTTACTGTAGGTGAGCCGGGTGAGGTAGAGCTCTTTTTCAGTCGCCGGATCGGCATAGCAAGCGACGGTAGTGCAATTCCCATCAAAGGCGGTGTGCGACTTTCTGGAAAAGTTGGTGATGCAACAAATGTAGGATTACTGCATATGCAGGCTGATGAGGTAACTGGAGTAGTCCCACAAACCGATTTTAGTGTAGCGCGCGTGAGCCAAGAGTTCGAAAACCGTTCTAGCTTGGGCTTCCTTGTTGTGAACAAGGAGGAAAACGGCTCCCTCGATGGTGGCTCCGACCATTACAACCGGACTTACGCTGTCGATGGACAGCTGGGCCTTGGTGATGACGCGCTGCTATCAGGTTTTGTTGCCAAAACAGACACGCCCGGACTCAAAGGTGATGACATGGCTTATCGCCTAGCGGCAACCAGCGATACAGCGGAGTGGTCGTTTGCTGGAAGCCTCGCCCATGTGGGGGAGAACTTTAATCCTGAAGTAGGCTTTCTTCGTCGCAAGGACTACACGCGGGTATCACTGTTCGGAATGAATCGATGGCGCGACCCCAATTGGGATAGTCTCCTTGAGATGCGACCTCATATCGTTTATCGGGGCTGGTGGGGCGGCGATGGCCTCTATGAAACCGGCTTTTGGCATATAGACAATCATTGGGAGTGGACGTCTGGATTTGAAATTCACACCGGGGTGAACTTTCTTCACGAGGGTGTACGAGAGTCATTTGAATTTGCGCCTGGCTTCGAAGTAGAGGCTGGGGAGTACGACGACGAGGAGCTGCAGTTAGTTCTCATAACTGATGATAGCCAGCCACTCTCAATGCGCATGACGGCAAAGGTCGGTGGTTACTTCGGCGGAGATCGAGTGCAGTTGACACCAGCCATTAACTATCGGGTTGGAGAGACGTTTAATGCGCGACTAGGCTGGACCTTTAACGAGTTGAAGCGGCCAGGGAATTCGGAAAAACTCCGAGTCAACGTTGGTTCTTTGCGAATGACGTATTCATTCAGTCCGCAAATATCACTGCAAGCGCTCTTTCAATACAATGATGCGACGGATGTTGTCGCTGCCAACCTACGTTTCGCTTGGTTAACCTCGGCGGATGCGGGTTTTTATCTGGTTTACAACGAAACGCACGACGAGGACGTCGGGATGTTCACGGAAAAGCGTCGTGAGTGGATCCTTAAGTTTTCACATACATTCGATTTGTTTAATTAGGTAACGTTTTTCGCCAGCGGGTTATGGTCACTTCCTCAAATAGTCCCGCCTTAGCATAAGGATCATTGGCGCAAAAGGCCGTGGCGGATTCGTATGAACCGAAGTCAATTATCAGCACCGAGCCGATCATTTCATCTTGATCATTTAGCAGTGGACCCGCGGCGAATAAGCGATCGCCAAGCTCACTGACAACCGCGAGGTGCGCGTTCCGGTTATCAAGTCGGATCTGTAAATGTCCAGGTTTGTCTTTGCACAGTATGTGATAAAGCATTTGACCTCCGGCGATTGTGTTGCGTTTACGCAAGCCAAAGTCTACTTGCTTTAGCGCCCAACGAAAGCTCAGATACCTTTAATCAAACACCTCTAATCAAACACCTTTAAATTGGTGGAAGGTGAATTAAGTTCAGCCTAAGCCATCTCAATGCCGTGAAATTGTGCATCGCCTTGCGTAGGATTCGGGTAGATGACTGAAGCTGTTGAGTCGATAGATGAATAAGAATGCAAATAACGGTACCCATGTTGCTGAGGGGTATGATGTTCCGGCTGTTGAGGCTTGGATTGCCGATAACACTGACTATTTTACACCGCCGTTCTCCTGGATCCGTCTCGAGGGAGGACACTCCAATTTGACTTACCGGTTAGAGGACGCCGCCGGTAAGAAAGCCGTGATTCGACGTCCGCCAATGGGCGAGTTGCTGCCCAAGGCGCACGACATGAACCGTGAGTGGTCACTTATTGCCGCATTCGCGCCTCACGGTTTCCCAGTCCCAGAACCCATTGGGTTCTGTGAGGATATGTCAGTCACGGGCGCGCTTTTTTACGTCATGGGTTTCTCCGAGGGTCGCCCCTTATTCACGGTGGAAGATACCCTGCAATGGATCCCCGAGGATCAGCGAGCAACATTGGCCTACTCATTTATCGATACACTCGCAGATATGCATGTGTTAGATCCGGATGCGATCGGTCTCACGTCGCTTGGTAAAAAAGAGGATTATATTGGGCGTCAGATAAAGGCTTGGTATCGATCGTGGGTGGCGTCGGTAGACTATGCCGAGCTCGATGTTCCCAGAGCACATGGATTCAAAGACTATTTTCTCGAGAATCAACCTGCCCAAGTCACAGCAAGTGTTGTCCATGGGGATTACTATTTACACAACTGCCTGTTCACAAGTGACTCCAAAGTCTCAGCGGTGCTTGACTGGGAGCTCGCAACCCTGGGTGATCCTTTAGCTGATCTGGGATACACGCTGCGTGCCTGGCCTGAGCTTGAAAATGATCCGTACTTAGATCCCACTGCCCCCACCGCCGTGCCCGGCCTGCCCTTGCGTGCCGAGCTGGCTCAGCGTTACTCAAAGAGAACGGGGTTTCCAATCGATTTGCTGGATTACTATGTTGGCTTTAATCACTGGAAGACCGCGGCGATTCTTCATGGGGTATATGCCCGCTACCGTGCCGGGCAAAAGAGCACCGACGGTGTCGATATGGACGGTTTGCGAGAGGGTATTCTGAAGGCATTGGACGGAGCACAGCGCGCTATTGCACGTCTGTCCTAGCCGACCACTGCATTCAAGGCCGGCATGTTTGCCTCGTCACAACCTAGACTTATTGAGAATGTCGTGCCTGATTCATGCAATGTGATTACCGACGGCTCGCCAAGCGTGGTGCCCCCAATGGGTGACGGTACTGTTTGATGGGTACTGTTTGATGGGTACTTTTTGATTTCGGTCACCTGGGTCGATAGATAGAGGGCAGGAAATGGATTTTTCAGAAGTGGTCTTGGCGCAAATCAAAGCGCCGCTCGATGCTCTGTGTGAGGGTTTAATGGCCGCAGGGGAGCTGGATCAGTATTTATTCTTTAATGGTGTCGCTGAGATGATGGGAGATGGTACAGACGAGGGCGCGGTAATGATGGCGTGTATTGAACTCGGGCGCTGCGCTTTTTTGGGGTTTCGATTTACGCCCGATGTTGAATTACAAGTGACGACAATTCTTGATCGCGCTATCGAACTTTCCTCAATTATGAGTGCCGACTCACTTCAGTAGTGTGCGCGAAGGGGTCTTTGCCACCAGAGCAGCGGTTAAAAATCACACAGCAATATCTCTATAGGTCCCTGCACAGCATCGCTTGTTACGTAAGCACCTGACTCATCGACACGAATCACTTCAACATCCAGTCTATGATCGACTGCTGTGGCGACAGTGAGGAAAGGCGCGTCATCTCGTTCTTTATCAAATTGAATGAGTTCAGGTGGAACGAGATAGGCTCGTTGCTCGTCATCAAGTGTTATCACAACATCATATAACTGGCCGGGCCTTGTCATCGCAGCGTTCGCTGTGTCATCGATGGCAATCTCGACTTTGAAGAACCCCGATGTTTGTGTCGATTGAATATGGGTGATGCGCCCTATCCATGTTTCAGTGCTGGCTTCGATGGATTTAACGCGAGCGGTGTCACCAATCGAGAGTTTTACAGCATCAGCCTGCGACACGTTTCCGATTAAACGCGTTGCCTCATGCGCGGCCGTAAAGTGGAAGATAGGAGTTTCCCGATGTCTCGCGTGACAGTCGGTTTCTCTCGGCCAATGAATCTCGGTCGTCGGTGTCTAATCTAGTGAAGAACATATGACATAAGAGCTGACTGGTCGGTATAGTCGGTGACCTGGTGGCTGGATGTGGCTATCCCCCGTTAATAGGGATCTCGGAGGAGACAAGTTGGCAAGTAATATACTTGAAAAACGAGTTTTAGTTCCAATTCGCATGCTTCTGAGTCAAGGCGTAACGCCTGAAAAAATGTCTCAGGCATTGGCCACCGGATTTGTACTCGGAATGACCCCAATGCTGGGCATTTCCTCGATTCTCGCGGTGGCGGTAGCCGCATTCTTTAGATTGAATCAGGTCGCGATTCAGATCGCTAACTACGCTGCTTATCCCGCTCAGATTTTAATGTTCATACCGTTTGTTAGGACCGGTGAGTGGGCCTTTGGTTTGGCGTCGGCGGCAATTAATCCCTCTGATATTGCGAGTATGTTTAGCGATGATTTTCAGGCCTCTATTCAGCTTTACGGACAGTCGCTCCTTGCAGGGTGGATCGTTTGGTTGCTGTCAGCGGTTCCATTGACGCTAATGCTCAGTTGGCTGTTGAAATTTTTGCTTTCTAGGTACTTTGCCCGATCAGCAAAGGTCTCTTAAGCCACCCGATTCGGTGAGCGCGTGTTTTTTGTGGGTCTCACAAAATAGGCGCTTAAGCGCCAACAACTATGTCGGTCGGTCATCATAAAGCGTATAGCAGCCGCAGCCCGATCTCGTCGCTCCGCAGGTGTGTGCGGATACTTGCGACATCGATGTATCGATCAGGTCTGCCAGGTCTCACTACTGTGATTTGGTCATTTCCCGCATCAACCGCATCAATAAATCCGCGCTTCAGCAAAAGCTCTAGCGATAATTGGGGATTGAGAGTTATTTCAAAACCAACCCCTAGATGGGAGGCTGTTGAGTATCCCGCGCGAGCGGGGACGCGCGTCTCTGCACCGACTCCCAGTGTCGGGAATCGATAGATGCTCTCGCCCAGTGAGTAGCGTACTCTGCCAACGCCACCGAGCAGGACGGGACGAACTGCCTTATTAGCCAATGTAAATTCTGCCCATGAGGGTCTGGCTTTCAGGTTCAGTAGCACGGACGTTGACTGGAATGCCGTGCTGACAAACTCATCTCGATCGTCCGTAAGAAAATTGCTGCTGCCGGAATAAAAGGCGCCGTTTCGCCGACTGATATCAAGACCCGTGGTAAGCCATGAGGTGAGCGACCTCTCGATACCTACACTCAGCTTGTAGCCACTGTTAATTTTACCGTAGGCGCCAAGTTGTCGATCATCACTACCTGTGCCACACCCAAAATAAAGCGCTACTGACTGCACGTTGCAGTCTTTGTCAGTGAAGACAACAGAGGGTGACCACACGGTACTTGCGCCAATCCAGACACGTGTCTCAGTCGGTGATGCGACCGTTACCGATGCCTTGATTAGTATCAAGCCGATCAGCGTTAGCACGGCGCGCTTCATTACAGTAGCCTGCACAAAGGGTATTCTGCTAACAACTTTTTTTTCTTAAAAGTTCGTTGAGAGACCAACGCTCACAGCATTGTGCAGGGCCGTTTGTGGCCCGTTCAAATCGAGCCAAACGGGACGTTCGTACCGCAACCGAAACCGCCAATCGTCAGCAATGTTTGCTGTCAGATAAACGCTCGCATTAATTTGATCACCGCCAAATGCATTGGGATCAACGACGGGGGCGGGAAAAGGAAAACCGGGGATCGGTACAGTCAGTGAGTCATCGCCACCCCGAATCTTACCCCGAGACTTGTATTCGACACGAATACCGAGCGTAAAATGTTCGTTCAACGAACGTTCCGTCCAGCCTCCCAGGCTGTAGGTATTGCCTAGGCGGTAGTCGCGATCGTTTTTACCGGTCCTGATTCGGGCCTGCCCTTCAAGCCCCCATGTAAAGCGCTCCTCGTATTTTTGATACGAAATCAAAATTGGGAAATCCCAGGTCCCCGAACCCAGTTGCATGGTGTACGGAAGTTGCTGATTGCCCGGTGCTCTGGGCGTGTCTCCCTCTTCATCAATTGAACCCGTGGGTAGGCTAATACCGCCACCGATGCGCCACACGCTGTTAACTGTTTTGCTTAAAACAGTATCTGCAAGCAATACGATGTCCCCAAGTCCATTCGAGCTGATGTTGAATTCGTCATAACCCGGGATAATCGAAATATGATCTGTGCTCTGATGAACTAGCGGAATCTGACCGCGCAGAGTGATGTCGTCAGACAGGTCATAAGCAATCTGTAGAGCTGTGATTTCCTGTTCGATCATGGTGGGCACGACAGGGTAATTTTTGTCGGTTCGCGCTTCCTGACCCGGGGAGAAAAGTACGTCGTCGTAAGACACCCTGCTGCCGTTGATGTAGTACTCATCATAAGCCGAGGATGTGAATGCCAGTTCCATATGCCACTTGCTTTGCGGAGAGGATTGCCCTGACTCATCGATGATGTTTGCCTCAAATAGGTCTTCTATCGATAGCTCTAAGAGTTCTGTTGGTACGGTCTGCGACCAAGCCGATGTCGAAGTCAGTACCGCTCCGATAAAACTGCTTGCGAGCAATTTGAATGTCGCTGTTTTCATGGTATCTGCTCCTTACTTTCTTCAGATGATTGGTTCTTTTGATAGCGCGTCAGGGCTTCCCTCAGCGCCTCGAGCGAAATGGGTTTGGTAAGGTAGTCTCGCATCCCAACCGCAATCGCTTTCTCTTTGTCGCCGACCATTGCGTGTGCAGATAGGCCCAAAATATAGGGTGTTCCCTGTGTGCTGGCTGAGTTCGCAAGGATTTCTTTTGTGGCTTCTAGGCCATCTTTCACCGGCATTGAGATATCCATCAGTATGACGTCATAGTCTGCCTTGCCGACCGCTTCCACCGCTTGTTGGCCGTCGGCAACGATGGTGACGGCAGCGCCCAGTTTTTTGAGTAGCTCTTGAACAATGAATTGATTGACTTCGGAGTCCTCTGCAACCAGCACAGAGAGTGTGCCACCGCCCGCATCGTCCTCACGCGGCAGTTCTGCCTTTAGTGACGTCACTGCGGGAGATGAGACATTTTGTTTTTCGGTCGCTACCTCCGGTGCTGAGATCAATGGAATCTCGAACCAAAAACGTGAGCCTTGATTGATTGCCGATTCAAAATCAATACGCCCACCCATCAATGACACGAGTTGGTTGCAGATCGACAGACCAAGACCTGCACCACCAAAACGGCGCGTTAAACCCGTTTCCACTTGTTGAAAGCGGGCGAAGATAAGGTCATGTTGGGCTTCGCCGATACCAATACCCGTGTCGATTACGTCGAAACGCACGAAAGATGCATCGCTCTGTTCAAGAAGGCTTACCGTAATTGAGATACTGCCTGCCTCGGTGAACTTGAAGGCGTTGCCTACCAAGTTCAGCAGGATTTGGCGGATCCGGCCCTGATCTGCAACGATAAAGTTGGGCACGTTGGCGTCGATGTCCACGTTAACGTCAATACCGCGCCGTTTGATTTGGTCGGTGAAGAGATCCCTTATGCCGGTGATACAGGGTTCGAGTTCAAACGGCGACGGTCTTATTTCGAGTTGACCTGCCTCGATTCGGGTGAAATCTAGGATGTCATCGATAATCGTAAGTAGCGCATCGGCAGATCGCCCCATGGATGCAATCCACGCTTCCTGTCGCTTGTTCACGCCTTCGAGTTTTATTAGATCAATGAGGCCCACGATGCCGTTCATGGGAGTCCTCACTTCATGCGACATGTTGGCGAGAAAAGACGTTTTCGCCTTCGCTGACGCCTCAGCCGCATCGCGGGCCTCGGTTAAATCCTCGATGACTTCAGATAGGCGATTGTCGCGATCTTCGATGCGATCTAAGAGGTTGTTCAACGCCGCAACCACATTGCCCAGTTCATCGCTTCGCTTGTAGGTCACGCGCTTATCAAACGACTCGGATTGAGCGGCCAAGGTCATAAATTGATCGAGCTCGCTCAGCGGTTCGGTGACCCGCCGGTTTAATGATTTTGATAGTGATATTGCGATGAGAAGGCCGAACAGCCAAAGTGCGACAGCTATCGCACTTATAAAGAGATGTTCTTGATGAATAGACCGAAGCGAGAGCGCGATCGACACAGAGCCCAGGTGCTCACCAACAATGCTGATGTCGCTGCTGACGATGCTTTGCTTGGGGAGGAATGCAAAGTGCTCCACCTCCTGAGGCAACGGCTCTCCCCACTGGGAAAATGGATTTCCTTGTTCATCAAGTAGGATTGCACCACTCACATCTGTCAGTAGTGTGAGGCTGTCCAGAATTGTCTCGGCACTCTCATCGTCACCAAACGCCAGCGGTGCTTGCAGATTAAAAGCGAGAAGATCGGCAATACTTTGTCCGCGCTCGTTGGCGTCGGTGAGCGCGTTATTAAAGGAGATAACGAGTAAGGCAACGAGGAATATGAGGCCGACAACAGCAGTGATGATGACCGCCACAGCGGATAAATATTTTTCGATGGAGAGCTTGCTGATGAAGGGTAAGCGCATGTCAATCCCCTCCCACAACGGTGGCGAGCTTGAGTAGCTGACTACTCGCGCTTAGCTTCCCGTCTTTCAGTGAGTCGAGGTTGATGTTTATTCCTACCCTTGACCCTCGACGGGTGAGTTCTATCATCCCGCCATTGTTTGCGAAGTTGTTTCGATCACTTACTAGCAGTTGATTGGGCGCGATTGCTACGTTCCGCTCACCGACGATGAACAGTACGTCGCAGTGCATGTCCTGGTCGTCGAGTGTTCTCAATGAGACTTTGGCCGTCTCACTTTTGGTAGCAACTAAGCGCTCGAGGGTGTCCATCACCTCTGAACTTTCATCGAAGCAAAAGTGAGAGGCTTGCCTTCCGTCAGGCCAGCGAATGAATCGCGGCAACCGAAAAAGAAACGCAGCTTTGATCTGTGCTGATCGAAATCCGATTTCATTGCCCTGCGATTGCGCAAGCGCCGTTCCCGCGCTGAGCGGAAACAATGCGCCGTAACATATGGCGATGAACAGTGTGCGTCGAAGTGTTTTCACCGTGCGTTTCTGCAATCCTCGGTGCTTTCGGTTGACAGTAGCAAGGGTCGCTCTTTAGTACTCCGTTGTAGAGTGGAAAAAGCGCTAATTAGTCACTATTTTGACACATTTTGGGTAACCCAGAGTCGCCTCGGCGCTCCAAAAAAACGTTTTCTCTCGCTTTGCGTTAACCTTACCGACAGAAAAGCGCGGAGCGCTGATAAAACGTTGATAACCGGAGCCACGAATGCACGCAATGGACTTTAAGCGAGAATCAACGCATCGTGGGGGTGTTTAAGTGCGATCTATCAGACCGTCGTTGCACTGTGGATTTTTATTACTGACGCTTTTTGCTCACCTAGCAAAGGCTGCCCCTGTAGACGGAATTTGGCAGCATCCAGAAGACCCTGTATGGATTAAAGTTTCAACGTCCGATGGTGTTGGTGTGGCCGTACGAAATGATGAACAACCCGATACAGTGGGTTTCTCTGTCGTTAAAGATCTAGTTGCTAGTGATCAGTCGGCGCGCTGGCAGGGCCAAGTTTTTGTTCCTCAGTTAGGCCGGTACAAAGCTGTCTCTATCGCCCTACCAGACGATCAAACTCTGCGCATGACGGTGAAGTTTGGGTTCATTCGTCGCTCTGTCGTTTGGTCGCGTGTAGTGTCAGAGCGGCAAGTCGAGCCCTAGCTCTATCTGCGGCTCAGCAATACCGTGCGGGTATACTGGGTGGCGGGGTTGTGATTGCGAGTTGGCGTTGGTTTCTGAATTAAGTTGAGATTTTGATTCTGTTTGGTTACGGGCGCGGTTTAGGTTGAATAAGCGTCGTTGAATGCATGATGCGCAGAGGGTGAGTTAAATGAGCGAGACCGTCTTGATAATGGGTGCTGGCGCCGTGGCGGGCGTGGGTGGTGCGTTGGCAAGACAGTTCGCCGCCAATGGTTACCATGTGATGGCGGCAGGCAGGACACAAGCCAAGCTCGATGGAATTGTGGATGCTGTGGTTGGCGAGGGCGGCTCGGCAGAAGCGGTCGTCGCCGACGTCACTGCAAGTGGAGCCCAGGATGCGGTTTTTGATTTGGTGAGCAAGCGAGGAGAGCCGTTAGCTGCCGTTTTGTATAACGCAGGCAGTAATTTACCCATTAAATTTTCTGACCTCACTCCCGAGCAGTTCGAGGAGTTCTGGCGTATCGGATGTTTTGGTGCGTTTTTGACTGCTCGTCTTGCGCTCCCGATTTTGCAGGCGCAGGGATATGGTTCGCTCTTTTTTACGGGGGCGTCAGCATCGATGCGAGGTAAACCTAATTTCGCGCACTTTGCAGTCGCCAAAGCAGGTCTTCGCAACTTAGCTCAGGCGCTGGCGAGGGAGTATGGGCCGCAGGGCGTTCATGTCGCACATGTGGTGATCGATGGCGTTGTGAATGGCGACATTGTTCGTGGTCGGTTTGCCGATTATCTCGAGGCGCTTGGTGATGATGGCGCGCTTGAGCCACAAGCGATCGCCGAGGCATTTTGGGCGTTGCATCGACAGCACCCGTCAGCATGGAGTCATGAGTTAGACCTCCGGCCCTATAAAGAGAGCTGGTAATTGGTTTCAAAGCTGGGTTTGAGCTGGGCTGCGAACTGTTTTGACAAGCGCCTGTTTTCATAAGATGTGCAAAAGGAGGGCGCGCAGCTGGAATAGTCCTCTTGCCATTGGTGGCCTGATGCTCACGATGACAAAGCGCTTTTACGATAGTTTTTAAGTTTGGTGCCCAGGAGAGGGTGAGTTGGGGTTTCGAGCAGCACGGCTGCGAGCCAACGAACGCAAGCGCCTGAATGTGCAAAAGGAGGGCGCGCAGCTGGAATAGTCCTCTTGCCATTGGTGGCCTGATGCTTACGATGACAAAGCGCTTTTACGATAGTTTTTAAGTTTGGTGCCCAGGAGAGGACTTGAACCTCCACGCCCTTGCGAGCACTAGCACCTGAAGCTAGCGTGTCTACCAATTTCACCACCTGGGCAGGTAAGGCAAAACGAAGGTGGGCGAGGCTACGGCTTGGACATTTATTTGTCAATCGCATCGCCGTACACTGCGCAGACTAGGGAGCGCATCCTGCTCTCAATTACCTTCATCGGCACTCTTATCGGCGGACTTTTGAAAAAACCTTCCAAGCCCCAAACGCTGCAAGACCCTCAAGCCCTGCGTGAGGCAGAAAAATACGAACAGCCAATCGCGAGTCGCGAGCTGATCTTAAAAGTCATGGCGGAGCAAGATGTGCCAATGCGCATGTCTGATCTAGCGACCGCACTGGGCATTGTTTCCGACAGCGACCTTGTCTCGTTGCAGAAGCGGTTGCGTGCGATGCAGCGCGATGGTCAGGTGATTTCGGGTCGTAGAGGCGCATTGGGCTTACCCACAAAGATGGATCTCGTGAAATGCAAAGTCATCGGCCATCGCGATGGTTATGGCTTCGCGTCTCCAGTTGAGGAAGGAGACGATTTCTTTTTGTCGAGTCGCCAAATGTTTCGGGTCTTCGATGGCGATGAGGTGTTGGTTGCGGAGTCAGGCTACGACGACAAAGGTAGGCCGTCGGGGCAGATTGTCGAAGTGCTCACCCGTGCGCATACATCGATCGTCGGTCGCTACATGGAAGAGGGCGGCATCGGCTATTTATTGCCGCATAACCGACGAATCAGTAACCACGTGCTTATTCCACCGAAGGCGAAGGCGGGTGCAAAGTCGGGTCAATTAGTCTCGGTCAAAATCACGGGCTATCCGACCGAGGTATTGGGTGCTAAGGGTGAGGTTGAGGAGATCCTCGGTGATCATTTGGATCCGGGGCTCGAGATTGACGTGGCGATTCGTGCACACGATATTCCCAACGAATGGCCCGATAAAGTGCTCACCGAGGCGGGTTCCCTACGGGACGAGCCTTCCGAATCGGATAAGAAGAACCGTGTTGATCTGCGCCATCTGGGTTTGGTTACCATCGATGGCGAGGATGCGCGCGACTTTGATGACGCGGTTTATTGCGAGACTGAGGGATCTGGATTTAGGCTTTGGGTGGCTATTGCCGACGTTAGTCATTATGTTCCCATTGCTAGCGCGCTCGATGAGGAGGCTTACAATCGGGGCAATTCTGTGTACTTCCCTGAGCGGGTTGTACCAATGTTTCCCGAGGTGCTTTCGAACGGTCTTTGTTCCCTGAAGCCTGCCGTCGATCGTCTTGCGATGGTCTGTGAGATGCAAATTGACGCCGACGGTCTGGTGACCGACTCGACCTTCTATGAAGCGGTGATTCACTCCCATGCGCGATTGACCTACACGCAAGTGGGAGAGGTTTTGGAGAGCGGTTGGTGCGAGAGCGTGCCCCCAGAGCGACTGGATGGTTTGTTTAGGCTTCACGCACTCTACAAAGTGCTGCGCCAAGCGCGGGCAAAGCGAGGCGCCATAGACTTTGAGACCGTCGAGACCCGCATTCTTTTTGATGAAAACCGAAAGATTGATGCCATTGTTCCGGTAAACAGAAACGATGCACATAAGCTTATCGAAGAGTGCATGTTGGCGGCTAATGTGGCCACCGCGAATTTTCTTGAGGCCTCTGAACTCGCTGGATTATTTAGGGTTCACGAAGGCCCCTCAGCCGAGCGACTCGAAGCGTTGCGGACATTTTTGGGGGAATTGGCACTAGAGTTACCCGGTGGCTTAGACCCCACTCCGCTGGATTATCAAGCTGTGCTGTCGCGACTGGCTGATCGCGATGACGCGCAGGTGATCCAAACCATGCTGCTACGCTCACTCAGTCAGGCAGTCTATAAGCCAGACAACGGTGGGCATTTTGGTTTGAACTACGAGGCCTACGCGCATTTCACCTCGCCAATTCGGCGCTATCCTGATCTCTTGGTCCATCGCGCTATCAAGCGTTTGGCAACGAGCATGGGGTCGACGCCACGGAAGTTATCCAAAGAGAGAATCCGCGAGCTATACCCTTACACCATGGCGGATCTAGTCGCTGCAGGTGAGCACTGCTCGATGACCGAGCGACGCGCGGATGATGCAACGCGTGACGTTAACCTTTGGCTCAAGTGTGAGTACTTGCGACACCATATTGGCGATGAGTTTGCCGGGGTCGTGGCCTCTGTGACGCGCTTTGGTATGTTTGTTGAGCTCACCGATATTTACATGGAAGGGTTGGTGCATATCAGCGCCCTGCCTTCCGATTACTATCATTTTGATCAAGCGTCGCAACGCCTGGTCGGTGAGCACACGCGAAAAACCTATCAATTGGGTGACGCCGTTCCTGTACAGGTTGCGCGAGTGGATCTCGATGACCGTAAGATTGACCTCGAAATGGTTGGCGAAGTAACGCCCGGCGCGGGTCGCCGTGGTAATAAGAAGTCATTGCGTCGACAGTCTCGGGACTCACAGGCACCGTCGCCAAAACGGTCGAAATCGGCGCGAGCGGGCGACAGAAAGTCTCCCGAGATGATATCCGCTAAAGCCCCAGGGTCGAAGGTGAAGGCGTCGAAAGTCAAGGCATCTAAAGCAAAATCACCTAGAGGAAAGACTTCCAGCAAAGCGACCAAAAATAAAGGCGCGGCAAAGCGTCGGGGGCGAAGTTAGTGCCTGAAACTGCCTATGGGATCCATGCTGTAGACGTTCTATTGCGCCGCTCACCCGAGCGTATTATTTCGCTCTCAGTGCAATCTGACCGAAATGACAAGCGCATTCAGGGGCTTTTGTCCCTCGCTCAAAATCAAGGCGTCGAGGTCGGTAGGGTCAGCAAAGTAGATCTCGACGCGATGGTGTCTGAGCGCCATCAGGGTGTTGTGGCGGTCATTAAGCCGCCACAGGGCAACAGTGGAGTCGGCGAGCGCGATCTTTCTAGCTATCTCAAAGGTATAGACTGCCCGCTCGTTTTGGTGCTCGATGGTGTGACCGACCCTCATAACCTGGGCGCCTGCCTTCGTTCGGCAGATGCCGCTGGTGTGGCTGCGGTCATCGTGCCAAAAGACAACAGTGCAGAGCTCAATGCCGTTGCCCGTAAGGTCGCAAGTGGTGCCGCTGATGTAATTCCCCTCGTTCGTGTCACTAATCTTGCGCGAGCACTTGGTTCCCTGAAAGAGCTAGGTATCTGGATTGTTGGTACAACCGGCGAGGCAGAGACCTTGGTGTACGATCAGGATTTGTCGATTCCCACTGCTCTGGTCATGGGCGCAGAAGGTCCCGGGATGCGCCGTTTGACAACCGAGGCCTGCGATTTTCTGGTTAAGTTACCAATGGCGGGCGATGTCTCGAGTCTGAACGTCTCGGTGGCAACCGGGATCTGTCTCTTTGAGGCCGTTCGCCAACGCCGTGGATGATAATTGCATTCTTGTTTTTGTCTCTGTAGACTCCGCGCCTCACAATTAGCCGGGCTCTATGGGCCTTAACTCCTTGCTGCACTGTGAGTCAGGCAGCTACAACCGAAGGGAGAGATCGTTAGTGCGACACTACGAAATCGTCTTTATGGTCCATCCGGACCAGTCGGAACAAGTACCGGGCATGATCGAACGGTATACCAATGTGATCACCAAGGATGTCGGACAAATTCACCGCCTTGAGGATTGGGGTCGACGTCAGCTTGCTTACCACATCAACAAAATTCACAAGGCGCACTACGTCCTGATGAACGTTGAGGCCAGCAACGAGGCCATGGAAGAACTGACAACCACATTCCGCTACAACGACGCGGTTATTCGTAACCTCGTGATTCGTCGGGACGAAGCAGTGACCGAAGAGTCGCTGATTATGAAGTCCGAGAAAGAGGACAGGGAGCGAAAGTCACGTTATCAAGAGCGTCAGGCAGCAGAGGCGAAAGAGTCCGAAGCCGAAGCAGCAAAAGCTGAAGCGGCTGAGGAGGCTGCTTCGGACGAAGCAGTGGAAGAAGCACCTGCTGAAACCGAGAGCGCAGAGGAGGAGTAATCGATGTCACGTTTTTTCCGACGTAGAAAGTTTTGTCGTTTCACCGCCGAAGGCGTTCAGGAAATTGACTACAAAGATTTAGAGGTTCTCAAGCAGTACATCACTGAGACTGGGAAGATCGTACCTAGCCGTATCACAGGTACCAAAGCGAAATATCAGCGTCAGCTAGCGACAGCGATTAAGCGCGCTCGATATTTGGCACTGTTGCCCTACACGGATTCTCACCAGTAAATCAATGATGCGCGGCCTCGCTGAATTTATCATGCGCGGTCGCTGGCAAGCGCTGGCGATAGCGGTATTAGGGTCAGTGCTTGTGATTGCCGCTCCTATGAGTGCGGCTGCGATTGCCCTGGTTACCATGGCGCAAGGAGTGCGAGATGGGGCTTGGGTGGCTTTATGGTCTTTGCTACCTGCGCTGGTATTGGGCTGGGTGAGCGGAGATTACGGAACCGGTTTTTTGCTGTTGTCCGTATTCGTGGGTGCGGTAGTGCTCTCTCAGACGCTCAGTCTGTCGCTGGCACTGCTAGCGGTGGTTCCCGTGTCGGCAGTCGGCGGTGTTGCGTTACTGACGTTCAACACGGCCTTTATAGAGGCCATGTTGTCAATGCTCGACACCTTGATTGCTACATTGCAGGCAGAAGCGCCTGACTCAGGTGCTTCGCTGAACGCATTGCGACCCACGGTGACTCAGGTTGCGGGCTTGATGGCAACCGGAAATGCGCTGATGGCGTCCTTGAGTTTGTTACTGGGACGATATTGGCAGGCAGTGCTCTTCAAGCCAGGTGCGTTTGGTGAAGAGTTTCGGGCGTTCAGACTGCCCAGTGTTTTAGCTGCCCTATTAGTGCTCATTGCGATATTGGGGGCACTAAATGGTAGTGAAGTAGCAGCGTGGGCTGCGTTGGCGGGAATTCCCGTCACCTTGGCCGGCTTTGCATTGCTTCATCACATTGCGAGGCGCCAGCAGTTAGGTAGTCCCTTTCTGGCGGTGAGTTATGTGCTTTGGATTGTCGTCGATGGATTAAAAGTCGGCGTGTTATTAGCGGTGTTGTTAGATGCGTTTCTTGACTTGGGACGCCGTACAAAATCGAAGTGAGATTTAAAAGTTGGGCATGCTGTGCTCAAAGTAGAGGGAAAAGACGATGGAAGTAATTCTGCTCGATAACGTAGGTAGCCTTGGTGGACTCGGCGACCGTGTTGATGTGAAGCCAGGCTATGGCCGGAACTTCCTTATCCCGCAGGGAAAAGCTGTGCCAGCTACGCCCGAGAATGTCGAAAAGTTCGAGGCGCGTCGTGCGGAGCTCGAAGCCGCAGCAGCCGCGACACTCGAGGCAGCGCAAAAGCGTGCGGAGGCGATTCAGGCGGTAGAGCAAGTTCAGATCGCTGCTACGGCGGGCGAAGAGGGCAAGCTTTTTGGCTCCGTTGGGACGCGGGATATTGCTGACGCGTTGACGGCAGCGGGCTGTGAGACGGATAAGTCGGAAGTTCGCCTACCCGATGGTGCGATTCGTGAGCTCGGTGAGTATGAAATCATGATCCAACTACATCCTGAAGTGGCGACAACGGCAAACATCGCAGTGGTTGCCGAGTAAGAAATGATTCTTACGTCACAGTTCTGAACTGTGGCATGCTGTACCGCTGGGCAAGGCTCGGCAAAATCAACACGGCGTCATCGGTAAAAGGTTGATATGGAGACAGCATCAAGTCCCGATTGGGATGTTGCCAAGTTAAAACTGCAGCCGCAGTCTATTGAGGCGGAGCGCTCTGTCATTGGCGCGCTGCTTATCTCTTCCGAAAGCTGGGACGGCGTTGCCGAGGTAGTCGCAGCTGGAGATTTTTATCGCCCTGGCCATAGGGCGATCTTCCGCCAAATCGCCTTACTTGTTGATCGTGGCGAACCTGTCGATGTGATTACCGTAGCCGATCGTCTGCTTGCTACAGGCGAACTCGATGCCGCCGGCGGTCACACCTACCTTGCCGAACTTGCTGAGCAAACTCCTACGGCCTCCAATGTTCGTGCTTATGCAAACGCAGTACGCGAGCGCTCGGTGCTCCGTCAGCTTATCAATGCAGCGCAAGATATTGCGTCTGCAGGTTTTAATCCCGAGGGTCGAAGCTCTGAGGAGTTGGTCGACGAGGCCGAGCGCCTCATCATGCAAATTTCAGAGAGCGGTCAGAAAGCAGGCGGTCCTCAAGCCATGGAGGGTCTGTTAAAAGGCGCTATTGATCGTATCGAGGAGCTCTACAACACAGGCGGTGATATCACCGGATTAACCACAGGTTTTATTGACCTGGACCGAATGACATCTGGCTTACAACCCTCTGATCTCGTCATCGTTGCAGGGCGTCCGTCAATGGGCAAAACCTCTTTCGCTATGAACCTTGTCGAGAATGCGGCGATGGTCAGTGATCGTCCGCTGATGGTCTTTTCTATGGAGATGCCCGCTGAACAGCTTGTTATTCGAATGCTTTCTTCCTTGGGCCGGATCGATCAGTCGCGTGTGCGCACAGGTAAGCTAGAGCAGGATGATTGGCCTAAGCTCGCTGCCGCCACAGAAAAACTAAAAGGCACGCAGGTGTTTATTGACGACACCCCTGCGCTCACCCCCACTGAACTTCGATCGCGTGTTAGAAAGTTGGTTCGCGAGCAAGGTGATCTCGGCATGATCATGGTGGATTACCTTCAGCTGATGCGGGTTGCAGGTTCCAACGAGGGACGAACCGCGGAGATCTCTGAAATATCGCGAAGCCTGAAAGCGATCGCCAAAGAATTTAAATGCCCAGTTGTGGCGCTGTCGCAACTTAACCGCTCCCTAGAACAGCGACCTAATAAGCGACCTGTTAACTCGGACTTGCGTGAATCAGGTGCGATCGAGCAGGATGCGGACGTGATTATGTTTATTTATCGCGATGAGGTTTATAACGAAGACTCGCCCGATAAAGGTGTGGCCGAGATCATCATTGGCAAGCAGCGTAATGGCCCCATTGGTACCTGCCGGCTCTCCTTCCAAGGTCAGTTCACCCGATTCGAAAATTTAGCGAGAAGTGATTATGAGCACTACGGCTCCTAGTGAGAATCCGCCTATCGATCTCGATGCGTTGCGCAGTATGTTGGGTGGCGATGACGATCTCGTAAAAATGATTCTCGAGAAATTTCGAACTGAAATTTTGGGTGATATCGAGCAATTGAAATCCCTGCAAAGCGAGAAAGCCACGGAGCCTATGCGCGCCTTGGCGCATCGACTAAAAGGGACATGTGGAAATGCCCAGGCTGCCCAACTCTCTGAAATCGCCAAACAATTACAATTCGCGGTTGCAGCAGGTGAGCTTGATCAAGCGCCCGGGCTGATCAAGGCACTGGATGCAGAGCGTCTTAATCTGGAGCAGTACCTGACCGAACAAGGTTTTTAAAGCGCGCTAGATCCCCAGTTTTTCTCTTAACGAAGATAATGCCTTCTGTCTTTGAGCAGTTGACATGGCTGCCTCGTCTGGCGCGGTCTCAATGCTTTTACGCTCAGGAATCGTTAACGTCTCTCCGCCAAGGGCGCGTCGTAACCATTGATTATAGTGTATCTGAAAGGGGGGCCAACTTTCGCTGCGCGTATTGTTTGCTAACAGATACCAACCCGTATCCCGACCGGCAAGATAGGCGATAGGGTGCGTCCAGGAGGCCTCGGCCTTTGGACTGGGTGCAAGACAAGCTTCTTCATAAGCTTCACTCGCGGTAGGCAACCCAAGCTCACCCAGAGCTTCGGAGCAGCTACCGAGCATGCGGTTGAGAGTGGGAAGGTAATCGCTGCTCTCGATTGCCCGGCGTGCGCCCATGAGGATCAGGTCACTTGAAAAGTGTCCCAGTGCCTCGAGCCACAATCTCTTCACTTGCCCAAGTTGCTGTGCATCAGACCACGCAGCATAGTATTGGTTGTGATAATTCAAACGGAAAAGCGCAAACACTTGGTTGATTGCCTCGACCAAGCTCGTGTCAGGGTTGAACTCCTCGGTCTTCTCCGCGCTATCCTGCCCAACTGGTGTCGCTGAGGTCGTCGGAGATGCTGCGGTCTTTCGTGCGATCTGCTGGGCTAGGTCCCCCGCCTGATGATGATCTACCACTTGTCTGCTCCTGATAGCGTTGCCACTGATATTTTACATGCTGCAAGAACTTTGCATTCCATGAGGTATGGACTTCGTTGCTGTCCACCCAGTAAACAACAAATTCATTCAATACAGAATCGGCATAGTCCTGACTAATTCCCGACAATGCTAGCGTTTCGTAAACGGCTGCGTTGGGTCGCCAGTTTGGAGTGATTCGCTCAGGCAGGGTGCTGTGTTGAATGCTGTTCTCATGACGAACCCAGCGCTGCCTCACAAACTGTATGAACTTGCTATTAACATCCTTGGGTGCGCCGCCGCGTTCTTTCCAGTAAAGAATGAACTCGGGCCTAATGCTGTCGTAAAAGGAGGCGGGAACCTCCGCTCGCGCGAGGATTTCTTTCGCATCCTGACTGGGTTGCCATTGATTATCGAATTTTGGTGGTGCCTTGATATCGAACGCAGGGTGCTTCTGGCTGCGGCGCCACTCGGATAAGACGTGCTGTCGGAACTGGCTATCAAGCGTCTTTGGATCACCAACGGAACTGAAGGTTTTCAACTGCGACAGAATAAACTCTCGTGTTAAGCCGTGGTTGAGATTTAAAAGATCAATGATGTGCTCACTCGGGCGCCATGGTTGTGTGGTTTTTATGGTGCGAGAGTCGCTACGGTTTTGCGGCTGTGTTGACCATATTGATGGATCGGCGGTGGGTGTTGCAGATATGACTCCCAAGTCGACAAGACGCTGAAGCAGCTGATTGACTTTGAGTTCATCCCAAAAAGGAAACTCAGCGACCAATACAGAAATGGATAGTTCGGAGCTCTGTGCGTTACTTCCGTCCAACTGATGGCTCAAACCCTGCAGTAATATCGCCTCCTCAAGGCCGATCGTAGCTGCGAGCTGCGCTGAAAATGTGCAATAGCGTTCAGGGATGAATCGTGAGTTAGACATGGATGTTAGCTATGACTCTTGGTCTGGTAGCATAGCGGTTTCGGGGTGGCTGGGCACCCCCGTCGGAGTAATCTATGGCAAAAACTAAGACAGCCTTTGTCTGCAATGACTGCGGGGCAGACTTTAGGAAGTGGCAAGGTCAATGCTCAGCATGTCAGGCTTGGAATACGCTATCTGAGGTCAGAATCGCAGGGTCTAATTCGGTCGCAAGTACTAAGACTCGCGGGGGTTTTGCGGGTACCACGGCAACGGTGCAGAAACTTTCTGAGATCGATCTTATCGATCTCCCTAGATTCAGCTCGGGGTTTGCAGAGCTCGATCGGGTGCTCGGTGGCGGCTTCGTTCCCGGATCAGCAATATTGATCGGTGGTCATCCGGGTGCCGGCAAAAGTACGTTGCTGCTTCAGACCTTGTGTAAGTTGGCCGTGCAAGCGCCGGCGCTATACGTTACGGGGGAGGAGTCGCCGCAGCAGGTTGCCATGCGGGCCAAGCGCCTGGGACTTCAGACGGATGCGCTACAGCTCATGGCCGAGACTGACGTTAATGAAATATTGACCGCCGCCGATCAGCATAAGCCAAAGGTGTTGGTTGTTGACTCTATTCAGGTTATTCACAGCGATGCATTGACCTCAGCGCCTGGCAGCGTCGCACAGGTGAGGGACTGTGCCGCTCTGCTGACACGTTATGCAAAGCAAACCGGGACCGTATTAATTCTGGTCGGTCATGTCACAAAAGACGGTAGTCTCGCGGGCCCTAAGGTGCTAGAGCACATGATTGACTGTTCAGTGCTCCTCGAGGGCGAGCAGGACTCACGCTACCGCACGCTGCGAGGGCAGAAAAATCGCTTTGGTGCTGTCAACGAGTTGGGTGTTTTCGCCATGACCGATGTTGGTCTAAAGGAAGTGCTCAACCCGTCGGCTATTTTTTTAGAGCGTGCCGAGACGCCGGCGCCAGGAACCGTGGTAGTGGTTGTTTGGGAGGGAACTCGACCGCTGCTCGTAGAGATTCAAGCGCTGGTTGATGCCAGTAATTTAGGTAATCCGCGCCGAGTCGCAGTTGGCTTTGAGCAAAATAGACTCGCGATGTTACTTGCTGTTCTGCATCGCCACGTTGGTCTGCACGTGGGAGATCAAGATGTCTTTGCCAACGTTGTTGGTGGCGTCCGAATCGCCGAGACCAGTGGCGATTTATCGCTCCTGCTAGCAGTTGTATCGAGCTTGCGAAACAAAGTACTACCCAAGGATCTCGTTGTCTTCGGTGAGGTAGGTCTCACCGGGGAAATTCGGCCTGTCACAAGTGGGCAAGAGCGGATTGCTGAGGCAGCGAAACACGGTTTTAAGCGCGCGATTGTCCCCAAAGGGAATGCGCCAAGAACCAAGATTCCCGGTATTCAAATACAGCCCGTGTCCCGACTTGATGAAGCCATAGCCTTATTTGAGTAGTTTTGGAATATGTCTAATCCATGCTCTGTGGGCGGCCCGCCATGGATGCTGCTGTGCCCGGAATATAATCAATAACTGACGTCGGCGTAGGGTATGTTCAAACCTACGGTGAGGTCTCGACAAGCATAACCAGTGGCCAATGATCCGAGACCCCCGACACTTCTGGCAGTTGAAAGCGGCGAGGAGTTCCATTTGAGCGTACCTGCGCCGGTGTATTGTTTGCGAGGAAG
The DNA here is from genome assembly GCA_965660865.1 of Luminiphilus sp. Taxonomy (GTDB): domain Bacteria; phylum Pseudomonadota; class Gammaproteobacteria; order Pseudomonadales; family Halieaceae; genus Luminiphilus. The sequence goes on from CBFIBL010000061.1 coordinate 63,070, forward strand.
CTTTCTGTCACTTCCCAACCCGGTGTTTGTCGCCAGAGCACCATATCGAGAAACGACCAATCGTCCTTGGGGGGGTAGTAGCTTGTACCGGGGCATGCTTTGCAGAGATCGTGTGCTACTTGCCATATTGGTCTAACCCAACGCGAGAGCATGTCCTTTTTAGTGTCCTCCTCGAGTGTGGTGTTGAAGTCACCCGCTGCGAAAACCGCCCGGTCTACGGGGAGTGACTCGACAATTGAATTGAGCGTTGTATAAGCGACCTCGCGCATCTCAGTAGGGTGATAGGGGGCCGGAAAATGAACACTGAAACCCGTTAGTTTTTCTCCGTTGGGGAGTTCAAAGGTCGCTTCGAGAAGAGGGCGAGTATCACCGACTCGCCCCTTAAGCGACTTTGGGAAAATGATAGGGTGTAGTTTTGCCTCGATAACGGTGAGCTTCGATAGGAAGGCGACATCGATTCCACGGCGATCCCTTCCCTCGATAAGTACAGCAGGCTGATACCCAAGGCCTGTGAGGTAATCGGATCGGAGGCGCTCGAGAATGCCAACGTTCTCAACTTCTTGAAGCGCGATAATGTCGGGTCCCCGTCCGTCGTTAATCTGTTTAATGGCCTCGCTGACATGCTCTAGTTTTTGATTAACGACTGCCTCGCTCCAGTCCCAGTTCAGACATTGGTCTCGCCAGCGGCGCACCGAGATCTTTCTGCATTTTGCGATATGTGCGCTGTTTTTCTTTTTTGTCGCTGGTAGGTAGGTTTCATCGCTCTTACCTAAATCATCTTTTGCGTCGAAAAGGTTTTCGACGTTAAAGGTCATGATGCTGAGTGGCGCTGAGACTGCACCAGCAGATAAGACGAAGCTAAGCGAGGCAAATAGAAGTAAAACGAGTTTTGGCTGCCAATTAGTGAGAGTCGAAAACTGCATCTTGGTTCGTTGTTGCATACGCATTTGCTCGCTCCCTGTGACGGTTTAGGGCGCCATAAGTTAGCAGGATGTAGGCCAATCAGCTATCTGCAGCTTCTACTGGAGTCGTCGGTAATATGGCCATATTCGTGCTTGTTTTGACTCCCGTTAGCCAATTGGTGCGCTTACAGCCGTTGTATCCAGCGAGTCCGCTTAGGATAACGCTTAGGATCAGTTGTGACGGGATGTGAAAAAGATGAGGCCATATACGAAGCCGGCGAACACCGCTGTACCAAAGCCGTAATTCATCGCGACAAAGAAATCGAGCCGAGATACATCGGCGGCAAAAAAGTCCTTCGCAGTTTGTAATAAAAACGATCCCGCGTAGCCGGCAGAGTCAGAGACGTAGATGGCGAACACGGCGGTGCCGGAAAATTGTAAGTTCGCGATGAGTCTTTCCCACATAATCGTGCTGTAACCAATGTATCCGAGATAACTCCCGATACCGCCGGCGATCAACCATGCTAGGCCAGAAAGGTGCCCGTATTGCATCAGTAATGTACTCGCAATAAGAATCATGGCGCCAAGCGACATGACAGCGAACAACACATAAAGGCTGTGTTTATGATCTCGAATCCACTGAATACCAAGCAGGCTGAAGAGGCACACAACGGCAACAGGTAAGTCGAGGGCAGTAAAAATACCGGACTCTCTGTCGTAGCCGAGATCAGAGATGATTTCGATACCGAAATTGTCTCTGAAATCGCGGAAGGCCGTAAGTAACATAAATGCCACAATGAGTGAGACAAGGCCCGGCCAGTACTGCTTGAAAAATTGGGCACTCTCTGACGGCGATAAGGCGGAGCGTTTCGAGCGACTAGCGGTATCGCTCTCGTTTGGTGCCGGTGATTTTTCAAGCGCCCAGCCAGATGCGGTCAGCAGCGGATAAAAAAGTGTCGCGACTAAAACGGGCATCAGATAGGGATCAACGGCAAAGTTGTTCAGAATCCAAAGGCCGATATCTTTAGTGAGGCTCGTCGCGATAACAAAGCTCGAAGCTAGCATCACCAGCAAGGTGTCTGACTGCCTTCGCCCCTCAAGGTAACTGATGACAACACCCCAGATCATGCCGAGAGGCAAACCATTGACCAGCATGGCTAATGGTTTTAGCTCGACGGGTAACATATAGAATGCAATCAGCGCAGCGTAGGCCACGAACATAAGCCACATAAGAAGGCCGAAGCGGCCGCTCTCCACGCGCGCAGATAACCACCAGATACCCATAAATTTGGAGAGGATGTAGCCAAATAACTGGGCGAGGACAAACGCCGTTTTTAACTCTAAACCTAGCCAGCTAAGCTCATCGCCGTAGCTTGCCGCAGCGAAGGGTTTTCTGAATGCAAACATGCTGAGGTAGCAAAGGAAGGCCGCTGAACCCATGAGCAGTGTTTGCGCGACGAGCGGACGAGATTGCGGAGTCATAAAGACCTTCAAATACAGTTATTAAGAGACGGATACTTGAGGTGCTAGGCTTTGAGCTTTACTCACCAAGAGCGTGTCACTGGATAAACGAAATTCAAGCCGGAGTCTAAAGGGATAACGGCATCTTGCAATGGTGAATGCGGGGTCGATAAGACCATCATGATGGCGCCGTTTCAATAAGGGTGTTGAGATGATGGGAGATTATCAAACTGCCATAAAGCGATGCTTATAGCGAGTACGATCCGAATGTTGGTAAACCGTCATTACGCACGAGCGGTGACTGGCGATCGCTGGCGCTAATAACTAGCCGTAGCTAGCGGTAAGTGGCTAGCGGTAAAAGGTGGTCGCACTCAATGCCATTGGCGTTTGACCGGCTGCCCATTCATGGAGTTGTGCCACGAATTCTTCGTAAAACATCCCATTGGCTATTACAAAGCACCCGGCAAGTGTGCCAATAACGAGTGCGCCTAAGCACTTGCCTATAAAGTCTGCTCGCATGTTTCACCGTGTTATTTTTTTTGGTGTTCCGTGTATTCAAACCTTTTTTCGTGGTCAGTGCAAATACGGATGGTAACGTCGCCCGAGAGGGTCGTTAGTGTGACGACAATTGCAATATAGGTGTGTCTGCGTTCAGCTACTTTCGGGCGGATCGGGATCCAGCTTATCTTGAGTGCGGAGTTCAAAATCGCTGGCGTCATGCCGCTCGAGTAATTGCGAGGACTTGGCACCATAAGGCCGATTGACCATGCGACCACGTTTTACGGCGGGCCGCTCTGAGATGTCCGCCACGTAACGTGCCAGGTTTTCGTAGGTGTGAGCCTCTAAAAACTCGGCGGCGTTATACGCCTTTCCCAGAATGACAGAGCCATACCAGGGGTAGATCGCCATGTCGGCAATCGTATACTCATCACCGCAGATGTAGCGATTATCTGCGAGTCGCTGATCTAGCAAGTCGAGCTGACGCTTAACCTCCATGGTGTAACGATCAATGGCGTATTCGATTTTTACCGGCGCGTAGGCATAGAAGTGTCCAAACCCACCACCCAGCATCGGTGTTGCACCCATCTGCCAGAACAACCAGTTCAAACACTCGGTTCTGCCCGCGTGGTCTTGGGGTATGAATTCACCAAACTTCTCCGCCAGATAAAGCAGAATTGAGCCCGACTCAAACACCCTTTGCGGTGTCTCCTCGCTGTGATCCATCAGCGCAGGGATCTTTGAGTTCGGGTTGGCCGCAACGAAGCCACTACCGAACTGTGAGCCGTCGCCAATATTGATTAGCCAGGCGTCGTACTCAGCCCCGCTGTGCCCCTTTGCAAGTAACTCCTCCAGCATGATGGTGACCTTCACACCGTTGGGTGTCCCTAAGGAGTAAAGCTGCAGCGGGTGCTTGCCAATCGGCAGCTCCTTTTCTTGCTGAGCGCCGGCAGTAGGGCGGTTGATATTGGCAAAAGCTTGGTTGCTGTTTTGCTTCCACTCCCAGACTTTGGGGGGTTCGTAGGTATCGCTCATGGGATTCACTGACGGTAAACGGTTGCGTCTACAATCTCAGGTAAGTGAATTCACTGTCAACAGCGCTGGGTGGGCGCGGAATCAGCCCTTTGCAGAGCCGTTGTCCGCACCGACTATCTGATAAAACTTGCTTATCCCTTGTTATTGGACCGATAACCACTTTCTCTCGTGGTTACCAATTATGGTGTGCTCTGGTGGTTATTAGTTATGGTGCGCCGCTAACTGTTCTACTGATCCGCACGTTACGACTGGCTCGATCAATCATTGCTGAGGAAGCAGAAGATACTGCTGGGATGTCAGAACTTAAATTACTTTTTACGCAACCGTGAGGTCTTCATGACAGTCACCGACGCGAGGCGGTGAGCGGCGTGTGCCGAAGTGTCAGATTAAATGACTTGGGCTTGAATCTGCCTGAGGTGGTTGACGCCCCAGGCAGATATTGAAGTTTACTCGTTAGCGCCCATTACCGAATCTTTAACCGCAAATAAAAAATTCGCGACGACCATACCTGCAAGCATGATTGCGATATTGTCAATGATGGCGTTGATAGGCGCACCGACAGCGGGAATGGCATCAAGTGCATTAGCGGCAGTTGGCATAGCTACTGCTGCAACCGTGTAGGCCATTCGCCCTGTCATATCAGCGATGGGATTCATGAATCCGCTAATGAGTCCTAATGCGACCAGCGCTAGCGCAGAAAAACCTGCAACCTGCTCCACGAAGACCGCGACAATCGCCACTAGGACACCAACGATGGTAATGATTTGATTAACGTTCATACCTTTATCCTTATTTTACTTTTCACTTTAGTTTTTGCATCCGCCCTGCCCCAGGCTTGCCGGTAAAAAGATGGCAAACGCTACAGTCCGATGCATTTCTTTAGAGACAGGTGCGCCGTAAAAGTTCAATCCACCGTTTAACTGCAAACCCGCCGCTTCAATATCAGCCCACACACAAATGAGTTTAGGTACGTGTTTTGAGTGAAATGTGATCTCCATCACAAAAATGAGTCATGTCATAAAAGTTTCAATAAAAATGGAGGCCGGATCAGTGCACCAATCCGCTGTAGGAGTACATTCGGTAGGGTCGTCATTGTTTGGGTACAGGCACTACATGCACCGAGGCACTGTCGACACTTGGTTACATCCGCAAACTGAGGAGTAGCAAATGAAGTGTTTGAAGTTCTTAGCAGTATTAGCGGTTTTCCTAGTTCCATCTCTGTCCTTTGGACAGAATCTCAATCTTGGCGATTCCTTCGTCGGAGATTTCACGATTGATTCGGTCTCGACTACTGATGGCGTTAATTACCATTTGACGGCGTCAGGCGAGGCGGGTCCCTATGGCCGTGTCTACGGTAATTGGTTGTTTACCAACAAGCTTGGACTTGAGGATATGGGTGAGTTCACAGGATACGGTTGGACTCAAAGTGGCGAGAATGTAATAACCGCGACCCTTCAGGGCGTTTGGAAGAAAAACGGAAAGGTCTTCGACCTATACACGTTCGACGCTGTTTCAAATGGCCTAATCAATGTAGCAACTGGCGAACTCGATATGGTTAATAAAACGCTCAAGTTCAATGTTGCGCCTGTCGAGTAAAAAAAACGGAGAAAACAATAATGAAATTACTACGTAATGTTTTGGGTGCCATCACACTGTGCGCTTCTGCCTTTATTCAAGCTGAGCCTGTAATGACGCTAATCACAGTGAATACGGCCGATCCCATGGGCTATGCCGGATGGGCAAAAAGTAACGCCGAAGAGATGTCCAAGGCCAACGGCGCGATGGCAATGGGATTGTGCTCACCTACCTCGGGGGCAGAAAAAATGGGTGACCATTACCTCTGGTCATTCTTTGGGTCACAAGAGGCTGTATGGAGTGCTGACCCAATGAACCCCGTCGTTATGAAGGCCGTTGCTAAGAATCCTGTTAAGCGCGAGGTGCGCATGTGGGATAACTGGCGAATAGTTCGGGCGGCGGAAGTCACCGAAAAAGGCTACTACTACAACTTGTATGTCAAAACCGATGATCCCTCAGGTTACCTTGCCGTCCTGGATGAATTGCATGCCGAAATGAAGAACCGTGGGTTCGACGTTTCAATGCAGGTTTTCATGGGCGATACAGGTGCTACTGCGGGCACGATCATGACATCGTTTGGTGCAGCTGATCCCGCCGAGGTTGGACGGATGCTGGATGCGCGGGCCGAGCCATGGGTGGCTAATATTATTGCTCCCATTCAGGGCAAGCGAGAGATGGTTCACGCCTTCTCATTGATGTGCGAGACCTACTACGCGGCAGAGATGTAATGGCTCTTTCTACGTCCTCTACGTCTAAAAAACAGCCCCGCGCTGCGGGGTTGTTTGATTGGGTCGAGTGTCTACATCATTGAAATGCTGTCATGTCACCAAAGTCGTCCTGCGGCGTTGACGTACTGCTTTGCGCCCTGTTTGTTCAGAGCGGCTAAATAAATTAACGAATAATTGGTTGGCATGGCGTTTGGAGAAAATAATGAAAAATATTTTGGTAATTGTCTTTCTAGCGCTGAGCGTGGACGCCTTCGCGGATGACGCCATGAGGGAAGTTAAAACCAGTAACCCCTTTGTCGCCTTGCATCCAGAAGCTCAACAGGCAGCGACCGCAAAGTACTACGAGGCGGTTGAGGAAAATGTCTTTAACGGCGCAATACCCCTTAAGTATGCGCAGCTCGCTGCCCTATCGGCTTCTGTAGCGATGCGCTGCGAGTATTGCATACCGGCACACACGGCCTTTGCAAAAGCGGCCGGTGCAACCGAGGAGGAGATAAAAACGGCAGTTGCTATTGCGGCTGATGTCGCACTCAACAGCTCTATGCTCTACGGAAGTCAATTCGACATGGACGAATTTTTGAAGATGTTCGAGTAGTACCAAGCCAAGTGCTTCAAGCGTGGCCACCGTTTGTTTCGAGGTCCAGGTTAACGGCGCTAAATCATAAACTTAATGTCCTTAAGGGGTATAAAAATGAAAAATATAATTGGGTTGATAACAATATTGTTGGTGAGTGTCGGCTGCGCCAAGCAAGACGATATGGGCGAGACTGCTGTGGCGGCGGCGACGCCCGAGGTGACTGAGGCCGCAGCCAGCAATGGTCCTTCTGCATATTACGAATATTTGTGGTGTAGCGAGGGCGATGACTTTTCGCAGGAGAAACTTGCTGAGCTGACAGCGGATTGGAATAGCGTGATCGATGGTCTTGATTCTCCCGAACTCGCCGCATTTGGATACGTACCCAGAGACGTTGAAATGGAAGAGCTTGACGGTCTTTGGGTGCTTCGCTGGAATTCTAAAAGTGATAGCGCTGCTGGCTGGGACGCCTATGCTGCCTCAGAGGCAGCTCAGGCACACGAAGCTGCTTATGCTTCAGTTTTGACCTGTGGTAGCGAGGTTGGTGTCGATCGCTTTGGCTTTGACGCGTATATCCCAAGACCCATGCCGGCAAGCTTTACCGGCGAGCCATCGCCCTATTACCTCACTAACACCTTCTGTTCATTCAATGAAGGCAAGGGGCCTGATGACTTGCGCGCAGTTGTGATGGATGAGTATCTGCCCATGCTGGCCATGGCTGCAGAAGCAAATCCAGACTCCAGTTACTGGTTTATGATCGGTGCACCGGACTTTGAGGAGAGACCAATGGGGTCATATGATTTCAACTGGATAAATTATTGGCAAACAGCTGAAGAAGGAATGGCGTCAGCCAATGCCTTCGCCGAATCGGAGGAAGGGCAGTCTATCATGGCCTCGCTTAATCAGGTCGGCACATGTCAAGATGCGCAGGCTTGGGATGGTTATTTGATCCGCTCAAACGCTGAGGCGTAACCAAACGCTCCAACATGCAAAGGGCCGGGGAACCGGCCTTTTTTTTGCGGTAATTCCTTACGCGTTTGTGGCATGGCGATGATTGCCGCTACGGCCAGTCGCGGTAACGGTCAGTCACGTCAAGGATCAGTCGCGTCGAGGCACCAAGATCGAGGCACCAAGAGAGCCACGTTTGTTAGAAAGTTGAACGATCTGCGCCAGTATATACGTGAAAAGGGGGGGGGCTCTGCACCGACCTAATCATTCCCGCCGTCGCCGAATAGGTGCTCTGCCGGATGTGCACGTACTATCTGCCGGGTGTGCACGTACTAATTGAAGTAGAAGATCGACAAACAGACACTCGTCCAGCTAAGGGCCACCATGACGATAGCCATGAACACGGCCGCCGAGCCCATATCTTTCGCACGTCCCGAGAGTTCATGATATTCCTCACCGATCCGATCAACGGCGGCCTCGATGGCGCTGTTAGCCAGCTCTGCACACATAAGAAGCAGCAGAGGTAACGCGAGCAAAAGAAAATCGACGGTATCTCGAGCAAGCCAACCTGCGAGTGGAAGACCAAGCAGCACGACTAGCACCTCTTGGCGGAATGATTCTTCATGTCGCCAAGCTGATTTGATACCGCGGTAAGAGTAGTGTGTGGCAAGACGCATGTGAGCAAGACCGCGCTCTGTAGGCTTCATAACTCAGGTCCTTGTCTGCTTTGCGTCGATTATGCGTAACTCAGTCCCATAGTTTCAACCTGAAACGCGCGCCCTTTGTTAATGACACAAACGTTTCACAAAAGCATAACCAAACCGTAACGACAGCATAACGAAAACTTAACTGCTCACTGTTATGTTCATCGATCAACATTTTTAACTGAAAAGGATCAGACATGAAGACAAAGCAGTTTACGCTCGCCTCGCTGGCTATACTCTCAACATTGCTTCTCTCTGCTTGTGAGGGTGACGACGGTCAGGACGGTGTCGCAGGCGCTTCTGGTGCAGACGGTGCTCCGGGTGCAGACGGTGCTCCGGGTGCAGACGGCGCTCCCGGAACAGACGGACAAGATGCGAATGCGGCGCTATCGCTAAAACTCGTTGGGAGTACACCTGCTATTCTTGCAAACTTTGACGAATCAGCGGCGGAAATTGTCGCCTATCACGCAGGCAGTAAGACGGCTTTCTTGGTCAACTCGAATTCCAAGAAGGTGGATATGGTCTCCCTGGATGATGTAGAGGCACCTGCCATCACAATGTCGCTGGACGTCGCGGTTGATGTGGCCGCCGATGTCGACGGGCTAACTGTCGGCGGTTTGGGCGCTGTCAACAGCGTCGACGTCTACGGCGATCACATGGCGGTGGCTATTGAGGCTGACGTCAAACAGGACAATGGATACATCGCTTTTTACAACGTCGACGGTACTTACGTATCCGCCGTAGAAGCCGGTGCTCTGCCGGATAAGGTCGGTTTCAGTCCTGATGGGAAGTACGCGGTCGTTGCAAACGAGGGCGAGCCAAACGATGACTACAGTGTTGATCCCGAGGGGTCCATCACAGTCATCGATGTGTCTGGCGGCTTTGATATTGCGACGGCTGAGACAGCGGATTTCACGGCCTTTAATACGGGTGGTAGCAAGCCACTAACGGGTCCTGTTCGAATCTCCGAGAAAGCCGATAGTGTTGCGAAAGACATCGAACCGGAGTTCATTGCCTTCTCCGGAGACGGCAGCACGGCCTTTGCTACGCTTCAGGAGAACAATGCAGTAGCGATTATCGACCTCGCTGACGCTGAGGTGGACGCAGTGCTAGGCATTGGCTTTAAGGACTACGGGTTGCCCGGTAATGAAATTGACGCCAGCAATGAAGACGGCGGCGTTAATTTCAACAGCTGGTCTATCTATGGTACTTACATGCCTGATGGCTTCGATGCTTACGACGTCAACGGTATTACCTACCTCGTGACAGCGAACGAGGGCGATGGCCGAGAGTACGTATCTGACGCGGTAGATGCTGCTGACTGCACGACTCAGGGCGGTTTCCTGTTTGACGAGGGCGACTGCTTCCATTACCTCGACGAGATCCGTGTCAAAGATCTCGCCCCAACTCAATTCACTGACGAGTTGGTTGCTAAATTGGGTGCAGACTTCCAAGACCGAGATAAGCTTGGTCGCTTGAAGATCATCACTAATCTCGGTCTAGAGAATCCGGCCACGTGCACAGGCTTGCCAACAACGGGCCAGCCCATTGTTTATCCTGATGAGACACCTATTGCAGGTTGCGTTTATGAGGATCTTTTCTCCTTTGGATCACGCTCATTCACTATTTGGGATACGACCACCGGTCGCCCAGTATTTGACAGTGGAAGCGACTTCGAGCGTATTACCGCACAGCGCCTCGGTGCGTCGTTCAATGCAAGTAACGATAGCAATGAGGGTGATGACCGCTCTGATGACAAAGGTCCTGAGCCTGAAGCTGTTGAAATCGCAACCATCGACGGTAATATCTTCGCGTTTATTGCTCTCGAGCGTGTTGGCGGCATCATGGTGTACAACATTACCAATCCTCAGAACGCTGAGTTTGTTCAGTACATCAATCCAAGGAACTTCAACGTTGACGATACTGTGGTAGAGGCCAACGATGCTGGGCCTCTCGGTCCAGAAGATGTTAAATTCATCACTCAGGACGATGAGATGTATCTGCTGGTTTCAAACGAGGTTTCTGGCACACTCTCTGTATACAGCGTAACGACACTGTAAGTCTGTACTGGGCAACGTCGAGGTAATGAGGGTGCAAAATGGGTTTGTTTGAACGGTATTTGAGCCTGTGGGTCACACTCTCTATTGCCTCAGGCGTTGCTCTCGGTAGTTTGTTTCCTGGCGTATTTGAGGTCTTTGCTAACCTCGAGTACGCCAGTGTTAATCTGCCGGTGGCGGTGCTCATTTGGTTGATGATTTACCCAATGATGGTGCAAGTGGACTTTGCATCGATCAAAGACGTCGGGAAGCGCCCGAAAGGATTGGTGCTAACGCTTGTGGTCAACTGGCTCATCAAGCCCTTCACAATGGCAGCTCTAGGGTGGTTATTTTTTCGCATCTTGTTCGCTGACCTGGTCGATCCGGCAACTGCCAACGAATACATTGCGGGCATGATTTTACTCGGCGTGGCTCCCTGCACGGCCATGGTGTTTGTCTGGAGTCAGCTGACGAAAGGTGACCCTAACTACACGTTGGTCCAGGTGTCGGTGAACGACGTCATCATGATCTTTGCCTTCGCGCCCATCGCTGCATTCCTCCTCGGTGTGAGCGAGGTTTCGGTACCGTGGGAAACATTACTTTTATCGGTCGTTCTTTATGTGGTCTTACCCCTACTTGCGGGGTATTTAACGCGTCGCGGTCTGGCGTCTGAGTCTGATCATTCACGATTGACAGGCTTGCTCGCAACCTTAAAGCCTTTCTCTATCGCGGGGTTACTCGCAACCGTTGTCCTTCTGTTCGGATTTCAGGCTGAAACAATCTTGGCGCAACCGGGTGCTATCGTACTCATAGCCATCCCTTTGTTAATACAAACCTACGGCATTTTCGCGATTGCCTACGCGGCCGCGAAATCCATGCGACTTCCGCACAATATTGCAGCGCCAGCCTGCATGATCGGCACATCCAACTTTTTTGAACTGGCGGTTGCGGTGGCGATATCACTCTTTGGATTGCAATCAGGAGCAGCATTAGCAACCGTTGTGGGCGTTTTGGTTGAGGTTCCGGTGATGCTTTCATTAGTGGCAATAGTAAATCGCACACGCCATTGGTTTCCAGCTGAGGCGGAAATCAACTAACTTGTTGACGGTTGAGATACCCTTGGGCGGCAGCGGCTCAGCTACACCAAACTAAGCATTCGTCCAACTGACTACGACACAAGTTCACCAAGTGGAGACGGCCATCCTGTGACCCTTCTGCACCGTGTTCGTCTGACCCCTTACCATCACAAAAACGCCATCACAAAAACGCCATCACAAAAACTTCAAGCATTGTTAAATATTTTGTAACACGCTCCCTCTAGGTTTGAGAAAAACCTAAGCGGGGGGTAGCTATGCAACATCTCGTAAGTCCAAGCGCACCTGAAAAGTGTGCAATGCGTGAGACGATTGAGCACGAAGTTCAGCGGTTTTTAGAGCAGGGCGGCAAGATCACCGTCCTCGAGAAACCCTCTCCTGACAAAACGCGTTTCGAGGCGTGTCTTTGGGACGATAGCGATGAGGATCTAATCGGCAGCGATTGAGTCGGTCAAGCGCTCGCTGCAGGATCAGTCGCGACGAAATCACGCGTTATTTGAATATGGCATGCACAGATGCATGGGGAGTCCCCTCGCTGAAATACAGCTTCGTGTTTCGTGAGAGTTTCTGGACCGGTTTACATCCATAGAAGTCTCGGCTGTGCCAATAAGGCTTAGTGACAAATGTGAGCGCGCCTACTCTGAGCCAGAGGTTGCAGTGAGAGCGCAGCGCTGTTGTGTCGCTTCTCAACGACTTACCGTTGCCTATAGGGAATATCGCAATCACTGATGCCATTTGTTGGATCCGCGTTGTACGTCGTTAAGTAATGCATGAGTGCCGTTCCCGACAAGTCTGCGTTTGGTGTTGGACCAACAAAAACATGGTCCAATCGCACGGCGCCGTTGTGGGCAAGATTAAATCGATAGAAGGGCACTAGCATGGCTTTGCCTTCACGAAATCCAATCGGATGATTTTGAGGGCAGGCGTATGGTTGCGAAACAATGCGCCATTCTTGCTCCTCGGCAAAAGCGGGGTGCTTGAACAGCGCGCAAATACCTAACAAATCTCCTTCGAGTTGATCGAAAGAAGCCTGCAAGCACGAACTGCTTGCGCAGATCGCCAACACTCTATCGATAATAGTTTCTATGATTTTTGACTGTTGCTCAGGATCATAAATGCACTGACCGAGAGAAAACTGCTGTTCTGTTGCGAGGTCTTTGATCGCTTCGGGATTAAAGCCAAGGCTCATTCCTTTTCCATGACTCGCGTAGCCACGCCACTGGCTCAAAAGGTTGCCGTTCGCACGAAACGACGCAGAGAACAGCATGGGTCCTTTGTTGATTTGATCCCTCAGCCAAGTGCCGAAAAAGAACAGTGTTTCGTCCTGTTTGGTCTGCGCTGCGGTTCTCACTGCAATCGCATTCTGAAGTAAGTTGAAAGCATACTTAAGCTCAGTGGAGTCGTTCATATACCGAACATCTGAGGCTCGCAGAGTGCGCGATTCAATGATCCCCATTAAACCTTGTAGCGACGTATAGTGATACAACGTGTTCGATGGCTCAGCCGCAAAGAGCTCTGCCCGCAATTGATCAATCATTTTTGTGCTCTGAGAGAGGCCAGCCTCACCATTGGGACTTGATAAAGACGAGAACGTTATTAGAGTTCTGTTACGGTTTTTATATGGAACGATACGGGGAAATCTTTGCGCTTATGCACTGATACCCTGAGATTTGCGCGCCCATCGTAGAATCACAAAAAACAACAGCATAAAAATGGGTATGTCGAGGAAAGTGGTGTAGGTGAGCCAGAAATCTTCCGAGAAATTGTCCGCAACGACATAATTTCCACCGGCAGACACAACGCCCATAATGCTCATGCCAATGGCAAGTCGGTTGTGATGTAACGAACCCGGCATGTAGCGCTCAAATCTCGCACCAAAATAGGCGCCTTGCCGCAGTAGCCCATCGGCCATAAACAAAGCTGCCGTGAACAACCCGAGCGCGGTGCCCTTCATCTGTACCCAGTAGCTATCTTGTAAAACGACCGAAAAAATGGCGGAGATGACTAACATTATGGTGCCGAACACGGCAAAACCGCCCAAAAGGTCCACTGTGGCAAAGCGCTGCAATAAAATGAGACCCAAGCCCGCAGCTGCACCCACAATAGCGCCAAGAACAAGATCCCCAGTGAGCTTACTAACGATAAACAGCAACGCTGCCAGCGCTAGATCGACGTATATGGCGTATTTATTTTGCTCCCACTTACTCTCCGCAGTGTTCGAAGCTGTCTCTTTCCTGCTATTCATCTCTCTCACCAGTGCCTCGCCGAAGCGCAGATCTATCTCTGGGTTGCTGTCATGCACTGTACGACCATTTCCGGTTATAGCAATACCTACCCACTCATTAATATAGTCTGATGCGACCTCTGCCTCGAAGCTAGAGGAGGGTCGTAGAGGGTTGTAAAGGGTGCACGAATGCAGTGAGCCCATTGGTGTATTTGATGGACTGTTCATTGACGAGGAGGTAGTCGGTATGTAGTGAAGAAATCGTTCCGCTCAGGGTCTACGTGACCCGAACAACCACTGTGGTGATCATCTATTTTATTGCTCAGCGCGAGGCATGATAGCGCGGCAATCAGTAACATGGAGATCGTAAAGCAGACATGTGTTGTCAGTGGCATCGACAATTCCCAAAAAAGTTTGCATTCGAAATAGGGTTAATACACGATGCATTCGAAGTCAGTGGGTACGCGGGGTAACCGGTAAGCCTAAATTCCAAGACCCAAGGGATGTTCGTTAATGGCCGATAATTCGCAATTAGAACCAGACTTGTTGGAATTACTGGCCGAGGATCGCGCCGAGTGGCGGTTGGCACTGTCGGATATTATCCGCGAGCATGGCGCAGAGGCTGCTCGATTACTCTTGCGTGATTTACAGAACTATAGTCTAGATCTAGGGGTGGTGCTGTCGGAAGCTACGCTGAATACACCCTATGTCAACACCATTCCCCTATCTGAGCAGCCTTCTTACCCCGGCGATATTGCCCTTGAAAAGCGTATTGAAAACATTGTGCGCTGGAATGCCGCTGCAATGGTGTTGCAAGCCCAAGATGCCGGTGAAGGTTTGGGTGGACACATCGCTACCTATGCATCGGCGGCCACAGCCCTTGAAACCGGTTTTAATCACGTGTTCAAGGCCGACGTAGATATTTTGTTGCCCCAGCCTCACGCGGCGCCCGGCATTTATGCTCGTGCTTTTTTGGAAGGGCGTTTGACAGCGCAGCAACTTGCTAATTATCGGCGCGAGCTAGGTGAGGGGGGCGGTCTTTCGTCATATCCCCACCCACGCTCAATGCCAACATTTTGGCAGGTACCCAATGCCTCAATGGGATTGTCTGTGCCGATGTCTATTTATATTGCGCGTTTTGCCAAATACCTCGAGAGTCGCGGATTAAAAGCCAAAGATGGCGGACGTATCTGGTGCTTCATAGGGGATGGCGAAGCCGATGAGCCCGAAGTATTGGGCACTATTAATATCGCAGCGCGCGAGCGATTGGACAATCTGATACTGGTGGTCAACTGCAATTTACAGCGCCTTGATGGCCCTGTCAGGGGCAACGGTAAAATTATCCAGGAGTTGGAGCGCGCTTTCAGGGGTGCTGACTGGCAGGTATTAAAAGTTATTTGGGGCAGCGGCTGGGATGCATTACTGGCCAACGATAGCGCCGGTGTTTTGCGGCGGCGTATGGAGGCTTGCCTTGATGGTGATTATCAGCGCTACTCGGTGTTGCCCGGTAATCAACAGCGGGAACATTGGGTGCATGGTGATCCTCAGCTTGAGCAGATGATGCATGCACTAACCGACGAAGAGGTTGTAGAGATCAAGCGCGGTGGACAAGACCCCAAAAAAGTTTACGCCGCGTTTCGTCGTGCGATGGATACACCCGAGCGACCCAGTGTCGTCCTGATAAAAACGGTAAAGGGCGATGGTTTAGGTCCCGCGGCACAGGGGCGCAACACAGCTCATCAGAAAAAAGACTTGAGCGCCGAGGAGCGTCTGGCTAGCGCGCGCGCCTGGGGTATTCCGCTGTCAGATAGCGATTTGGAGCAAGCCGCTTTTTATTGCCCCGATGCCGACAGTGAAGAGATGCTGTATTTACGTGCAAGGCGCAAAGCGCTGGGCGGCTTTATGCCTGTCCGCAAGGTCAAGTGCGAACCGTTGCCGGCACCGGCACCTGAGCAGTTTGCGCTGTTCGATGCTGGTACCGAGCGACCGATGTCAACCACCACGGGTTTGGTGCGCCTGCTAACCAAGTTGCTGCGTGACCCTAACGTTGGCAAATATATTGTACCGATCGTGCCTGACGAGGCTAGAACCTTTGGTATGGATGCTCTGTTTCGAGTGGCGGGCATCTATTCTCCCGATGGTCAGCAATATACCCCAGTAGACGCCGACTCGCTCAACACTTATCGGGAGGTGGAAGACGGACAAATCTTGCAAGAGGGGATATGCGAGGCCGGTGCTATTGCATCATTTATTGCCGCGGGCACAGCCTACGCAACGTTTTCTGTGCCAACTATCCCCTTCTACATTTTCTATTCAATGTTCGGATTTCAACGGGTCGGTGACATGATTTGGGCTGCCGCCGATATGATGACTCGAGGCTTTTTGCTCGGCGGTACCGCTGGGCGCACGACACTCAATGGCGAGGGTTTGCAACACCAAGACGGACATTCGCCAATACTCGCAAGCACTGTTCCCTCTATTCGAAGCTATGACCCCGCCTTCCCTTATGAGGTGTCGGTCTTGGTCGCCTACGGTATTCAACGAATGTTTGTCGACCAGCACGACGAGTTGTATTACCTGATGCTGTACAACCAAAACCAAGCAGTGCCTGCGCGGCCCGCAGCGGCTACCGACGAGGCCATTGTCCGCGGTGGCTACTGTTTAGAATCCATGACAGGTACCGGGCCTGCGATCAATTTATTGGGCTCTGGTGCGATATTAAGTGAAGTCATTCGGGCTGCAGCACAACTGCGTGATGAGGGCTACTCCGTGGCTATTTACAGCATTACCAGCTATGTCGAGCTTGCTCGAGAGGCCGAGCGTTGGCAGCGTGCTAAATCGAAGGAAGTGGCCTCGCCGGATTTGCCAACACCTTGGGTTCACGATTTGTTGGGCGCCCAGGGTGTCCCGACGGTTGCGGCCAGCGACTATGTGTCTACCCTGCCACGAATGATTGCTAGCTGGGTACAGGGTCCTTATGCGGTTCTGGGTACTGACGGTTTTGGCCTGAGTGAAACACGCAGCCGTTTGCGGCAACACTATGGGATTGATGCCGCAACCATCGCACACACTGCTAAGTATCTTGTGACCAAGCAAGGTGGTTCAGCATGACTTTCGAATGCAGTTTTCAGGTTGCCGGCATTCATCACACTTATCCACCGATAGTCGATCTTGATCATGCACTGGCATTGGGGTGTTCGACGGATGAAGGCCGTTATACTGCCCATTATCATGTAGATCAGCGCAACGACACGGTGATGAACTCGATCACCAACGAAGTCGCATACAGGATCGCAGCCGAGGTCAGTGCCTGCGACGCGAGGAACGGGCTGGAAATTACAACACGTGGGGCCGCGCCGAAGCCGCGCTACATAAGTCGTAGATTGATGCAACGCCGGAACTGAGGAGAAACGGCAGGAACACGGTAATAACGACGAACACGACGATCGGGTAATTCAGGTGTATCGCGATGATGGCGAGGCCGGTCTGATATGACGATGACGGACTGCTGAGGAATAATAAGGCGCTGACGTAGGTCGCGATGACAGAGATACCGATTACCCACCACGGCGTGGTTCTCTTTCCCAGTTAGAAGTCTTACGCGATACGGATGCGTTGGCTTAATACCCAGCCGAGCAACAGATTCGAGAGCGCATAGGCGATCAGTATCGTCAGGTTGAGCAGGCCGAAATCAGCAAGGCGTGACGCTTCAGGCATTGTTTTGCTCCGCTTCCAGTCTGTCCGATACTTCAATGCCCCGGTCTGGCTTAAAGATCAGCGCTGCGCTTTTGTCGTCAAATCGATGTTTCGAAAACCCAGAGCGCGACAATGCATACGAAGAAGTATCCGACGAGCCAGTATACGGCGGTATCGACCTTGCCCCCGACGACGTACCAGCCTTGATCCTTCAAAGGCCGTCCTTCGGCTTCGAACCGGTCCAGCTGGCCACGAACGCTGTACGGCGAATACTCCGACCGGAAGCCGTCGAGCAATACGCTTGCGGTCCATGCGACGGCGATGCTGACGATGCCGCCGAGCGGACAATACCAGGGCCAGGCGATGTCCTGGAAATACTCGATGTAGGCCAGGAACAAAAAGCCGGCAACAACGCCAATGATCAGTCCTCGCTCACTGGTATGCTTGGAGAAGAACCCCAGCCCGAACATCGCCAGCTTCGCTCCGACGAAGAATGATCCCACCTTGCTCAGCACTTCCAGTACCGAGCCATCGCTGCGCGTGAAGACAATTGCGGGCACGATGATAATCACTGCCCAAGCAACGGTGAACCAACGCGAAGCGACCAAGTAGTGTTCTTGACTGGCGTTTTTGTTGAAGAATTTCTCGTAGAAGTCGAGAGTGGTTACAGTCGCCATCGAGTTGAGACTCGAGTCGAGGCTCGACATCGCAGCAGCGACGATCGCCGCCGTGACGATGCCGAGAAGCCCGGGCATACCAATCGACGCAACGAAATCGATGACGATGAGATTTTCGTTTTCGAACGCCTTGCCGCCGTAGTAATGATGTAAGAGCAGGCCAATGAAAAAGAACAGGGCGAAGATGGGGAATGCGAGGTAGCCCATCATGATGTAGGCCTTCTTGGCATCGCCAATCGATCGCGCCGCCAGTGTCCTTTGCACCATCATTTGATTAACCCCGTAGACGACCACGTGATAGACAGACATTGCGATAACGCCCGTCCATATTGTTGCCACTTTCGCGGGATCCACCGAATACTCGAATGGATTCGTCTTGCCAATCGCCTTCAGATCGACCAACGCGGCAGACAGACCGTCCGGCAGTGCACCAACGAGCATGAACAGGATGATAAATGCGCCGACGAAAAGAATTGCGCTCTGGATGACGTCGGTCCAGATCACCGCCGCGATGCCGCCCAACACCGTGTAGGTCAGTGCGACGACGCCGACGATAACGATCGCGGATATAACATCGATACCGGTAATGAATTCGAGAACCAGCGCCGTTGTGTACAGCATGATCCCCGAATAGGCGATATTGCCGAACAGGAATATGCACGACATCACCGTCCGCGAAGTCAGCCCAAAGCGACGCTCGAGGTAATCGAAAATCGACGCGGTCCCGCTGTCGTAGAAGAACGGCAGGAACAAGGTCGCCGTAATTGCAATGGCGATTGGGTAGTTGATGTGAATGAAGACGACGGAGAACCCTTCATTATAAGCCCATGCCGGGCCACCGAGAAATGCGAGAGCACCGACATAGGTCGCAACGACCGACATACCGACCGCCCACCACGGCGTCGTTCGCTGGCCGAGAAAGTAGTGGTTCGCTGTCTGAACGCGTTTGTTTAACACGAAGCCGAGGATGAGATTGCCAACGACGTACGTGATCACGATCGTCCAGTTGAGCGCCCCGAAGTCCCCCACTCGCTATATCTCCATCGCCGTAACGAATTTGCTGCAACTGCGTATGATTTTCTGATGTTATGCTTTAGGCTAACACACAAAGATATTAAAACAATCGAGCCAATAATTTAGATGGAGCATATTTGTGAATTCGAAGTCATCGATTCTGACCGCGCCGCTTGGGCGCGAGCACATGCCGGGCGACCACGCCATCTCGCTCGCCGAGTACACGGGGCGCGGCACCGCGAACGAGCGGCGGATCCCCGATGACTTCGGACCATCGCAGTCGCTGCAGGGATTCGAGGCGACATACCGGAACATCATCGACTACATTGTGCGAATTACCTATCGGATCTGGGAAGATCGCGATGTCGAGTACATCGGCAAGACTTACTCGGATACATCTCACGTCTTCGATGACTTCGGCCTGCAGCTAGGCTCGAAAAAGATTATTGCCGACACGCATCACACGACGGGGGCATTCTCGGATATCCAGCTAATTGCTGATGAAATCGTCTGGGCGGGCAACGACGAAGTCGGGTTTCACACATCGCACCGCACGATCATTCGCGGCACCAATGACGGCGATAGCAAGTATGGGCCTGCGACCAACCGGCCTGTCGACATTATGGTGATTGCAAATTGCGTGGCCTTGAACAACGAAATCTATCTCGAGCACGTTTTGTACAACACGTCGGCGATGATCGAGCAGCTAGGCTTCGATCTGAATACGATGGCCAAGACCCTCACGCAAAATGCGCCTGCCGGGTGGCCGCGAGACGAACAGGTTTGGTCGCAACTACGCGCGGCGGGTCGACCCGAGAAGCCGCTTTCCGTGTTGCAGCCAGCGTCCGGTTTCGACGTCGATGAGTTCGCACGAGACGTACTCGATCGCCTGTGGAACCAACAGGATCTCGGCGCTTTGCGGGAAGCCTACACGGAAGATTTCGCCTTCGAGGGTCCGACCAATCGCAAATCAGTGGGCGCAGATGCGTACCGAGATGTGCTCGGTTCACTCAGGACGGCATTTCCGGATCTTGAACTGAGTGTTGATGAGGTTTACTGGATGGGTAACGACGCGGAGGGCTACCTGACCTCAGAGCGCTGGAGCATTGCGGCAACACACAGCGGAGACGGCATTTATGGGCCTGCCACGGGGCAGCCGGTGACGATCTGGGGAATCACCCAGCATGAGATCCAGGGCGGCAAGATCTGCCGTGAGTGGATGCTGTTCAACGAGCTCGACCTGATGATGCAGATTGAAGCGGCGAGGCTCATATGAGCGATTTTCAGCAGGCAAAAGCTATTGTCAGAGAGTTTTACGCCGCCACGGAAGCCGCGGCCCAAGGCGACTTCGGTGAGACGTTCGCGCGTTTCGTCAGCGACGACTACCACTGGCGTGGCATGCACCCTTTCTACGAGCAGCACGGCGCGGACGCTGTTGTGTCGACGTTCTGGCAGCCGCTTCTCGAGTCGTTTTCTCACCTGCAACGGCGTCAAGACATTTTTATGGCGGGGACGAACGAGATCGACAGCGAATCCACCTGGGTCTGCAGTATGGGACACCTGATGGGGCTGTTCGACACAGACTGGCTCGATATCCCCAAGACCGGGAAGATGACATTCCTACGCTATTGCGATTTCCATCGAATCGTGGACGGCAGGATCGCCGAGTCGGCGGTGTTCTGTGACATCCTTAGCGTGATGCGGCAGGCGGGTCTGAATCCGCTTCCAGAACAGACCGGCGTCGAGATCATTACGCCCGGACCACGAACGCACGATGGTTTGCTTTTCGATACGCAGGATGCGGATGAGTCGCGTAAGACGCTCGCGCTCGTCAATACGATGAAGGATGACCTGGTCAATGCCGAAGGCTTCCAGTCTCCTGACGAGGAGCTTGCGCGTACCTGGCACCACGATATGATCTGGTTTGGGCCGTCCGGTATCGGTGCAACCTACACAATTCCGCGCTACCAAGATCAGCATCAGGGCCCGTTCCGTGACGGGCTGGGCAATGTCGAATTTCAGGGCCATGTTTGCCGAATTGCCGAGGGCGACTATGCAGGCTGGTTCGGCTGGCCCAACCTGCTGATGAATCCTCTCGGCGGCTTTCTCGGTATGCCCGCGACCGACAAGAAGATCGAGATGCGGGTCGTCGACATCTATCGGCGCGACGGCGACAGGCTAGTCGAGAACTGGGTCTTCATCGACGTGTTGTACTTCCTCAAGCAAAAGGGCCTTGACGTCCTCGAGCGCAATCGCGCGCTGCGGAAGTACGACTGACGACGACCATGGACCTTGCAACAGACCGTACGACCGCTAGTAAGCAGCGATACCGGGGTATCGTCGACAACCACGCCTATGACGAGTGTGATCGGTTCGGCTGGCACGTTCTCCGATTTCTTGCTCCCGCTGAGCGGATCATCGGCGTGCGAGCCCTTCAATGAAGTCGCCGGTGCGAAGGTTTTCGTCGAGCTGATTTTGAGGCCGATGTACGCCGCCCTCGAGCATCTGCACCGGCGCCGCGTCATGCTGCTCGGCCGCGAGTATTACGGCAGGGAATGGGACGTCAGTCATGGTTATTACGTCGCTGCCTTTAAAAAGTCGTGGGTCGGAATTCCGCCGAATGCCGACATCGTCGGGATTCACGAGGTCTAGTATCACGCGATCGACAACGACGTTGCCACGGAAACGGGCCTGCACTTCGCCATGGTTGACTCCCTTCGACCGATGGGCATCCGGGCGCTCCCGCCCAGCGTGGGCTACGGGGCTTCATACTGGGACCTGCGAGCGGCGACTGTGTCTGCCTCACGATGCCTGAACCGGCGGCGTCCGAGAAGAGCCCGGCGACAGTCGACGATAAGCTCAGTCGAGCTATACACCCGACGAGGCGTGGCGACCGTACTGGCAGGATCACATGGTCTGGCAAGGGCCGTCAGGGTACGGCAGTTACTTCGGTGTCGACGGTTTCGCGCGCTGTCTGCTTCCCTACGAAGTGATTTTCGAAAAAGGACGTCTGCCAAGTATCTACCGCTCGTCGGGCAACTCAGTGCCCGACAGTGCCGTGTCCGGTCACTACGGGCGTTTCGCCGATATCTGTCGTTGCGCAAGCGATCGGTTCATCAAGAGCTGTGTCCTCGTCGACGTCGCCGACATGCTCAAACTGCTCGGCAGGAACCTGTTCGATGAGGCGGGCATCGACCTCCAGGTACCTTGAAGGCAGATTCCCCCCTAGAAATGACAAAGGCCGGACGACTGACGTCGCCCGGCCTATGTCATTTTGTAGCCTATTTAGTAGTTGAAGCTGACCTGCACACCCCAAGTACGTGGCGCCGCAAAGTCTGCCATCGCGACGTCACCACCGTAACGCGTTACCTTAGTCAGAGTTGCCTCATCCTCGATGTTGGTGACGAAGCCACGGACGACCAGTGACTGATCCGCCGATATCCAGCTCACGTTCAGGTCAGTCTTGGTGAACGAGTCCTGTTCCGCGAAGAAGAACAGCGCATCATCGGCCCGATAGTCGTCTGAGTAGTAAAAAGTCACGCTCGGCCGAATCATTGAGCCGTTCGGCAGATTGAAGTCGTAGCTGCCGATCAGCGTAAGCGTCAGGTCCGGAGACAGCTGAACCTGCTCACCGTCGAGATTAAACAGGTTATCGACGGTGTTGATCGTCTCTCCGCCCTCTTGGAACACGTTTGGCGTAATGAACTCGCCGTACTCGGCGTTCTGGAAAGCGGCGTTCGCTGTGACACGGAATGCGTCACTTGGTATCCAGTCTGCCTCGACCTCAAGACCGGTCGCTGTGATCTCGCCTGCATTATCAGAGAACGCGAGCGTCGTGCCGCCGGCATCTTCGAATCGCGTCGACAGCAGGTCTTCGTACTCGTTGCGGTACAGAGAAAGATTCAGGACCAGTGTGCCGTCGGCCAGGGTATTCTTGCTGCCGATTTCGTAGGCGGTGACTGTCTGCTCGTCGTAGCTACCGTCGCCGCTGAATGCGCCCTGCGCGTTGCCTGCAAGGAAGCCCGTCGAAGCTGTGAAGTAGGCCATCGATAGGTCATTGACGTCCCACTCTACGCCGCCTTTCCACGTTACCTTGTCCCACTCATCGGAGGCGTCTTCGACCTCTAGCACGGTGAAGTTCGGTGACGACTGGTCCGGATCTTGACCGAAGATATCCCAGTCGCGCTCGTCATCCGTGTAACGGATGCCACCAATGACGCGCAGCGTATCGCTCAGCGAATAGGTCGCCTCGCCGTAGACGGCCAGCGAGTTCGTATCCAGCCGGATCTGGTTCATCCATGATGCCCAAAGGTTTTGCTCCTCAACGGGTACGTTGTTCTCGACCGTGGAGATATCCTGCCAGAGGAATGCGTTCTCGAGGTCTTCCTGGAACAAATAAACGCCAGCGATCCATTCGAGATTACCGTCACCGTTTGACGTAAGCTGCAACTCCTGCGTAGCCGTTTCCGATGCGATGTCATTACCAGCGAGCAACGTGTTGTAGGACGAGAGGTCCGCGTCCGCGAGACGCAGCTCCTCGTAGTCGAGGTAGGCAAGCGTCAGCTTTAGATCGGCAAAGCCTAGCGCCCAGTTCGCTTCGAGGGCAAGCGTAGTCTCCTCGACGTCACGCACCGGCCGCGAGTTCCGCGCGATCGTGTACGGATCATCAATCGCCGGCGCCGCCGTATCATCCAAGCCAGCCCCGAAACGTCCGCAGGTATTGGCGCAGTCCGTCGAGCGTCCGATCCGCGGCTCCATAATCCCATCGGTGCCGTTGGTGTTACCAGTTGCGGGGTTCACCGGCACGCCGAGCACCTTATAGCCGAAGTCGCCGTTGCCGTTCGAATCGTCCTGCCAGAGTTCGGCGCGGAACGTCATGTCAAACGCATCGGTGGGCGCGAAAGACAACTGTCCGCGCACGTAGGTCGTGTCAGCATCCTTTAGCCCGCCTTCGTCTCCGATCACGCTGTTCTCGACGAACGGATCTCGCGTCTCTCGCAGCGCGGCGATACGCAGTGCAGTCGCGTCACCGAGCGGTACGTTGAAATAGCCCTCCGCACGAGCCTGGGAATAACCGCCGGCCGTCAGCGCGAGACCATAGTCTGTGCCGCTGGTGTCAGGCTTATTACTGATGACGTGTATGAGACCGCCAAGCGAGTTGCGACCGAACAGTGTGCCCTGCGGGCCACGCAGAACCTCGACGCGGTCAACGTCGACGAAGCCTGCCAGCGCCTGCCCATGGCGAGGGCGATAGATGCCATCCGTGTAAAACGCCACCGCGACGTCGTTCGCTTCGACCTGCTGCGTCCTTGCACCGCGCATGGCCGGACGCGGATCGTTGCCGGACTGACCGAATTGTAGTCCGGGCGCCAGTGTTTCTAGACGAGTGAGATCGTTGACGCCCAGCGCCATGAGGTCTCTGCCGCTGACCGCGGTCACCGCGACAGACACGTCCTGAAGGCTTTCAGCACGCTTCGACGCGGTTACAACCACCTCTTCCAACTGTGCTTGGGCTGATACTCCCTGTGACGTTGCTGTGGCGACTGCCATGGCGATTAACGATTTCCAGTAATAGCGGGAAGTTTTTGGCTTATTCATTGCTTCATTCCTCTTAGCGGGACCAGTTCAAAGTGACTCGTTTTGTTGTTTAGCGTAAAACATTAATGACCCTATATTACTTGTACTTCGAATGCAAACAACAAAAAGGGGGGTTCGACGGATGAAGTCCCGATCGGGAGTAGATCTCCTCGCGAATTCGGCTGACTGCGCCTGCAGGCTGGTCAAGGCCTACATTTCCTGACCCATAAATCCAGCTCGGGCCCTTGGGCATGCCATTACTATCCGATCAATCCGGGACGACCCTGCGCACCTGCAGGACTCTTACGCAAAGACAGATTTGCGCCTGATTTGGCGTTCCGCAAATAGTGGTTTCCGTGGAGGCCTTTGTCGAAAACCTCGGAGACGAGGCAGTTCTTGCCAGTGGTAAGAATAATAGTGACGACGTAGTCCAGACCTCTTACCTCTACCCTCGAAACTACGGGTTAACCGCGCGATACGAATTTTAATGATTTGAGCGTGAGCACTCGCCGCCCTTGGGAATACCTTGGGCGGCTTTTGAGGAGCCAGTAAATAAGTTGCAGTGGATTCGAAGTCGCCACCGAGTTTTTTCATGCCTGCGAGGGCTTAAAAGGCTGGCCGGGCTGCCAAGCCTTTGTGGCGGGTAATGGCACGTTTGAAGCACAAAGCGAGCCGATTGCAGATATCAAGCCTATCCAGAATTACTGCGACTGGATGGCAGGGCTGTGTTTCAGTCCGATGGCTGGTTGCAGCTTTGAGGTACATGCGAGCTGCTGGGATGACGCAACGCGTACGGCGTTATTCTTTGCTGCTTTCACGGGCACCCACGTTGGCGATGGCGGTCCCAGACTGCCTACTAATACGACTACCGATAGCCATTTTGCTTACGCAATACAAATGGATAAAAATGACAAAGTTATCAGCATGGTAAAGACATGGAACGCACCCTGTGCGCTGCGTGAGCTCGGTTGGGTGGAGTGAAAGCTGCCTACACAGCAGTCCAACCGCCATCAACTCGGAGAGAGGTACCAGTGACCATTCTCGAGCGTGAGCCGGCCAGATAGCAGACTGCTTCGGCAACATCTGCTACTTGCCCCATGTATCCCAAAGGGATTTTGCTGAGTACTTCTGCCCTAAAGTCGGGGTTTTCCAACATTGGTCGCGTCATTGGTGTCTCGATAAAGGTGGGCGCCACCGTATTCACTCGTATTCCGCTGCTTGCCAACTCAACTGCCATCGCTTTGCTAAGCCCTTCAATAGCATGTTTGGTCATGCAGTAGACCGTGCGATTAGCTGCGCCCACGTGGCCCATTTGTGAGGTGATATGAACAATCGCGCCGCTGCGCTGTCGTGACATGATTTGCGCAGAGGCCTGGGCAACTCTGAATGCGCAACGCACGTTGAGCGTGAGCATGGCATCCAAGTTTTTCTCCGAAACCTCGATAAATGGTTCTGGTCGATTTGTACCCACGTTATTGACTAGGACGTCCAGGGCTTTCTCTTCTGCAATCCTTTCCAGCAATTCGTTTGATGTGGCATCAAGCGCCCACGCCCTTACGCGACCCGCCGTTTGCTCTTGTAGCGTTTCCAGGTCCGCCTGGGTGCGGGCGACGGCGATTACCTCGGCCCCGCGTGCAGCCAGCTCAACAGCGCATTGCCGGCCAATTCCTTTGCCGGCCCCCGTTATCAACGCCACTTTGCCGCTAAAGTCGTCTGGCTCGGTCATTTGATCACCTCGATACCGCATGAATTCAAATGACGATGCCAGATCTCAAAAATATCAGCAATAAAAATTGCATTCGAAGTCACTACAAAATATGGTGTATCGCGACGAACAACAATGAGGAGTTACCAATGGCCGAGTGGTTGAAGACGGGCATTCCAACCGACATTGCTCAAGACAATGATGCGAAGGTACGCGCAATTGTTGAGGACATGATCTCCCGAATCGGGTCTGAGGGCGACGTCGCTGTCCGCGAGTTCAGTGAGAAGCTAGACAACTGGTCGCCAGCGTCGTTTCGTCTGTCTGCAGATGACATCAAGGGATGTTACGACGCACTGACGGAGGATGAAATTGCGGACATTCGGTTCGCGCAAGCGCAGGTCCGTAATTTTGCACAGATACAGCGTGATTCTATGCAGGATGTTGAGGTAGAAACGCTTCCTGGCATCATGCTCGGCCACAAGAACATTCCGATGAGCAGTGCAGGCTGCTACGTACCCGGCGGCAAGTACCCGTTGGTGGCGTCTGCTCATATGAGCATCGTTACCGCTAAGGTCGCTGGTGTCCCTCGGGTGATTGCATGCACACCCCCGTTTCAAGGACAGCCGAACCCTGCTGTTATCGTTGCGATGGACTTAGCCGGGGCTGATGAAATTTATAGCCTTGGGGGTGTGCAGGCGGTTACTGCAATGGCGCTGGGTACTGAAACGATCGACCCTGTAGATATCATCGTCGGCCCGGGTAACGCTTTCGTGGCTGAGGCCAAGCGGCAGCTGTATGGACGCGTTGGCATCGATTTGTTTGCCGGACCCACAGAGACATTGGTCATTGCAGATGACTCAGTCGATGGTGAGTTATGCGCGGCAGACCTGCTTGGACAAGCAGAGCATGGTCCCAACTCCCCCGCCATATTACTTACCAACTCGAGGGCCCTGGCCGAGGCAACGATGGCTGAGGTTGAGCGACAGCTAACCGTGCTCCCAACCGCCGACGTGGCGGGCGCTGCCTGGGCTGATTACGGCCAGATAATCCTTGCTGATGATTATTCGGAGATGGTCAAAATTGCCGATCAAATTGCATCTGAGCACGTGCAGGTAATGACGCAAGATCCTCAGTATTTTTTGGATAATATGCGTAATTACGGTGCCTTGTTTTTGGGCCCAGAGACAAATGTCTCTTATGGCGATAAGGTGATTGGCACCAACCATACCTTACCCACCAAAAAGGCTGCTCGGTATACCGGTGGGTTATGGGTTGGAAAGTTCCTGAAGACTTGCACCTACCAGCGATGCACGGAGAAAGCATCCCTGATGATTGGAGAGTATTGTTCTCGTCTGTGTGCCATCGAAGGTTTCATGGGGCACAAAGAGCAGGCGGACATACGGGTGCGAAGATACGGTGACAAAAAAGCCAGCTAACAAGGCGAGACCACGAACGGCAGCACAAGCAAAGTCCGAAAATACGGTCCACCGCGTCGTCACATCCTATGACGTGGCGGCACTGGCAGGGGTCTCGCAATCAGCCGTTTCGCGCTGTTTCAAACCCGGTGGTAGTGTCTCAAGAAAAATGCGTGACCGCGTAATGAAAGCGGTTGAGGAGTTGGGTTATCAGCCCAATGCGATCGCTCGCGGGCTTATCACTAGACGCTCGAATATTGTCGCCGTGATTGTTTCCAATCTACGTATATACCCCGAGGTCCTGTCGGCAATAAGTAGGGAGTTCTCCGAGCGCGAAATCCACGTACTTTTGTTCACGCTCTCAACAGAGTCCGACGTGCACGAAATAATCCAGCAGGTGTTTCAGTATCAGGTAGATGGCGTGGTAGTCGCAGCGCATTTGGAGCTTGATGAGATTGAGGCGTTTGCCAAGCGTCAAATCCCACTAGTTTTCTTCAACAGAAGCTACCCCGACTACAAAGTCAACGCTGTGACCTGTGATCAGGCCTCGGGCGAGAAGGCCTTGGTTGACTTGCTTTGTTCCAATCCATCCCACAAACGTTTCGCGCTTATAGGGGGGCCTGAGGATAGTGTCATTGCGCGGAAACGCAATGAGGGGGCGCTCAATTCCCTGCATTCTCGTAAGATTTCACGTGTTGACAAGGTGACGGGCGACTACACCTACGAGTCCGGCCGCCAAGCAGTCATGAGTCTATGGCATCACCGCAGCAAGCCTCACGCGATTCTCTGTGCCAATGACATGATGGCAATTGGTGCAATTGATGCGCTCAGGAACGTAGTAGGGATCGACGTTCCCAATGATGTATCTGTGGTCGGCTTTGATGGCACCGCGGCAGGGCAGTGGTTGAGCTATAAACTCACGACGGTACGCCAACCAGTGGATCAAATGGCCGCTGCGGCAGTGTCATTGCTGATAGAGCGCATTGAAGAGCCGGACCTTGTGCCCGAGCAACGCACATTCCCCGGCGAGCTAGTAGTAGGTAAAACACATGCTCCGTAACAAGCAAGTTAACGGCGGCAAACGCACACCGCTGCTATTGCTGCCCGGCATGATGTGCAACGAACGCCTTTGGGCGCCGCAGATAGAAGCGTTTGCCCGTGAGCGGGAAGTCATGATTGCGGATTTCTCGAAAGCCGCTTCGATCTCTGAAATGACTCTGTCGGCGCTAGATTGTGTGAATCGACATCAGATCGAGGAATCGTTCGCTATAGCCGGTCTCAGCATGGGTGGGATCGTTGCGTTTGATATGTGGCGGCGTTGCTCGGACAGAGTGGCCGGTCTCGCACTCCTCGACACTAATCACCGGGCAGATGCACCCAGCAGGGAGAAGATCCGTCGTCAACAAATCAAAGATGCACGAAGGGGTTGGTTGTACTGGCTCCTGAGAGACGAATTAAAGCCGACCTACCAGTCAAGCGATAAGGCGCATGACCAGTTGACGCTAGAGAGTGTCATGGCAATGGGGTTAGAGATGGGGCCTGGTGCTTTCACGCGACAATCAAGTGCCCTACTGAATCGCGAGGATAGCATAGACACACTTGCCAGCATTTCCTGTCCGACGCTTGTATTGTGCGGGGAGGGGGACACGCTATGCCCACCGCAACTACACGACGAGATGGCCTCGCTGATAAAAGGTGCAGAGTTTAGAACCATTGCGTCCAGCGGCCACTTACCCACGCTTGAGCGACCCACTGAAACTACGGTAGTGTTGTCCAGCTGGCTCAATCGTGTTGATGCCAGTACCGGCAAATTAGAGGCCCACGTCCAAAAGGAACTAGCTTCATGTCCAGTGTGAAAATTCTGTCGACTCATGTCGGTTCGCTGCCGCGCTCGAAACGAGTGACCGACCTGGTTTTTGCAAAGGAGAATGAGCAACCTTACAGCGAAACCGAGCTTGCGAGTGTCATTCATGACGCGGTTGATGAGGTGGTCGCGAGACAGGTCCAAGTCGGAGTGGATCTCGTGAGTGATGGCGAGATGAGCAAAATCAGCTACGCAACTTACATTAAAGATCGCATCACCGGATTCGATGGTGATTCTGAGCGAAACCCACCCAGTGATCTGGAAGAGTACCCCACTTTTTTGCAACGACAGGCGTCAAGTGGGGGTACCCCGAGCTATCGGAGGCCGTGCTGTGTGGGAGAAATTCGGGTCAAAAACGAGGCACCCCTCAAAGAAGATCTTGCCAATCTAAGCGAGGCAGTGCTCGCTCATAAACCGCATGGGGCTTTCATGAATGCGGCTTCACCTGGGGTGATTGCGTTGTTTCAGCCAAACCATCATTACGACAATCACGAGGAATATTTGACTGCGCTGGGTGAAGCGATGCGACCAGAGTACGAAGCCATTGTTGGTGCCGGCTTCATGCTGCAGCTCGACAGTCCCGATCTGGGGCTTGGTCGGCACATGATGTTCAAAGACAAGTCGGATGCTGAGTATCAGGCGCTCGCTAATTTACACATCGAGGTGATGAACGATGCGCTGCGGAACGTCCCCGCTGATCGTGTCAGACTGCATGTTTGTTGGGGTAACTATGAAGGACCTCACCACCACGATGCGCCCATGGATGTGGTACTACCCATTGCGTTGCGCGCAAAACCGCAATATCTACTTTTTGAATCGAGTAATCCTAGACATGCTCATGAGTGGGAGGTTTTTCGCGACACAGACTTGCCCGCAGATAAAGTGCTGGTGCCCGGTGTAATTGATTCAACAACCAATTTTATTGAGCACCCCAAGTTGGTGGCGCAAAGGTTGGAACGCTTTATCGGTATTGTCGGGCCAGAGCGAGTAATGGCCGGCTCTGATTGTGGTTTTTCGACGTTTGCAGGATTCGGAGCAGTCGATGAGAACATCGTTTATGCGAAGCTTGCCGCGATGACTGAGGGTGCGGCGTTGGCGAGTAAGGCTGCTTGATATGGCGGGTCTTAAAGAGCAAATTCTAAATCGCGAGCTTTTGCTCGGTACCTGGGTAAAGACGCCTTCTGTTGCTATCTGCGAGGTGTTGGCGAGGACTAAACTGGATTTTGTTTGCTTGGATGCGGAGCATGCGCCATTCACTCGACAAGATCTGGACCAATGCTTGGGTATGCTGGCCGCATTGCGATTTCCTGCGCTGGTCCGTGTGCCCTCTGGGGCGTCGGAGCAGACGTTAAATGCGCTGGACTGTGGCGCTACTGGGGTCGTGGTGCCGCACATTACAACTGACGAGGAGGCGACCGCCATTGTACGTCAGTCACACTTTGGCCGAGGCGGCAGAGGGTTCGCTGGTTCTACTCGCGCCGCTGGGTACACAAGTGTGCCTATGGCAGAGCACTTGGAAGTCAGTGCGGCTGGGACTTGCGTCTTTGCTCAGATAGAGGATATCGACGCCGTCGAGAACATCGACAAGATCGCTGCCGTCAAAGGCCTTGATTGCCTTTTCGTTGGCAGAGCGGACCTTACGGTTGCCTTGGGCGCCGAATCGCCAAAAAGTCCTGAAGTGATTGAGGCTGTTAAAAAAGTCTGTGCCGCCGGCAGGGAGGCGTCCTGTCCTGTGGGTATGTTCTTGAGTGATTTGACCGAATTACCTGATTGGCAAGCACTCGGAGCCACTGTCTTCATACTGTCTTCAGACCATAGCAACATGCTGAGTGGGGTACGTAGTTTGGTTGGCGCATTCGACAAACATACAGGGCGTCGTGAGGTGATTTAGATCCTATAGAACGTCTCAGCGGTTCTCACCAGCATATCTTGGCGCTCCTCTTGCGTGTATTGCGATAGTAGGGCGGTGACAGTGCTCCACCAGTCATCTAAAGCGTAATAGAGCTTGTCTACCGGGAAGTTTGATCCAAACATCACGCGCTCCGGACCAAATATTTCGATGACCGAGTGACTGATCGTCTCAATGTCTGCCTGGCCCAAATTTGGTTTGAACATCCCTAGTCCACTGATCTTGGCAAAGGTGTTGTCGCGTTCTGCGAGTTTTGTGAGTCCTTTTCGCCATGAAGCTAATCCCTCGCTCGATTGATCCCAGGGTGACCCTGCGTGGCAAACAGCCACCTTCAAGTCTGGTAGCCGCTCCATCAGGGCTGCGACTCTATTGTGCTGGGTGGGAATCAGTTGTAGATCGAAAGACAGATTAGACTTTTCCAGCGCTTGTAGGCCATGAAAAAAACATGGGTTGTCGATGAGTGCATCCGAATTGTGCTTCACGTCTTCTAATTCATGCCGCCCTAAAATCTGGCGCACGCCCCTTAAACGACTGTATGCGCGAAGCGACTCTAGCGTTGTGGATACCTGCTCTGATGAGAGATCTGCGAAAGCGACCAACGCCTCAGGCTTTTCATGAGTTTTCTGCAGCCACCGAGTCTCGATGACCTCGTCCCCTGGAGCAACACCCACTTGAATATGCACCGATTTTATCGGGATATAGTTGGGCGTTTCCGACAGGTAGTCCTCAAGTAAATAGTTTTTTTGAATAGGTGTAGGATCGCCAAAGAAACGGACTTCTCCTCGCGCTTCCAACCAGGGATAGCGGCAGGCCTTTAAATCCCAAAGGTGATGGTGTGCGTCTATGAAATCCATTGTATTTCCTTATTTCAAGTAAGGTTTTGCTTGCTGCAAATTTGCATTCGCAGTACATTTTCCTTTAAGTGACAAAAGTATAAATGATGGAAAAAATACATGGCCACCAGACGAGCAGAGTGGACGGTTCCAGAGCTCGAGCAGGCACGCCTGGTCCGATACGCTGAGTTAGTGCCTTGCCGTAATGCTTTTGTCGATGCCTATACCCCCGGCAGCGACGAAAAAGAGAACTTCACTATCATTGGTCCGGGTGTTGCAGAACATCCCGATCAGCATGTTCACATAGCTGAGCCGCATGGTTTCAACATTGGCGGGGCTCGACAGCCTCCCGGGTGCACCAACTCACAGCACAGCCACACGACCGAGGAGGTTTTTATCGTGCACTCGGGTCGCTGGGCATTCCGCTGGGGAGTAAACGCCGAGGATGGAGAGGCCATTTTAGAGGCCGGCGACTGCATAAGCATTCCAGTGAATGTCTTCCGAGGGTTCGAAAACGTGGGCGATGGCACCGGGTACCTATTCGCGGTCCTGGGGGGCGATGATCCTGGCCGGGTATTGTGGGCGCCGAGCGTCTTCGATGGTGCGCGAGACCACGGCTTGGTACTGCTTGAAAATGGTCAGCTTGTTGATATATCTCATGGTGAGCCGGTGCCTGAGGGCGTTGGCCTTATGGAGCGAACCACTGAGGCACAGGTCGAATCTCACCGGCGTATGACAGCGGAGGAAATGTCAGCCTGTTTTGCGACTGGGTTGCAACAGATGGCAAATGCGGGCTCGTCATTACAGTCGATAAGCGCGGGTGTGGCTGAGTCACCTGTGATTGGGTTGCCGGCAGCGGAGGATGCAGTGAGTGCCGGTCCCCTCGCATGGGCACACGGATTTCAAGTCAGGCGCTTACAAATGATGCCAGGCTCTGAAACGCCGCAACACACTCGCGCTGAAGAGGAGGTTCTCTACGTGCATAGAGGTAACCTGACGATCGAGGCTGCTGGTGGGGCTATCGAGATGCACGACGGAGATGTCTTTACAACACCGATAGGGCTCGCCAAAAAGCTTCGCTCAGAGAAAGGTGCCCACGTCTACGTCGTCCGAGGCGGCGATGCGCCTAGACCGGCGATGGCAAGTACCAACGTGCATGTAAGCACAGGAAGCGCTGCGTGACGCCAACTCCGTATCTCAGTGCAAGCCTCATAGAAGGTGGCGCCAATTCGGATAATTGGGTGCTCAGCGATTCTGCCTGTGGAGGCGTTGCACATCCCGTCAACGCGTTTTCAAGCGCCGATGAATTGCGTCAGAGTTTTCTTGCGCCGTTGCATCATGCTGTTCATGGTATCCGAGCTCATCCTCTAGTAGCAGTACAGAGCAGCTACGGTGATCAGTGTTGGGAGGTTGGCACCGGCTATTGGAGCGGCACGCATGTTTCACCGTTGTTTCAGATTCCTCCAACGGGTAGACCCGTATTTATTCGGTACACCGAAATGCTTCGTCAGCACAATGGGGTGGTCGAGGAGTGGTACCTGATTCCAGATTTCTTGGATGTCATGATCCAAAGCGGAGTTTATCCTTTACGCGATTCGCTAGGGGCTGCTGGAAGAGTGCTGCCCCCTGTTACTGGAGACGGACTTTATCCGGCGGGCGATGTTGAGGGTAAAGAGACATCGAAGCTGGTCCTCGAAATGCTCGATGAACTGGGACGCTATGACGGGCATTCCCTTGAAAGTATGAATCTTGCGCGATTTTGGGATCCGAGTTTTCTCTGGTACGGGCCTGCAGGCATCGGAACCACGCGGGGTATTTCCGGTTTTAGAGAGCACCATCAGGGCCCTTTCCTGAGAGGCTTTCCCGACCGAGTCGTCGATCACCATCAGGCCACAGTCGCAGCCGGTCGGTATGCGGGTACTGGCGGATGGCCACACATGCATGCCACCCACTCAGGGGACGGATGGCTTGGCTTAACCGCGACAGGAAAATCACTGGAGTTGAGGGTGATGGATATTTGGCGTCGCGACGGCGAGCACTTGGTAGAAAATTGGGTTGGAATCGACGTTATCCACATGCTGGCCCAGATGGGCCTGGATGTTTTTGAGCAAATGCAGTCTATGCTCGATGGCAAAATGGCCTCCAAACCGGCTTAGAGACGGTGGAGTAAAGCGGCGATGGAAAATTTTGGGGCCCTCAATTGGTCAATACTCGTAATCTACATCGTCGCAAACCTGACGCTCGGCGTTTACCTCGGTAGGAAAATTCACTCGTCTCAGGACTTTTTCCTCGGTGATCGATCGATCCCTTGGTGGGCGATCGGTATATCTGTTGTTTCCACCTACGTGAGTGCCCTCACGTTTCTGGGAGGACCGGCCTGGTCTTACACAGACGGCCTCTCGGTAATGGCTATCCACCTAAATTACCCGATTGTTGTCGCGGTAGTCGTAACGTTTTTCCTGCCGTTCTTCTATAACAGTGGCGCCGCCTCTATCTACGACTACCAGGAGCGGAGATTTGGGAAAACTTCCCGCGGTATCCTGGCGCTGGTCTTTTTGGTGAGTCAGGGCGCAACGGCTGCAGCTATCCTTTACGCCACATCCCTTGTGCTTGAATTCATTACTGGACTGCCGGTGAACTATTGCATCGTGATTATTACGATCGTTGCATTGGTTTACACCGCCTTGGGTGGCATCGCTGCCGTCATTTGGACCGATGTTATTCAGTCCATTATTTTATTTACCGGTGCAGTTATTATATTTGTCAGTCTGCTTGGCTCGTTCGATCAAGCGCCGAGTGGCGTGCTCAGTATTGCAGCTGAGTCAGGCAAGCTGAACGCGATCGATCCCTCGTTTGATTTTACGAAGGTGACCACGGTTTGGTCTGGCGTGATTGCAATGACGCTCTTTCACATTACCGTCTATGGCGCGAATCAAATGATGGTGCAACGCAGTCTGGCCGCCAAGTCTATCGGTGATGCAAAGAAGTCGATGTTGATGATGGGTTTTGTGGCTTTCTTTATCTACTTTCTCTTCATCCTCATGGGCGTCCTGCTCAATATTTACTACGAGGATCGGTTTTTTGAAAACGGCAACACCATCGTCCTGAGCTTCGCGACTTCTTTAGCTATCCCCGGTTTGATGGGCATCGTAGCGGCCGCAGTGATGGCTGCAAGCATGTCCAGTCTGGATTCGGCCTTCAATTCTATGTCCACGGTATCGGTAACTGATTTTTATCAGCGTTATTGGCGTCCCGATGCAACAGAAGAGCAGCTCCTGTCAGCTTCGAGAGTCTTTACGGTGCTCTGGGCAGTGGTGGTTATCGTTCCGGCATTATTGTTTGCGCAGGCCGAGGGCTCTGTGCTTGAAACCCTCAGCAAGATTGGTAGCTATTTTGTCGGCGCTAAATTAGCGATGTTCGGTTTGGGCTTCTTCTCTAAGCACACAACTGAACGCGGCTTGCTGGTAGGCGTCGTTGTTGGTTTCGCAGTCGTTTGGTGGGTGGCAACATATACCGGTGTGGCGTGGCCGTGGTACGCAGCGATCGGTGGTCTGGTGAACACCAGTGTCTCGATGGTTGCATCCTGGCTATTTGATGGAAGACAGTCAGAGTGGCATCCTGATACGATCATGGGTCAGCGGAAAATTTTTCACGAAAAAGGTTTGCCTGAGATGCAAGACGGTTGGTATCTGCTTCCGGGCAAGGTCGATTTTGCTTCGAAGGTGCTGCTGGGATTTTTTGTAGTGTCTGTGCTTGCGCTGCTTCTTTTTCAAATGGCTTTTTAGCCTGTTTTTTGTGCGTCAATCAATGCACTAAAGCCGTTGTAGGATTTAATACCCCATGGACAACCCCGTGAATTTTCAGGCAGAAAAGCAGCTTGTACTCGAGTACCTCTCGGCACTTGATGACGCAGATCATACGAATGTCATGCAGATAATCGATCGCTTTTTCTCGCCGCAATGCCGCTTTGAAGGCGTCTATCCCTTCAATGTTCTGTCTGGGCCTGGTGAGATCGCTTCTCATGTGTGGCAGCCACTGCTGAGCAGTTTTACCAACTTACAGCGACGGCAGGATATTTTCATTGCTGGGAATGGGGACGCCGATACCGGGATTTGGGTGATGAGCATGGGCCATCTTATGGGCCTTTTCGAACGTCCTTGGCTGGGGATACAACCTACGCGACGCGTGTCAAT
Organism: Luminiphilus sp.; assembly: GCA_965660865.1. Classification (GTDB taxonomy): domain Bacteria; phylum Pseudomonadota; class Gammaproteobacteria; order Pseudomonadales; family Halieaceae; genus Luminiphilus. The sequence goes on from CBFIBL010000061.1 coordinate 99,732, forward strand.
GCTGCGATACGCCGAGTTTTTTAAAGTAGCAGACGGGTACATCACTGAGACAGGTTTCTTCATTGATATCATTGACGTCATGCGCCAAGCCGGTGTCTATCCGCTGCCGCCGCCCATGGGGGAGCACATGACGGTGCCGGGTCCCCGCGGCAATCACGGTCAGTTGTTTCAACCGAGCGACCCGGCCGAGGCTGAACTGACAATGACCCTCATAATGGACATGGTCTCAGATCTGGTCCACCTGAATGAGTCGGGTAATGACCATTGCAGCTATGATTTTTTGGCTAGGTGTTGGGCTGACGATATGGCGTGGTATGGGCCATGTGGAATAGGCAGCACTTTTACGATTGGCCGTTATCAGGCGCAACACCAACTGCCATTCCGCACTGGGTTAACCGATAAAGTTTTCAACGGGCACAGAGCGCGCATTGCTGAGGGCGATTTTGCGGGTTGGTACGGATGGCCGAATCTGTCGAACAAGCCAACGGGTGGCTTTTTAGGGATGCCGGGTGGCATGCCAGCCGATATGCGGGTTGTTGATGTTTACCGCAGAGAGGGCAATAAACTGGTTGAAAACTGGGTAATCATCGATCTGCTGTGGTGGCTGAAGCAACAGGGTTTGGACGTGCTCGAGAGGAATCGCCAACTTCACAATCCAAGTGGTGCTGCTTAACGGACTGTCCGATCAGGGTTCCATGGGGGCTAGACCACGGGCTTTGTTGAACTCTCGCATACGCGCCAATACGTCGACACCAACTTGTCGGTAGGTATCCAAGACGTCAATGAGCACCCAGTTCTCGCGAATCAGTCCAGACTCTACTCGCCAGAAGTCCAGACTGCACATCGATATCTTTTTGTTCACGGGTGGGATACCCAACCAACCATCATCGCTGATCGTCATATGCATTCCTGGCCATGCAGTGAAGCCGACATAGTTGTTATCAGCGAACATAAACCCTTTCTCGGGGTCGCCAACACGGTTTGGCATACCCCGCAAAAACGGTATCTGGTGCCAATTTCGGAATCCTTCCAGCCTTCTACAGCTCCCGATCCCTGCGGGCCCATACCAACTGCATCTGGGATGCCAGTAGTCATTGAGTCGCATGCCCTCTAATCCTTCATCAGCGAATTTTCCCAGGCTTGAGCACATATCGAAGACGACTTGCTCACTCTTGCGCGTGAGCGCCTCACTGTCTGTGCCGAGTGTCAGGCCGTCCTCTGTCGCGGGGCCAGGAACAAGCCATTCTCGGCCCAAACTGGGCGCCATCGGCCATGCGTTTGCTTGCATCATCAGTTCCGGGATGTCCCATATGGCTTGCATCTCGACGATTTGTTCATCGACTACGCGATAGAACTCATGGTACCGGATGGAACAGAAGTGGCCTGTCGGCGGTATGTCTAGCCAAGGCAGTCGGAAAGTCCCAGTAAAGTAGCCCAAGCAACCGATCCAATTATCTCCAGATCGACTGTTACCCGCCATGATCAACGTGTCGCGACGCTCAAGATCTGGAATAGCTGCGAGCAACGGTTCATAAGCCTGCTCGTAAAGAGCCGCTGGGCCGCATAAGTCTCCAATGGGGTGGCATAGGTGAATCGTCGCGTCGGGTGCAAACGCATATTCAAGGGTGTTGCGCACAACTTTCGGCTCAAAGTTGTACATGGCTTGACTGATCGGCTTGAAAAACGCCCTTAATCGTTGGCTGTTGCCGATCATCCGTCTCTCCCCGCGAACTTGCGGCGAGCGCGTTCTATCTGCGTAAGAACTGCTATTTGATCAAAAACCAACCACTCTTCCGCAATTTTGCCGTTCTCCAATCGATAGTGGCTTTCACCTAAAATAAGGACTTCGGCACCGCTGGCGGCACCCCAAAGCGAGCCACCCAAATGAGTGCCGGCGATTGTCCAGCGTATCGAGAGGTACTCTCCCTTCAACATACTGAAACCGCAGGTATGGTCGAGTGAGATCTTTGCATCGGGTAGAGCGGCTAAGATACTCAAAAACCAGGATTCAACGGCGTCAATGCCAGTAATAGGGTCGCTTGCCGACGGGTTAAAAATAGCATCCTCGTGGTAGACGGCTCGACAATCTCCGACCAGTCGAGCATTCCAAATATTGTGCAAGCCCTGACTTAAACGCTCCCCGGGTTCCTCTGCCAGATTAAGGAAGGCCTCCCTACTGGATTCCTGCACTCGGCGCCATTCGTGAATTAACCAACGACTGTGAGTGCTTTCAGGATCCAAAGGTTGCGAAGCAGCTTGCTTTGCCAGCATTAGCGGGTCTGCGCCCAACTGCTGCGCAAGCGTCCAGTTGTCCCTGACTAACCACTCTTCAGCGATTTTATTCTCTTTCACCACACAGTGCGCTATGACCTGAAATTTTGCTCGCTTTCCCGTTGCAGGACCGTGCTCACTGTCCCCGAGATGGGTCATCTCAGTGGTTATTAGGTGCGACGTATGGAATCCCGATTCAGCGTCACCACTCCAAATTATGTTGTCTGCGCGCAGCGTGCGGTCGGGGAATGCACCGAGTGTGGCTAACGTGTTCTGCGTGACTTGTTCAGCACCTTCTGTATAGCCCGCAAGCGTATAAACGGGGCAATTTTCCGTGTAATAGCGATGACACAAGCCTACTTGTTTACCCTCCCAAATTCTGTAAGTGATTCGCAGGATGTAATCGACGATGTCAGAAAATTCGTCATCGAAGCCAGCCATGTGTCCTGGCGGGTTTTTGGGCGGGGCGTTGTCACACAGCATGGTACATTCTCAATTGGGAAGAATTTTTGCATTCGCAGTCAACACGCAATGTAGCGTCTACGGTACGGATCAGTCAAAACTAATTGTGTCGCTAATTGCGAGACAGACTCATGCTCTAGGCTACTGAGTTCGCCGCTGTGCAATTCGTTTGCCGCTACCCATGCGCTGGCATCCAGCTCAAGGGTAGTCATGAAGAACGCCTATTTTTGCGAGTAGACCATTGCCCTGAAGGCGGCGATTCGTATCCATCATCATAAGTGAGATTTTCAGGAAATGAATGACTTCAACTGGTTTTGGTTGGACCAGCCAGATTGCCTTCAATCGCCATTGCCTCTGGCGATTGAACCCTACGGGCGCCTGCGCTTTGCTGCGGCGGACTAAACGCGCCTCAGGTCGCGTTTTTCGACTGGCGACTTCTTCCATGTCAAAACGGTTGTTACACCGCGCGGCGCGGACAGTAGTGTTTACGCACAATTCTGACTAATACAACCGCGGGCAAAGTAGCCATTGCGACACCCCAAAATCATCAAGCCGTAACCGCAATAATTGCAATTGCTCGAGACTAGTAAGCGACATAGAGCTGTTTGAGTTTGCTAAGGTCATCGTCGCTAAAACCTAACTCAGACGTTAGATAGGCCTCAACCGTACCGTAGTCTTTTTCGATACCCTCGAGGGTTGCAACAATGAACGGGACGCCCTCGGCAGTTACCAGCGGGCTGGGACGCCTTGGATCCTTCCCTTCACCGTACTGCAGCATCATCGCCGCGAACCCGTTTGTTTTGGCCGCCTCCGTAAGATCAACACCGCCCGCCTCAATCAATGGTCGCCGAAAATCGGTAGATAGCAGATAGTCTTCAACAATTTGCTCTCGCGACACACCAAGCGACGCCAATAAAAGCGCTGAGGTCACGCCGGTCCTGTCCTGACCGGCAGAACAATTAACCACTAAGGGAGCTCTACCTTGGAGGAGCGCCTCAAAATAGAGCTTTAGCTGC
>CBFIBL010000062.1:0-3933 GCA_965660865.1 Luminiphilus sp.
CGATATCGACGTACACGGTTGGGTGTATCACATCGGAGAAGGTGATGTGACCGCTTACGACGCTGAGACTGATAGCTTCAAATCAATCGTCCAGTAAAACGAATTTTCATCGAACGTTCACTACGAGCTAAAGAGATATGAAATTTTTTGATACGAGTAACCTTCGCGGCGACATCTACGGAGGCCTAACGGCTGGCGTTGTCGCTCTCCCGCTGGCGCTTGCCTTCGGTGAAGCCTCGGGTGCGGGTCCTATCGCAGGTGTTTACGGCGCCATCATAGTCGGTTTCTTTGCCGCGCTATTCGGTGGTACCGGTTCGCAGATCACAGGCCCCACAGGCCCCATGGTCGTGGTCTTTGCTGGCCTATTTTCATCGCTAAGCGGTGACCCTTCCCTCGTTTTTGCCACCGTTGTGCTGGCAGGCATCATTCAGATTGCTTTTGGTGTTCTTGGATTCGGGCAATACATTCGTCTTGTGCCCTACCCCGTTGTATCTGGCTTCATGAGCGGCATTGGCTGCATAATCATCGCCCTTCAGCTCGCGCGCCTGTTTGGCCACGAGCCCCAGGGCAGCGGCACAATTCCGGCATTGATGGAAGTACCAACCGCAGTTGCTGACCCGCATTGGGGTGCGCTATTCGTTGGTTTATTAACGCTCGGCATGGTTTTCAAGTGGCCTGCGACATGGGGTAAGGTTGTGCCTGCGCCGCTCGCTGCATTGATTACCGGAACCGTGATCGGCCTCTACATCGAAGGCCTTCCCATCCTAGGTGACATTCCAACAGGACTTCCCGGGTTTGTGGTTCCCACCATCGAGTCTGACACTGCGATTATCATCTTCGAGGCAGCGTTCATTTTGGCCGTCTTGGGTGCAATCGACTCGCTGTTGACCTCGCTTGTAGCCGACAACATGACGCGCACCCGCCACAACTCGAACCGCGAGTTGATTGGTCAGGGCGTTGGTAACACCGTTGCCGGTTTCTTTGGCGGTATTCCCGGTGCCGGTGCGACCATGCGAACAGTGGTCAACATCAGAACCGGCGGTAGCACCAAAATTTCGGGCATACTCCACAGCGTACTGCTGTTAGCGGTTGTCGTCGTACTAGCGCCTCTTGCCGAAAAGATCCCACACGCAGTACTTGCGGGTATTTTGGTTAAAGTGGGCTACGACATCATCGACGTCGCATACCTGAAACGTGCACACAAAGGCCCACGCTTCGACCTCATGCTGATGGCCTTGGTACTTGGCCTCACGGTATTCGTGGATCTCATCACGGCAGTATTGGCGGGTGTTGTGATCGCTGCCTTGGCATTCGTCAAGCAGATCGCGGACGAGCAGCTTCGCAAAGCAAGCGGTGCTGACGGCGAGGAAGACCACAGCCTCAGCGATGAGGAAGCAGCCATCTACGGCGACATCAAAGGCGACATCACAATGTTCGACTTCGGTGGTCCGTTGAGCTTTGGCGCAGCCGCTGACCTTGGTCACCAAGTACGCGAGCGCGTGGGTCGTAACGATCACAAAGCACTGCTCCTGGACTTTAGCCAAGTGACGTTTATGGATGTTTCCGCCGCGCGCGCTGTTGAAACGATTACCGTGGATGCGCACTCAGCAGGTAAGCGGATTTATGCCTGTGGGGTTCGCGAAGAAGTGGCAGAGGTTCTGGCGGGGCTTGGTGTAACCGACCACCTCTCTTCTGATATGCAGTATGCTAATCGCATCGAAGCGTTAACAGCGGCTAGCACATGGATCAAAGAAGACTGAGCATGAACACAGACGCGCGGCGAATAACTCGTCGCGCTTTTTCTTTGAAGGCGCCATTGGGCGCCTTTTTTGTTGCCCTCATTTCGACCCTTACTTTAGGCGTCAGTAATACCTGGGCAAATGACCTTGAGATCATTCGCGAAGGGCTGTCCTCGCCTGTCATAGTCGACGTGAGAACAGAGCGCGAGTTCGGCGGTGGTGCGCTCGATGGTGCAGTGAATCACCCCGTGCAAGGATTACCCGGAACCTTGCTCGACATGGGCGTCGAGCTGGATGAGGAAGTCATCGTTTATTGCAGAAGCGGAAGACGCTCGGCGCAAGCAAAAACACTGCTTAAAGCCGCGGGCTTCAAACTGGTTTTCGATGGCGGCGCCATGAGCAAACTTGAGGAGGCGCTCGAGGAGCCTAAGTCCTGAGCCTCACTCAATACCTTGCGTTTACAACCTGCTTTTGAAGCAGGTTAGAAATCGCTCCCGTGTGACTAGGTGTAGAGCCGCTGAGTTACGAGCCGATTGAACTCAGAACTTCGTCGACCTTTTCTTTAGATAGTCGGTCCTCACCCTCGGCGTAGCTTGCCGCCATTGCGCTGTAGAACTTCGCGTTCACTAAATTTGCATCACCACAGTCACGGGTCGCAACTGCCTTACCAGGTACGCCGGCAATAATGGTGTTGTCGGGGAATTCACTGCCCTCGGTGACAATCGTGTGGCCTGCAACGATGCAGTTATTGCCGATCTTGGCGCCATCCATGATGGTGGCGTTGATACCGATTAGGCAACGATCGCCAATTGTGCAGCCGTGAAGCGTTGCGTGATGCGTAATAGAACAGTCTTCCCCGACAATCGTTGGCGAGGCCGCACCGACATGGATCATGACAAAATCTTGGATGTTGGTTCGTGCACCAATACGAATCTCATAGGTTTCAGCACGTGTCACAACGTTGGGCCATACCGAGGCTCCCGGGCCAATAGTGACTTTCCCATATAACCACGCCGATTCATGGATGTAGGCTGGGTTATCGAGGGTGACATTTTTGCTGATGTGGCCCATTGTTGGCTCCTGGATAGGCTTCGAATACGGGTCGAGTCTACTCATTGAGTCACGAGGAATACAGTCCGAACCGATGCCACAAAGCGACTCTTCAACAAATAGCCTCGCGCTCGCCTTCGGATTAGGTGCCGTTGGTCTTTGGAGCACGATGGCCACTGCATTTAAGTGGGCGCTCGAATTTAGCTCGCCGATGCAGCTCATCGCCCTGGCAGCAACGGTCTCGTGGATCTTCTTCGCAGCGAGGCTGGTGTATCTCGGAAGGCTCTCGCAACTTACGCAGATATCGAGTGCAACCATGACTCGGTGTTTGGCCCTAGGTTTTCTCAACCCAGCGCTGTTTTACTGGGTGCTATTCACTGCCTACGACTTACTGCCGGCGCAGGACGCCATGGCCATCAATTACACCTGGGGACTGACGCTTCCCTTTATTGCCGCCTGTTTTTCACGCGCCCTTCCCTCTGCGGTCGAGGTATGCCTCGCCCTTCTCAGCTATGTGGGCATCCTGATTATAGTGACCGATGGCAACCTTACGGGCTTTGAATTTGAAAACGTTACTGGCGTCATGCTCGCGATCGGATCAACCGTCTTATGGGGACTGTCCTGGGTCATCAACACGCGAACGGTCGAGCGTAATCAAGTCGACCCCGAGCTAGCGCTTCTCATCAATTTCTCGATGGCTGTGCCCGTTCTTTGGATTATCTTGAGCGCAACGGACAGCCTGCCAAACTTAAACGGAGGCACCATCCTTGGGGGTATCTACGTCGGCCTATTTGAGATGGGCTTAGCGTTCGTGCTTTGGATGAAAGCGATGCAGTTGACCGATACGCCCATTCGGGTGAGCAGTCTCATATTCCTGGCACCGCCGCTCTCCCTCGTCTTCATTGCCACTGTCTTGGGAGAGACTGTAGCCACAAGCACGTTAACGGGACTGGTATTTATCTTGGCCGGCCTTGCCGGTCAGCAGGTTGTGAGCGGCAGAAAGGACGTAGGCTCAGATGACATCTAGCTCGTGTAACCGCTGCTGAAGATACGCATCAGCCGTGTAGCGCTCTGAAAGCACAACGTCCGGGCGCGGGTGCAGAAACAGCGGCAAGGACATTCGCCCTCGCTGTAAGACCGCTGG
>CBFIBL010000063.1:0-24278 GCA_965660865.1 Luminiphilus sp.
CATCGACACGGTGGGTGAGTCTGCCAGTGTTTCGGTTGTAAGCGTGCTTAATAACTCGGGCGATGTGTCGGTTGACGCGATCGCGGCGGCTTCTGCCACTGGTGAGAGTGGTGATGCTGAGGGTGAATATGCTGAGGCCTATGGCTTTGAGCTGGATGACATCGGTGATTCCGATATCACTGGCGAAGACGGCGTTGGTGCTGGGTCGACGGTCAATTTGCGATCGCACCTCGTTAATTCGGGCGCTCTGACGGTAACCGCCGCAGCGACTGGTGAAGCTACTGGTGCATTCGGTAATGCAAGTGGTGAGGACGCCGTTGCCTATGGATTTGGACTAGACGAGATCAACAGCAATTTGTCTATCTCCCGTGTTGGTGAGGGCGCGAGCGTCACGGTCAGCGGTGAGCTCATCAACACAGGAGCACTCACGGTTACTGCGATGGCCACTGGGTCTGCGTCGGGTGAAGGCGGTGACGCGAGCGGTGAAGATGCTCGGGCCTACGGCTTCGAGCTCTACGAAATAGGTGACGTTGACATCGACACGGTGGGTGAGTCTGCCAGTGTTTCGGTTGTAAGCGTGCTTAATAACTCGGGCGATGTGTCGGTTGACGCGATCGCGGCGGCTTCTGCCACTGGTGAGAGTGGTGATGCTGCTGGCGAGGATGCGGATGCTTATGGGTTCGAATTTGACGACGTCGGAAACGTCGATATTAGCGAGATCGGTGCTGGGTCTACGATCGATGTGCAGTCGGAATTCAGCAACTCAGGCGCATTGACGGTTTCTGCTACCGCAACGGGTGAAGCTACCGGTGAACGTGGTGATGCGAGTGGCGAGGACGCCCAAGCGTATGGCGTCGAGTTAGATGGTATCAATGACGATCTGGATATTGACGACGTAATTGGCGAGGGCGCGAGCGTAACGGTCAGCGGTGAGCTCATCAACACGGGTGCACTGACAGTTACAGCGATGGCTGCGGGGTCCACCTCGGGCGTTGATGGTAACGCCAATGGCGAAGATGCTGATGCCTATGGCTTTGAGCTAAATGACATCGGCGATGTCGAAATCGATACGGTGGGTGAGTCTGCCAGCATTTCGGTTGTAAGCGTGCTTAATAACTCGGGCGATGTGTCAGTTGACGCGCTCGCGGCGGCTTCTGCCACTGGTGAGAGTGGTGATGCTGATGGCGTGAATGCTGATGCCTATGGCATTCAGCTAGATGACGTTGGTGATTCCGATATCGGCGGCGTTGGTGCTGGGTCGACGGTCAATTTGCGATCGCACCTCGTTAATTCAGGCGCTCTGACGGTAACCGCCGCAGCGACTGGTGAAGCTACTGGTGCATTCGGTGATGCAAGTGGTGAGGACGCCGTTGCCTATGGATTTGAACTAGACGAGATCAACAGCAATTTGTCTATCTCCCGTGTTGGTGAGGGCGCGAGCGTCACGGTTAGCAGTGAGTTGATCAATACAGGAGCACTCACGGTTACTGCGATGGCCACTGGGTCTGCGTCGGGTGAAGGCGGTGACGCGAGCGGTGAAGATGCTCGGGCCTACGGCTTCGAGTTCTACGAAATAGGTGGCGTTGAGATCGACACGGTGGGTGAGTCTGCCAGTGTTTCGGTTACTAGCTTGCTTAGTAATGCGGGTGAAGTAACGGTAAGCGCTTCGGTAAGTGCCTCGGCGACAGGGTCGTTCGCTGATGCAAGCGATGCCTCTGCTTATGGCGTTTCGGCCGAGCCCGGGGATGTTGGTGGTAACGTATTCATCGCGAGTGTCGACGATACGGCACAAGTGACGGTAAGCGCAGAACTCATCAATGAGGGATCGATGACGGTCTCTGCAACAGCTACCGCATCCGCCGCGGGCGAGGATGGCGACGCGACGGCCGATAACGTATCTGCCTTCGGTATAGAGGTGGCTGATATTGGCACGAGCTCCTTGGGCAGTGCGGTCGAAAGCGCAGGTATTAACGTAGCGGCGAGCGTGGTTAACTCGGGCATCTTGGACGTTTCAGCTACCGCTACGGCGTCAGCTACGGGTGAAGACGGAAATGCATTTGCCGGGGAGGTATCGGCGCACGGCATTCAAGCCTCCGGTGTTGAGGACGAGCTCTTAAATACTGGTGAGATGATGGTATCGGCGAGCGCGATGGCTTCGGCAACGGGCGAGGGCGGTCTTGCCGTAGTTGAAAATGTCAACGCAATCGGCATTGAGGCCGACTACATCGGCGAAGATGGCGTTGTAGAGAACTCAGGCGACATCAGCGTTGCTGCATCTGGCAACGCATCCGCCGACGTCTCTGCGCTTGGTGTCAGCACCTTCGGTATGGGCGGTGAACTCATCAACTCTGGCTCGTTGAGCGTGCAAGCCACGGCGTCTAGCGCAAATGCACAGGGCATCGTGTCATACATCACAGTGGGTGATGTGACAAACTCGGGATCATTGGTGGTTGAGGCCAATTCTGAGGATGGGTTTGCCGGCGCTGGCGGTATTACTACTTTCCTCACAATTTCTGGCGATGTCGGTGAGATCGGTGAGGACATAGGTGGTCGGATACTCAACAGTGGTTCGCTGGAGGTCGATGCCGAGGGTGAAGCAGCGTTAGCAGTCGGTATCGCTTCCTTCTTCGCCGCTCACGAAGATGCGGGCGAGTTGGTGTCCAACTCAGGGACGATCACGGTTGACGCAACGGGTGACGTTGTGGCCGATGCCACCGGTATTCTTGGCGAAGACCTGTACGGTGCCATCGACAGTTCTGGAGACATCTCTGTGACTGCGACATCGGCAACCGGCAGCGCAAGTGCGACGGGAATTGATGTCGGCCTTGGTGAAGATGCGGAGACGCTCGGTATCTCGCCTCCTGGTCAACAGGAAATAGTTGTTTCGATGAACGTCGACTCGACTGCTTCATCAATCACCAATGGTGGTGAGATCCTAGTCCAGGCGACGGGTGCCACGTTAGCTGAAGCCAGTGGCATTGCAGGGGAAGACTTCTTCGGCGACATCACCAACACGGGCGAGATCTCTGTGTCTGCTTCGGGTAGCAGTGCGATTGCACGCGGCATCGATGTCGACTACCTGAACGGTCATTTGAGTAACTCAGGCAGCATAACGGCCTCTGCGTCATCAGCTGCTGGTGGTGAGGTCTTGAGTGCCGGTATTTATGTTGGTGAGCTTGAGGGCGAGATCAGGAATACGGGTACCGTTACCGGTGTTGATGATGTGCTCTCTCTGGCTGTTCTCGACGGTTCAGGCACCATTGAAAACACGGTGAGTGGTGAACTCAATGGCGGGTTCATAGTTGGCGTTAGCGACGTAAGTTTTGAGAACCGCGGACTAATTGATATTGGCACCTATGAGGGGCAAACCGCAGGCGGGTTCACCAACTACGGAAGCGGCATGCTTGCATTGACCGCAAACTCTAGTAGTGACTACGGTGTCTTCAACTTCACAAATGCACTCACGGATCTCAACGCGGACGGTGAGGCTGCCAACTTGGTTGTTGACGCGACCAATTTTGCGGATCTCACAACGTCAACGGTCATTGAAGATGTGATTGTCTACAGCGCAGGCTATGATCAGACGGATACAGAGTACAACGTGACTTCGCTTGATAACTCATACGTTATGACGTTTGTCGAGGTGAAAGATGCCAATACGCTGGATCTGATGGCTGTCATCGATCATATGAATGAGCAGGGTGTTACTCAGACGCTAACCCGACACGGTTGGTTGACGGGTAAAGGAGCGGGTGATCGCATTGAAGACCTGATTGAGAATCCATCGATTGTCAATGCAGACCTTCAGGACTACCTGGATGCGTTTGTGAATGAGAGTGACGAGCTCACTGTTCTTCAGGCGGCGCAAGACAACACGCCATTGATGTCAGGTGCGGCAACGCTTGCTGTTCGGGATTCCATGCGGATTGTCGATCGTGCGGTCGCGGGTCGACTCTCACTGAACCTAGGCATGGGTAACAGCTCGGGAGCAATCAGCGACGGTACCATATGGGTACAGCCCTTCGTATCGACCGGAGAGCAGGATCCAAACAGTGGTGCTGCAGGCTACGACTTTGACGCTTCGGGTGTCATTGTTGGTGGTGACTCAGAGGTTGCGGAAGGTCGTACACTCGGTATGGCGCTCGCCTATCAGAGTGTCGATATCGATGCGGTCGATGGACCTGCGCAGAGTGCTGATGTGAATAGCTTGCGATTGATTGGCTATGGTACTCAGATGTTGCAAGCCGGTACGCAGCTACGAGCGATGGTGGACTTTGGCAGCGGTGATGTTGAGTCGGTCCGACGTTTGGCGTACGACAACCGTATGGCATTTGGCGACTATGATCTCGACAGTTACCACGTTGGGTTGGGTGTTGACCACCAGTTGATGTCTGACAGTGATTTGACTGCGATGATTTCTCTGGGTGTTGATTACTCTCACGTCGCGATGGATGACTACACGGAGCAAGAGGCGGGTGGCCTGAATCAGCATGTCGAATCGCAAGACGTGCGTTCGTTGGTTGCGAGCTTCTCGAGTCAGGTGGACCTGAAGATGGACGAGTACTACAACCTCAGGGCACGAGCAGGTCTCGGCTATGATCAGATCAATGATTCAGCCGAACTCGAGTCGCGCTTCGATGGTGGCGGTGCGATGTTCAATACCTTCGGTGTTGATCCAGATCCTGTGATGGGTAGCTTAGGCTTAGGCCTCGAGTATCGAAAAGATGATCTGACCTTCAGCATTAACGTTGACGCGGAAGTCAGGGGTGGATACCAAGAGCAGTCTGCCTCGCTGAGATGGTTGTATAAGCTATAAGGCAACCTCAAGCGATCACAAAGCCGGCACCTATGTGCCGGCTTTTTTTTGCCTCTTTGACATGCTGTTGGTGGCGGACAAAAAAAACGCGTCAAACGCGTTCGCCGAAGCCTAGGCAAAGAGTTCAGAGCGACTGAAAATAAGCTGTATCAGGTAGAAAATGCTTGGAACGCGTCAGGCTTTCGCGTTAGCGCGCTCAAAACAGTCCAAAGCCTGCTGTACATTACCGAGATGGTGATGAATCTCGCCAAGGAGCAGTAACGTGTCTTTGGTAGCCTCGAGACGATAGGCCGCATCGGCCCATTTTAATGCCTGGTCGTGTTGACCTTGCTTTAGACCGAGTCGCGCAAGACCCAGTAGCGGATCGGGATATGCTCTAAGCTTTGCTGCGGTTATAAATGCTTCCTTGGCCTCGTCCAAACGATTCGCGGCCTCGAGAACACGACCCAGATTCGTGTGAGCACTCGCGTAATTTGGGTCAATATTTAGGGCTACTCGCAATTGGTTTTCAGCCTCGCTAAGCTCATTCATCAGCAGTAACAGGGCACCTAGGTTATTTCTGGCATCCAGATTTTCTGGCGCCAGTTTGATTACCTTTTCATAGGCAGATTTTGCTCGCCCAGTCTCGTTTAGTTGCTGGTAAGCGCTACCCAAATTATTGATGGCTGGTATATGTTTGGGCGCTATCTTTAAGGCCTTGCGTTGGAGGTCCCTTGCTTTTTTGAAGTCTCCACGGTCAAAGTAGGCTATTCCAAGATTCGATAGGGCGCTATAGGCTCTAGGATTAATGGCAACGGCACGTTCTCCAAACTCGATGGCCTCATCCAATCTTCCCCGCTTCCGACACATCTCGCAGACATTGGCCAAGTAATCGTACTCAAACGGGGCCTTTTGAAGCGCTTTGGTAATGAGCTCTATTGCTGGATCGATGGCGCCGCGATGAAAGCTAATTAAGCCGAGTAGATGAAGTGCAGGAGGATAATTTGGCACCACTGCTAGCGCGCCGTTAAGCAGCCGCTCCGCATCCGCGTAGCGCGCCTTGTTTACTAAGTCAGTCGCTTGGCTGATAGCTTCTTGTGGGTTACTAGGCTCTTTCATTGGTTCACGACTATAAACCTTCTGACAGAGGCAGTCATCCTCGTATGAGAATTAGCGCTAGCTTTTATTCAAAGCAAAAAGATGGATGTCCGCGACTACTCAAATCGAGGTGGCTTAAATAAATCGAGAGCTAACATTTAAGATCTAGACTTCAATACCCTATATCTCACGAGCAAAGACTTAATGGGCCTTTGGGGCTAACTTTTCAGAGAAGTAGCTAAGGACATGTTGTAGAGCCTCGCGGGTGGGATGACCTTCCTCGTCAACAAAATCCAAGGTTAAGACTGAGTGACCCTTACCCGGTAAAACGAGTTCTTTTACTCGCTCGTGGCCATCGTTATTGAAGACGCGGTGTATGCAGTCTGATTTTTCTGCCGTTGAAAGAGGGTCTTCCTCGAACCGCAAGACGCGCATTGGCCCTTTTGTGTTCAAGGCGTCGCGACTATTCGTAATTTCTGCAGGCGACATGTGGAGCGCACCCTGTTTAAAAAAAGGCATGGCGGGCTGCGAGGCCACAGCCGCTAATACACTGTCGTCACCGATCAGGGTGATGGCAAAGTTTCCGGTGAGGCACATACCAATCACCCCTACACCCTCGACACGCCGGCTATCGCGAACTTGACGACACAGTAAGCGCAGCCAGTCAGCCACGGGGCTCGAGGCATCCGCCGCCATGATCCTAAATTCTTTGCGCATGCACAGCACCCGAGCAAGATTTCGCCCGGTTGCAACTTTTCCCAGCGGACCAAACAGATGGGGCATAACAACTTCGTGACCTGCGTCGACCAATTTGTCTGCAAGTCTCAGTGTCTCTTGACCAATCCCCGGGAGTTCCTGAATCAGTACGACGGGTGTACCTGAGCCGCGAGAGTAGACGTCATGTGAAATTAATTTGCCTTCTTGGGTTTCTGCCGAAAATACCGACTTTTTATAGGCGGCTAATTGTGTTGCTGGTGGTGTCATGGATAGCTCTGGGGAATTTGGTGCGCTGCAGGTCAGGAGATGGCTCCATACCGGTTCATCGTACTGCGCAGGCGCGCTTCAATTGATAAGCGCTACGTGCCTTCTCGTCCAGTAAGCCCTCTCTGTCCGCGTAACATTTTCAATCTTCGGGTGTTGAGTCTCTGAGCGACAACGCTAATGTGCCCGGCCGATCACACCTGATTGGCTATAGCGCGCAGCCAATCAGGCGCGGTTCTTCCAGGTTTAATCTCGAACGATTACCTTCATTTTGGTGTAGCCCTTAACGAAGCTCGAGATATTTCTGCTGGGCTCACCGATAACCTCAACGCGAGAAAACCGCTTCAGCATTTCATCCCAGAGAATCTGGAGCTGAAGCTCAGCAAGTCGGTTACCGAAGCAGCGGTGAATACCGAAACCGAATGAGATGTGGTTGCGTGCATTCTTGCGCTCGAAGTCTAAAACGTCGGGATTCTCAAACTTTCGCTCGTCGCGGTTTCCTGACGCATACCACATGGCGACCTTGTCACCCTTCTTGATCGTCTTACCGTGCATTTCAACGTCTTCCAGCGCGGTACGACGCATATATGCGAGCGGCGTTTGCCAACGGATGATCTCCGCAACAGCGTTTGGGATGAGATCACGATTGGCCTTCACTTTATCCCATTGCTCGGGGAAGAGATGTGATCCATAGATTGATCCAGACATCGAGTTTCTAGTGGTGTCATTACCGCCAACGATGAGTAAGACAAGGTTACCCAAGTACTCTACGGCGTCCATATCTTTAGTTTTCTCACCATTGGCAAGCATGGTAATCAGATCGTGACCGCTACCACCAATTCGCTGCTGCCAGAGATTCATGAAGTATTCGACACACTCCATCAACTCTGCGCGCCGCTGTTCCTCGCTCTCGACTATCCCTGTTTCTGGTCCTGCGGTCGCAACGTCAGACCAGCGCGTAAGCTTTCGTCGATCCTCGAACGGGAAGTCAAAGAGCGTTGCGAGCATCATGGTTGTCAGCTCGATAGACACTTTGTCTACCCAGTCGAACTCCTGATTGATCGGCACGCTATCGAGAACATATTGCGTACGCTCGCGAATGAGTTGTGACATTTGCGAAAGACTCGGCGAGGACACTATTGGCGCAACTGTTTGGCGCTGGATATCGTGCTTGGGCTGATCCATGGCAATGAACATGGGCAGCGGGAAATCCTCAGCGGGGTTTGGCAAAACAATCGCAGGCTCTGAGGAGAATCGATGGTGATCAGTATCGATCGCCATAATGTCTTCGTAGCGTGTCACAGACCAGTAGGGCCCTATGGGCTCCATATCCGCCGGGCGCTCGTCTGCCATCCATCCCTCTTTACAATAATGCAGCGGATCTTCGTTGCGCAAACGCTCAAAAACCGCCCACATTTCCTGTGATGGCCACAGGTGCGGATTCGATGGATCAAGATCAGAGAGAGCTGCACTGTACGCCCTTTCATAACCTGGTAAATTTGATTTTTTGATAGCTTGATTCACGAGTATCTCCTTTTGGCGAGTGCGCCGGTTATCGCTCGCTAACGTCTTAGACGCGTTATCGTTATTAAATTGTTTTAAACCACTGATTTTGGGTCGAAACCGTCGCCGAACACCTTTGCTTACAATAGACGAATAGTGGCCACAGTCAAGTTTTGGATATCGCTTACGAGCGCCTTTTATTTGTGCTTTGGTTTTCCTTCGCTCGGATCGATCAGAGCCATGGATTCAAGCCAATACTGGATCGATTTCGGACTCTTAACCGCTGCGGAGTCAGCATCAGAAATCTCTTGAAGTGGAACCACATAGCGCACGCAATGCGAAGCAATAAAACAGGTATTAAAAATGCTGTTACACGTAAGAGCCGTCCCGCTTACGGGGCTTCGTACTGATCATGTGGCGGTAGCCGTTTTTAGAACATGTTTTTAGCTCAGCTCGAGCACATCAACGTTGACATCGACAGTGACGTTGAGCGCGTTGAACTCCGCGAGGCGAGTCAGCCCCTCTCTCGGCGCACGATAAAGATGTGGTGTCATAGCAAGAAGGTTATGGATATCTTCTGCGACCAACGCTAATTCATAATTGATATTAAACTGAGCGTTTTTTTTAAATGAGTCTGGCTGTTGACGTGGGCGCGTGTCTTTCAGGGCTGGATAGATGATGTTGCGCACCTCAATGAGGTGATTTGTGGAGGGTGTGGCCCTGAGAAGCTTGCCATTGGGTTTTAAAACTCGCCTGAAAGACTCGAAGTTAGGGAAGCCAAACAGATCAAGCATAAAATCAACGGAGTTGTCCGCAAGCGGAATTCGCTTATTACTTGCGACAAGCCAGGTCCCCGGGCAGCGTCTTGCCGCGCGTTGAATCGCCCATTTGGAGATATCGAAACCCACGAGATGCAGGTCGTGTTCGACAAGAGCGCTTATTTGCCCAAGGTAGTAACCCTCGCCGCACCCTGCGTCCACTATGGTTAGTTGCTCGCACTCGCTGTCGCGAACGTGGTCTGCTATGTGGCCTGCTAGACGGCGCGCAATTGGAGCATAAAAATCCTTGGCTAAAAATGCAGTGCGCGCGTTAACCATCGGTTTTGAATCGCCCGGTGATTTTGATCGTTTGTGTTGGACGGCCAATAAATTCGCGTATCCCGGTTTTCCAATATCGAACTGATGGCCATGGGTACAGGACAGCGCATCCTTTTCGAATAGCAAAGCCAAGCCATCAATAGGGCAAATCAAACTGTCGTGGGAAATAAAAGACATAGTATTTTGGCTGGAAAAAATGATCCTATCCTCTGAGTATAGGCGTACAACGAACGTGAGCGTTAACGTCAGCATTCGACAGTCTCAACAGACAGTGAGCACTGGACAGTCAAGACAGACAGTCAAGGCGGGCAGTCAAGATAGACAGTCAAGATAAACAGTCACTACAGACCGTCACTGTAGCGTTCAGCGCATTGGCTTTTTCCCGACTGAGGGTTGAAGCATTGATTTCATACGCATGACTTTAGGGAGAGAGGTTATGGACAAGATACTGATTAATATTCCAGCGGTAGTTTCACTGACAATCCAAGCCACTATGGTTCTCGGTATGTTTCTGATGGCAACCTTGTTCGAGGGTATCGATATCACGGCACTTTTCGCTGTGTACATCGTCTTCTGGTCGCTTCAGTACACGAGAGCGTTTCGCAATTACCTCGATGATGTTCAGGTCAAGCGCACAGGTAGCTAATACAGTTCACGACTAATTCGATTTTGGCTGTCTGTGAAGGCGGCCAATGATAGGCTCCACATCAGTGAGGTGTGGAGCTTTTTTTATGTCAGAGGCCTTAATTTCCAGAGATAGTTCCCCCAAGCGTATTGGACTTCTGGGGGGGATGTCCGCCGCGTCTTCGCAGCTCTATTACGCGGAGCTGTGTCGTCTTACGCAAGTTCAATTCGGAGGACTGTCTTCGCCAGATTTGGTTTTACGATCGCTTGATTTTGCTCCGTTGGAAGCATGTATGGCGTCCGGTAGTTGGGACGCTATTGCCGAGACGCTGAGTCGCGAGGCGTCTCAGTTAGAGGCTTCAGGCGCTGAGGTCATTGCTTTGGCAACGAATACCATGCACAACGTTGCAGCAGATATCGAGGCTGCGATTTCGGTGCCCTTTATCCACATCGCCGACGCTACCGCACAGGCGCTGAGCGCCGCTGGGCGCAAAATGCCGGCACTTATTGGTACGCAATTCACTATGGAGCAGCCGTTTTATCTAGATCGCCTCCGCACGCAGGATCTCGAGCCACGAGTGCCCAAGGCCTCCTCCCGATCTGTAATCAACGGAATCATTTTTGACGAGTTATGTAAGGGCATTGTGAGTGAGGAGAGTACAGATACGCTGGTCAAAGTAGCAACGGACCTCGCTTTTGATGGTGCCGACAGCCTTATTCTGGGGTGTACCGAGATTTGCATGTTGCTCCGCAAGGACAACACGCCGCTGCCTGTATTCGACACGACAGCGATTCACTGCAAAGCTATTCTCGAGGCGGCCTGGGAATGTTAATCGCTTGCTTCGCCAACATTCCTAACCCCATCACTGCGATAGCGCAGACGAATAAGGAAATGCCCATCAAAGCCTCCGCCATACTGATTCCAAAGGCGATTTCGGGGGTATACGAGCAAATATTTCGAACCTCGAAGAGCGCAGGAAACCATTGATCGACCGCGAACCACGGCGGCATCCCGAGCGTGAATTCGCAGCTACCATCACCGCGAAAGTTCTCAATCTCATACAAATAGTAAGCGCGTTCACCCATGCCGGCACTGGTGATAAAGCCGAGCACCATACCCGACATTCGCGCTATGGCGTTGTCAGGCAATATCAGCATGAGAGCACCGACCAAACCGAGACCGACGGCCCAGAGGCGCGCTTGGATGCATACTTGGCATGGGTCGTCACCGATTACGTATTGCCAATACAAGGCTGCGGCTAAAAGACCAAGCCCCAGAGTAAAAACAGCCCACCAGAGGATGTTACCCCTGGTGAGAAGCTGTTTGAGTGATGTCAGCAATGGCATGAAAGCCTCCTACCTATGATCGATTTCGATACCTTGATCATTTTTGATATCGCTAACAAATTCATAAAGCACAGGGTCATATGCAGAGCCTGACTGATCGAGCAGGTCTTTCACCATAGTGACCGCGCCTTCGTGATGGCGAATCATCAGTGTCAAGAACTGACGGTCAAGATCCGTCGATTCAGAGGCGGCGAGCGCAGCCATTTGATCGTCAGTGGCCATGCCCATTTCCATTTTATGATGCATGTTCATCATGTGATTTGCGTGTGTCGTAGGAGATTCACTGCGATCAGTGAGCCAGCCTTCCATGAAGCTAATCTCATCGCTCTGTGAGGCTTTGATGCGACCGGCAATATTTAGCAGGTCCGGGTGGTTAGTGCGCGTTTCAACCAAGTCAGCCATCTCCAGCGCCTGAGCGTGGTGGGGAATCATCATTTGCATGAAATTCACGTCAGCGGGTGAGTAGCTAGTGTCTGTGATTTTCACAGCCTTTTTTGGACTTAACGTCTGGCTTGGTTGCCCCGGCGCGCCGGGCAGTACGATAGGTGAGGCAAATGCTGCTGCTGTGAGCAAACTGCTCAGCGTAAAGACTGCGCCAGTGCGCCTGACTGATTGAGCATGATTGGATAACGAGGCCATCCTAAATTCCTGTGTTGCGAAATTACGGTTCTTGTTGATGTGGTTTGGCTATCCTAGCTCCACGTGAAAGATCTTCTGGAAAGGGATCCTCTGACATGGATGTGGTTATCGTCGCGCGGGAGCGGTTTGCGAACGCGCTCGCGAGCGATTCGCCAACTGATCCGCCGACGGACGGAGCATCATTGCGACGCTAACGCATCTCCGACCGGAGTGGCAACTGTTAGCACGATGTTGCAAGGACCATTAGCATTCCTTTACGCGCAATAATTCTAGACTAAATGGTTCTGAACTGACTGGTTATGGACTGACTGGTTCTGAACTGAGTGGTTCTGAACTGAATAGTACCTCGCTCCTAGTGCTTGACGCTTATCGCTCGAGTGCTCTTGTTGCGTAGCTTTTATTCGTAATTAGCGTTTCTTCTTCGCTAACTACAGGCCACGCCAAGAAGTCGTACGTTAATCACCCCTTCAAGGGCTCGCAACTGTTCCATAAGTGCGGGGGTCGGTGACGCGTTGATGTCGAGGATATTGTACGCAATGTCCCCCCGGCTTTTGTTTAACAGATCAACCACGTTGACTTTAGCGTCCCCAAGCACGTTAAGGATATGACTCAAGGCTCCGGGAGAGTTTACATTGGTGATTGTGAGTCGCGTATTTGAGTTGCGTTCAAGTTCTATGGCCGGAAAGTTTACAGAGTTTCTGATATTGCCATGATTTAGAAAAGCCTTGATTTGGTCTGCGGCCATAATGGCACAGTTTTCCTCGGCCTCGGCGGTACTCGCACCAATATGCGGCATGAGAAGTGTGTCTTTACGCCCCACCAACTCAGGGTTTGGAAAGTCTGTTACGTACTTGCGGAGGTGGCCGGCGTTGAGGGCGTCGACAACCGCTTCGGTTTTCACGATTTGCTCGCGCGCGAAATTAAGCAAGCAGGCACCTTTTTTGAAGTATCCAAGTGTGTCCGCATTGATAATACCCCGCGTGCTGTCGAGCACAGGAATATGTAGCGATACATAGTCAGAACGTGAAAAAAGCGTCTGCATGTTATCCATTTTCTTCACCGAGCTTGGCAGACGCCATGCCGCCTCAATCGAGATGGCTGGATCGTAGCCTACCACTTCCATTCCGAGGTCAAGGCCGAGTCTTGCGATCAGGCTGCCGATAGCTCCCAGTCCCAAAACACCCAATGTTTTACCCTGTAATTCTGAGCCTGCAAATTGCTTTTTACTCGCTTCCAGTAAAGGACCCATCTCCTCAGCCGGTAAATTTGGATCGAGCGAGCTAATAAAGTTCATGCCACCCACGATGTCACGCGAAGCGAGGAGCATACCGGCAGCGACCAGTTCCTTTACCGCGTTGGCGTTTGCTCCGGGCGTATTAAAAACAACGATACCTTGCTCAGTACATAGTTCGACGGGGATGTTATTTACCCCTGCACCCGCCCTAGCGATAGCGCTGACTGATTCGGGGATCTCCCCAGTAGTCAATTTATGACTTCGCAGCAAAATGGCGTCAGGCGCGGACATATCGCTACTGACTTCAAAACAGTCTCGCCCTAATCGATCAAGTCCTTTTGGGGAAATTGCGTTGTATGTCCGAACCTTATGCATAGCGGCGCCTCTGTGGCTGTGCCAAGGAGCACAGCAGTTAAAAATGGTTAGGAGGGATTCCGGAATTTTGCCGGAATGCAAAGTTTAACACAGCGACGATGCTGTAAGTTGTGCAATAACTCGCGTAATATTCGCGCCCGTCGCGCTGGGCGTTGTACTCATCGACGTTGACGGCGCTTGCTTTTACCAACTCGGAGACTCGCAATGTATAACAACGGCGATTTTGCACGCTGGAGACGCCATCCATGGCACGGAATGGCAGCACATCCGGGTGACGACAAAGGTGTTGTCACCGGTTTCATTGAATCGCTACCCGGCGACACTATCAAATACGAACTCGACAAAGAGAGCGGTTACTTGATGATTGATCGCGCCCAGCGAACAACAGCGGCGCCCCCCTGTCTCTATGGGTTCATCCCGCGCACGTACTGTGCCGAGAATGTTGCCGCGCGTTGCGCAGGTGCAGAGGAGGCAGATGGTGATCCTCTGGATATTTGCGTTTACTCTGAACGCGACATCAACCGCACCGACATTATTCTGCATGCGAAGGTATTGGGTGGTATTCAGATGATCGATGGCGGTGAAGCCGACGATAAGATCATCGCCGTACTCGATGGCGATAATGTGTGGGGTGGTGTTGAGGATCTTGCCGACATGCCTTCAATCATTGTCGAGCGTCTACAGCACTATTTTTCAACGTACAAACAAGTGCCCGGCAAGAACCCGAACATCAATGTAGACGTGGTTTACGGTCGTGAGGTTGCTTTGGAGGTTATTGCTGCGGCGCAGGCGGACTATGATCATCATTACGGACATCTGCATGGATAATCGGGCAGGTTGCTTGCGACTGTGATGTCTGGCCTTGAAGATACAAATGAAAATGGGCGAGCGTTTGCCGCAAGGCCGCTCGCTCTTTTTGTTTACGGCACACTGGCGCCGGGTGAAGTGAATGCGCATGTGCTTGAGGCGTTGCAGGGCTCTTGGACTCCCGCAAAAGTAAGTGGCACGCTTTGCGATGCAGGCTGGGGCGCTGCTCACGGCTTTCCTGGTTTGCGACTACATCGCGGCAAAAACCGCAATGAGTCTGGCTCATCTGCCTTTGTGACAGGCCTCGTATTTGAATCAGTCGAATTGGCCGGCTACTGGCCTGCGCTGGATAAGTTTGAGGGAGCCGACTACCGCTGTGAATTAACCGAAGCAGAGTGTGAGGATGGTAGTCGGAAGCGATGTGTTGTTTACGCGGTTGATGTGATCGAGGCGTAACAGCAACATGTTGCGACTGGCGTGCCCCTCTAAATTCAGAGCACTCGGTGAGTTTTCGAAGAGCAGGGTGGGCATCGAGACAGTCCAGGTATTGAGGTCACGGTGAAGCTAAGGAGAAACGCTAATTGATCATTAGGCATGCGACTGTCGACGATGCGGCCATCATTGCTCAGCTGAACGAGGCATTTGTCTCTGTGACCAGCCCAATGGACACCGAGCGATTCCTATCGTTATATGAACTCAGCAGTTTTTGCCTCGTCGCAGAGACTACTGATTCGGTCATCGGGTTCGTCATTGCAATGAAGAACGGCGCTCTCTACGAAAATGGCAATTATCAATGGTTCGAAGCTCAGGTGGCAGACATGGTGTATGTCGATCGGATCGTGCTGGCAAATGAGGCCAGAAATAAAGGTGTGGGCAAAGCCCTTTATGTCTATCTGGCAGACCTTGCCTTGAGCTCTGGCTGTCGCACCATGACAGCGGAAATGGACATTGATCCGCCGAACGATCACTCTGTTTATTTCCATAAAAAGTTGGGGTTCTTGGAGATAGGTCAGCGCACCCTAGACAGTGGCAAACGTGTCTCAATGCAGTCGATAGCACTCTCTGATTTGGGGAGTCTTTGATCTGCCCGATGTCGCAACCGTAACAACAAAGTCTCCTTGAGTCTGAGGTCGCCTCGTTATGCGCTGTGTGGTTGTGTCCCTGTTTGTATTTTTGGCATTGATGAGTAGCGGGTCTGCAAGTGCCCTCGAAGAGCCCGCTTATGATGTGGTGCAATCCTACGAAGACCGTTCCATAGAGATCAGAGATTACGAGAGACGGATATTGGCGGTCACTGATATGTCGGCGGGACCTAACTCGGGTTTCAGGGCCTTAGCGGGCTACATTTTTGGTGGCAATGAGCGAGAGCAGGAAATAGCGATGACCGTACCTGTTCAGAGCGCCATGCCTAATGTATCTAGAAAAACAAAATATGAGTCGCGTCCTGAGATGGCCTTTGTCGTTCCCAGAGAATTCGCTTTCACAGATCTTCCTAAGCCCAACGATTCGCGAGTCACGCTTCGCCAAGAGCCAGCGTATCGTGCTGCAGTCATCCGTTTTAGTGGCTGGGTCAGTGATGAGAAGGCGGAGAGTCACTGGCAAAAGCTAAGCGCGTTTTTGACGGAGCAAGGCATACAGCCCGTGGGTGAGCCGACACTCAACCAATACAATCCGCCTTGGACACTGCCCTTTTTGAGACGCAACGAGATTATTGTTGCGATCGCTCAATAGCCTTTTGATTCATCGTAAAGGCCATGCAACGCCTGGTTGGCGAGATAACGCTCGAAATTATCGCTCATTGCGAGTGCGACTAGGTCAGTAGATGTCGGTGCGGCGGTGTGTGAAGTAATGTGAACGCGCGGGTGTTCCCACATCGGATGTCTATTTGGGAGCGGTTCGATTGCAAAGACATCGAGAACCGCCGATCTTATTTGTCGACGATCCAGCGCTTGAAGTAAGGCCTCATCGTCGATTGCATTACCTCTTCCAACGTTTATGACGATCGCATCGTCGTTCATAAGCTTAAATTCGCGCTCGCCAAGGATGCGATTCGTTGCCTCTGTTTTTGGAAGGACGACGACACAGTAATCGAGGTCTTGAAAGAAGTGACTGTTACCACTCTCGTAGCACTCGATAAAACCCGGCGTTGGCGCCCCCGAGGAATTCATCCCTCGACATTTAATGCCGAGAGGTTGGACTGACGCAGCGATAGCGCGGCCAATGCTACCTGTCCCTAAAATGCCCATCGTTTTGCCTTTGACGCCTCTCTCCGTAGCAGGGTTCCACGTTGTTGCTTGAGCGCGCTCAATGATGTTGCGCTCGATGCTCAAAATCCAGCCGAGCACGAACTCTGACATCGCTTGACCAAATACACCCTTCAAGGGCGTCACAGAGACAGATGGCGAGATGTGACCAGTCAGAGCGTCGACCCCAGCCCACGTACTCTGGATCCACACTAGGTTTGGGAAGTTGGGAGCGAAGGTCTTGGCATCGCTGGGTGATGCCACCATGATTTTTACGTTTGAGACGTCTACGGTCGCGGGGACTGATGCGTTGGGGTTAACTATAAGTGAGTCAATGCGATCACCAATGAGCTGTGCGACAGGCCCGCACCAGGAGTCGGTTTTGTCAGCGATCAAAACAATTTCCGGTCTGACCTTTCTCACAGTGACTTATCGCCTCAGCTTAGGATGATTGTTGGGTCATCGATTTATCGACGCCATATTAATCAATGATGCGGGACTGATCTAATGATTAAAATTCCGGCCTTTTCCTGCGGAGAGATGAATTACGAATCCAGCTCACTCTCCTGCGCGTAACGCTGTTGCACCTCCTTTTTAATAACGCTTTTCGTGGGTTCGATGGAAAAATTGCGACAAGAGTGGTTTTCAAATATCAGAAATGACGTGCTGGCAGGTCTTGTTGTCGCGCTCGCACTGATTCCTGAAGCGATTGCTTTTTCGATTATTGCCGGCGTAGACCCCAAGGTTGGTCTCTATGCATCGTTCTCCATTGCAGTGATCATTGCTTTCACTGGAGGTCGTCCTGGAATGATCTCAGCGGCGACAGGCGCCATGGCCTTATTGATGGTGACATTGGTGAAGGAGCACGGCCTGGAGTACTTGTTCGCAGCCACCGTTCTCACTGGCGTGTTGCAAATAATCGCGGGTTGGATTCGTCTCGGCGAGTTGATGCGGTTTGTCTCGCGGTCGGTGGTTACAGGTTTTGTAAATGCGCTAGCGATTCTCATTTTCATGGCTCAGCTTCCAGAACTCACAGGCGTTGGTTGGCAGGTCTATGCTATGACTGCAGCAGGCCTTGGCATCATTTATGGGCTACCTCGCTTAACAACCGCCGTGCCTTCACCGTTGATCACCATTGTTGTACTCACGATCGTTGCGATTGCACTCGATCTTGATATTCGCACAGTCGGCGACATGGGTGAGCTGCCCAACAGCTTGCCGCAGTTTCTCGTGCCCGATGTCCCGCTGACCTTGGAAACCCTACAAATTATTTTTCCCTATTCAGCAACGTTGATGGTGGTGGGCCTTCTGGAGTCATTGATGACAGCGACCATTGTTGATGACTTGACCGATACGTCCAGTGATAAGAATCGCGAATGCGTTGGACAGGGTGTTGCCAACATCGCAACAGGCTTTATCGGTGGTATGGCAGGCTGTGCAATGATTGGCCAGTCAGTGATTAACGTTAAATCGGGTGGACGTGGAAGGCTTTCGACACTCATCGCAGGCGCGCTGCTGCTAATAATGGTTGTATTCGCCGGGGAGTGGGTGAGCCAAATTCCAATGGCGGCACTTGTCGCTGTGATGATCATGGTATCGATCGGTACCTTTAACTGGGACTCTATTAGAAATCTACGCAGTCACCCAAAGAGCTCCAGCATGGTAATGCTAGCGACGGTCGCCGTAACTGTGGTGACACACGACCTCGCGCAGGGTGTCCTAACAGGTGTGCTTTTGTCTGGGTTTTTCTTTGCCCACAAGGTGGGCCGAATACTTCGTATCGAGTCGGCGGCCTGCAACGAGGGGAGGGCAAGGCGATACACCGTTTTTGGTCAAGTCTTCTTCGCAAGTGCCGATAGTTTCGCACAGGCCTTCGACTTTCAAGAGGTGGTGGACAAGGTCTACATTGACGTCGGTCGCGCACATTTTTGGGATAT
Organism: Luminiphilus sp.; assembly: GCA_965660865.1. Lineage (GTDB taxonomy): Bacteria > Pseudomonadota > Gammaproteobacteria > Pseudomonadales > Halieaceae > Luminiphilus. The sequence continues at coordinate 18,681 of CBFIBL010000063.1, forward strand.
CACGGCAGTGAGTGCGCTGGATAAAATCGTGATCAAATTCCGTCGAGAGGGGACTGATGTTGAAGTGATTGGGTTGAATGAGGCCAGCGCGACCATGGTCGATCGATTTGGTGTTCATGACAAAGATGGCGCAGACGATCTGCTCCTAGACCATTAAGGCTCTCTGATGCGCACTTCGAAAAAAGTCCTAGCATGTGTCGATCAATCTGATTACGCGCGGCACGTTGCCGATTATGCCACTTGGGCGGCACAACATTTATCGGCGCCGGTAGAGCTTTTACACGTTATTGATCGCCATCAAGAGGTGGCATCGGGTATCGATCGAAGCGGCTCACTCGAAATGGACGCGCAAGAGCACTTACTTGAGCGATTTTCGACAGAAGAGGGTAAAAAGAATCGTGCTTTTCGCGAAGAGGGGCGGTTATTCCTTAATAAGTTGAAGTCCAGTTGCGATGAGCGAGGGGTAACGATCGATACACGTCAACGATATGGTCAGTTACTCACAACCTTGAAAGAGCAAGAGTCGTCGGTGGCTATGTATGTGCTGGGAAGGCGAGGAGAATCAGCGTCTCGCACTCGGAGAGATCTAGGTCGGCACGTCGAGGCCATATGCCGCCAAATTCGTCGTCCTATCCTCACAGTCACTGATAACTTTCGCGCGCCACGGAGTTTGTTGGTCGCGTTTGACGGAGGGCGAATGACACGCCGCGGCGTCGAGTTGATTGCTGCGCGCAGTAGTCTTAAGGATTTACCAGTCCATGTGATTATGTCTGGACGTCGAAGCCAGGATTCATCTCGCCATATAGAATGGGCTGAGGCTACATTAAAAAAACAGGGTTTCTCTGTCGACGCCTCGTTTATTCCGGGTGATCCTGAGCAAGTCGTTACACAAGCTATTCAGGAACGAGAGGCAGACCTGCTCATTATGGGCGCCTACAGCCATTCACCGCTACGAAGCCTACTTGTGGGGAGCCGCACCAATGATTTGTTGCGTGCGTCACAGGTGGCGACGATTACACTTCACGAGTGAGCGCGCCTCAGTCGACGGCTTGGTCTATTGCGTTATCGACAAAGAGCGCACTGTGCATGGCATAAAGGTTACTCCGTTGCGTCTACCGGATACTGCTCCCGGAGCACGCGCTTAAGAATTTTACCGCTTGGATTTCTAGGAATAACGTCAGTGAATTCGACGGCCTTGGGTTGCTTAAAGCGAGCCAGCTTATCTTGGCAGAAAGTAAGGATGTCCTCAGAGGTGAGAGAAGGGTCGGTCTTGACAACGACAGCGAGGGGAGACTCGCCCCATTTTGCGCTATTTTGACCGATTACGCCCGCCTCGCTGATACCCGGGTGGCTCTGTAAAACCCCCTCTATTTCCGCCGGATAAACGTTCTCACCCCCTGAAATAATCATGTCCTTGATACGGTCTTGAATAGCGAAGAATCCCTCGTCGTCCATGACTCCCACGTCACCCGTCCGCAGCCAACCGTCGACCAGCGTATCCGCGGTAGCGTCAGGCCGGTTCCAGTACTCGCGCATGATGTGTTTGCCCCGCACTAACATTTCCCCAGTCTTACCTGCAGGGAGTTCCTTGCCATCGCTGTCTGCCACCTTGACCTCGGTAAAGAAAAAGGGTTTCCCGCAGGACTCGGGTTTCCGAACAGCATTTGTGGAGTCCATTAGGCAGGAGGGACCACAGGTTTCGGTTAGGCCATAGACCTGTGTGATATCGATGCCCATGTCTTGGAATTGCTTTGTTAGCGCAACAGGAACTGGCGCAGCGCCTGTCATGAACCACCGAACACTCGACCAGTCATAATTTTCATAGTTGGGGACCTGTACCATGAAATTCAGCATTGCGGGCACCATGAGTCCACTGGTGATTTTTTCGCGCTGGACACACTCCCAGGCCGCCACAGGGTCGAAGCTTCGCATCACGTAGGTTGTGGCACCGTGATAGGCATTGATGGTCAACGGGGTGAGCGCGCCAACGTGGAACATGGGTAGACAGGCGATATAGCGCTCATCGCGTTGATAATCTGCCGTCGCATGAATGGTAAAGACGCCCCACATTGCCGTACTGTGTGTATGAACAACGCCTTTGGGGAGGCCTGTGGTGCCAGACGTGTACATGATGTAGAGCATATCGTCCTCTTCAGCTCCACAAATGGGTTCATCGGCTGAGGCGGCGGCACAATAAGCATCGTATGAGGCGGCAAAAGGCTGACATGCGGTGGTGTCGGAACTACCGAGCGCATGCAGCCATTGGCTGATGTCGGTTTTGTCGCCGCGACGCTCAAGCTCTGCGACTGTTTCCGTGAAATCATCGTCAAAGATTAGCGTTTTTACCCCAGAGTCCTTCAAGATGAATTCGAGCTCATCGGCTACCAAACGCCAGTTGAGGGGCACAACGACGCCTCCCACTTTTGCCACAGCAAAAAACGATTCCATGAACTCGACTGAGTTCATGAGTAGGAGGCCTACTCGATCCCCCTTCTGCAGGCCATTTTCGATCAAGCCGTTGGCCAATCGATTGGCACGCTCGTTGAGTTCCCTAAACGTGTAGCGTCTGCTTCCATCGCTCTCGACGTAGGCCTCGCGGTCAGGGTCGAGGTGTGCGCGCTTGGTCAATAGTAGGCCGATATTGGTTTTCATTTTTATTACTCGCTTTTTTTTGTTAACACTGCCAATGGTCTGCTCCTGCTCGGTCGTATTTTTAGATGTGGGCAGAGTGCTTGTTTTGACTTGAACCTTGGCGGGATCTGGCCAAAATTTCAAGCAATTGACGTTGATTTTCGCCGGTCCAGTGACCCCCCTTTTGGCAGACATTGATCGCAAGTAGTGAAACTCGCGTCTGTTTTCTCCCGTTCGAGATTTTTACGCCAGCCTGAAGTGCGTCAATACTTCGGGTTCCGTCTCTCGCGTTGTAGGGCAACGCGTTACGTCGGCTACACTCGCAGTATTGTTTAATTTCCATGCAGTCAGACTCCCCGTAGCGTCAAAAGTTATCACTTTGTCGAACAACACCTACTTCTTGCCACCTGAATGTGGTAAAAAGCGCGCGCATTGAAAGGGTCGCCCGTCACAAGCATTGCGAGTCCCGAGTAAACAATTGTTTAGGCGTCAGCTGTTCCGCTGTATTTCGGTTGTTCAGGTGACATGGTTTGCTGCCGTACGGGCCGCGAGCCGACCGAGTTAACGCAAACGACTGGAAGAGTAGAACAATGTCTACAGACTTATCCCTGTACCGCAACATCGGTATCTTCGCGCACGTGGACGCAGGTAAAACCACGACCACAGAACGTATCTTGAAGCTCACCGGTAAAATCCACAAAACCGGCGAAGTTCACGATGGTGCAGCCACAACGGACTTCATGGAGCAGGAGCAGGAGCGTGGCATCACGATTCAGTCAGCTGCGACCACGTGTTTCTGGAAAGATCACCGCATGAACATCATCGACACACCGGGACACGTGGACTTCACGGTCGAGGTGTATCGCTCGTTGAAAGTTCTCGATGGTGGTGTTGGCGTTTTCTGTGGCTCGGGTGGTGTAGAGCCTCAGTCAGAGACTAATTGGCGTTACGCGAACGAATCTGAAGTTGCTCGGCTGATTTTCGTTAACAAGCTCGACCGATTAGGCGCTGATTTCTACCGCGTCGTTGACCAGGTGCGTAACGTGCTTGCGGCAAATCCTCTTGTCATGACGCTGCCCATTGGCCGCGAAGATGACTTCGTTGGTGTCGTAGACGTACTTACTAAGCAAGCTTACGTATGGGACGACTCCGGTAAGCCAGAGAATTACGAAATCGTTGACGTGCCCGCAGACATGGTTGACGACGTTGAGGCCTATCACGAGCAGCTTATCGAGGCCGCTGTCGAGATGGACGACGACTTGATGATGGAATACATGGAAGGCGAGACGCCCTCGATGGAGGACATCAAGCGTTGCATCCGTGAAGGCACGCGTACAATGCACTTTTTCCCCACGTTCTGTGGCAGTGCGTTCAAGAATAAAGGTATTCAGCTCGTACTTGATGCGGTTGTTGATTACCTGCCAAGCCCAACCGAGGTGGATCCACAGCCTTTAACCGACGAGGAAGGGGCGCCTACAGGTGAGGTAGCCACTGTCGATGTAAATGAGCCGCTTCGTGCTCTGGCGTTCAAGATTATGGACGACCGCTTTGGTGCGCTGACCTTTATCCGAGTCTACTCAGGTGAGATGAAAAAGGGCGATACCATCCTCAATTCAGCGACTGGTAAGACCGAGCGAATCGGTCGAATGGTTGAGATGCACGCCGATGATCGTTCTGAAATCGATACAGCGCGCGCTGGTGATATTTTTGCTTGTATCGGCATGAAGAACGTACAGACCGGCCATACGCTGTGCTCAACTGACGCACCATGCACGCTTGAAGCAATGGTCTTCCCAGACCCCGTTATCTCTATTGCGGTAGCGCCAAAAGACAAGGGTGGTTCTGAAAAGATGGGTATCGCGATCGGTAAAATGATTGCTGAAGATCCGTCATTCCGTGTCGAAACAGACGAAGATTCGGGTGAGACTATCCTCAAAGGTATGGGCGAACTTCACTTAGACATCAAGATCGACATTCTGCGTCGTACTTATGGCGTTGAGCTCGAGGTTGGTCAGCCACAGGTTGCGTACCGAGAGACGATCACGCAGGCGATCGAAGACAGCTACACGCACAAGAAGCAGTCGGGTGGTTCAGGTCAGTTCGGCAAGATCGACTACCGTATCACTCCCGGACAGCCTGGCGACGGCTACGTGTTCACATCAAGCGTTGTCGGCGGAAACGTACCAAAGGAATTCTTCCCAGCAATTGAGAAGGGCTTCGAGGTCATGATGCAAGAAGGTCCGTTGGCGGGCTTCCCAGTGCTCGACGTCGCGGTTGAATTGTACGACGGTGGTTTCCACGCAGTTGACTCTTCAGCGATTGCTTTCGAATTGGCCGCAAAGGGCGCATTCCGTCAGTCGATGCCAAAAGCATCTCCGCAGTTGATCGAGCCCATCATGAAGGTCGACGTGTTCACGCCTGACGATCACGTTGGTGACGTAATTGGTGATCTGAACCGTCGCCGCGGCATGATCAAGGATCAGGAAGCGGGTACAACAGGTGTTCGCGTCAAGGCTGACGTGCCACTGGCTGAAATGTTCGGTTACATCGGCTCGCTGCGCACCATGACATCAGGTCGTGGTCAGTTCTCCATGGAGTTCTCGCACTACATGCCATGTCCGGCAAGCGTTGCGACAACCGTGATTGAAGAGGCAAAAGCGCGCAAGGAAGCAAAAGCTAAGTAAGGACATTAGTCTTGCTTTATCCAAAAGAGCCCTGCAATCGCGGGGCTTTTTTTTGCCTGAAGTTTTATCGGATGCTTTACATAACACGTCAGTAAAGCGAGAGTACTGCGCAAAATAAGCATAAAGAGTCTGGGAGAAGAACGATGTTTGCGAAGTTTGGACCGATAATTTTAGGTATTCCGTTGTTTTTGCTGGGTGTGATGTGGGTTTTCGCGCCTGAGATGGCAGCAGCGAATCTCAGCAGCGAGTTGCTCACAGGGGCTGCATTAACCACACAAATTGG
>CBFIBL010000064.1:0-2087 GCA_965660865.1 Luminiphilus sp.
AACTGATAGCTCCATCGAACCATAAGGCCCCGTGTCACTTACCAGACGCTGTGTGAAGTCCTTTCCAGCGAGCGCTCCCCAGCGCGTCAAAATCGGATCGAGATGCGCGGAAAGTGCGGGCGCTTCGCCCGATAAATTAATGAAAATAATCCCCATCAACTCTTCGGAGCGCACCTCTTTCAATCCGTGCTCGCTGCAGTCGAATCCATCGATCTTGTGAACCCCCATGCCACCAATATTGGGGGTGGCCTTTAGTTCACCTGAGAGACCGTAGCCCCATCGATGGTAGGGGCAGCGAATTACCATACCTGCCGAGCCTTTCTCGGCGACCAACGTCATACCGCGATGGCTGCAGACATTGTGGAATACGCGGGCAACACCCTCTGTATCGCGGACCATTAACAAGGGTAGCCCCATGAAATTCACAGGGTATACGTATCCCGGTTCCTGAATATCCGCGCCAAAACCGAGTCCGGCCCAGGTCTTGGCCACGACCCGATCGCGCTCTTCCTGCCAAGTTGTGTTATCGATGTAATGCGTGTTGGGCAAACCGGTTTTGGGGTATGCCGTTGAGCCTTCAGCCGACTCGATACCACTGTCGCTCGAAGAATGGATAAGGTCTAGTGTGGACATGGCTTACCTAGAAATAACTTCGATCACTTTCACGGGGCGCGCAGTGTACGCCCGAGCGCTGTTTTCCCCAATCCCTTTTTTCTAACCCCTCAGGGGGTTAACTCCAGGGGAAGGGGCTGTTGGATACCGGGTGCAAGTCGCCTTCTTCATAGCGAGCGAACCTAAACGGTCGTAACAGCGACTGCGATTCGCCGCAGATTGTCCGAGCTACTAGGTCGCCGACGCCAATCATTTTGTAGCCGTGATTGGAGTCCGCAAGTACGAAGCAGTTTTCTCGCATGGTATCGAAGACCGGGAAGCTGTCCGGTGTGAAAGCACCGATACCACCGGAGGGCTCGCGCTTGAATTTGGGCAGCGTACCCGAGAACCGTTCTTGGCAGTGTGCAAGTGCCGACACCCACATTTCGGCGAATTCAGGACCGACGATAAATTCAGGAGACGCAGGACCGTAGGGGTCTACTGACACCTCCGCCGCGGATTTGTCGACAATAAATGGCGCTGCGCCGCCTTGTACACCACCGAAGTGGAAATCGGGTTTGTAATAGATGCCCCACATCTTATCCGTGATGAGTCGACCGTCGTCATCCGAGTAAAGTGGCGCATCGGTATCGACGTGAATCACTGGTGGCATGTGCCCGTCATTGGTCACTTGCAGCTTCGGATCGACGCCTAGCGTGCCTTCCTGAAGCGACCAGTAGATCCACATGGGAATGCCCTCGGCGAGTGTTCCCGTCTCGGGGTTGCGGATAGCCACTTCCATGGGGAGTTCAAGCATTTCCCAGAAGCGCCGAACCCAGGGGCCAGCAGCAATCACGGCGTAGTCGCAGGCGATGTTCCCGCGGTCGGTGTTCACAGAGGTAATTGCACCGGCGTTATCTGATGACAGACTTTTCACCTCTATGCCTGAGATGATTCTGACGCCCAAGGCCTCTGCTTTACCTGCGAGGCCGTACATGGCTTTTGAGTTGTTGGCATAGCCACCCGGTTTTTCGTGAAGCACCGACGTGATGCCTTCTGCGCGCCAGTCAGAAAACAGCGTTTTCATGTAGTAGCTGCTGGCTCTCGCGCCCTCGATAAAAGTCGACTCATAATCGATGGCTTGCTGCTGCTCGTAAATGGAGCGCACGTCTTCGCGCATCGATTCGCAGCTTATTTGCATGTAGCCCACTGGGTGATAGCTGTAGGTCTCCGGATCACTCTCCCAAATCCGCACGGAGTGAGCCATGAGCTCCCGCATCGCGGGCTGATAGTAGTTGTTGCGGATCACACCGCAGGCAATGCCCGTAGCGCCCGAGCAAATGCCTGACTTGTCTAGAATGACAATGTCACGGCCGTCGCCTCTACCTGTGGCTTTTAGCTGGAGCGCAAGGTGATACGCCGTACTTAATCCGTGGATGCCGGCACCGACAATAACGTAGGGGCTGTGCGTTGGTATTGCCATGTGAATCACCTTT
>CBFIBL010000065.1:0-3671 GCA_965660865.1 Luminiphilus sp.
TTCGCAACATCAGCGACAACCTCAGGGTCATCGATATTTCTTCCCTCGGCGAAATACGCATCAAAGGCGGCTTTGGTGAAACGGAAAAGTAGTGATTGATCGTCCTCCAACGCGCAGCATGCACGCATGGGTAGCACTGACTTAACGGGATGGTGCACCGTGGGGAAGTCCAACGGGAGGCCTGCCAGACGCGCCCACTCATGTAACCAAGTGAAATTGTGAATTACCTTTGGATCGCTGGGGTTGGACCGAGCGGCATAGACGCTTTGATTAACCGCGTTAAAGACGCCACCGACAAGGAACGGACGCCAGCTCACATCGGCTCCCGTTTCCGCAAGCACTTCCTGCACGTTGTTAAACGCGAGATATGTCCACGGGGATGATAGATCATAGAAAAATGTAAGCTTGGCCACAGGCTACTCCCAATGAAAGTGACAACTCATACGATGACTGAGAATTAGAAGCGCCATAGTCGACTCTGAGGGTTTTAGTTGCAAGCCAACTCCCTGCAAACCTCAGGTGGTGCTAAAGTACTCAAGTAGATTGCGAATCTGAGACTATTTGGGACATCTGCAGAAAAGCCCTACCCATTAGTGACCATCAGAAAAACTACAAGAAAAAATACAACCGCTACAACCAATTTTTAGAGGTACCTATGCTTAAAGTCCACGGTGTTCACGGTTCGCCTTTTGTTAGAAAAGTCCTTATCGCGCTTGAACTTAAGGGGCTCGATTATGAAATGGTGGCTCAAATGCCCTTCACGGGGGACGAGGAGTACAAAAAGCTAAATCCTCTAGGAAAGATTCCAACCTTGGTGGATGGCGAGCTCAGACTCGGTGACTCAAAAGTCATTTGTCGTTACCTCGAAGCCGCTTACCCCGAAGTTCCGGTCTACCCTACTGCGCTTCAAGAGAGAGCCATGGCGGACTGGTATGACGACTTCGCCTCCGGACCGGTTGCCGAACTTGCTGCCGGCATTTTCTTTCAGCGCTTTATGCGGCCGAGAGCCTTCAAGCAGGAGCCTGACGAGGCGCTCATTAGCAATATCATCGAGAAAAAGCTGCCGCCGCTGCTCAGCTACATAGAGGGTCAGTTACCAGAAGAGGGCTTTATTTTTGGCGCGTTTACACTTGCTGACCTGACGCTCGTCACGCCGTTCATCAACGCAAGCTATGCGGGGTATGACATCCCTGCCGATACCTATCCAAAATTCTCAGCGCTTTTCAAAGCCGTGAAGGCGGAACCGGAGGTTGCGAAGATTTTAAGCCAAGAATCCAAGGCATTGGGTTTCGGCTAATTTGATCCATCGTGCAGCCAAGCCTCTAGACAGTGTTTAAAAGCTTGGCTGTCCATCTGGTTTTCTAAACGCGGCTCGGTATTGCTGCAAAGAGCGAGAGCAACAGCCGCTCAATGCTATTTGCTCAAGCGCCGAATCTCTCGCGCAACGAGCCACAAACGATCTTGTCCCCATATTTCTAGCTGGACGTTTCCCTCTGCGTCGATCACGCGGAAGCTGGGTACGCCCCAGAGCCCTCCCTCGTACATAGACAGGCGATTGTCCTCAAGCAAACTCTCCCACTCGGTCTCTCCAAGGTGAGTTCGGGCTTCGCGCCAATCAAGACCGGCGGCTTCGACCACTCGTTTCAGTCCTCGATCGTTATTGGTGTTCACACCCATTGCAAACGCATGCTTGAGGAAACTTGAGAGCAACTCAGTCCCTCGCCCCTGTGAAACAGCCCAAGGATAAATCGAGTAACACCTGCGGACCGGGTTACCAATCGGGTCATGAAAATTACCGTACGGCACACCGCGCCGCCGCGCTTCTCGGGCGGTATCTGAAAAGATGTACATACCCTTTTCGCGCGTCGCCGGGACACCTCGCATTACCATAGGGAGCACTGGGCGCATCTCTAAGTTGATACCAATGTGCTCTGCCAGCGCCACGGTCTCGTCAAACACAATCGAGGTGTAGGGGCTGCGGAGCGACGGAAAGAACTCAAGTGTCAACGCTGAGGCATCCGATACACCCTCGACGGACACATCTGGGCAAGGCGCAACGAACGGCTCAATAGGTGCATGGGAAGCACCGAGACTCACCAGGCGCTCCTCAAGGTAATGGAGTCGGTCGATACCCCAATACCACTCACCCTCGTAATAGAACATGGCGCCCGAATAGTGCTTGAGTTGTGCACGTAATTCGGTGCCCGCATTGAGTCGTGCGTCGACCCCGGAGTCAGTTGCATGACCGAAAGACTCAGCTAGCGACTCAAGCGCCTGAGTATCGTTACGCCACAGCGCTTCACCTATCCTCGGTAAGGCCTGTGGCATGTCTTCGGATTTCACTGACGCGGAAATAGCACGCGCTAGGGCAATGTTCTCACTGGACGGATTTTCGCTATCAACAGGAAAATCTAAGCCATATTCGGATGCAATCATGGATGCGTCATACCGCGATAGCTTCAGGAGTAACGCAGCGTCGGGTGCATTTTTTCCTTCAGGACCCCGAACAAGATGACACCTTAGATCGATGTCATAGCGTTCAGCCAATTGCGATAACACCTGTGCAGCCAGATAGCTGTAGCCGTCCTCAGTTTGATGGAAATAGTCGACCACGTGGCGACGGCCCGCTTTTATCCGTGCACGCTCTGCCTTGCTACGACGCTTGTTAAAACGTCCTTCGCTATTCATGTGCATGGCAAGTCGAGACGTCAGCCAGCGCTGCAAGGGCGTAGGGTCCATGGTGGCTGCACCACCCTGTTCTTTAAATTGCTGCGACACGATGCTCCCCTGAGATTGTCAATGACCTACGTACTACGACTGTGGTCATTTTTGTTTATTTGTTTATTTGTTTGCTGGTTTATTTGTTTCGTACTTACTTCGTTCTCACGCCTTGCTGACCCCCGCTTTCGCTGCATTCAGCTATCATAAGCGTTTAGATTTACGAGAATGTGCATGCAAATATGGCACAAATACTGCCATATCAATAGCGATACCTTGCTTTCATGAAGGAGCGATCTATAACGGTAGCGCCCCTTTAGATCAGTTTGCAAAACGCGGCAATGATGACAGCGCGCGCATCGGTGACCGACAACCCCTGAATTTCTCTGAGACGATGCCACATCTCAAAGGAAAGATAGGCATCCGCAAGCTGTCTTTCTTCCGCAGACAATGACTCAAATTCGGGAATCCACGCCTCTTTGTTCTTCAAGGAAAGCAGTTGATACCGGGCATAATTGTCCCTCACGACCTTAGAGCTCCATCGAAGCGATTTCGTTGCCGCTAGCAGATTACTGTGTCGCTCGAATGCTTCGGTGTAGGTAGCGATCAAGGACTCCAACCGCTCCTTTAAGGGCCCCTCTCGATTACCTCGATTAAGAAAGCTATCGACCACCGACTCGGAGATTTGTGCATCAACTGCCAAAAAAAAGCTATCCATATCCTCAAATTGGCGAAAGAACGAGCGAATTCCCACACCCGCACGCTCTGAAATTTCGCGCGCTGTAGGCGCGAAGTGACCCTCTTGAATCAATGCCAAAGCTGCATCGATCATCGCTTTGCGACTGCGTTCGGTGCGTTGGCGACGACCATCGGACATTTGTGTAACTGTTGTCATAGTTATGAAAGAGGCGAATACGCTAGTGTCTGCCAATGTTGTACCACAAACTCCCGCC
>CBFIBL010000066.1:0-10575 GCA_965660865.1 Luminiphilus sp.
TGACAGGTCTTTCGCCTTGACAATACGCTCAGATGTCACTTGCTTGCGTGCCGCGGTGCTTCCCCATTGGAATGATTTGATCTTGTTAGCGACAACCTCGTTGCTCGCGGTCTTGATGTAGGTGCTGGCAGTTTGAGGTGCGATTTTGGTAGAAACCATCGCAGCGCCAGTAGGCTGACCGGCGAAAGTGGCGTTAGAAAGTGCAAGCGTTGCAACTGCGGCTACTACTGTAATTACGTTCTTCATCTTTTGCTCCTAGCGTCTCTGCGCTGCTGTAGTCAAAAAAAGTGATGGCTCTGGGTGGGCCACCAACACGACTAAGATTAAGGAGCTCAGCAAGATAGCGACAGCGATTGAATAACCCATGCGGTTACAAAGAGTTGCCCAAAATGGGCTAAGACCTTTGGGCATAAATTGCGAGAAAAACGCGTTTCTTGGACTAAGGGGTGTTGCTTTTTGCCATAACACCCTATTTGGGTTGGTGAGGTCATCGTGAATAAACGGCGTCACTACGCGCCATGGCGACGATAACAAGACGCTCATCTACTCACTGCTACGATCAGTTATACCGTAAGCGAATAATTTGTCGAACCGCCGACGCCCCTCCTGAGCAGGGAACGTAGCCATTGCCCCGTGGTGTCATAACGTATAACGGGTCTTAGAGGTCAAATTTAGGGCGCGGTTGAGATGGGACAGTTAAATTTCCTCAGCGGTTGGCAGTGCTTGAGAGCGCACTAGCGTTATGGACCGCGGTGTGAGCCTTCGATGATCGTGTCAGAAGAAAAGCCATCGAGCCGCTCATCGCACATTAATTCATCAGACAACAAGGCAGCCGGCAGATTGATCAAGCCGCGGCCCTGCGCCATGGGCGAGACGGAACTTAGCTGATCGGCAGGTAATGGTGTTGCGGTATTCGCGAGCAAGCATTTTACGTCGCTATTTGACAGCTGGGGCCTCGCTTCGAGCAGGAGCGCCACCATCCCTGCAGTGACCGCAGAGGCTTGCGATGCACCACTCGTCACCCACAAACCTGTTTCCGTAAACTGCGGCGGTTCATTGCTTGGGCGCCGAGCATTGGGTGGTAATATGCCGGCAAGATTGACTCCTGGAGCGACGATGTTGGGTTTTATGTGACCAGAGCCGGTCGGTCCTCGTCCGCTGAAGGGTGCAACATAAACCTGACCATCATCATAGTCTTGATAGGCCGCACCGACACTAATCAGCCATGGGTTGTTACCCGGGGCCGTGACGGAAGCCGTCTCCGGTCCTTGGTTGCCGGCAGAAACTACGACTACAAGGCCTTCGTTCCACGCAGCAGTCAGAGCCCGATTTAAGGGGTCGAGGTGATAGGCAAGTTCGGTCGATGCACTGATCGATAAGTTCAGCACGCGAATATTGAGCTGTTCCCGATTGTCCGTGACCCACTGAATAGCGCGAATCACATCCAAAAAATTGGCCTCGTCGTGGGAGTTGAAGGCGCGCACCACAATTAAGGAAACATCGGGTGCTATTCCCTCCCATTCGCTTCCTGCGCCTATTAATAGACTGGCGAGGTGTGTCCCGTGACCAGTTGTGTCGTTAATATCATTTGGTTCACCGGCTGATACAGCGTTATACCGGTCTGTCACTGTGATGTTCCGGTGGAAGTTCGCGGGGCTAAGAGTCAATCCGGTATCGATAATGGCAAGACCGACGCCACGACCAGTGAGCCCATGTTGCTGTTTGCCCACCACCGAACGCAGCCAGGGGTTTTGCGGGGCGGATTTGAGTCCCACTTTTAGCCAGTCGGCGGTCTCCTGAGAGATGGCGTTCTCAGTGCTGTCACTCGATACTTCTCCGCTATCGATGACTATGCGTGCAATCCGCGGATCGTCCTCGAGATTGTTGATGCTCCTGACGGATAAACGCGCACCAACGCCATTCAAAATGGGTAAATCGTGCGTAATGATTCCACCTGCAGCGAGCACACCTGCCTTTGCTGTTTCGGCATTGGAATGGGCAATGACGAGCGCGCTGTTTTGTTCATCAGCGACGTAATGCGAGCTGTTAGTAGAAGCGATCTCGCAGCCGGCCGTCACCAAACCGGCACCGATGACAGCCGACAAAAAAGCCTTGCGCGTCATTTATCCTCGTTATCTAGACTCAAAAGTGCACGAAAATCTTGTTGGCAAAGTTGAACCAGTTCTCCCATGGGAACGGGCTTGGAGATTAAATAACCTTGGATCGTTTGACATCCTTGCTCTCGCAAGTAGGAAGCCTGTGCGCTCGTTTCGACACCCTCTGCTATGAGATCTAACCCAAGTGCTTGCGCCATAGAAATGATCGCTTTGACGATGGCGTTACCCGATTCAGAGCCCATATCAGAGACAAAGCTACGATCTACCTTCAAGGTGTTGAGCGGGAACTGCCGCAAGTAGTTTAGTGATGAGTAGCCCGTACCAAAGTCATCAATCGCCAGCTTAAAACCTAAATTCCTCAATTGCTGAAGCTTTCCAATACTGTCATTACCACTTGTCATAATCGCGCTTTCTGTGAGCTCGAGACCAATGCTATTGGGTATTTTCAACTGTTTTACCGTTGCCGTTAAGCGCTCGACAAAGTTGCTTTGGTTAAATTGAAGTGCTGACAAATTGATGGCTAGCGGCAGGCTAGGCGGCAATTGACCTTCGTACATGGTCGCATCTCGATCGACCTGACTTAAAATCCAGTCGCCTAGGTCATTGATCAGTCCGCTTCTCTCTGCGACGGGTATGAATCGACTGGGGGGCACCGCGTTTCCCTGTTCGTCTGTCCAGCGAACAAGCGCTTCAGCTCCGATAATACGGCCCGTGGTTAATTCGACCTGCGGCTGGTAGGCAACGGACAACCCACCATTGACGAGGGACTCCCGCAGACCTTCCTCTATAGCGAGTTCTTGCGCCGAATCGTCGGCAATCGAGGCGTCATACATACGAGAGCGTTGTCGGCCCTCAGCTTTCGCGGCGTAGGTCGCAGAGTCTGCTCGCACCAAGAGCTCCTCAGGGATACGGGCATGCTCAGGCGCCATGGCAATGCCAATGCTTGGCGTAATCACCAGCGTATGGCCCGGTATTTCAATAGGCTCCGAGAGACACTCGATGAAATGTTGTGAGATCTCATGCAACTGAGTTTTATCAACCGGATTTCTGATGATCACTGAAAATTCATCACCCCCGGGTCGCGCAATTTCCAGTGCAAACGCATCTGCCGGAAACTCCTTCTTCGCTCCGGGGTATGCTGAGGCAATCGGACCGACTTTTGCGGCACAGATTTGAAGGCGCGCGGCAATCCGCTTGAGGACTAAATCACCTCGTTCATGTCCAATTGAGTCATTGATGCGTTTAAAGTGATCGATATCGATCATGATCAAACCGATCTGTCCATTATTTTGCTCGCAGTTCACTAAGTTGCGGCGCAGTTGCTCGGTGAAACTTCTCCGGTTTGGAAGGTCGGTCAGGTGGTCAAAAAACGCGAGATACCGAAGATGGTCTTCTTTTAACTTCAGCGTTTGATAGGTATCGGCAGAGCGGAGCATGTACTTTACGAGTCTACCCAGCAATGACCAGTTGAGCGGCTTGGTGATGTACTGAGTGGCTCCGGCTTCGAATCCAAGGTCGATTGTCGCCTCATCATCTGAACCCGTTACGATAAGAATCGGGGTGTCTTCCGTTTCCTTTTGAGCCCGCAATCGTTTGCAAGTTTCAATGCCGCTAATGCCCGGCATATCCACATCCATAAAAATGAAATCGGGGGTGTTGCTCGCGGTGAGGTCCAGTGCCTCAGATCCATCCCGAGCCTCAATAACATGCATACCCTCTGATTCCAGGCATTGCCGAATCAAAAGACGCTGCATACTGTCATCGTCGCAGATCAGCACGAGCGTATTGTCATTTGGAGTTACAGCCAAGTTGTTACCCCCGTTGTATGCCTCGCATGTTTTCGAACATTTTTAGTTTCGGATCCTTTTTGGACTCTTTATTGTTCGCTTGTTATTGCGTCGGTGCGTTGGCAATACTGTGTCAAAGCCTGAACTGCAGGCTTTTACTTCATAAATTAAAAGGTAAACTGCGCGCTCATCA
Source organism: Luminiphilus sp. (assembly GCA_965660865.1). Classification (GTDB taxonomy): domain Bacteria; phylum Pseudomonadota; class Gammaproteobacteria; order Pseudomonadales; family Halieaceae; genus Luminiphilus. Next base: position 4,098 of record CBFIBL010000066.1, read on the forward strand.
TTGTGAAGGCTTTTTTCGTTGTCGATTGCAGACCAAAAACTCCGCGAAATACGTGAGCAGGTTCAAACACACCTTGCTAGCGTTCCCGCCCAATTGACTCCAGAGCGCCGTCAGGCGCTAGAGACCAAGATTGCAGGTCAATTGAAGGCGCATAACGCAGTGATCGTCGCCCACTACTACACGTCGCCCGAGATTCAGGCCCTGGCTGAGGCAACCGGTGGGTGTGTATCGGACTCCCTCGAAATGGCCCGTTTTGGGCGAGACCACCCGGCTGAGACGCTGTTGGTTGCCGGAGTGCGGTTCATGGGTGAGACAGCGAAAATACTGACACCCCACAAGCGGGTGCTAATGCCCACACTCGAGGCAACTTGTTCGTTGGATGAGGGTTGCCCCATAGACGAATTCTCTGCGTTTTGCGATGCGAACCCCGATCGTGAGGTGGTTGTGTACGCCAATACATCAGCGGCGGTAAAGGCGAGAGCCGACTGGGTGGTGACCTCGAGTATTGCGCTTGATGTCGCGGAGCACCTAGCAGACGAAGGTAAGAAAGTCTTATGGGCTCCGGATCGTCACTTGGGTGACTACGTGCGTCGCGAGAGCGGTGCAGATATTTTGGTGTGGGACGGTGCTTGCATAGTGCATGAAGAATTTAAAGCCAAGGGGATACTTGATCTCAAACAGGTGCACCCGGACGCGGCTGTGCTTGCACACCCTGAGTCTCCGGCCTCGGTGCTTGAGATTGCAGATCACATTGGCTCGACGACGCAGATCATCAAAGCGGCGACGGAATTACCAAATGATAAGTTTATTGTTGCCACCGATCAGGGTATTTTCTACAAGCTCCAGAAGGCGGCGCCAGACAAATCATTTTTGATCGCACCGACCGCGGGTGAGGGTGCTACCTGTCGAAGTTGCGCCAACTGCCCGTGGATGGCGATGAATGAGTTGGAACTCCTAGCTGAGGTTCTCGACGCAGCGCAAGGCAGAGAAATTTTTGTCGATCCTGCGTTGGCCAGGGATGCCATGAAACCCCTCGACCGAATGCTGTCATTCGCCCAGTCACTCAACACGGGTGTCGTGGGAAGAGCTTAAGAGCGCTCTAGTTCATCGCGAATACTCATGACATCGCGGAGTCGTTCATTAATAGTGGCAGATTGCGTGAAATTATTATTCACGAGCTTAAGCGCATAGCTCAGCTGTGTTTGCGCTGCATCGAGCGCGCCTACCAGAATAAAATATTCAGCTCGGGATTGGTGTAAACCGATGATATCTCCCGCCAAGCCTTGCACTTCTGCCAATCTATACCAAACGCCGGGATCCTCAGGCTTTCGTTTGCTTTGGTTTTTGAGTACCTGCGCAGCGACGTGGGGCATGCCGGCTTGCCAGAGTGCATCGGCATAGGCAATGGTCAGAGGATGATTTCCTGGCGAGAGCTTTAGACGGCGCTCGAGTTGCTTCAGGGCGCTCTGATGGTGTCCGAGTGCGGTATCAATCTTCGAACTGGCGATGAGAAACGCAATGTTGTCGGGGTCTGGTTTGAGCGCCTCTTCGAGCGCGCTTCGAGCTCTCGTTGGTTGATTCGCCGCAAGTTGCGCTAGCGCAAGACCGTACCAACCAGCGGCTGCCTCGGTACCGCCTTTGCGGGTTTGCTCCGTGAATAACTCGATTGCTTCGCCGGATGTTTTTGTCAATTGCTGCCTAACCCTCGCCTGCATTAGCTGAAAATCAAAGCTCGTTGGACGTATCACTCTACGCTCGGCGCGCGCACGATTGCGCATGTCTGCGACACGCTTTTCTGAAAGCGGGTGGGTTCGCAAAAATTCGGGCAGGCGGTTGGTGCTGTAAAGTCGATGAGCAGCGAGCATTCGCTCGTGCATATCAGCTGCAGCATGCGGGTCTCTACCGGAGGCTACGAGGGTTCGAAAGCCAATTCGGTCCGCCTCTGATTCGTTTGCACGCGAGTACCTCAGTCTGGAGTCCTGCGCCGCGGCTTGCGTGGCCGTGATTGCTGCAAGTCCTGCGTCGGAGCCTGCTGTGGCTGCTAATGCGATCGCGGCCATGAGCCCGGCGATCGTCAGCGAGCTTTGACTTTGTGCTTGCTCTCGCTGTCTTGAGAAATGCCGTTGACTCAAGTGCGCGATTTCGTGCGTTAGAACAGCTGCCAACTCGTCTTCGCTGCGTGCCTGATGAAGAAGACCATTGTGCACGCCTATGATGCCACCCGGCACCGCGAACGCATTGATGGTGGGATTATCCACGACAACCAATTGAAGTTGCCGGTCCCGCAGATCGCTATGCAGAACCAATTCGAAAATTAAATTTTCGATGTAATCGTGAAGCAGCGGGTCATCTAAGACGGGGGCCTGTGCACGAAATACCTTGAGCCATAAGTTACCCAGCTTTCTCTCGTATTCTTCTGAATACAAACTGGTGCTAGAGGCACCGAGATTGGGGATCTTAAGGTTTTCCGTGGCCGCTAATGCCTGAGTCATGCCCAGGGTCAGTAGCACGGTCGCGGTAAATGCGGTTAGTCGGTGTTGCATCGGTTTCAACATTCGTGAACTTTAACTGACTTTACTGTCTGTGGGTTCCCATGGTGTGACAAAAGAAGGCTTTGTTGGTTCCGAATAAGGGTATACTCGCCGCGGGGGATATGGATTCCGTTATGTCGAAAGTTTACAGCATCGATGCCCGTGGAAAGCGCTGCCCTATGCCGATGTTATTGGCAAAACGCGCGATACATGAGCAAGCCCATGCAGGGTCGCTGGAGATTCTGGCGACAGACCCATCTGCCCCTAAAGATTTTGAAACCTTCGCACGATTAGAGGGTCATACGGTGAGCTGGGAGCGTGACGATGACTTGTTCACCATTACGCTGACATTGAATTCGCTGTCTACGGGAGAGCGCGCATGATAGATACGCTTAAAGCGTGGTATGACGAGCACCTGACACACAGAGAGGCTGTGATTCTGGTGTTCATTATCGCATCGGTATCACTGCTCCTCGCGACCATTGGCGACGTGCTCATGCCCGTATTGGTCGCTCTTGTACTCGCCTACCTCATGCAGGGTGTAGCCGATAGGCTTATTCGATGGGGTTTGAACGAGACGCTGGCACTGGCCGGGGCAACCGTCGTGTTTCTCGGCGTTTTCCTTGGTTTTACCGTGGGACTTGGACCCCTCGTTTGGCGTCAGTTGAGCGGACTGATTCGGGAGGCGCCTGCTATGGTTGCAGCTGTCCAGAGCGAGGTCGCGGGCATCGTGGAGCGCTATCCCACCATGATTGAGCAGGCACCGATTGACCAGCTCATGACCACATTACAGGGCCAGGCCGCGTCATTTGGACAAGCAGTTTTAGGTTTCGGATTGTCCTCAATTCCGGGGCTTTTGACCTTCGCAATATATATGGTCCTCATCCCGTTAATGGTCTTTTTCTTTCTCAAGGATCGCGACGTTATTGTGCGTTGGGCGCTGAGTTTTCTGCCCGATAATCGTCCGCAGCTCAATGAGATTGGACGCGCGATGAATATACAAATCGCTAACTATGTTCGTGGGAAAGGCATCGAAATAACTATTATTGGTGCTGTTAGTTATGCTGCCTTTGCAGCGTTTGGATTGAATTACACTGCGCTACTCGCGCTTCTTGTGGGCCTGAGCGTCATCGTGCCGTACATCGGTGCATTTCTGGTCACGATCCCGGTCATGCTGGTGGCGCTATTTCAGTTTGGTCTTACAGGTGATTTTTACTGGGTCGTTGGGCTTTACATGCTAATACAAGTGCTGGATGGCAATGTGCTAGTGCCGCTTTTATTTTCTGAGGCGGTGGATCTTCACCCGGTCGCGATTATCATTGCGGTACTCATATTCGGTGGGTTGTGGGGTGTTTGGGGGGTCTTTTTTGCCATACCGCTCGCGACACTTTGCAATGTGCTGCTCTTGTCGTGGCCAAGAGCAAAGCCGGCGTAACTACTCGATCAACAACTCACACAACAACTCACACAACAACACCTAAAACAACGCGCGCAACAACAAGGGCGCGAAGAGAGAAAGGATAAGACATGCAAATTTGGCGCTATCTCCGTGTCGTGGTCGGCGCGATGTTATTGGTTGGATTGGTGGCCTGCGGTGCGGAGGTCAAGGAGCCTGTCACACCTGTTGTCGTCAATAAGAGCCCCAACGACGACCGCGAGTACGCCGCAATCACACTGGATAATGGTTTACAGGTGCTGATGGTTTCCGACAGTGAGACGGAAAAGTCCGCTGCAGCGCTCAGCGTAGGTGTTGGTGCCTTTTCGGACCCTATGGATTTTCAGGGCATGGCGCACTATCTAGAGCACATGCTCTTTATGGGGTCCGAGTCATTTCCCGAGCCAGACGGTTATATGAATTTTGCCGCCGAGAACGGTGGTAGTTCGAATGCGTACACGTCCAGTGAAATCACGAACTACATGATTACTATAGAGAACCAGGCTTTCTCAGAGGCCCTACATAGGCTCTCTGAGTTTTTCTCGGCACCGATTCTCGACCCCGATTACATCCAAAAAGAAAAGAATGCGGTCAATGCGGAGTGGTCCATGCGGCGCGAATCTGAAATGCGCTCCATTTACCGACTTCAGCGCCAACTGCTGGGGGAGCATCCTGCAAACCGGTTCACCATCGGCAACCTCGAGACGCTCGCGGATACGGAAACGCGTCAGCTACATCCGGCGACCGTTCAATTCTTTGAGCAGTATTACTCTGCAAACCTAATGGCACTGGTGCTCATAAGCCCGCTGTCGATTGCCGAGATGGAAGTCCTGGCCAGTCAATATTTTTCGCTGATCCCCAACAATGAGGTGGAGAAACCAAAGGTTGCGTATGAGCTCGATTTTTCCGAAGTCGCAGGTAAGTTAATTCACTTTAAACCGCAGCGTGACCTTCGTGAGATGCGCGTTAGCTATATCATCGACAACAACCAAGACCAGTGGCGTAGCAAGCCGGGCGAATACCTAGGGTATGTGATCGGTTCCGAAATGCCCGGTGCACCGGCGGGTAAGTTGAAGGAGCTAGGTTTAATCAGCGAGTTGTATACATCGAGTTATGAATCGCTCTACGGGAATTACGGCACGTTTGACATCAATGTCGAGTTGACACCGCAAGGTATGCAGCGTCGAGAGGAAATCTATGATGTGATCACTGGCTACATCGAACTCTTGAGGCGGGAGGGTGTCGATGATCGCTACGTCGAAGAATATCGGCAGTCGCTTCAGAATCGCTTCACCTTTCTTGAAAAGACGGATGATTTTTCCTACGCGGCGAGTCTGGCGGCTGCTATGCAAGATTATCCTATCGAAAACGTCATCGATGCGCCTTACCGGTTCGACAGCTTTAATCAGGAGGCAGTCGATACCTTGCTAGCGCAGTTGGTGCCAGAGCGATCTAACGTCTGGTTCATTTCTCAGCAAGAGCCCGCTGATCAGGAGCTAGAATTTTATGTGGCACCCCACTCAGTAGAGGATTGGGTGCCGAGAGACAAAGCGGAAGCACTCGCATTGGTCGAGCGCCTCGAGTTGTCATTGCCTAGCCAGAATGCCTTACTTCCCGAGCGTTTTGATATTAAGGCTCCGCCGATCGATGCAACCCCCGTACAGGTCGCTGAAAATGTGACCTTCTGGCTCAAAGGAAGCGAGAATTTTGAAGGGCTGCCGAAGGGGTTTGCCCGCGTTCAAATTAATACGTCAGCTGCCTTCGGTGACGTTAGTAACGCGATGTACCTTGCGCTTTGGGAGTCGCTTTACAATCTAAAGCAAGCGCGTTTAGCCACAGAGGCGTCGGTTGCCGGTATGTCTCTCTCTATGTCCTCGGGCAGCGGTGTCTCGGTGACAATGTCAGGCTTTACTGACAAGCAGCCTGAGTTACTGGCGAGGGCATTGGCGGGGCTTCGTGTTGAAGTGACAGAACTCGAGTTTAGCCAAGCTTTAGAGCGGTATCTGCGCTCCATTGAAAATGCTAAACGTGCGTTTCCTTATACCAGGCTGTCGCCATTACTAGGACTGCTTACGCGTGAAGGTCAATACACAGACAGTGCACTGGCACTTGCGGCATCGGAAGCCTCGTTGGCAGACTTCAACGCCTTCGTTGACTCGACTTTGTCGGGAAGTCACGTGCGCGGCTTCTTCTACGGGAACTACGACGAATCTGATGTTGAGGCGGCATACAAGCGTATAGCGGAGGTAGTGACCCCAGGTTCTAGTGGCTTTGCACGCGCAAATACATACGCGCCTCAGCCTAGCGCGACTTACATGCTAAATCGCGATGTACCCGTCGAGGACCTCGGTATGCTTTACGCATTTGCAGCCCCGGAGGCGACGTTCGAGAATCGCGCGCTGAGTCGTATTTTGGCAAGGCATTTACGCGTGAGCGCGTTTGAAACTCTGCGTACCGAGGAGCAGCTTGGGTACGCTGCGGGTGGCGGAGCGTTAGATCTATTCAAACACCC
>CBFIBL010000067.1:0-62749 GCA_965660865.1 Luminiphilus sp.
ACCACTCGATACGCGTCATTGATTAAGCGTCTAGGCTTGCGCCGATAAAAACGACTTGGGGCCGGCTTTATGCCGGCCAATTTATTTTGGAGATAGTTAAGTGAATGTAGTTACAAAAACCTTCCAGTACGGTGGCCAAGAGGTCACGCTGGAAACTGGTCGCATTGCGCGCCAGGCCTCTGGCGCCGTCATGGTGACCATGGGTACAACGTCTGTGCTTTGCACAGTCGTCGCAGAACAAAAAGAGAAGCCAGGACAGGCGTTTTTCCCGTTGTCGGTTCATTACATCGAGAAAGCGTACTCTGTTGGCAAGATTCCCGGCGGCTTTTTCAAGCGTGAAGGTCGACCCAGTGAGAAAGAGACGCTGACATCGCGACTGATTGACCGTCCTATCCGCCCATTGTTTGCTGATGGCTTCATGAACGAAGTACAGGTTGTTTGTACGGTCATGTCTGCGGACCTGGATACTGATCCAGATATCCCAGCAATGATTGGTACATCAGCGGCGCTGGCGATTTCTGGCTGTCCGTTTAACGGCCCAATCGGTGGGGCCCGTGTTGGTTTTACTGAAGCCGACGGTTACCTGCTCAATCCGGGTTATGCCGCACTAAAGGCCAGTAAACTCGACATGGTCGTTGCCGGTACTCGCGACGCTGTGTTGATGGTTGAATCCGAGGCGAAGGAGCTCTCTGAAGATCAGATGTTGGGTGCTGTCCTGTATGCCCACCAAGAGATGCAGACGGTCATTAAAGCTATCGATGAGCTCGTTGAAGAAGCGGGCAAGCCTCGTTGGGATTGGTCTGCTGCAGACGTCAATGAAGCGCTGCGTGCGCAAGTTGAGGACGCAGCAGGTGCTGACCTGGGTGAGGCGTATCGTATTACCGAGAAAGCGGCGCGTTATGAGCGGGTCGGTCAGGTACGCGACGCTGTTGTAGAGCAGCTAGCTACTGAAGATGGTCCCTCAGCTGACGACATCAAGGACGAGTTTAAGGCGCTCGAGAAGCGTATCGTTCGTCAACGTATTCTCGCGGGAGAGCCGCGCATCGATGGCCGCGATGGCCGTACTGTGCGCCAGATCGCTTGCGAAGTTGATGTGCTCGATAATGCGCATGGATCATCGTTGTTCACCCGAGGTGAAACGCAGGCAATTGGTGCGGTAACGCTGGGTTCTACACGAGATGCACAAATTATTGATGCGTTGGAAGGTGAGCGTCGCGATCCATTTATGCTCCACTACAACTTCCCTCCGTATTCCGTGGGCGAGGCTGGTCGTATCGGCGCCACTGGCCGTCGTGAAATTGGTCACGGTCGCTTAGCGCGTCGCGGTTTGGCGGCCGTGCTGCCAACCGAAGACGAGTTCCCCTATACCATCCGTGTTGTCTCCGAGATTACCGAATCAAATGGCTCTAGCTCGATGGCTTCTGTCTGTGTCGGTTCACTGGCAATGATGGCTGCGGGCGTACCACTCAAGGCTCCCGTTGCAGGTATTGCCATGGGTCTTGTCAAAGAGGGAAATCAGTTCGCGGTTTTGACAGATATTCTTGGTGATGAGGACCACCTCGGTGATATGGACTTCAAAGTGGCAGGTACCGCTGAAGGCGTTACTGCGCTGCAGATGGACATCAAAATTGAGGGCATTAACGAGCAAATCATGGAGGTTGCGCTTGAGCAAGCTCTACATGCGCGACTGCACATCCTTGGTCAGATGAATGCCGTTCTGGATTCTGCACGTGAAATCACGTCGGAAAACGCGCCTAGCATGGTCACTCTGAAGGTCGATTCTGACAAGATTCGCGACATCATCGGTAAGGGTGGCGCGATGATTCGGCAGATTACGGAAGAGTCTGGCGCAACAGTAGATATCGATGATGACGGTACCGTCAAAGTCTTTGGTCAAAACCAAGCGGCTCGCGATGCTGCGGTCGATATGATCATGGCAATCACGGCAGAAGCTGAGGTTGGTGCGGTCTACACCGGAAAGGTGGCACGCATCGTTGACTTTGGAGCGTTCATTACAATTCTTCCTGGTAAGGACGGTCTGCTGCACATTTCTCAAATTGCCAATGAGCGTGTCGAAAATGTGAGTGACTACCTGACTGAAGGGCAGGAGGTGACCGTTAAGTGTCTCGACGTCGATCAGCGGGGACGTATCAAGCTATCTATCAAAGAGTTGCTGGAAGACGAAGCGGTCGATGAATCTGACGCTGAAGTGGCCTCGGAAGCAGTTGCCGAAGCGGCACCTGCGGCGGAGGTTGAAGCCGAGGCTGAGACCACAGAAGCGGAAACTTCAGAGGAGCCCACAGAAGAGGCGCCTGCTGAGGAAGCTGGAGCGGATGCAGATGAAGCTTCCGATGACGCCTCTGACGAGGAAGAAGCGAAGTAAATACTCAGTGACGGATTAGTGCTCTTTTAATGAAAGGCCCGCTGTAGCGGGCCTTTTTTTTTAAAATGCAATGTAAAAGCGCTGTTGCTTAAGTCCAATTTGGTCGACTCAGCTTTCTTAGGGTTGTTGCTTGTTTCTATCTGTGGCAATTGCAGTATGAGCCTCTTATCGGCCACACATTTTCTATGGCGAGCTGATAACTAATCGCGACACGCGCCCACCTCTGGCCCGCAAGTAATTTTCCCTGGTTTTCGTTCAGCTCTCAGCTCTTCCCGCGATCAACTGCTCCACAACCGACGGGTCGGCGAGTGTCGATGTGTCCCCGAGACTATCGAGTTCATTTTCTGCGACCTTTCGCAGGATTCGCCGCATAATTTTTCCAGAGCGCGTTTTTGGCAGGCCCGGCGCCCACTGAATCACGTCAGGCCTTGCAATCGGACCTATTTCTTTTACGCACAACTGCGAGAGTTCTGCTCTAAGCTCTGGACTGTCCTCAACACCCGTTACGGGTGTCACGTAGCAGTAGATGCCTTGACCTTTTATCGGATGCGGGTAGCCAACCACGGCCGCTTCAGAAATATCGTTGTGTAATACCAGCGCGCTTTCGACCTCTGCTGTGCCCATGCGGTGACCCGAGACATTCAAAACATCATCGACGCGCCCCGTGATACGGAGGTAGCCATCGGCGTCGCGGAGCGCGCCATCCCCGGTAAAGTAGTAGCCGGCATAAGTGGAGAAGTAGGTGTCAATGAGGCGCTGGTGATCACCGTAGACCGTTCTAATTTGGCCCGGCCAAGAACGTTTGATGACCAAGTAGCCCGAACCCTCGCCCTCGATCTCTTGGCCTTGCTCATCAAGAAGAGCAGGGTCGACTCCAAAGTAGGGGAAGCTCGCGTAGCCTGGTTTCATGGCGTGGGCTGATGGCATGGGTGTAATCATCATTGCCCCTGTCTCGGTCTGCCACCAGCTGTCAACGATTGGGCATCGGCTATCTCCCACTACGCGGTGATACCACTCCCAAGCCTCAGGGTTGATTGGCTCACCCACCGAGCCGATGATCCTGAGGCTCTTTCGCGAGGATTTCGTCACGAAGTCGTCGCCCAAAGCATGGAGTGCTCGAATAGCGGTTGGAGCCGTGAAGAAGGTATTGATTTGATGTTTATCGATGACCTCCCAGCAACGGCCACCGTCCGGGTATGTCGGTATGCCCTCAAACATCACCGTTGTTGCACCATTGGCGAGCGGTCCATAAACAATGTACGAGTGCCCGGTCACCCAGCCAACATCCGCGGTACACCAAAAGACCTCGCCTTCACGATAGTCAAAGACATACTTAAAGCTACTGGCGGCCTGCAATAGATAACCCCCAGTGGTGTGGAGGACACCTTTGGGTTTTCCGGTGGAACCCGACGTGTAGAGGATGAATAGCGGCGCTTCACTTTCCATGGATACAGGCTCAAATTCTGCACCGGCTTTGGCGGTGCTAGCGCCATACGCGATATCGCGACCTTCTTCCCAGTGAATATCAGCGCCCGTGCGCTCAAGCACGATAACGGTGTCGACCGATGGGCATTGATTTAGCGCGGCATCGACATTGGCTTTTAGTGGTACCGTTTTACCGCCGCGAACGCCCTCATCGGCCGTAATCACCATTCGACAGGTCGCATCATTAATTCTGTCTTTGAGTGCCTCGGGAGAGAACCCACCGAAGACCACCGAGTGCACCGCTCCGATGCGGGTGCAAGCGAGCATCGCATAAGCCGCTTCGGGCACCATGGGCATGTAAATGCAGACACGGTCGCCGGCCCGAACACCGCGGTCATGCATGACGTTAGCGAGACGGCACACTTCATCTTTGAGGTCCTGGTAGGTTATGTGTTTATGCTCGCTTGGGTCGTCTCCCTCCCACAGTATCGCGGTTTGGTTCGCCCTCTCGGGGAGATGACGATCGATGCAGTTAACCGAGGCATTTAGCTTGCCGCCATCGAACCAGCGCGCGTGTCCCTTTGATAGATCGCTCTCGCAAACCGTATCCCATGGCTTATCCCAGGTGAGAAACTCTGATGCCTGACGACTCCAGAAAGTGTCTGGATCATCGAGCGACTGTCGGTACATCTCTTGGTATTTTTCCGGTGTGATGTGGGCGTCAGCAAAATTTGCGGGGACGGGATAAATCGTTTCGTTAGACATGCAATAGATCCTTATGGTTTTATCTGTGCGCGGCTGCGACACATAGCAGCTACATACTCAATAATGCCGTATGTATTCCTGCAGTGGAACTAAATGCGTTTGGAAAAGGGAGATGTCCAGCGAATGGCTGAGGTCGATAATAAAAACGCGCGTAGAGCGCATTTTTCAGCACAGGTACGAGCATTGATGCTGAAACTACTGGTGGTCTGGTTTGTTGTTAGCTTTGGTTTCGGCATTCTCTTGGTCGAGCCACTCAACGAGGTGCGTCTCGGCGGCTATAAGCTGGGATTCTGGTTTGCACAGCAGGGCTCGATTTTTGTTTTTATTGTGCTGATCTTCTATTTTGCAGCCGCCATGAGCCGCTTAGAACGTGAATACCGTCAACACGGGGAGGAGTCCGAAAAATGAGCCTCACTGTACTGACTTACCTTGTTGTTGGTTTTACGTTCGCGGTCTATATCGGAATTGCCATAGCAACGCGAGCTTCTTCGACCAAAGATTTTTATGTGGCTGATGGTGGTGTTCATCCCATTGCTAACGGTATGGCAACTGCTGCTGACTGGATGTCCGCCGCCTCTTTTATTTCCATGGCGGGCCTGATCGCACTCTCCTACAACGGCTATGGCGGATCTGTATTCCTCATGGGTTGGACAGGTGGCTATGTGTTATTGGCGCTGTTGATCGCGCCCTACCTCCGGAAGTATGGGAAGTACACGGTTCCTGATTTCATTGGGGAACGCTACTACTCTAATACTGCCCGCGTGGTTGCAGTTATTTGCCTGATTCTTTGCTCCGTGACCTATGTCATTGGCCAAATGAAGGGCGTCGGGGTTGCCTTCTCGCGATTCCTCGAGACCGATTATGAAACCGGTTTGGGTATCGGGATGTTGATCGTCTTCTTTTACGCTGTTCTGGGCGGCATGAAAGGCATTACCTATACACAGATCGCGCAGTACGTTGTGCTGATCACCGCGTACACCATCCCTGCCATTTTTATTAGTTTGCAGTTAACCGGGAACCCATTGCCGCAGCTAGGACTCGGATCGACGCTTGTGGGGAGTGACACCTATCTACTGGATAAACTCGATTTGATTTTGCTCGACCTCGGTTTCCAGGAGTACACGACAACGCTTCGCGGTAGCACCCTTAACATGGTGGCGTTTACCGCCTCGCTGATGATCGGTACTGCGGGTTTGCCCCATGTCATCATTCGGTTCTTCACGGTACCAAGTGTTGCGGCGGCTCGTCGATCCGCGGGCTGGGCGTTGGTATTTATCGCGATTCTTTACACTACCGCACCTGCGATTGCAGCCATGGCGAGGTTAAACATCGTTGACACCATGCAGGCGTCAGATGGTCAGGCGCTACTCATAGAAGACAAGCCTGCGTGGTTTGAAAATTGGGAGCAAACAGGCCTTCTAAAGGTTGAGGATCTCAACGGCGACGGTCGTATCGAGTACACAGCTGACCCTGAGACTAATGAGTTAACTAAGCTTGATAACGATATTTTGGTTTTGGCGAACCCTGAAATAGCTCAGTTACCTAACTGGGTGATAGCGCTTGTTGCCGCTGGTGGCTTGGCGGCCGCTCTCTCTACCGCGGCTGGATTACTGCTAGCCATCTCTAGTGCTATCTCACACGACTTACTCAAAAGTGCGTATATGCCCTCGATTTCGGACCGCGCAGAGCTAAGAGCATCCAGAATTTCGATGGCAGTCGCAGTTCTTGGAGCAGGGTATTTGGGGCTGAATCCACCCGGGTTTGCTGCCGGAACCGTAGCTTTGGCCTTTGGGCTTGCCGCGTCATCGCTTTTCCCGGCGCTGCTTATGGGGATTTTCGGCCGCGGCATCAATCGTGAGGGCGCTATAGCGGGCATGCTGGCCGGTATTTCGGTGACGTTGCTTTATGTCTTTCAGCACAAAGGCATCATGTTTATTCCCAGCACGAGCTTCTTGGGCGATATGTCACCGAATTGGTTCTTTGGGATCGAGCCGAATGCCTTTGGTGTTATCGGTGCGGTAGTGAATTTCTCAGTGGCATTCACTGTCAGTCGACTAACCGCACCGCCGCCCACTGAGGTTGGTGAGCTACTAGATTTCCTTCATGAGCCGAGCGATGCGACATGAGCCGAGCGATACGAAGTGATGAATAATCCGCTCGTTCGGGGAAGATCAGTATTCGCAGCGTAGCGATGAAGCGGTGTTATTGCGCGGGTATGACGCGGTTATCAATGAGTCGCGTTTTACCCAGATAAACCGCGCCGAATAGGGCGATTTCAGCGTCAGTTGACGTTGCCGGTGAAAGGTCGAACGTCTTTCGAGCTTCCAGATAATCGATCGAGAAACCATGGGAGATTAACGCCTCGCGCGCGATTTTGAGGGAGGCTTCAACACCGCTTTGGTCGGTTGATATTGCCTTTGCACAGTCCGCCAGCACCTGAGAAAAGCGCGGTGCAAGTCGACGTTCCTCGGGCGTGAGGTAGCTATTTCGAGAGCTCATTGCCAGCCCATCTGCATCTCTCATTGTAGGCACTGTCACGATTTCAATGGGCAGTAAGAGGTCCCGGACCATTTTTTTAATGACGAGAACCTGCTGAAGGTCTTTAGCGCCAAATACAGCAATGTCGGGCTGTACTGCGCCAAACAGTTTACTCACAACCGTTGTCACGCCTTTAAAGTGACCCGCTCTAGATGCGCCGCAGAGAACGTCAGTTAATCTGGGAACGTCTACCGCAGTATGCTGATTGACACCTTCTGGATAGATGTCGTCAACGGTCGGTGTAAATACGGCCGTCGTGCCTGCCGCTTCTAACTTCCTTAAGTCCGCCCTCATGGTTCGCGGGTAGGCGTCAAGATCCTCATTAGCGCCAAACTGCATGGGATTGACAAAAATAGATGCGACGACCACGTCGCTCTTGGCCCTCGCATGATCTATCAGCGAGATGTGCCCAGCGTGAAGATTGCCCATGGTCGGGGCGAAACCAACACGAATATTTTTTGGCTGTGCTCTCCGCCATGCCTGCATAGCTTCGATGCTGTCGAGAATTTCCATTTAACGGTAGGTGTGTTGTGCCTGCGGGTAGGATCCGTCTTTCACCGCGTTGACAAAGCCAGCAATGGCTTCCTGAACGTTGTTCGCTTCCTTCATAAAGTTCTGCACGAACTTCGCAGGTTTCTCGGTGAGACCTAAAAGGTCATGCAGTACCAGCACTTGGGCGTCTGTTCCTGCGCCTGCTCCAATACCAATCACTGGAATATCGAGTTTGGAAGAGATATCTGCAGCCAGCTCCTCCGGTACGCATTCAAGCAACAGCATGCTTGCCCCCGCGTCTTGAATTTCCACGGCATCGGCCAATATCGACTTAGCTTCTTTAGGCGTGCGCCCCATTACACGATAGCCGCCAAAAACGTTGACAGATTGAGGTGTTAAGCCGAGATGAGCGCAGACAGGAATACCTCGCTGCACTAGCTGGTGAATGGTTTCACTGAGCCAGGTGCCGCCCTCGAGCTTCACCATTTGCGCGCCTTTCTGCATAAGCTCCATGCTGGCAGCGAGTGCTACATCAGGGGATGAGTAGGTCATAAACGGGAGGTCTGAGACAATGAGTGAATGGGGGTGGGCCCGCGCCACACATTCCGTGTGATACACCATTGCATCTAGCGACACAGGAACAGTGGTGTCGTGACCCTGCAAGACCATACCGAGCGAGTCACCGACAAGGATGCACTCCGCGCCAGCTTCACTCACGAGGCGTGCAAATGTTGCGTCATAGGCTGTCACCATCACGAACTTTTCGCCCGCGCTTTTCATGGTCTCTAGCTTACTGGTGGTAATTCGATCCGACATCAATACAGGAGCTCCTTCGTCCTTATCGTGTTTACGTTAGTCAATGGAGGTTGGGTTGTAATAATGCCGTCCGGCTTTGATGTCGAGAGCATAATCGACTAGTTGGGCAAAGTCCTCTTGCCGACTCACTAAATCCAACTGATTGGCATTTACAATGAGCAATGGCGCCGCATCGTAGTAAAGAAAGAACTCGCTGTACACCTCATTCAGCTCTTCAAGGTACTGTCGGCTAATTGTGCGTTCCGCCGCAATACCTCGGCGATCAATTCTCTCGAGCAGACGGTCAACCGAGGCTTGCAGATAAATGACCAAATCGGGGGTCGGTGCATCGACTGTCATTTGCCCGTAGACTTTTTTGTACAGCTCGAATTCGTCAGGGTCTAAATTTACTTGTGCAAAAATAGGGTCTTTATCGATCAAAAAGTCCGCAATACGAAGTGGCTTGAACATATCTTGCTGTTTTAGATCGTCCATTTTTTGAACGCGTTGGAATAGGAAGAACAGCTGAGTAGCTAGAGCGTTTTGCCGGCGATTCTCATAAAACTTGGCGAGAAAGGGGTTTTCGTGGGCATCCTCGAGCAGTAGTTGATAGTCGAACAACTCTGCGAGGCGTTTAGCCAGGGTCGTTTTACCCACACCAATTGGACCTTCGACCGCAATGTAGGGCTGCGGTGTTCTTCCGCGCAGATCGACAGGCGCTGTCGTTGTTTCCGTCAAGATACCTCCGCCGGTATTCACTCAACCGATAACGGCTGTTTGACACAATGTGAGTGTCTCACTACAGAGCGCTTCACGAAGGGTACCAAGTTCGGGGAGCCCCGGCACCTTGTGCTCGGCTCCGAGAATATCAATCATCGGTTGTACAACGAATAATCGATGCGCCACGCCCGGATGCGGAATTGTCAGATTGGGTAAATCAATTTTTTGGTCACCGAATTGTACAAGATCAAGGTCAATACATCGCTCACCCCATCTGCGATTCTTTACTCGCCCCATGGATTGCTCAATAGCTTGGAGCGATGCGAGCAGGCTCAGTGGTTCACCTGCGTAATCGCCACAGACGACAGCGTTAAAGAACGCAGGTTGATCTTGTGGTCCCATAGGTGGTGATTCATAAAGAGCGGAGGCCCTCAGAGCATCAAGTTCGGACAAGGCCTGTAGGTGGTTAAATGCTTCCCTGATTCGCGATATTGGGTTGTCGATGTTCGAACCAAGCGCGATAACAGCCAGGGTCATGACGCGGGTTTGCGACGACGCGGGCGACGGCGCTTTTTGGGTATCTCAGGCGCGGGTTGGCTGCCCACCAGATCAGGAAACAACTGTTGCTGTTCCTCCCAGAAGTTTACAACGCTACTGAGTTCATTGTCGTGCTCGACGCGAAGAAGAAGTAGATCAAAGGCCGCCCGAAAACGGCGCTGCGCCAGAATTGATTTAGACCGCTTAGACGAGCACTTATCTAGCCGCGGTTGGAGATCCCATATTTCCCTCATGGGGATCGAAAATCGCTTTGGTATAGCCACGCGTTGCAAGGTGCTGGTAAGAATCTGCTGTCCTGCGGCGTTCACAGGAGAACCTTCGATATTACCCGACCGCACAATCTCATCACTCCGCAGAGCAACAGCTGGCCATAGCAGTGCGGCGAATAGGAATGCAGGGGTTACGGGCTTTCCCCGGGCAATTCTTCCATCCGTGTTTTTCATGGCTTGAGCAATCAGCTCGCGCGCACCCTCAAGGTGCAGGGCGTTAGTAGCCTCGTTAAAAAGCATTTCGAGCAGGTCATGTCTGATAAGTTGCTCAAATGTGCCAGTCGCATGACCTGACATGAATAGCTTGATGGCCTCGTCAAAGAGGCGCGCTGCTGGGATATCTGCTAGCAGGTGCCGACACTCCGCTATCGCTCCTTGAGTAATGGGTTCGATATTGAATCCGAGTTTTGCTGCAAACCTCGCCACGCGAAGCATTCTTACGGGATCTTCCCGATAACGACTTGCAGGGTCACCTATGATGCGAATCGTTCGTTGCTGGATGTCCTCTAGACTCTTGAGATCATCAAGAATTACGTCATTGATTGGATCTAGGTAAAGCGCATTTATTGTCAGGTCGCGACGAGCAGCGTCTTGATCAAGAGTGCCGTAGACGTTGTCGCGCAGCAGCCGCCCTTTATTGCTCTTCGCCGCAACTTTGGAAGCATCTCCCTCGTGGTGCCCACGGAAGGTCGTGACTTCAATGATTTCCCGGCCCATCCGCACATGAACAATTTGGAAGCGTCTTCCGATAATTCGTGCACCTTTAAAAAGAGCCACGATCTGTTCAGGCGTTGCATCGGTAGCAACATCAAAATCTTTGGGTCGCTTGCCAAGCAGCAGATCTCGCACAGCACCGCCGACAATGAAAGCGCTATAGTTATTCTCGCGAAGACGTGCAACAACCCCTACGGCCGATTTTGAGAGTGCTTTAGGGTCTACCAGATTTTGGGCGTCGATTTCTTTCAACGTGCTTTATCCGCGAAATAGAGCACGGAGTCTACCAAGTGAAGTCATGAAGAGGGAAATAAAGAAACTGGGGGAAGTTGCCTTCCCCGCCCAGGTCCGTAGTGACAAATATTATTTTTATTCGGCCGCTTATTTTTATTTTGGCTCTAGTCTTACATTTGCATTTGCCATGCCATCAGAAAATTTTCCATAAAAAACAATGACTTGATTGTTTTTTTAAAATGAAAAGCGACTCTACATTTAAAAAGTGTTACTTAAGTAAACTGAAGAATGTTACTTAAGGGACCACATTCTCAGGCGTAATTTATTGACTAGCTATGAAGGCAGAGCACTAAGCCGCTCCGCGTTTTCGCTTTCTGGGGAGATCGAATCGTTGGCGACGTTCCCACAAACACTTACGACTTATACCGAGCTTCTGGGCAAGCTCTGTCTCGTTCATGGCGTCTTGGTTCTCTAGGACAAAACGTTGAAAATAATCTTCTAACGAGAGTTCTTCGCTACCTGCATCTACAGGTGCCGGACTGGCAATATTGGGCGTTGTGTCTGGCTGAGCCTGTCGTGATGGCTTGTAATACCCCTGCGAGCGAACGTTGGCTTTGGGTAAGCTGAGGTCATCAATTGAGATCGAACTACCTTCCGACATCACGAGTGCTCTCTCGATCGTGTGTTCCAGTTCTCGCACGTTACCCGGCCAATCGTGTGTGACAAGAGCCGTTCTTGCTTCCTCAGATAGGGGCTTCTCTTCAGACTCAAGTCGCGCGGCCACACGCTTTATCAGCCAGTTGGTCAGCCCTTGGATGTCATCACCGCGCTCTCGCAATGGCGGTAACTCTAGACGCAACACATTGATCCGATGGAAAAGGTCCCGGCGGAACGCGTCAGTATTCTCGAGCTCGAGTAAATTTCTGTGTGTCGCACAAATGAGCCGCACATTGACGCTAGAGCTCTCGACTGAACCAATGCGACGAATTTCACCTTCCTGAATAAATCGCAATAATCGCGCTTGTGCCGATGCGGGAAGCTCGCCAATCTCGTCGAGGAAAAGCGTGCCTCCATCGGCTGCTTCAATGAGGCCGATACGCTGAGAGTTCGCACCCGTAAAAGCGCCTTTCTCGTAACCAAAAAGTTCAGACTCAATGAGGGTTTCAGGAATCGCGGCACAGTTGACCGAAATCAAAGGTTTGTTTGTTCGCTTGCTCGACTGGTGGATATGCCGTGCGACGAGTTCTTTTCCCGTGCCTGTCTCGCCAATAATCAGAACGGTAGAGTTCGCTTGTGCCGCCTTGTTGGCCATGTTCATTAAGGCGCGCATGGCTTTTGACTTCCCCACAAATGCCTCCACGGCTTGTGGCGTTGCCTCAACCGTCGCCCTATTTTCAGCACATCGAGAAATAGCGGGTAGCATTTCTCGAATGGAAGCGGGTTTCGCCCAATAGTCCCTCGCTCCTGCCTTCATTAAGTCAACGGCGGTCCGCAGTGAGGCGTGTTGGGCATGAATTAGTACTGGTACTGGCGACAGGTCTTGAATAAGTTGCGCTGCTCCCGCTTCATTTCTGCCCGGATCGAGGATGGCTACATCGACCCTCTCTGCTGACTTAATGGCCCCTAGCGCAGAAAAAGGTGATGCCTTGATGACTTTCAGACCCTCTGCGGTCAAGTCGTCTGCGGTGTGTGTCGCACTGATTGGATCATCGTCCAGTAATAGCACTGTCAGCATCGCGAATCTCTATTGCTTAGACGTTAGCGAGGCTAACACGAACTCACGCGATTGTGTCACCGGGGTAACATTATTCGTGACGAAAGGTTACAGGGTGAGAGGTCTTTATTAGCGCTAAATCCCAGTGCTCAGTCGCAAACTCGAGTAGGTCTTTGACAGTTTTGCAAGAGTCCTGCGGACTTGGCTGGTTGAGAAAGCCAAGCGCTGAACGCAGGTTTTCAACAGGCTTTGATGCATCCACGGCAGTTGCACCACTTTGCTTGCTCAGCTTGTTACCCAAAGAATCTGTGACCAACGGAAGGTGACCGTATTGCGGCGATGATTTTCCAAGAGCTTTGTGGACTGCGGTTTGACGAAACGTGGAATTCAATAGATCACTGCCTCTGATGATGTGTGTATAGCCCTCGTCGATATCGTCGACTGCGGTTGCCAATTGATACGCAATCAAACCGTCTCTTCGCTTGATGACAAAATTGTCCGGCATATCGTCTGGGGCTCGGTACCCAAGCGCGAGGTCAATAAAACTGTCCACGGCCTCACCCGTTAGCCTCAGTCGTTGGCTGCCCTCGTCGTATTGGCATCTGCTGCAATCAGAGTCACATTGACCCAAGGGGCCAAGGGTGGCGCGTGTACAACGACATACGAAGACGAGGCCTTTCGCTTTTAGCGCTCCAATGTAGGATTCGTGGGCATCTCTTCGCTCGCTCTGCATGATGACGTCGTTGTCCCAACACAACCCGTGTTGCTCGAGGCAGTTTGGAATGCTTGTGAAACTCAGTGGGTCATGCCTAGGAGGATCGATATCGTCGAATCTAAGTTGCCAAATGCCCCCATTAGCTCGCGCATCAAGGAAGCTGGCGAGCGCAGTAACGAGTGAGCCAAAGTGAAGCGGGCCGGTGGGTGAGGGTGCAAACCGGCCTTTGTACATCAACAGTGAATCGCAGGAGCCGCGTTCAGCCTAGCTCCTGGCGCTCCTTGATTTCAGCGAGGGTTTTACAGTCAATACACAGGGTCGCTGTGGGTCTCGCTTCGAGTCGTTGAATGCCTATCTCGATACCGCATGCGTCGCAGTACCCGTAATCATCGATAGATATGCGCTCGAGCGTTCCGTCGATCTTTTTAATAAGCTTTCGCTCCCGATCCCGCGCTCGAAGCTCCAAACTGAACTCCTCTTCCTGCGTCGCTCTGTCCGCAGGGTCTGGAAAATTGGCAGCCTCATCTTTCATATGGCCGACAGTTTTGGTGACTTCATTGACTAAATCTGCCCGCCAGCTCAGCAGCAACTGCCTAAAGTGCTCGAGTTGTTCATCGTTCATGTAGCTCTCGCCACGCGAAGGCTTGTAGGGTTTGAAGTCATCGAAATTTTGAATTTCACCAACAGCTCTTGCTACCTTTGTTTTCGCTTTAGCCTTCGCCGTCGTTTTTTTCTTCGCGGGTGCTTTTTGGGTTGCAGCTTTTGCTTTTGGCGCTGCCTTCTTCTTAGCCGGTGCCTTTTCGGCGGCGGCTTTTGCTTTCGGGGCTGCTTTTTTCTTGGGTACCGCTGCGGCTGCTGCTTTCTTCTTTGGAGCGGCTTTTGCCTTTGCTTTCGCAGGCGTTTTCGCTGCGGTCTCTTCCGCCTTTGCAGAGGATTTCTTCGTCGCCATGTTGAGTTCCGTTACGCCGAGTAAAGGTGTTACGCAGTTGACCTGCGCGATTGGGCACGGGAAGCTATCAGAATTGTGTATGGTTGGCTAGCAGCTTTTGCGACGAGGAAGCAAAGGTTGCTATACAAATGAAATTTTTATCGCGAGAGCGCGTGAGTGACGGGATTGCGGGCGCAATGAGGAAACGATGAGCGATGAAGCGACTTCAATCTGAAAACGGTGGAGGGCATCTGCGTTTAGGATGAAAAGCAAAACAATGATGGCCCTGGGTTTAACCGCTGAACACATTGTCACTAGCGATAATGGTGAACTGATGAGTGAGCCTACGGCAAAGGCCTTCAGCGCTTTGCGGGCTCGCGCGAGTCAAGTTGGTTTCGAGCTCTCGGTCGCCTCAGGTTTTAGGTCATACGAGCGCCAGCTCGCAATCTTTAATGCAAAGTGGCGTGGTGAACGTCCTGTCCTTGACGACCACAACAGAACTCTGACGAGATCACATTACGGTGCTGAGGAGTGGTTGCATCTTATTCTGCGATTTTCTGCGCTTCCCGGTACCTCCCGGCATCACTGGGGGACCGATATCGATATTTTTGACCCGAGTCTGCTTTTAGACGGCGAAACATTGCAGCTTGTACCAAGCGAATATCACAAGGAAGGCGTTTTTGGTGAATTGACGCAGTGGTTAGATGGATTGCTAGCTGACGACGATTGCGAGGGTTTTTTTCGACCGTACGATCAAGACCATGGCGGTGTGTCTGTAGAGCCTTGGCATCTCAGTTTTACTCCTGAAGCCTCGACGTTTAGATCGCTATTGATTCCGGACACTTTGCGTACCCTATGGCAGAAAGAGACTGATTTACGTCCCGAGGGGTATGACATCATTTTGCCGTTACTCGACCAGCTCATGGACCGCTACGTGGTGTAACTGCAGAGCGCTATTACCACCGGGTGTCAGGTGCAAGTTTTTTTGGGACTAAGTGTCGGTCGAGCGTTATGTAATTAGGAAGACCATCTCGATAATGAGGATAGGCTTCACCCATGATAAGCGGCTGGAAATAACGACGCGCCTCCTCGGTAATGCCATAGCCATCCTCGGAAAAAAAGGAGCGCGGCATCATTTTCTCTTGATTAGCCACCTCATCAAGTGGCGCGGTACCAATTTCCCACGCATAGGGCGTATCGCTTACTCGGACGATCGTAGGCATGAGTGCGTTCTTGCCTTCCATTGCGAGATTCACTGCGGCCTCGCCAAGCGCATAGGCCTGCTCGAGATCGGTTTGACTCGCAATGTGACGGGCAGCTCGTTGTAAATAGTCCGCGACAGCCCAGTGGTATTTGTACCCGTGGGCTTGTTTAATCATGTTGGCTAGTTTGGGCGCGAGGCCACCCAGTTGAACATGGCCAAAGGCGTCGCGTGAGGTGGATCCCGATAGCAATACACCGTCTGCAGTCTGTGTGCCCTCCGAGGCCACAATTACGCAGAAGCCGAATGTCTCAACAGTCTCCTCAACCTTTGCGAGGAACCGAGCTTCGTCGAATGCGACCTCTGGAAAAAGGATGATGTGAGGCGCTTCGGCATCGCTTCGAGCGGCAAGTCCAGCTGCTCCAGCGATCCAGCCTGCATGACGGCCCATTACTTCAAGGATAAAAACCTTGGTTGAGGTGGCGCACATTGACGCGATATCAAAGGCGGCTTCTCTCGTTGATAGTGCGACGTACTTAGCAACTGAACCGAAACCTGGACAGTTGTCTGTAAAGGGAAGGTCATTATCAATGGTCTTTGGCACGTGGATTGCCTGAAGGGGGAATCCAAGTTTGGCGCCGATCTCCGAGACCTTTTGGCAGGTATCGGCTGAGTCTCCGCCGCCGTTGTAAAAGAAGTACCGAATATTGTGCGCCTTGAACACCTCGATAAGACGCTCGTATTCTGCGAGGTTTTGGTCAATCCCTTTTAGCTTGTATCGGCAGGAACCAAATGCCCCTGATGGTGTTGTCATCAATCCATCTATTGAAGCCTGTGACTCGAGGGATACATCGATCAACTCCTCGCGAAGCGCCCCAAGTATCCCATTTTGACCCGCGTACACCTTGCCAATTTTGTTTGGGAATAATGCAGCCGTGTTGATGACACCTGCAGCACTTGCATTGATAACGGCAGTCACGCCCCCTGATTGGGCATAAAAGGCGTTTGGCGCGGGATCTGCAGGCATAATTTCTCCTAATGCGGCTGGCTTAAGATCGTCATAGCCATGATACGCTTACCTGAGCAATTTGGAGCGGCAAATGTCGGCACGCGTTCACATACTCGGTATTTGTGGCACCTTTATGGGTGGTGTTGCGCTACTGGCTCGCGAGTTGGGCTATCGCGTCTCGGGTTCCGACACCAATATATACCCGCCCATGAGCACGATGCTCCTCGATGCAGGCATTGAAATAATCGAGGGTTACTCGCCCGAGACTTTGAGTCCTGCGCCCGATCTCGTCGTGATCGGTAACGCCTTGTCTCGAGGAAATGCCGCGGTTGAATACGTGCTAAATAACAATATCCCATACAGTTCAGGGCCGCAGTGGTTGGGCGAGTTACTGACAAATCGCTGGGTGATGGCTGTCTCCGGTACGCACGGAAAGACCACGACCTCATCTATGCTGACTTGGATACTCGAATGCGCCGGAGAGAATCCGGGTTTTCTAGTGGGAGGGGTCCCTTTTGGATTCGACGGCTCGGCTGGACTCGGATCAGGTCCCTTCGTTGTTGAGGCCGACGAGTACGACTCGGCTTTTTTCGATAAGCGTTCAAAGTTTGTTCACTACAGACCTAAAACACTGGTGATCAATAACCTTGAATTTGATCATGCTGATATCTTTAACGATTTGGCGGCTATCCAGACGCAATTCCATCACCTTATTCGCTGTGTTCCTGGCCGGGGCAAAATTATAGCCGCAGAAGGAGCAGCGATTGATGATGTCCTAGACCGAGGCGTATGGACGCCCATCGAGCGAATGAGCGCTGAAGATGAGTCTGCGTGGACCGTTGTCGGACTGACAGACAGCTATAACAAAATACGCATTTGGACGCCCGATGGTGAAGTAGGAGACGTCGCTTGGTCGCTTATAGGGCGCCACAATGCAGAAAATGGATTGTCAGCAGTGGCTGCTGCATGTCATGCGGGCGTTCCCCTGCGAACTGCCTGTGAGGCGCTGTCTAAATTCGAGGGTGTCAAACGGCGCTTGGAGCTTCTTGGAGAGCCTGCTGGTGTCAGTGTCTACGATGATTTTGCACATCATCCAACGGCGATTGCATCCACGTTGTCAGGTTTGCGAAGTGCTGTCGGGAAGGATCGCGTCGTGGCTGTGGTTGAGCTGCGATCAAATACGATGAAGAACGGTACGCACCGGGATACCTTGATTCCAGCGACACAAACAGCCGATTTGGTCTATTGGTTTCAGCCCGAGGGTGCAGGTTGGTCGCTGTCGAGTGATGGTGATACGAGTCGAAAAGTGGGCGTCGCAAAACACCGTATTTTTAGTGAGGTTCAGGCTCTTCACGATGCATTGATTGCGGAACTAAAAGCGGGTGATCATCTTGTGATAATGAGTAACGGTAGCTTTTCTGGACTACATCAACAGTTGTTACAATCGCTCGCCGATAACGCGTCACGTATGGAGTTTTAATGTCGTCTGTTTATCAACTTCTCATAACACGCTTTGCGAGTGCCGTTGTTGCGTTCGTACTGGTGCTGGCGGCTGTCGCATTCTCTCAGCTAGACAAGGTTCGTTTAGACGCCTCGTCCGATAGTTTGTTGCTCCAGGGGGACCCCGATCTCGCTTTCTATGAGGAGGCAACGGAGCGCTACGAGAGTTACGAGTTTTTGATCATGACGTGGGAGCCCGATAGCCCATTGTTAGGCGAGGCTTCCCTCTCTGGTTTGGCGGCAATGGTTGCCGACTTGGAGCAAGTGCCTGGAGTCCGCTCGGTGACATCAGCACTCGATGTGCCTCTACTAGAAAGCCCTCCGATTTCGCTAACCGATCTCTCGGACTTGGATTCGATACCCAGCCTTCGAGATCCGAACGTAGATCGCAGGCTCGCGCTAAATGAATTTACCTCGAGTCAGCTCTATAAAAATCTCGTTGTCAGTGAGGGCGGTGATCTAACAGCGGTACAGGTTACGATTGAGCCAAATAAGGAGATCGATCGGCTTGGCGACTTGCGTAAAGCGTTGCGTAAAGAGGTGGCTGAAGGTGCCGATGCGAGCATCGAGCGTGAACTCGCCGATATCGAACTTGCCTATGATCAAGCTACGCGGACCGTAAACGCAGATCGGGCCGCACTTGTGGCAGACGTTCGCGCAGTCGCTGAAAAATATCGAGACCAGAGCCGTATATTTGTCGGCGGGGTCCCTATGATTGCCGCGGACATGTTGGATTTCGTTCAGGATGATCTCGTGACCTTTGGCACATCAATCATTCTGGTAATGATTGCTATGTTAGCCCTCATATTTCGTGATTACCGATGGGTCGTGATCCCCATTTTCGTCTGCACGCTGTCGGCGCTGTTTATGCTGGGCATCCTCGGGTACACCGATTGGCGCATGACAGTTATCTCGTCTAATTTTGTCGCAGTGCTGCTGGTCGTTGCTTTAGCGCTGGCTATACACCTGGTTGTCCGCTATCGAGAGCTAGAGGCCAAAGAACCCGATTTGGGGCGAGCGGAGCGCGCGGTAATGGCGGCGAGACTCATGTTCGTTCCGTGTTTTTATACTGCGGTCACGACAATGGTGGCTTTTACCTCGCTCGTGGTTGCTGGAATAAAGCCTGTGATCGATTTTGGTTGGATGATGACTGCGGGAATCGTTGTCGCATTCGTCCTAAGCTTTGCACTCGTTCCAGCGTTAATCGCAGTGTTACCTGCCTCTGCCGCAAAGGGCGCCACGGATACGCTCAGTGTGACTCGATGGTTTGCGAGCCTTGTTGAACGATTTGGTGGTTTGGTGCTTCTGGTGACAGCTCTGCTGGTCATGCTCATCGCATTGGGACTCTCTCGTCTACAAGTCGAAAATCGGTTCATCGACTATTTCAAAGACACCACCGAGATCTATCAAGGCATGGAGCTTTTAGACTCGCGCCTCGGTGGCACCATACCTCTCGATATTATTTTGTATCCGCCGGCGGAGAGCGACTCAGACGTTGATGGTGCTGAAGCTCCGCAAGTTGCTGTTTTTGATGCGATATCCACGGATGAAAGCTTCGATACCGATGTAGAAGAATTTGGCGACGAGTTTGGCGATGACGATTTTGGTGATGACGATTTCGACGCGGGCTTCGCCGGTGATGAGGAGGACCTCTGGGAGGATGATCCATTCGGTGAGGATGTTTCGTTTGCCGACGAGAACTCAGCAGAGATTGGTTACTGGTTCACCCTAGAGGGTCGAGACTTCGTCGACCAAATTCACAATATCGTTGATGCAAGACCCGAGTCTGGAAAGGTGTTGTCACTGTCGACAGGTTTTTCTGTGATGGATCGCTTATACGACGATAAATTGGGAAGTGTAGAACTCGCGCTTATTGAGCGGAGTTTGCCCTCTGATGTGGCTGAGGTGTTAATTGCGCCGTACTACGACCCCGTTGAGCAGCAGGCTAGGATTACTGTTCGGGCGATGGAGACAAGCAAGACGTTGAGACGCGCAGAGTATCTGGAGTCACTGTACGCTCAGATTCTCGCTGATACTGGCCTCGACGAGAGCCGCGTTAAATTCACCGGCCTATTAGTGCTTTACAACAATGTGCTTCAGAGCCTCTACGCGTCGCAGATTTTGACACTTGGTGCAGTATTCCTAGCTATTGGGATCATGTTCTTAGTGCTGTTCCGATCCTTTTCATTGGCTTTGCTTGGGCTTGCTCCAAATATTTTGGCGGCTGGTTTAGTACTCGGAGTGATGGGTTTGGCAGGCATACCACTCGATATTATGACGATCACGATTGCCGCGATTGTTGTCGGCATGGGCGTCGACAACTGCATCCACTACATCCATCGATTTAGGCGCGAGTTTGAACTCGATGGTAACTACCGCGAGTCGATGTACCGGAGCCACTCGAGTATTGGTCGGGCGATGTATTACACCACCCTTACGGTCGTTGTCGGATTCTCTATGCTGACGCTGTCAAATTTCACGCCCAGTATTTATTTTGGCGTGCTTACCGTTATGGCAATGCTTGCCGCGGTCATGGGTGCACTTTTACTGCTTCCTAAATTGATCATCGCATTTGAACCCTTAGGTCCTGAGCGTGCCTGATTGCACAATGATCGGATGAGTCGCTAATGGAGTGCAGAGCGGGGTGCGGTGCGTGCTGCATTGTGCCCGCCATTCATACACCGTTTTTTGGCATGCCGAGGGGTAAAGCCAAGGGGGAGCGGTGTATTCATCACGACAGTGATGGCTTGTGTGCGCTTTTTGGGGATCCAAGACGTCCCGAGTGCTGCAGTCAATTTCAAGCAGAACCCGAGTTTTGCGGGAATTCGCGAGAGGAAGCGTTACTGTTACTGACCGATCTTGAAGCGATGAGTGATCCTCAAGGAGATAAGCGTGATTGATCTACCTCTTTTTCCTCTCGGCACGTTGTTACTGCCCCACGGTCGATTGCCGCTGCAAATATTTGAGCGACGTTACATCGATATGATCTCGGCGTGTATGCGTGAGGGGACAGGGTTCGGTGTTGTTTGGATTCGTAAGGGAGCAGAAGTTGCTCAGGCCTCAAAAACCAGCCTCGATCTAGGCTCCTACGGCACGGTGGCAAGTATTGTTGACTGGGATCAATTACCCAATGGGCTTTTGGGGATTACGATCGAGGGCGGGGCGCGCTTCCGTATAAATAAAACTTGGCGCGAGGAATCAGGTCTGAATATGGCCTCTGTTGAAGTCGACCCTGCCTTCCCCGATGTACCGCTCCCCGAAACCGGACGTTCAATGATCGATGTTCTTGCAGGGCTGCAGCGCCATCCTGAGGTCAGGAAGTTGGGAATGACGGTCGACACAGGCAACGCATGGCAAGTGTGTTTCGCGCTTCTGCAACTACTGCCTGTGGGTAGTGCGACAAAGTACGAATTGCTGGGGCTTGATGATATTACCGAGCTGGTTGAGGCGCTCGACGAAATTCTGAGTGAATTGTCGGGCTGAATTATCGGACTAGGCTACTCCGCCTCTGAGTTTGCCTCCGTGGGCCAGATCCACCCCCCCAATTCTTGCCAGCGATTGACAATGCCTGCAAATAATTCGGCCGTTTTTTTAGCGTCGTAATCGGCGGAGTGCGCTTCGCTATTGCTAAATTCAATGCCGGCACGTTTACAGGCTTGCGCAAGTACTGTGTGCCCGTAGGCAAGACCAGCCAGCGTTGACGTGTCAAAATGTGAGAATGGGTGAAAGGGATTTCGTTTTATATCACAACGCGCCGCTGCCGCATTCAGAAAGCCCGCATCAAAGTGCGCGTTGTGGCCTACTAGAATGGCGCGGTTGCAGCCGTGATCTTTCACCTCGCGCCGAACCTCAGAGAAAATATCTCCCAAGGCGATAGCCTCAGGCACTGCCTCTCGCAGCGGATTTTCTGGATCTATACCCGTAAATTCCAACGCGGACGGCTCGAGATTTGCGCCGTCGAAAGGATCCACATTTCGCGATATCGAGTGACTTATTTCAAGTCGACCGAGCTCAGTGAGCTTGAAAAACGTGGCGGCGATTTCGAGCAACGCATCGGTAGAGGCATTAAAACCGCCCGTCTCAATATCGATGACGACGGGCAGAAACCCCCGGAAGCGATGCTTCATTTTTATTTCTGCAACGTCGGTCATCGAGAAGTTTCCAAACGCCAAGCCAATACTTCCCCTGCACGGAGTGGAATGACCTTACTGTCGCCGAAGGTCAAGCTCAGGGGGGAGGTGTGATCCTCCTTCACCAACGTTACTGTCTCTTCATTTCGTGGCTTGCCATAGAAGTCCGCACCGAAGTGGCTGGCAAACCCTTCAAGCTTATCGAGGGCGGCTTCCTCTTCGAAAACCTCAGCGTACAACGGCAGAGCGGCATGGGCCGTGTAACAGCCAGCGCAGCCACATGAGGTCTCCTTCGTTTCAACGGTATGTGGTGCCGAGTCCGTTCCCAAGAAAAATTTTGGGTTTCCTGACACGGCAGCTGCGCGCAGCGCTTCCTTATGCCGTCGGCGCTTCAAAATCGGTAGGCAGAAAAGATGTGGGCGAATACCCCCCACCAGCATATCGTTACGATCGAAAAGCAGGTGCTGAGGTGTGATGGTCGCAGCTACCCCTGCTCTTGCCGAGGCGACATAATCGACAGAATCTTGAGTCGTAATATGTTCCAAAATGACGCGTAGGTTGGGAAATTCGTCGACAAGTGGCGCGAGTGTTCTTTCAATAAAAACCGCTTCACGGTCGAAAATATCAATGTCCTGGTCGGTGACTTCACCGTGCACGAGTAGCGGTAGGTCGCATGCTTCCATGGCCGAAAGCGTTGGTTTTAACGCTTCCAATCCGGTTACACCCGCCGCTGAGTTGGTTGTCGCTCCGGCAGGATACAACTTTACGCCGCAGACAAAAGACGAGCTCGCGGCTTCGTGGATGATATTGGGGCTGGTCTTGTCCGTTAGGTATAAGGTCATCAGCGGCTCAAGCCGAGACCCGCTCTTCAGAGCAGACAAAATGCGCTCTCGATAGGCGGTCGCATCGTCGAGTGTTGTTATAGGTGGCGTCAAATTGGGCATCACCACCGCGCGATTTGCCCATGCCGCAACGTCATTTACCGTACGATCGAGCACAGGCCCATCTCTCAAGTGAATATGCCAATCGTCGGGTTTGGTGATCGTGATACGAGACATTTGAAGACCTTTTACATAATACCCGCGTAGTTTAGCAGTGATCGGCTGTCCATCGGACATCAGCCGGCGTAAACTTCACCGCCTGATAAGGGAGTGTTCAATGAGTAATGTAAGCAAGGTTGTGCTGGCCTACTCCGGCGGTCTAGATACATCGGTGATCGTCCGATGGCTTCAAGATACCTATGACTGCGAGGTCGTGACGTTTACCGCCGATATCGGTCAGGGTGAAGAGGTAGAGCCAGCGCGAGCAAAGGCAGAGGCGCTGGGCGTAAAAGAAATATACATCGATGATTTAAAAGAGGAGTTTGTGCGCGACTTTGTGTTCCCAATGTTTCGCGCGAACACCATTTACGAGGGGGAATACCTGCTCGGAACGTCGATAGCGCGGCCCTTGATTGCCAAGCGCTTGGTTGAAATTGCTAACGAGACCGGTGCTGATGCGATTTCCCATGGTGCTACTGGTAAGGGCAACGATCAAATTCGATTTGAGTTGGGTGCTTACGCGCTTAAGCCGGGTATCCAAGTCATAGCACCTTGGCGTGAATGGGATCTCAATTCTAGAGAATCGCTTATGGCATATTGCGCGGAGCGTGATATCCCAGTCGATTTTTCAAGCGCCTCGAAAAAATCACCTTATTCCATGGACGCTAACCTTTTGCACATTTCCTATGAAGGCGGTGTCCTCGAAGATCCTTGGTGCCCTCCTGAGGAGTCGATGTGGCGCTGGTCAGTCTCTCCAGAGGCGGCGCCTGAGTCAGGTCATGAGCTAACGTTAAGGTTTGAGCGAGGTGATGTCGTGGCTATCGATGGCCAGGCTATGTCGCCTGCTAGTGTGCTCGCGCATCTGAATAAGATAGGTGGGGCTCACGGGATCGGTCGTTTGGATATTGTGGAAAACCGCTACGTCGGTATGAAATCACGCGGTTGTTATGAGACACCCGGAGGCACTATTTTGCTGCGCGCCCACCGAGCCATCGAGTCCATTACACTTGATCGCGAGGTAGCACACCTAAAAGACGAACTTATGCCACGGTATGCCAAATTAATTTACAACGGATACTGGTGGGCCCCAGAGCGTCTGATGCTGCAAAAAGCGATCGATGATTCGCAAACGGTGGTGAATGGCGATGTGCGCGTGAGGCTATATAAGGGCAATGTCACTGTCACGGGCAGGCGCTCGTCAGATACCTTGTTCGACGACGCCATTGCAACGTTCGAAGACGATGCGGGCAAGTACGACCAAGCGGATGCGCAGGGGTTCATTAAGCTCAACGCGCTGCGCCTTCGCATTGCCGCTGAGCGAGGGCGATCAGCGCTCGGAGACGAATAACCAGCTCGCACGTTTTTGAGTGTGAACTGCAGGGAATGAGATATGAATAACAATGTGTCACCGGAAAAGCCTATCCACACTAATGTTATGATTGTTGGCGCCGGGCTCTCCGGCGTCGGTGCTGCGGTTCACCTGCAGAAAAGTTGTCCCGACAGAGACTACATGCTGATCGAGCGAAGAGAGGCCATTGGCGGAACCTGGGACTTATTTCGTTACCCCGGGATTCGTTCGGACTCGGATATGCATACCCTTGGCTACAATTTCAAACCCTGGCGTGCCGAAAAAGCAATTGCCGATGGGCCTGCTATCTGGGATTACGTCAATGAAACAGCCGATGAACATGGCATCCGCGAAAAGGTGCGATTTGGGCAAAAATTAGTGGCCGCCTCATGGTCTTCAGAGTCTGCAACTTGGTTGCTCACCGTGGATGCCGGTGGAGAGACTGTCTACTACAGCTGTAATTTTCTTCTAATGTGCGCTGGCTATTACAACTATGACGCCGGGTATCAGCCCGAGTTTGAGGGACGTGACAATTTTAAAGGCACCTGGGTGCACCCACAGTTCTGGCCCGAGGATCTAGACTATGAGGGTAAGAAAGTCGCAGTGATCGGGTCAGGTGCCACGGCCATGACGCTAGTACCAAGTATGGCGGCAACGGCCGATAAGGTAACGATGGTGCAGCGATCGCCCACCTACGTTGTATCTCGCCCATCTGTAGATAAGGTCGCTAACTTTCTGAGAGCGGTACTGCCGTCGAGCTGGGCTTACGGGCTCGTTAGATTCCGCAATACACTTTGGCAGCAGTTGATATACAACCAAACGCGCACCAACCCCGAGCGTGTCGCGAAGAATTTATTGGACGAGGTTGAGAAGGCAGTGGGCGACGTGGTCGATGTCAAAAAACATTTCACGCCCACTTACAACCCGTGGGATCAGCGCCTGTGTTTGGTGCCCGACGATGATCTGTTTACTGCGCTGCGCTCGGGTAAAGCAGATGTCGTAACAGATGCGATCTCGCACATCGATGAAACGGGTATTGTCACTGATTCTGGAGAGCACGTTGACGCGGATATTATTGTTTCGGCCACCGGTATTGAGCTTCTCAATTTGGGGGGAGCGGATTTTGAGGTAGATGGCAAACCGATCGATTTTGCAGATGAGTGGACGTACAAAGGTGTGATGTGCTCCAACATTCCTAACATGGTTCAGACTTTCGGTTACATCAATGCGTCTTGGACGCTCCGGGCTGATCTCACAGCTGAATGGGTCTGTCGCGTGCTCAATTACATGGATGAATTTGGTTACGACCAGGCCACGCCTCGTATCCCTGAAATCCTCGCAAGAACCATGGAGAAGCGCTATTGGATACACGATTTCTCGGCTGGTTATATGCAGCGTATGTTGCCGAAAATGCCGCGTCAGGGTACTCAGCTACCCTGGGTTAATCCGCAGAACTTTCGTAAAGATAAAAAGATGTTCCGTGACAGCGCTATCGCTGACGGCGCACTCATCTTTACCTCACGTGAAGTGGATGCGGAGGTAGATGCGGAGGTAGAGGGTGAGCAGTTGAGCGCTGCGAGCTAATCACCTTGGATCGCGCACTTCAAGAGACCTCGATTGACTGTCCCTATTGCTGGGAGTCTATATGTGTTTTGCTGAATCCCGAAGATGTTGGGCAAGAGTACGTGGAAGACTGTCAGGTGTGCTGTAGGCCGATTGAATTCATGGTCCAGCAAACGGGCATGGGTGAATTGCAGGCCACCGTTTCGAGCGATGACTATTAGCCATGATTATTCAGGATGGTCGCGCTTTAAATCTCTATCGGGTCGCGACACAATAAAAGTTCAAGCAGTGTGTTGATAGTCGATTAAGAGCTTTGTACTACTAATCTTTGCTCTGGTTCGTAATCAGGCTAGGCGACTTGGATAGGGAGTGAACAACACCATGACGTGTAAATATTTTAAGGCCCGATGGACGCAACTATTTATCTCTTTCATGAGTGTTGCTGTTCTGGCATGCGGCGCTAGCGCGAGTGAGCGTCAGATCGAAGCAGAGGTGCTTGCTAAGTCAACCAAGGATTGGCGAGGCGTGACACTCCCACCCTACAGCGAAGGTCAGCCTGAAGTGACCATAGCCCGAGTCACGATTCCAGCTGGGATGGCACTGCCGCTCCATGAGCACCCGTACATGACTGCTGGGGTTATTGTACAAGGTACCATTGAGGTGCGCACTGACTCGGGTGATACCCATATTGCAAGAGCGGGCGACGCGGTCATTGAGCTCGTAAACCAGGCGCATGGTGGTGCCAACATAGGCGACGTGGATGCGATTATTTTGGTGGTGTATGCGGGGATAGAGGGGCAGCCCATAACGGTACCGCTCGTATCAAAATAGCCATAATCACAAGTGTTGAAGGTGCGTAATCGTCGAGTCTTTGGTGTGTCTCACTGACTCGATCGTAGCCCTAGACAATACGTTTACATGCGGTCTCGATCGATTGCTACGCGGTCGATCTTGCAGATGTATGCGCATCAGTTGGGTATGGACGGGGCCATAAAAATGGTGAGCTAAAGTCGCCTGAAAGCGGGGGAAAATACCGCGATACAGACTAGTGGAAATCGCGGGATTTGACTGCTAGTTCGCTCAGCGCATTACTGTGGTCGTACAGCCCGCTTGCAATAACGTGTGTGACGCCATCGCGTGATTCTACGGTGCCTTTTACTAGAAGCAGTTGTGCGGTCATCAGGGCGGCTCTAAAACGCTCTTGTATCTTTGGCCATACCACTACGTTGATGTTACCAGTTTCGTCTTCTAGCGTTAAAAAGACCACACCCGAGGCAGTCCCCGGGCGCTGCCTGCAAGTCACCAGGCCTGCGGTACGGACAAAGCGTTGATTGCCCATGGTTGGCAGTTCTGATTGTTTGCGGCACTGACTAAACGGTGTCTGTTGACGTAGAAGCGCCAAGGGGTGTGAGCGTAATGTTAAGCCCGTGCTTTGATAGTCAAAGATAACGTTTTCGGTAGTTGATGGTGCTGTAATCGCACCGGCATCCTCATTGTCGGGCGTATGTGTTTCAGGCAGTAAAGGACGCGAATCTTTTACCGCCATAATCGCCCAATGAGTTTGATGGCGGTTGCCAGTGAGTCCCCGTAACGCATCGGCAGCAGAGAGTGCTTCTAAGTCGTCTTTGTCGAGCTTCGCGCGCCGCTTTACGTCAATAATAGAGACAAACTGGCCACTGCGACGTGCATCGATAAGCTGTTCTGCGCCGTGTTTAGTTAGCCCTTTTACCAACCTCAAGCCAAGCTGTATTACTTCTCTTTGCTGCCGACCACCATCGATTAAGCGGTGATCCCAGTCGCTGGTATTAACGTCGATAGGGAGGCTCTTAACACCATGTCGCTCGGCATCTTGGACAAGCTGTGAGGGTGTGTAAAAACCCATAGGCTGGCTATTTAAGAGACCAACATAAAAAGCGCCGGGGTAGTGACGCTTCAGCCACGCCGAAACATAGGCCAGTAGCGCAAAACTCGCTGAGTGTGATTCGGGAAATCCATAGCCACCGAAACCTTTGATTTGACTGAATAGCTGATCGGCAAACTCGTCGCTATACCCGCGTTTCAACATGCCCGCTTTCAGCTTGTGTTCAAAGGTCAGTAACTTACTGTTGCGTCCCCAGTTCGTAATGGCTCGGCGAAGCGCATCGGCCTCTCCGCCACTGAAGCCTGCAGCGACCATCGCCAATCGAATCACCTGCTCTTGGAAAATAGGCACACCTAAGGTGCTCTCTAAGACAGATTGTATGGCAGGATCTGGGTAGGTGATCGGTTCTAATCCTGCGCGTCTACGAAGGTAGGGATGCACCATGTCACCTTGTATCGGACCTGGTCGTACGATAGCGATCTCAATGACAAGATCGTAAAAACACCGAGGCTTTAGTCGTGGCAACATCGACATTTGAGCGCGTGATTCGATTTGGAATACGCCCAATGAGTCACCGGTTTGGAGCATTCGAAACGTTGCCTGATCATCGCTAGGGATGTCTTGAATACACTTGATGGCGGGGGCTCTTTGCTGGACGAGTGCCAAGGATTTCTTGATGGCTGAGAGCATCCCCAGCGCCAAGATATCCACCTTTAATAGCCCTAATGACTCAATATCCTCCTTGTCCCATTGAATAACAGTCCTATCAGGCATGCTTGCATTTTCAACCGGCACTAAGTTTGAAATGGGTCCACGGCTAATGACAAAGCCGCCGACGTGCTGAGATAAATGGCGCGGGAACCCCAGTATTTGCTGGGTCATGCGTAGGAAGATATCAGCCTGCTGACCACTGGCTTGTATGCCTTGCTCTTTAAATTTCGCCGTGAGCTCCCGCTCTCGATTCCACCAGGCGAGCGACTTCGCTAAGTCTTCGACGAAGACCGCATCCATACCAAGCGCTTTGCCAACGTCACGGACAGCACTCCGAGATCGGTAGGTAATAACCGTCGCGGCAAGTGCCGCTCGGCGGCGCGTATATTTCTGATAGATGTATTGGATGATCTCTTCGCGTCGCTCGTGCTCAAAGTCAACGTCGATGTCGGGTGGCTCATCGCGCTCGCGAGAGATAAACCGCTCAAAGAGCAGGGAGACCTGCTCGGGCGAGACCTCGGTAATGTGGAGGCAGTAACAGACAACTGAGTTTGCTGCGGATCCTCGTCCCTGACACAAAATATCTCGCCTGCGCGCGAAATTGACAATGTCATATACCGTTAGAAAGTAATATTCGTAGTTAAGCTCGGTAATGAGGTCGAGTTCACGCTCGATGCGCTCGTGAATAGCGGAGGGGACTCCTTGGGGCCAGCGCTTAGACGCTCCCTGTGACACGCAATCGCGCAGGTAGCTATTGGCAGTATGTCCCTGAGGGACAACCTCCTCGGGATATTCATATCTCAATTCATCAAGATTGAAGTTACAGCGTTGAGCTAAGCGCAGTGTTTCGCCAATGAGCGCTTGAGAGTAGAGCGGTATGAGCTTGTCGAGCCGTCGCAAGTGTTGCTGGCTGTTTGGTAGTCGGCGTGGCCCCAAATCCTGTATGGCAGTGTTGTGGCGGATTGCGGTGACGACATCGTGCAGCATCTTCCGGCTCGCAGAGTGCATTTCAACGCTGCCGCAAGCAAGTGTTGGTGCGCCCATTTCATCCGCGAGTGTTTGTATCTCTTCGAGTCTCAGCAGGTCGTCATGTCTCAAGAGCTGGTGGATACCAATCCAAAATCGGTCAGGGCAACGCCGTGCGAGCGCCTCTGCGTGATGGCGCTCGCTATCCACATCACTGGGAAGCCAAATGATGAAACAGCGTTTTAAGTGAAAATAGATATCCCTTAAGTGAGTAAGATACTGGCCCTTTTCACTGCGTCGTCGAGACCGGCTGATCAGGCTAGACAATTCGCCGTAGGCCGCCCGTGAGGGTGCGATGGCGACCAGCTTTAAGCCCTCGCTAATCGTGAATTCGCTGCCAATAATGAGTTTGAAGTTAAGTTCTTTGGCCGTGACGTGCGCTTTGACAATACCTGCCAGTGAGCATTCATCGGTAATAGCGAGTGCTGAATAACCCAGGTGCGCCGCTTGCTCCACGAGCTCGTGGGGGTGCGAAGCTCCCCGTAAGAAGCTGTAATTGCTTAAGCAGTGAAGTTCAGCGTATGACATTTTAAAAATACTGTATTTTTATACAGTATAAAGCTTTTTAAAATAATCCTCATATCACAATGGGTAGTCGTTCATACTCTGTCAGTGATTTGCCAATAAGGAGGTCATCACATGCTCAAGCGACTTGGTGTGTTATCGCTTTTTCTTCTCAGCGCCTGTACTGGTTTGCCCGATGGTGTGACACCGGTTACTGGCTTTGACTCCGAGCGCTACTTGGGGACCTGGCATGAAATTGCCCGCTTGGACCACAGTTTTGAGCGCAATCTCGAGCGCGTCACAGCGACCTATGCGGCCAATGAAGATGGGTCGATTTCAGTGTTGAACAAAGGGTTTAACACAGAGAAGGGAGAGTGGCGCCAAGCTGAGGGTGTTGCTAAGCCGATGGGAGCTGAGGATGTTGCTCACTTGAAGGTTTCGTTCTTTGGCCCGTTCTACGGAACCTACGCCGTCTTTGAGTTGGCTGAGGACTACAGTTACGCGTTTGTCGCGGGCTATAACACCGACTATCTGTGGTTGTTGTCGCGCGAGCCCGAGGTGAGTGCGTCGGTACGAGAAGCATTTTTGGCGAAAAGTGAGCAGCTTGGTTTCGATACGTCTGAGTTGATTTGGCCAGTGACAGACCAGTGACGCACTGCCGATATGCCGTCACTGTCTTAATAGGGTCTGAGGATCAGGCAAAAAGAATCAGGCAATAAAAAGCGCCACGTGGAGTTAATCCAGGTGGCGCCGTAATGATTGTCTGCGACTTAGTCTTTTGACGTCAGCAAAACAGGACGCTGAACACTGAGCAGCTGCCAATTGGCTTCTGATCGTGTTTGCTGGAAAGCATAAGTGACCTTTGAGCCTTTCGGTAGCTCAAGGCCTGCCATCGTAATATCTGCATCGACTCGACCGCGCTTGGCTCGGCCTTTTAAATTGCAGTTTGCGAGTTCACCGTGCTCCATCTTATGGAACCGGACGCGCATCTTGTCAGAGGACTGCTGATTAACGCTGACGACTTCGCCGCTTAATATACAGTCTTGAACAACCTCAGCGGATGCTCCTGAGGTGTACATGCCTCCTGTAACGCAGAGGCCTATTACTAAGTTCTTCATTTTTTTCATTTTCTTCTCCTTACGCCTCACGGCGTGCTATCGCTTCACAGCGGTATGTGGTTATCCACACGTACTTAGTACTACTTGTGTAACTTAACTGAAATATTTTTGAAATAAAAGAGTCATATTTGTGAAATATATCGTTACTCGAATATCCCCTGTAGGAACCAGCAGCGATTGTGTCGGTCTTGAAAGATCCAAACTGGCTGGCCAGCACCTGTTTTCGCAATGTAATAATCCCGGCTCGTAGGCTGGCTCCACCAACAGTCTTCGAGACGCTCGGGTCCGCTGATAATCTCTAGTGCATCTAGCCAATACAGTTGATTGCCGCGTTGACTGATAGGGTGCGGAGCGTCGAGTAACCAGAAAGGACGGCGCAGGTTTTTCGTTTTGGCTGTCGGCGCCACAAGTTGGTTAGGGTCCGCAAACGAGCAGTGTTCGGGTAAGTGCTCAGCACGTTCGTAAACATGCGACACTGCCTGAAAACCAAGCCGGCTACGAAGACGGTCAATAAGCTGCGATAAAGGCTCTTGGTGTTTGGACTCGAGAAACAGATCCTGCGTCGTTAGTTGCGCTAAGCTGAGTTCGCAGGCTGTGAGTGAAATACCCTCGATCAGATCATCAAACTGAAGTCGCTCTAGTTTTAGCCGTGATTGCTCTAACCAACGCTTCGGATCGTTATGACATTCACTGCTGTGCACGTCTAACCAAGCACTTTCACCTTGGGTTGCGATAAAGTTCCAGCGTATATGCTGTGTTTGTAGTTGGGTGTTTCTCAAGAATTGTGAGAAGTCCTGAAGTAGCTGATCCATGGGGTAGATAAGTTCCTGATTATTCGTGGAGCCATAACCCAGCCAAGTAATATCGCTGTACTCAGGTTCCGGATGGAAGTCCTCTACGGCAACTTCGACATGACACAGGAGTCGGTCTATCCAGTTGCAGAACGCCTGACTACAGCGCCGCTTTAGGCTTTCTGGGGGGAGTGCTAGGAGTTCACCGAAGCGATGAATCCCTGCCTTATTGAGCGCAGAGACATCTTTTTCAAACGAATCAAGTCGATGAAGGGCAATGGAGTCGAGTCGGGTCTCTAATGATGCACCCTCATCCAGTTGCGATACTTCAGGAGTGAGACTGGTTTGACTGAATAGCCAAGCACTTTCTTGACTCGGCCCAATACCTATATGTGTGGTAAAGCCGCGTCGGTCGAGTTCGGCAGTGATCTTTTCGATCAAGCGCTCTAAGCCGCCGTGGACTAATAAGCAACGGCCGATTTCTAACTGAAGGCAATCATCTCGCCATAAGGTAAGGGTAGGGGTAATTGAATAGGCCCATTGCCTAAGGCGCTTGAGTACTATGATTTCTTCTTCGGGCTCTCTGGGTAGTAGTTTAAGCGGATGACCACTGAGTAAGCCGCTCACGGTAGATTGTTTGAGTCCCGGCGTTACTCCGAGTGCCTCCACTTCATCGTCGCAAGTAATGGCGCGCTGCCCCTCAATGACGACCCGTAGAGCATCGTCATTGCACGCCGGCTTGGAAACCAACGCTTCAAGAGGGAGTTTTGGAAAATATACGCAAAGCCAGAGCACTTAAGCCATCATAATACTGTTTATTTATACAGTATTATGATGAGCTCTTATGAGCAAGTGCGGTACGGCATTATTGGTATTTTGCGCTAATTTAGGCGTTATCCATCGCTTAAAAACGAAAGGTTTGAAGATTGTGCCCTTAAAATCCAAGGCCTCGCAGTATCACCGCGCGGCTTTGTGCAGGGTCGATCACCATATCGATCTCGAGATAGGCTGCGGCTTCGGTTGCACGTCCTTTCTGATACATCTCTGCAACGAGTTTTTCATACAATGCGTCGCGGGCATCGCCAGCAGGCGTGGCTTCGAGCTCCTTCTTGAACCCGAGGCGAACAGCGCCTTCAAGACCCATGCCGCCAAACTCGCCTTGCGGCCAGCTCGCCGTAAGTGTTGGAAACTCAAAGGAGCCACCAACGAGCGCCATTGCGCCCAAGCCATAACCACGCCTGAGGAAGAGTCCTACCCACGGTGTTGTTACGCCAGCGGCTGTATTAAAGAGTTCAGGCATGATCTTTGCCGCACCCATGGCCTCGCTCTCAGGGCCCACCATGAAGCCGGGCGTATCAACGAGAGATACAATCGGTAAGCGCCAACGCTTTGCTAACTCCATCATTTCACCCGCTTTCCGTGCAGCGTCGACATCAATAGCGCCACCTAAATGTCGGCAGTCACTTGCAATAACAGCGACGGGATGACCTTCGATTCGCGCAAACGCTGTTACCACCGCACGGCCATAGACAGGTCGCAGCTCGAGGACCGACTTCTGGTCGAATAAGACGTCCATTAC
This sequence comes from Luminiphilus sp., assembly GCA_965660865.1. Taxonomy (GTDB): domain Bacteria; phylum Pseudomonadota; class Gammaproteobacteria; order Pseudomonadales; family Halieaceae; genus Luminiphilus. The sequence continues at coordinate 33,632 of CBFIBL010000067.1, forward strand.
CTTTCGGATGTCGTATGCCATTCGACGATTTTCCGGGAGACATGTTCGAAGCGCTGCTTGATCCGCGACAGTCCCCGGCGCAGTGAGTCCCTGCGCGTAACTCAACGTCCACTTCGCGAGCGCCGTAGCATGCGCTTCATCTTCTGCAAGGAGATCTATGGCACCAACATTGCAGAGTGTATTAACAGGGCCGATTTCATCTGGATGGAATACGCCAAGACCACCTCCTTCAATCATCGCCGGACCCGCCATACCTATGGATGAGCTTTTGGTGGCGATGCGAATATCGCCCGCACCAAAGAGCGCCGCATTTCCTGCAAAGCAATAGCCATTATTTACGGTAATGCGCGGCACCTTTCCGGTGAGACCAGCCCAGCGGCTAAAGGAGGTGCTGTTAAGACCTGCGATATTGACTTTTACATCGGTATCGCCGGGCCGTCCGCCGCCACCCTCGGTATACATAATAAACGGCAGTCGCTCGCGCTCAGCAATCTCAAAGATGCGGTCGAGTTTTTGGTGGTGGAAAAAGCCCTGGGTTCCAGCGAGTACGCTGTAGTCGTAGATTGCAACGGCTACATTGGTGCGTTCATTCAAACAAACAGCGGCGTTGATCGTTGCAGTGCCTGTAATGACTCCGTCTGCAGCAGTATCGACACGAAGTGTGGATGGATCACGACGATCGCGTTGTGCTGCAACCGCTAGCTGACCGTATTCTATGAAGCTGTTGTCATCGACTAGGTCCTGTAAATTCTCTCGTGCCGTTCGGTAGCCTTTGTTATGGCGTTTCTCCGTTGCGCGCGAGCGAGTGGAATCAAGCGTCTCGGCGATGCTTTGATTGAGATGCGTTTGCGCATCGGTTGATACAGGTCTTTGCGACACAATTTACTCTCCACTTCTTGTGGGTAGACCTTAAAGTTCGGAGTTTGTTGAGGCAAGAACAAACGACGCTCCGAGTTACGGCCCCAACTAAGATATGCTCTTGCCTTATCGTATCGAGTGCGGATAGTCATGATGAATCGAAACATTCTGTTGCTTGTCAGTATTAGTATTTTTGGTCTTTCACTGGCAGGTTGCGATCAAACCGACACAAGGCGGCCTACCGAGGAGGGAGTGCTCTCGGGTAGGGAGCTAAGTAGTGCGGGTAACGAGGCAAACGCTTTGATGTCCGAGCACGAGCGCCTGAACGCCTATCTCGCTGATGTGTTTGCGAGTGATCTCTCACGACGACCATTCACTGCCAGCTATCTGGGCATCAAGGATCGTCACGGCGAGTGGAATCCTCTTTCGGAGAAATTCAATGATGAAGAGCGTTTGCGTATGGAGCAGGGTTTAGTCGACTTGTCTGCGTTTGATCGAGCAGCACTGCCTCCTGCTGGAAAGCTCTCGCTAGACCTCTACCGAATGTCATTAGAGCGTTCGTTGGCAATGGATGATTTTCGCCATCATCGCTATGCAATCCATCAATACCGTGGGGCGCATACGCAAATTCCCAGTTCGCTAATCAACATTCATCGTGTGTCTGATTTGAACGATGCCGAGGCCTACATTGAACGTATTAAAAATGTGGAGGCCTATTTAGGGGAGGTCATCGATCAACTCAAACTACGCGCGGATAAAGGGTTCTATTTGGTTGACTGGATGTATCCGGCGATTTTGGAGTCTTCCCGTAACGTAATAAGCGGTCAGCCCTTTGATGATTCGGAGGTTGTGTCACCGGTCTGGGCAGATTTCCAAGAGAAAGTAGCGGCACTCGAGTTACCTGAGGATGAAACCGCTCGACTAGTAAACGAAGGTAGAGCAGCTCTTGTTAATGTTTTTAAGCCTTCATATCAGCGGTTCATCAGCGTAATCGAAGAGCAGCGTGAATCAGCGTCACCTCATGACGGTGTATGGCGGCTACCCGAGGGCGACGCTTTTTATCAGCGATTATTAAATTGGTACACAACGACAGACCTCAAGGCAGAAGAAATCCATCAGTTAGGTCTTGATAATGTCGCGCGAATTCACGATCAAATGCGAGAGATCATGATGCAGGTCAACGCAAAGGGGGATCTGCAATCGTTTTTCGTATTTGTCCGAGAGAATCAATCGCTGCGTTTTCCGAATACCGATGAGGGACGAGACGCCTACCTTGCCAATGCGCGTCGTGCGATTTCTAGAATGGAGAAGAAGCTGCCCGATTATTTTGGGGTGTTGCCAAAAGCCGAGTTAATTGTGAAGCGCGTGGAGCCTTTTCGAGAGCGAAATGCCGGGAAGGCTTTTTATCAAAGCCCTCCGCCGGATGGCTCTCGCCCCGGTATTTTTTATGCCAATTTGTATGATATGGCGGCTATGCCAAAAACTGATTTAGAGGCCCTAGCCTTTCACGAGGGGTTACCGGGGCATCATCTGCAGCGAGCTATCACTGCTGAACTTAAGGGGGTGCCTGATATTCAGCGCTACTTAAGTTTCACCGCATTCACCGAAGGTTGGGGCTTATATTCCGAACAGCTCGCATATGAGATGGGGTTTTACGAGGACCCTTATTCACGATTTGGTCAGCTCGCAATGGAGCTTTGGCGTGCTGCGCGCCTGGTAGTGGATACGGGTATCCACAGCAAACGCTGGACTCGGGAAGAGGCCATTGACTACTTAGTTGAGAATACGCCGAATGCCGAGTACGACTGTGTCAAGGCGATCGAGCGTTACATCGCGATGCCGGGTCAAGCCACGGCATATATGATCGGTAAGTTGCGCATCATTGAGCTGCGCGAGGCAGCGAGAGAGCGCCTTGGTGATCGATTCGATATCCGGTTGTTTCACGACACGATACTTGGAAGTGGGCCGGTACCTCTGAATAAGCTCGCAGATAACATCGATGCGATGGTTGCCTCGCAACTAGCAGAGGGATGATGCTAACTGGCTCAGCATTGTGAGCGCGTAGCCAGTGCAAGATATTAACGCCAATTCAAAAGGCTCGGATGATCATCGATAGCGCCAGTACCGTTAAAAGCAGCTTCAAACTGGTTTGAAACAGCTTTTCAGGTAGTCTTCCGAGAAGTTGTAACCCGATGAGTGTTCCAGCAAAGCCCGCGGCAATCATGAGAGCCAGAGTTAAAATCCACTCGCTCCATAAGAAGCCGAGGCTGCTGAAAAGGGCGATGCGTAGAAAGTTCATTGTTGAGACGCTTGAGGCCATGGTGGCAACGAGCTCTTTTCGATTCGCCGCCTGATGCCGGAGAAAAGCCGCGATTAAAGGTCCAGTGGCACTCACAAAAACACCAATGAAGCTCACGGCAACGCTAAAAATTAAGTTGTGGCGCGTGCTGTGCGTTTTTACGACGGGTATTGGAAGCCAAGTCACGATGAGTGTGAAGGTGGCGAGTAGTAGCGTTAACTGCAATTCGTTCAGCCAAAACGCGGAGAGTGGCGCTGCAATTAAGGTTCCAACTACCGCGCCGATGACTAGCGGCCAAAATAGCTGCTTTGAAATATGGCGTCGGGTCATGACTGTTCTTCCAGTATTTGATCCGAGTTGCACGACGCTATGGAGTGGTACGACTGCTGTAATGGGAACCGTTACAACCAACACCGCTAGTACGAGCGTACCACCGCCAATTCCCACGGAGGCAGTCAGCAGTGATGCCATAAAACTGGTTGCGACCAAAATGGTCAGAATGTCGAGACTAATCGGTAAGTCGGGCATTGGGTGACTGCGTTTAGGTATTTCCTAAGCATATCGCAGGCGTGAACTGTTTGGTTGTGTGAGTCAGTGCGATGCAGACTGAATGCTTGCCGAAGGTGAGGGTGCCCCGGACGCTCGGAGGGGAGCCGAGCCCGGGGAAGGGGAAACAAATCGCAGAAGTGGATTAGGCGACGGGTGTCAGGAATGTACCGGTCTTTGTCGCAACAGCTTTATTGTGTGATTGCGCGGTCTGTATTTTGAGCAGGTGACTTTCAGGTAGCTGTATCTCAACTTCGCGTTTACCACCGCGCTGCTTAACGACAGTGACTTCACGGTAAGCATTGATATGCAGCCTGAGAGAAACGGGTGTGGCATCTTTCAGCGCATCACTCGATCTAAAGAGAAAAAGCAGCGTATCGGTGCTCGCAGCAGCAAGTTGTAGCTTTCGTATTTCGGCGTAACGATAGTGAGTGCTCCCTAACCATACAAATACTGTACTGCAAGTAGTGCTGCGGACAGCTTGTTCAGCCGCCCATAAAGTCTCGTCCCGATGCTTGGGGTGAACCATCAGTATTTGCTCTGAGGGGATGTCGTGCGCGCGCAGTAGCGGTGCGTATGGTGTGTGTGGTGAATCGATAAAGGCTTGCCAGCGCTTTTCGCTGGAAAGCCGCTGCATGGTTGGTAGAAATAGCCCCATGCATTCAGCGCCGTCGTGATCACTCAGAACCTCAACAGCGCCATGTTTTGGCCAGCCGCCGAGTTGTAATTCTTCGTCCAGAGAGGCGAAACCCGTTGGTACGCTCTGTCTATTGTGCCAATCTGTATTGGCGGAGTTAGTAGTCAAGATAACGCGAGAATTTGTATGGTTATCGACGCCTTTCCATGTATCAGGACGATTAATGATCTGTTCGATGGAGTAGTTCATGATGCGCTCCGTAAAGTTGATTTGGTGCTACCCAAAAAAGCACCAGTAAAGATACTGTATAAATAAACAGTAGTTCTATTGCAGTTGAAAAGCAAGAGAGGCACTATTTGTGTGTCGTGAAAAGCGACAGGTGAAGCATTCGGCATTAAATGAGCCGCGGTTCAGGCGATATTACCCGGCTAGCTGGTGCTCAGGTTTGGGCACCTGGATGCTGCGATTCCTCCTAGGTTGGAACGCGTGGGTCCTGACGCAGTCGGCGTTATGGGTTGGTGTCGTTAGTGCACTCATGCTGGCACCGGCACTTGTTTTGTCGCCGTATTTTGGCATTCAGTCAGATCGCATAAATCCTAGACATGGTTTGATGTGGTCGATGTTTATTCATGGCGCGATTGCCATGAGTGGTGCGATGACTACCTACTTTGGCATCCTCACTGTACCTGTATTACTGATCTTGGCGACAGCATTGGGTTCTGTATCGGCAATGCACAGCCCGATGCGCTTGGTTCTCGTACCTTTACTCGTGCCACGTGAGGCACTTCCCAGTGCGGTGGGGCTGACGGCCATGTCATTCAATATTGCACGCATATTGGGTCCAGCTCTTTGCGCGGCCGTCATTGCTCGAACGGGCGCTGTTTGGGCTTGGACAATGGCTGTCTTTATATTTGCCGCTGCGGGTTTGATTATGAGCTCATTGGGTGGTGTCGGCACGCGCAAAAAACGGACTCACGGCAGTATGAATAGCGAATTTATCGATGGACTTCGCTATGTAATAGGCACGGCGTCATTAATCACTATTCTCTTACTGACCTCAATCAATGGATTTTTAGGTCGGAGTTTTGTCGAGCTCTTGCCAGCGATATCGGGTCGGTTGATCGCCGGTGGTCCCGCAGAGCTCGCCTGGCTGACAGCAGCAGCTGGCAGTGGCGCGGTATTGGGCGGTTTAATCATGAGTCGTTTGAAGGCCGACATTCGCTATTTGTTCAACATGAGCATGACGGCCATATTTTTTGCCGCTTGCCTCCTCTCGAGTCTCGCATGGATAACACAGCTATCAAGCTTGTTTGTTTTAGTGGGGTTATTGACCTTGTCAACCACCCTTGCGGGAACCGCTTGCCAGACGCTGGCGCAGTTGATGATTGCACCTGGTTATCATGGCCGCGTTATGAGCTTTTGGTCCATGACGATGATGGCGGCACCTGCTCTCGGCGCAGCGACTCACGGGGCTATTGCAGAGTGGTTGGGCTTTGTTACGGCTTTTGCTCTAGCAGCCGCACTGGGCACGGTTAGCCTTGTCGGAGTTTATGCGCGACGCCGCGGCATGGCAGAGGGCGCTCCTGTAGCCAGCGTTACAACCAGCGATTCAAGGTAGTTCCAACAGTTGCCCGGCATATAACCTTTGGCACTACCGTCGGCTGCAAAGTTAAGCGATAAACAGGCTTCGAGGGACTCTCGGTTGTGTCGCCCGAGCGCAGACTGCAGCAGGTTGACACGGCTTCGCCAGACACCCAAGCGATCTAGTGCAATCGCGGGTGATGTGCCTTTGCGGACAGCAGATTCGGCATCGATAAGCAGCCTCAACTCCTTGGAGAGCGGCCAGAGGATAACGGGTGCAGCATTGCCCTCGGCTTTCAAGCCCCGCAGTGCTTTTAGTGCACTGCGCGCATCGCCAGCAAGTGCAGTATCGACCATGCCAAACGCGGTGTAGCGCGCACTATCGCCAACCGACTCGGCAATTTTTTCGATTGAAAGATGTGAGTCACTGGCCAACAGTGTCAACTTCTCAATTTCCTGCGCCGCTGCCAGCAAGTTTCCCTCTACACGCTCCGCAAGAAGCGCTACCGCGTCACGATCGGCCGACATTCCTCGTTGCTTGAGTCGGGCTTGAATCCATGAAGGCATTTCCTTGCGACCGACAGGCCACACTGTGATTATCGCGCCGCGCTGATCTAAAGCCGTGTACCATTTGGCGCGTTGTGACTGTTTATCAATTTTGCCCGCAACAATTAGCAAAATATCGTCAGACTCCATCGATAGATATTCTTGAATCGCTTTACTACCCTCGGTACCGGGTTTGCCACTTTCGACTTGAACCTCAATCAGCTTACGGTCTGAGAATAGCGACATGGCGCTGGCGCTTTGCACAAGATTTTGCCAACCGGTTTTGTCAGATGTGTCGATACGTTCTCTATCGACGCAGCCCTGCTCGCGCGCGGCACGGCGAATGGCATCCGCGCATTCTTGAATAATCAGGGGCTCAGCTCCCGTAACGAGGTAGCAAGACGACAAGCCTTGCTTGAGAAACTGACCCAGTTGTTCAGGTCTTATCTGCATTGTCTGCTTCGAGTCGGTAGTCAATGCGACGGGTAAGTGCGTCGACCAAAGTAGAGCGCAATTCAGCCTGCAGAAGTCTGAGCTCTTCGGTTTTTCCAACGACATTAAGCGGGTCGTTGAGCATTTGATCGACAACTGTCAGTGTCTCGCCCTCAACAAGCCACTTCTCACCAAGCTGGAGCGAAAATTCAACACTGGCTTGGATTTCCAGCTCTGCAGCGCGCGCTCTCGCAGTGAGTGAAAGGTTTCGCTGCTCAAAGCGTTCTATCCCCACTTGCACAACGAGGGTCGCTTGAGATGGCTCGACGACAGTTGCGCCAAGCCGGGAAAGCGCAGTGCGCAACTGTGACGTGAACTCGCTGTTCGGTGCAGGACTCACGACGGAAATTGGGTACTGCCCCAGCGTAACGGCTCGAGCGTTTTGACCGCGTAACTCAAAGCCACAGCCGGCCAGTGCAAGGGTCAGTGCAAGGAGAGCAACAAGGCTCACCCGAGTCGGCGATCGCCGGCAAAGCTTAGTTAGCAACCACATTGACGAGTTTTCCCGGAACGACAATGACTTTCCTGATCGTGACGTCCTCAGTAAAACGCTGAACATTCTCATGAGCCAAGGCCACTCCCTCAATATCGTCTTTGCTTGCATCGGCACTTACAGCAATCTTTGCTCTTACTTTTCCGTTGACCTGCACCACAATATCAATCTCATCACGGGTAAGCGCTGATTCGTCAACCACGGGCCAAGTAGCGGATAGAATCCGATCACCGGTTAAGACTTCGTAAAGCGCCTCGCTGATGTGGGGCACAATCGGGGATAGCAGTAAGACTGCGGTAGATAATGCCTCATGGACGACGCTTGCGTCTTCGGCTGTGTCTCCCTCATGCCTGCTGACTTCGTTGCAGAGCTCCATCACTGCGGCGACAGCTGTATTGAAGGTTTGTCGCCGACCATAATCATCACTGACTTTGACGATGGTCTCGTGCGTTTTTCGCCGCAAGGCTTTTTGAGCTTTGCTCAGTGTTACTACCTTCGGTGCATCGGTGGATGCGGGCTCTGCATCTTGAACTAGGCGCCACAAGCGCTTGAGGAAGCGATGTGATCCATCGACGCCTGCGTCTGACCACTCAAGAGATTGCTCGGGCGGTGCAGCAAACATGCTAAATAGCCGCACCGTATCTGCTCCGTAGCGATCGATTAGCTCCTGTGGATCGACGGTATTACCCTTGGATTTCGACATCTTGGCGCCATCTTTTAACACCATGCCCTGCGTAAGTAGGCGCTCGAAAGGCTCGTCTGAGTTGACTAGGCCTTCATCGCGCATCAGCTTGTGGAAAAAGCGTGCATATAAAAGGTGCAAGATGGCGTGCTCAATACCACCCACATATTGGTCAACGGGCAGCCAATAGTTTGCAGCGTCTGAGTCGAGCATCCCCTGATCATAGTCGGGGCAAGTAAAGCGAGCGTAGTACCAAGACGATTGCATAAAGGTGTCGAAGGTATCGGTCTCGCGTTCACAATTGATCCCATCCAGCTCGAACTTGCGCCATTCAGGGTCGGATTTTATTGGCGACGCGACGCCATCCATGATCACGTCTTCTGGGAGTAACGAGGGTAGTCTGTCTGCGGGGATTGGCACTTCACCGCCATCCTCAAGATTCAACATGGGGATGGGCGTTCCCCAATAACGTTGCCGCGATACACCCCAATCGCGTAGTCGATATTGCGTTGTTACTTTGCCTCGCCCTTTATCCTCGAGCGCCTGCGCAATCTGATCGAAAGCCTCGTTAAAGCCGAGGCCGTCATAGCTATTTGAGTTGGTCAGTGTGCCGCGCTCGGTGTAGGCGGCTTCTGTTACATCAGCAGGTTGTCCACTGTCGTCATTGATGACGGTTATAAGTGGCAGGTCGTACTGCCGCGCAAATTCCCAATCGCGCTCATCGTGCGCAGGTACTGCCATCACGGCGCCCGATCCGTAGTCCATGAGTACATAGTTGGCGATCCAAACCGGTATGACTTCACCCGTCAGCGGGTGACGTGCGCGAATCCCTGTATCCATACCGAGCTTTTCAGCGCGCGCCATATCGGCGGCTGCTACCGAGGCTTTTTTGCAGTCGGCAATAAAGTTCGCGAGTGCAGGGTTGTTCTGAGCTAACTCGAGGCTAATGGGGTGCTCTGCCGCAAGGCTGAGATAACTCACGCCAAACAGTGTATCGGGTCTGGTCGTATAGACGTCGATCTTGTCGAGACCTGCGATTGATGATTCGAGCTCGAAACTGAGCTCAACACCGCGACTCTTGCCAATCCAATTGCGCTGCATAAGGCGAACAGGCTCGGGCCAGCCATCGAGTTTATCGAGATTCTCAAGGAGTTCCTCAGCGTAGTCCGTGATTCGAATAAACCACTGTGGGATTTCTTTTCGCTCTACTTCAGCACCTGAGCGCCAACCGCGACCATCGATTACCTGCTCATTAGCTAATACGGTCTGGTCGACTGGATCCCAGTTAACCGTTGCCATCTTCTTGTAAACTAGGCCTTTTTCATACAGCCGAGTGAAGAACCATTGCTCCCAGCGGTAGTACTCAGGTGTGCAGGTGGCGAGCTCACGATCCCAGTCGTACGCAAATCCAAGACGCTGTAGCTGCCGACGCATTTCAGCAATATTGCTTTTCGTCCAGGCGGCGGGCGCGACTTTTTTCTGGATCGCGGCATTTTCTGCCGGCAGCCCGAAAGCGTCCCAACCCATCGGTTGCAATACATTTTTTCCCATCATGCGCTGGTAGCGCGCGATGACATCGGCAATCGTGTAGTTGCGAACATGCCCCATGTGTAATTTGCCACTGGGGTAAGGGAACATGGCAAGGCAATAAAACTTTTCGCGACTGGTATCGGCGTCCACTGCAAAGGCTTTTTCGTCAAGCCATGAGGACTGAATCTCAGTCTCGAGGATTTCTGGTTGGTATTGGCTTGGATTCATTAACTTAATGTTGGCGTAGGTAATAATGGGTGCGGCGACAGTCTATCAGGATAGACGTGCTTAGCGCTGAGGTTTTATGCCAACTTTTCTGACAACTCTTGTTGTCGCTGTGGCCAATCTTTGCGATATCGCCGGTACAGAAAATAACAGGCTGATCAAGACGATGGGCAAGCTGCCCCAGCGTGCAAATGGGGTCAGTCCCTCGTAAGTCTCTACACTTGCGATTAAATTACCTTTTGTGAACTGCGGAAGCGTTTTGTTGACGTCACCCGAGGGCAATACTACAGCGGAAATGCCGTTATTCGCGCCTCTGACAGTTGGTTTTTGAAGCTCAAGCGAGCGAAAGCGAACCATCTGAAAATGCTGATGAGGTCCATGACTGGTTCCGAACCAAGCATCGTTGGAAATCGTCACCAGCATAGGGCTGGCGCCGGAGCCTCCTGCAACGAAATCAGGGTATACAATTTCGTAGCAAATAAAGGGGGCAAGTGTGCCAATACCAATTGTCAGGCTGTCTTGATCCCTGCTACCTCGCGAAAAGTTCGACATTGGCAGATCAAAGAACGCGATTAACCCTCTCAGCTGCGACTCCCAGGGAACAAATTCGCCAAAGGGAACCAGTTTTTGCTTTCGATATTCGTCGCTCGCATTACCGAGAGTCACAATGCTATTAAAGCGCTTCTGGCCCTCGCGTGTTCCGATACCAAGGACAATAGAGGCATCATTCTCCGCTCCAATTTTATTGAGTCGCGACATATATTTCGGCGCCTGATCTAGGTAGATAGGCAGAGCGCCCTCAGGCCAAATGAGCAAATCGTGAGCACGGGAATAGGATTGCGCGTGCACAAGGTAATCTCTCAGAAAACCTTGCGTTTTCTGCGGATCCCATTTGTCGAGAAGGGATGTATTGGGTTGATAGATCACCGTGTTTACGGTTTCACCGGTGCTCTTTGTCCATGGTATCTGCTGGAGAGCGCTACCGGATGCGAGTATCGTGCCCGTCCACACAGCCCAAGCGATCGCGGTACTGCGCGTGCGAAGTCGTAAGACTTCGGCCAAGGCCGCGGCAGTAAGGCCGATCAGCATTGAGACGCCAAAGACACCAACGATGGGCGCCCATCCAGCCAGAGGGGTGTCAATGCCTGCGTAGCCGGCGAAGAGCCAGGGAAAGCCTGTTAACAGCCAGGTTCGCACCCATTCAAATAGCACCCAGAGGCCGCCGAATGTCAGGATTCTTGCCAACATTTTTTCTGACCTTAAACGACAGAAAACCGCTGCTTGCAGGGCTGGAAGCAAAGCGAGGCCGCCGCAGAAAATTACCGTGAGAAGAAGCGCTAGTGGCATCGGCGCATTGCCGTAAACGTTAATGCTGACATAAACCCACGATACGCCAGCGCCAAAGAAGCCCGCACCAAAGAGCCAGCCCAGAGCTGCCCCACGTTTTGCAGTCTGGCCGTTGAGTGCTAGGTAGAAGACCCCGAGGCTGATAAGCGAAGCAAGTTTAAAATCAAACGGGGCGAGCGCCAGTGTAAAAATGAGCCCCGCGAGGAGACTGCAAATTGCGCGCTGTAATTGGCTCCAGCGCATGATCATTCAGCGCTCGCTCATGATAGTCACGCGCAGGCTATTGAGTTTTCTCTGGTCTGCGTTGATGACACGAAATTCGAGCCCGTCAAACGTCACCGTCTCGTTGCGTGTTGGCAGCCTGCCAAACGCCTGCAGCACAAGACCACCAATCGTGTCGAATTCTTCATCACTGAACTCGACATTGAACGTTTCATTGAAGTCCTCAACGGGCGTCAGTGCTTGAACAAAATAGCTGTCCTCGGTGAGTTTGCGGATTTGTACTTCTTCATCCGAGTCTGTTTCATCCTCGATTTCGCCCACGATCTCTTCGAGAACATCTTCTATGGTCACAAGACCAGCTACGCCGCCGTACTCATCGATGACGACAGCCATGTGATTACGAGCTTGTCGAAATTCCCTGAGTAGAACGTTTAAACGCTTGCTCTCGGGAACAATAACTGCCGGACGCAATAGCGCGGCGATATCGAAATCAGCACTCGGATTTAACAGAAACGGCAATAAGTCCTTCGCGAGCAAGATACCCTGAATATCATCTGTTCCCTCACCCACCACCGGGTAACGCGAGTGTCCTGTGTGAATGATTTGCGGTAACACCTCGTCTAAGCTTGCACCTGATCGTATGACAACCATCTGGGCTCGGGGAATCATTGCGTCGCGCGCTTGCATCTCGCCGACGGTGAGCGCCCCTTCCATGATGTTTCGTGCATCATCGTCGATAACTTCATTGTCTACCGCAAGCTGCAACAGACCCTCAAGATCGGCTCTGGTATACGGCGTCCCAGTAACCATCTGTGTTAAACGATCCAGCCAAGTGCGTTCTTCAGATTCGTTATTGCGTGTGTCGTTGGTGTTCATCAGTTGTGCGTTTCAAGTTGGTTGTAGGGGTTTGGAATGGACAAGCGAGCAAGACGCGCAATTTCAATCGCCTCCATTACTTCAGCGTCCTTATCAGTCATGTGGTCGTAGCCGAGAAGATGAAGCGTGCCGTGTATGGTCATATGTGCCCAGTGATGTTCAAGCAACTTTGCTTGAGCGCGCGCTTCGCGTTGCACGACATCGCTGCAAATAATGAGGTCACCCAGTAAGCCGGTTTGTTGCTGTAGCTCCGCATCGATCGGAAAAGAAAGGACGTTCGTGTCTGTTTCTTTGCCACGATACTGCCGATTAAACCGTGTCATTTCGTCACTGTCGACGATCTGAATACTGACTTCAGCAGCATCCGACGGCCGCCACCTCGAGTGATCACCCGACAGTGCGGTGGCCACCCACGTTTGGAAAGCGTCGGGTGATGGTGCCTCTCGCCTGTGGCAATCGACATAGACGGAAAGGTTCACGACTGCAGGGTCTCTTTTGAACTCATTATCGCGTCGTGTTCCTCGTAGGCATTGACCACTCGCTGCACAAGCGGGTGACGTACCACGTCTTTTTTACCGAACCATGTGAAGGAAACCCCATCGACCCCATCGAGCACTTGCGTCGCGTGAACAAGTCCCGACGGTTGACCTCTCGGGAGGTCAATTTGTGTTGTGTCACCCGTGATGACAGCAGTCGAGCCAAAACCTAACCGTGTGAGAAACATTTTCATCTGCTCACGAGTCGTATTCTGTGCTTCGTCAAGAATAATGAATGCATTGTTGAGCGTGCGACCGCGCATGAACGCAAGCGGCGCTACCTCAATAATGTTGCGCTCAATATATTTGCTCACTGTCTCGAATCCCAGCATTTCATAGAGTGCGTCGTACAAAGGGCGAAGATAGGGGTCAACTTTTTGGGTGAGGTCACCCGGCAGGAAGCCCAATCGCTCACCCGCCTCTACCGCCGGGCGAACGAGCAAGATGCGTTTCACATCCTCCTCCAAAAGTGCCTGAACTGCGCAGGCTACGGCCAGATAGGTTTTTCCGGTGCCCGCGGGGCCTACACCAAAATTCAGATCATACCGTTCGATGTCCTTAACGTAGCTGATCTGACTGTGCCCGCGTGGCTTAACCGTACCTCGCTTGGTTTTTATGGCTTTGACCAAGACAGATTCATCGGTGCTTACCTGATCATGCAATAACTCAAGGTCAGCCTGTTGTAATTGTAAGTGGATCGTTTCAGGGCTGAGGCGAATGCCTCTGGTCACGTCCGAGTAGAGCTTCTTGAGAAGCTTCTCTCCGGACTGGCATGCAGCCGAGGGGCCACCCATTTTAATGTGGTTGCCACGGTTGCTAATCGAAACGCGGAGCCGATCTTCGATGAGTTTCAGGTGGGTGTTCAGATGTCCACAAAGCAGTGCAACGTGCTTCGCGTTCTCCGGTTCAAGCGTAAAAGACGAGGATACTATGTCCTCCCGACTGTCGGGCTCAGGAGGTGTCGGGTCAATGTCCAAGGACTGTTTGGCCGCTCATATAACGTATGGAAAGGCGAAGATACAGAGCTGGTGACGCATGTCAACTAACAAGTACGCCGCGAAGTGAGTTCGGCAGTGCGTCGACAATATCGACAGTCGCAAACTCGCCGATCAGCTCATGATCGAGACAGGTGAAGTTGACCACGCGGTTGTTTTCCGTTCGACCCGCGAGTTGCCCGGGGTCTTTTTTCGATACCCCCGTTACCAGAATACATTGCCTAGTGCCAACCATACGGCGACTTATCTCCATTGCCTGCTGGTTGATGCGGCTTTGCAAAAGGTGAAGTCGCTTTTTCTTGACGTCCTCGGGAGTGCCGTCTTCAAGGTCCGCTGCTGGGGTGCCTGGTCTGGCGCTGTAAATAAAGCTAAAGGACGTATCAAATCCTACCTCTTCAATCAGCTTCATCGTTGCAAGGAAGTCTTGCTCAGTCTCACCGGGGAATCCAATGATGAAGTCCGACGACAACGAGATATTGGGACGAATTTTGCGAAGTGCTCGAATCTTTGACTTGTATTCGATCACAGTATGGCCACGTTTCATCGCCATTAGAATGCGATCAGAACCACTTTGCACGGGTAGATGCAGGTGATCTACCAATGCGGGTATATCTCGATAAGCCTCAATGAGTGCATCGCTGAACTCTACAGGGTGAGATGTTGTGTAGCGAATGCGCTCAACGCCGGGGACTAGGTTTACCAGACCCAACAGTTCAGCAAAGTCCACTATTTCCCCATTGTGATTCTTACCGCGATACGCGTTGACGTTTTGACCGAGTAAATTAACTTCTTTCACCCCTGTCGATGCGAGGTGCGCGATCTCCGCGATGACGTCATCAACGGGGCGAGACACTTCCTCACCGCGGGTATAGGGAACCACGCAAAATGTGCAGTACTTGCTGCAACCTTCCATGATAGAAACGAATGCGGTGGCGCTGTCCGAAGACGGCTGGGGAAGTCGGTCAAATTTTTCAATCTCCGGAAAGGAGATATCGACGACAGCACTATCCCGTTCGTTACGAGTCTCCAGCATCTCAGGCAAGCGATGGAGTGTCTGGGGGCCGAAAATTAGGTCCACGTAGGGTGCACGCTCGCTTATCGCCTCTCCCTCCTGACTGGCGACACAGCCACCAACACCGATAACCACATCAGGACGCTTTGCCTTGATTGACTTCCATCGGCCTAATTGATGGAACACTTTTTCCTGGGCTTTTTCTCTAATGCTACAGGTATTCAACAAAAGTACGTCAGCTTCTTCCGCATTCTCTGTGCGCTCGAGCCCGTGACTTTCCCGCAAAAGGTCGCCCATGCGCGCAGAGTCATACTCATTCATCTGACAACCGTGCGTCTGGATGAAAACCTTGGAGGGTGTTGTTGTGCTCACTTACTTTCGCCCAATGATTTGTATTCCGCTATTATACGCGTTCGTTCGTAAAATAGCGCCGCATCGCCTCTTTAGAATTTTGGCAAAAGTGGTAGCATCGCGCGCCCTGAAGTAAACTCGTAACATCACATGTCCAATCAGCCTGTGTACAAAATTATTTTCCACAACGGCAAGCAGATCTTTGAAGTCTTCGCCAAGCACATCTATCAGAGTGATATGTGGGGCTTTGTCGAGATTGAGGAGATGCTGTTCGGCGAGCGGTCAGCAATTCTGGTAGATCCGGGCGAGGAAAAGCTCAAGTCTGAGTTTGCTGGTGTAAAGCGAAGTTACATCCCAATGCAGTCCATCATTCGTATTGACGAAGTTGAGAAGCATGGCGCCCCAAAAATCAGCGATGGAAGTGATTCGGGCAAAATAGCCACCTTCCCGATGAGTCCAGCGGCGACGTCAGGTGGAGCGACAGACGACTAACGCTGGCTTTAATGCCGAGATATTTAAACACCACGGAACGTTTGCGCTATGGCAGTTGTGCCGTGAGAATTGCGCGGCGCGGAGCCGGGTGCCCCTCAACTGTCTTGGTGTGATCCGAGGGATCTAAGAAGTTCACTAGCGAGTGAAAAGTCATCCATGATGTTGAGCGCTGCTCGTCGAGGGTTGTTTGGCTTACGTCAATGAGTTGTATGTCCTTGAAGCCTATTTTCGATAGCCAGCGCTCGAGCGCAGAGGGACTGGGCAGGAACCAAACGTTACCCATCTTTGCGTAGCGATCGGGTGGTACAAATACAGTATGTTCGTCTCCTTCCACGACCAGCGTCTCGAGCACGAGTTCGCCCCCCGGACTTAGCGCGTCGCGGAGGTCAGTCAGGTGATCAATCGGTGACCTCCGGTGGTAGAGCACCCCCATCGAAAACACGGTGTCGAAAGCCCGTAACTTCGGCGGTAATTGTTCGAGCGTCAGGGGTAGTACATGGACTGCCGGCTCTTGAAGATATTTTTGAATGGCTTTGAACTGGAGAACGAAGAGTGGTGTGGGGTCAATCCCAATAACCTCCGTGGCGCCCGCGCCTCGCATACGCCAACAGTGATAGCCGCTACCACATCCGACATCGAGTACCCGCCGGCCGGTGAGCGATGATATCGAGCTCGCGAGACGCTCCCATTTAAAATCCGATCGCCACTCGGTCTCAATATCTACACCAAATAACGAGAAAGGTCCTTTTCTCCACGGGTGTAGGCCGTGAAGCGCATGCTTCAATTCATCGAGTGTGTCATCGCGGGTGGCACTGGGGATATCACCACTGACTCGCACGTATGCTTCGTCGAGTTTGGCATTTGTCGCTTTGATATCAGGTAACGACCTCAGTGACTCGCGCCATCGCTTAAGGTCGCCGTAGCGCTTCTCTGACATTGACTGAGCGAGATGTTCTGGCAGCACCTGAAGCCAATCGCAAAGCTTCGGATCCTCCCACCGCTTCGCGAAGACTTCGAGATCTGATATGAGTTCCTCGGGTATGGTCATCCGCGGTCAGGCTATCGCAATGAATGATGCAAAATTCAGGCACTGAAACCATACGCTGGACCGAGAGAATCCAGCCTCAGAAAGGCGCTTGCTATGGGTATCTGCCGTTTCTGGAATAAGGACATCTTCAATGGCATCCCGTTTTTGCGCAATTTCAAGATCACTGTAACCTTGGCTACGCTTGAAGTCATGATGTAACTCGATCATCAAGGTATCGATGGCAGCGTCTGGCATGGTGAGCTTCTCAGAGAGGATCAACAGCCCCCCCGGTATCATCGCTGAACGGATAGATTTAAGTAGGCTAAGCCTCTGCTCGATGGGTATAAATTGCAGGGTGAAGTTCAAAATCATGACACTGCTGGGTGCAAATTCGACCTCCAAGGCATCAGCTTCAAGCCACTCGATGTTGGAATAGGCTTCTACCTGTGTCCTTGCTCGTCGAATCATGGCCGCTGAGCTATCGATGCCAATCAGGCGGCAGTTTCTGTGGGGATTCGTATTTCCAAGAGCACGCTCGGCCGACCGGATAGACTCCCCTAGCGAGCAACCAATGTCGTAAATGCAGCTGCCCGATTGCGCGTACTGCTCGGCAAGAATTCCGGTCATTCTGACCACGGTGGAGTACCCGGGGACGGAACGCTGGATCATGTCAGGAAAGACGTCCACGACCGAATCATTGAAGCTGAAAAGCGTCTTCTCAGTACGTAATTCGGCGAAAAGATTATCGCGTCGATTAGTGGGCATGGCAGTCTGTTTTTGATCGGTTAAGAATGTATCGACGGATGATATCAGGCATTTATGCAGCTACACCCATACCGTATACTCTCGCCCTGTTTTTTTGTTTAAGAGTTTCTGATGTTAGAGCAACTATCTGTTTTATCACCCGACCCAATCCTTGGGCTTGCCGCTGAGTGTCGCGCGGACCCGAATCCAAATAAGATTGATTTGACTGTCGGTATTTACATGGACGAAGCGGGCGTTTGTCCCGTTTTTCAGGCCGTGCGTGAAGCTCAGCGGCAGCTCGTATCTGACGAAATCACCAAGGCCTACCTCCCAGCTGCGGGCGACGCTGTTTATTTGCAGGCTATGAAGTCACTTGTGTTCGGGGAGGAACTTGTTGGAGAAGGTTCTCACATCACCGCAATCCAGACACCGGGTGGATGCGGTGCGCTTCGAATCGCTTCAGAGGTTTTGGCGGCCGCAGCGCCCGATGCGACCGTTTGGATCAGCAACCCCACTTGGCCTGTGCATATCCCCCTGATGGGATCCGTTGGACTGAAGTTTGAAACGTACAGCTATTACGACCCCGCTTCCCACGGAGTGGATTTCGCAAATATGGTCAGTGACCTAAAGAGTGCAAAAAAAGGTGACGTGGTACTCCTACACGGGTGTTGCCATAACCCCTCGGGTGCAGATTTAAACCTTGAGCAATGGGGGTTGATCGCCGACATGGCAGAGGCACAAGGCTTTGCTGTTCTTGTTGATCTGGCATATCAGGGTATGGGCACGAATCTGGATGCCGACGTTGCCGGACTTCGCTTATTAGCAAGTCGTCTGGGTGAGCTTATTGTTGCGGCTTCGTGTTCTAAGAATCTCGGTTTGTATCGTGAGAGAACAGGGGTGGCCCTCTTCTACGGAAAAGATACGCAGACAGCGGCGGCAACACACAGTCACGGTCTCGGTGCGGCGAGACGTGTCTATTCGATGCCGCCAGCGCATGGCGCCTTGCTTGCTGGGCGAGTGCTGAGTGATGCAGCCTTGCGCGCATCATGGGAAAGCGAGCTTGCAGAAATTTGTGCGCGGATGATCGACCTTCGCACCCAGCTGTCAGAAAAACTCTCTGAGAAAACAGACCAAGACTTCTCATTCATCTCCCGAGAGAAAGGGATGTTTTCGTTTTTGGGTCTCTCCGTTGATCAGGCAAGAGGACTTCGTAAAGAGCGTGGCCTTTACATGCTCGATTCGTCGCGCATCAACGTGGCAGCCTTAAATCAGCGGAATATGGATGAAGTGGTGGACGCCGTCGCCTCTGTTCTCTAGTAGCGTTCCAGCAGATCAGTGCTAACAGAGTGGAGCACAAAAAGATCGTATTTCAAGGAGTGTTAGTGGGGGGCGCTCAAAGTGGGTAACCCCGCTTGATAATGGTTCCTGACTGCGAAGAGCGGTACATTTACTCGGGGCTACTGCGGGCCTTGAATATTGCTGACCTCGAGAGCTATTGCTCCCGGGCGAGGCAATTACTTTCAACCCTCCAACTCGATTAGTCGCTCCAATGCCTCATCGAGTGATGTGCTCACTTTTGTCAGCCGGTCGAGTGTTTTTGAAACTTCATTACTGTCACCCGCAAAAAATGAAGGGTCTGCCGTCTTGGCCTCGAGTATTGCCTGCTCACCCTCGAGTTCCGATATTAGCGTGGGCAGACTTTCCAGCTCTCTAGTTTCTTTATAACTAAGCTTTCGAGTTGCTGATTGCGTGATGGCAGTCTCGTTTACCCGCTGGTCTGTGGTGGTCTTGGATACTATTGACGGCACTGTTTCGGTTTTTTGCGCATCGTTACCCTCAAGCGTCCCGCCACGGCTTTCCCAATCCGAAAAGTTGCCCGCCTGCTCTTCTACCTCACCCGCCTCGCTAATGACCAGCAAGCTGGTCACGACACGATCCATAAAGTCTCTATCGTGACTAACTAATAGAATGGTTCCTTTGAACTCGAGCAATACCTCTTCTAACAGTTCCAAGGTTTCGATATCGAGGTCGTTGGTGGGTTCGTCGAGCACCAACAAGTTGGCAGGCTGCGTAAACAGCTTCGCCAAGATTGCGCGGTTGCGCTCGCCGCCAGATAACACCTTTGTCGGTGCGCGCACTCTGTCCGGAGAGAATAGGAAGTCACCGAGATACCCAATGGCGTGGCGCTTCTTACCATCAATCTCAATAAATTCCTGGCCCCCACACACGTTGTCAATCAACGTCCCTTCGGGATCGAGGTGGCCCCGTAATTGATCGGAGTAGGCGACTTCTAATTTCGACCCAATTTTTATGGTCCCTTGAGAGGGTGCGAGTTCGCCCAGCAACATTTTTATGAGCGTGGTTTTGCCCGCGCCATTTTTGCCGACAATGCCAACACGATCGCCGCGCTGAACAATGGTGTTTACATTTTTTATGATCGATTGATCGTTGAAGTTAACGCCCGCGTCTTGTGTTTCGACCACGAGTTTTCCAGAGAGCGAGCCAGCGGATACATTGATATTGGCTTTGCCAGTTTTTTGTCTCCGCGCTATACGCTCTTCTCGCATGGCTTCTAGCCGGCGAACTCGCCCTTCGTTGCGCGTTCGTCGAGCTTTGATGCCTTGACGTATCCAGACCTCTTCTTGCGCGAGCTTCTTGTCGAAAAGTGCGTTGGCTGTCTCTTCTGCCGCCAGCTGTTCAGCGCGATGCTTCAGGAAATCACGATAGTTACCTTCCCAAACAGTTAATAAACCTCGATCAAGCTCGCCGATCCTGTTCGCAATGGCCTGTAAAAATCGACGATCATGGGTGATGAGGACGATGGCGCCTCGAAACGACTGAAGCTGTTGCTCTAGCCAGACTATCGTTGGGATATCGAGGTGGTTGGTGGGCTCATCTAGCAGTAGTAAATCAGGCTCAGAAACGAGCGCCCGTGCGAGTGCGACCCGCCGGCGCCACCCACCTGAAAGGTTGGACAGGTATTCCTCACCATTGAGACCCAGTTGTGTAAGTGTCGTGTCTACGCGATTCTGACTGCTCCACCCATCACTTTCGTCGATGGCCAGTTGCACAGAGGAGAGTTCGTCTAACGCACCCGAATCGCTTGACGATATTAGCCGGTTGTATTTGACCAGCAACTCACCGATCTCGGACAAGCCACCTGCCACCCAGTCGAACACTGAGGTTTGACCCTCTAGCGGTAGTTCCTGCTCGAGCCGCGATAACTTTACACCTGGATCGATCCAACGTTCGCCGTCGTCGAGTTGCTGCTCTCCTGTGAGGACTTTGAACAATGTTGTTTTACCAACGCCGTTTCTCCCTAGCAGGCCTAAACGTTCACCTTTCGAAATGGTGAGGTTCATTTTGTCGAGGAGTACTTGGGTGCCAAAATGTAACTCGGCATCACTTAAACGTAGGAGCGCCATCGATCATCATCCTTGCTGAGCGCATGAGTCTACTTTAGTCACCGATTAACGTCTCCAGTTTGTTAAACTAACGCCGCTGTTTTGGGGGACAAGATGACTGCAGTAATTTCGCATCGTGATGACGTGATAATTGGGCGCTGGTTGGTAATCTGCGCGGCCACGATTTTTGGCATGATTTTGCTGGGTGGTGTTACACGCCTCACGGAATCTGGATTGTCGATGGTGGATTGGCGACCGATCATGGGGGTTGTCCCTCCGTTAAATAAAGCCGATTGGGTTTACTTGTTTGAGCAGTACAAATTATTTCCCGAATACCAATTAGTGAACCAAGGCATGTCACTTGCGGAGTTCAAGCAGATTTTCTGGTTTGAGTATTTGCATCGTGTGCTGGGCAGGGTGATCGGAGTCATGTTTTTCGTGCCGCTCATGATCTTCCTTTGGCTTGGCAAGGTGAAATCATCACTTAAGCCCCACCTTTTTGGTCTTTTGATTCTGGGTGGCTGTCAGGGGTTGATGGGCTGGTACATGGTAAAGAGTGGTCTAGTCGACAGACCGGATGTTTCTCAGTATCGACTCACTGCACATCTCGGACTTGCAGTGGCTATTTACGCTTATATCGTTTGGTTGACGATCGGCTTATTCTCGCCTCAGCGAGCTCAACGAAAGGACGCGGGCTCAGGTGTCTTTTGGGTCTTAGCTCTGGTTTACATCATGATTCTGAGTGGTGGGTTCGTGGCTGGCACCAATGCCGGTCTCTCGTTTCCAACTTGGCCGCTGATGGGTGATAGCTTCATACCGACGGCGCTTTACTCTCAAGGCTTTACGTCAGCTTTCGAGCAGGTTACCACCATTCATTTTAATCATCGCATGCTGGCCTATTTCACGGGCGCTACTTTGATATGGCTGGCATTGCGGACGTGGCTCAAGGAGGAGGATGCGCGACTGCGCAAAGCGGCTGCGCTGCTCTTGGCGGCTGTTACGCTGCAAATTGTATTAGGTATTAGCACCGTCTTGTCGCACGTAGAGCTCATTATAGCTGCAGGTCATCAGAGCGGTGCGGTGATTTTATTGACTGCGACTTTATTCTGGGTACATTGTAAACGGACGCAAGGCGGCTCAATCGCCTGAAAAAGGCGGGAGTCGCTAACAAAAATTTCTCCTCGCCTGATCATTTGCGCTTTTTTGCCAGCGCATGCACTGGGGGTGTTTTAGGTGGAGGCAGATGTTTCCCACGGTAAAAATCAGCCAGCAGCTAGTAGTTCTGGAGCGTGCCTCGTGGCGTGTCTGCAGCGGCTTGCACAACATCATGGTATTTCGGTAACGCCGCAATCACTGACGGCGGGCTTACCCACTGCACTCGATTCTTTTTCACCCGACTTTTTGATTCGCGCTGCCAAGCGAGCAGGGCTCAAAGCTCGGTTGCAAAATATTTCTATGGCCGATCTGCCACCAACAGCACTGCCTGCAATTGTTCTACTTGAGGATGATCAGTGTGTCCTTATGGAGTCCATTGACTCGCGTGGGCAGGCGCGTGTTTTTGATCCAGGCTCCGGCGCAGATTCGCAGCACAGTGACCTCGCTGTTATCAACGAGCGCGCAACTGGTGTCGTTCTATTAGCCCGGCCAAAGTTTCGCCTGCGAGCTTCGCAGCTGGGCGGCGCGAGCCGGCAGCCCGAACATTGGTTTTGGTCTGTCATCCGGGAACATCGAGGATTGTATCGAGATGTCCTTTTTGCCTCTCTTTTCATAAACATTCTTGCTCTGGCATTGCCTATTTTCATCATGAACGTTTACGACCGGGTAGTGCCAAACGCTGCGTTTGAAACCCTGTGGGTTTTGGCGCTTGGCCTTGCAATCGCGTTGCTGGCGGATGGAGGGTTACGAGTCACACGGGGTTACTTTCTTGATTATTCAGCACGGCGTATTGATGTGGATCTGTCGGCAGCTATTTTGGAAAAGACGTTGGGCGCTCGTCTCGAGTACAAGCCCGTGTCCGTTGGATCCTATGCGGCGAGCCTTCGGTCATTTGAATTTATCAGAGATTTGACTACCTCAGCTTCTCTTACGGGCTTTATTGATATCCCTTTTGCCTTTGTTTTTCTTTTGGTGGTCGCGTGGATTTCTCCCAGCTTACTGATTCCAATTATTGTAGGGATTCTGCTTTTATTGGGCCTTGCGATGGTGCTTCGACCAAGGCTTGAACGACTCACTGAGACGACCTATGCGGCGAGTGCGCAGCGAAATTCGACGTTAATTGAAGCGCTATCGGGTTTAGAGACCCTCAAGGCGATGGGCGCTGAATCAGTCATGCAACGTCAGTGGGAAGAGGCGACACGATTTCTTGCGAGTCAAAATCTACGCTCAAAGAACGTGCAGCAGTGGTTGTCTCAAATTAGTTCGGCTCTGCAGCGCTTTGTTCAGATGTTTGTGGTGATTTTTGGCGTTTACCTCATTTCGAAGGGTGAGCTAAGCATGGGTGGCCTGATTGCGTGCATGATGATTTCTTCGCGAGCGACAGCGCCGTTTGCCAAACTCGGATCGCTTATAACGCAGTATCAAAACGGCAAAGTCGCCATGCGGGCGATGAATGATCTTTTTGCGACGCCCAGTGAGTACCGAGAGGATTCGAGCTTTATATCTCGGCAGTCCTTTGCGGGAGCTTTCGAATTTAAACATGTTGGTTTTCACTACCCTAATTCAGCGGTTAAGTCACTCGCGGACACTTCAGTCAAAATCGAGGCTGGCGAACACATTGCGGTATTGGGTCGCGTGGGCTCCGGTAAATCGACCTTGTCGAAATTAGCGTTGGGACTTTTTGAGGCGACGGAGGGCGAGGTACGGGTAGATGGTGTCGATATAAGGCAACTGGATCCACATGAATACAGAAGCTCCGTTGGCTATGTGCCGCAAGACGTGACCCTGTTTTCTGGCACGTTGAGAGAAAATATAACGCTTGGCCGACCAGCGATTACTGATGCGCAGTTAATCAAAGCGGTGGAGCGCGCGGGGATTGCGGATTGGGTGAACAGACATCCTCTTGGCTTTGATATGCCGATAGCGGAGCGTGGCGACTCGGTCTCCGGCGGGCAGAGAAAGTGCATTGCGGTGGCTCGAGCGCTAGTGACGGAGCCCCAGATTCTGATTCTGGATGAGCCGACAGGTGGTACTGATCAGGCAACTGAGCGAACCATCATCGAGAACCTCAAAGAATTTATGGTGGGGCGGACTTTGATCGTTGTTACTCATAGAAATTCGTTACTGGCTCTCGTTGATCGTATTTTGGTTATCGATGGAGGGAAGGTCGTTGCCGATGGCGCAACAGACGCGGTCGTGAGTGCCTTGCGACAGGGCAAAATAGGTCGCGCGGATGACTGAAGAAGCCAAATTACCGCTGCGAGATAAAAAGCGAGGTGCGTCGAAGGCAAGCGAGGCTGTTGGTCGCCGATGGCGCGAGCTCTCAGAGGAAGCCGTAATAGAGCAAGAGCCGACAGCTGCTAGGCGTTTGTTATATGGCGTACTGTTAACACTAACGTTACTCGCTGTTTGGAGTGCTTTTGCCACCGTTGATACGGTCACACGGGGGCCCGGCAAGGTCATTCCATCTAGCCAGGTGCAGATTGTCGGTGCTCAAGATGGCGGCACTGTGCAAGAGATACTCGTTGCAGAGGGCCAGGTGGTGAGCGCCGGACAAGTATTACTGCGTTTGGATGCAACGAGATCTGAGGCCTCGTTGGGAGAAAATCAGGCGGAGCTTCGTGGTCTTGAAATTCGTGCAAGTCGCCTTGATGCCTTGGTTTCAGGGCGAGAGTTTGTCCCTGAGAACGCAGTGGTGCAGTTGGCACCCGAGGTGGTCGAGGAGGAGGTCGCACTCTTTGAATCGAGCAAGGCGGAGCTTGAGACGCAGGTTCTCATCGCGAGTCGTCAAAAGCGTCAACGTGAGGAGGAGCTTAGGGAGCTGGCGGCAAAGCGTGATCAGCTTGTTAGGGAGGAGACGCTTGCGAGGGACGAGCTAGCGGTAACGAGGCCGCTGATTGCGTCAGGTGCTGCATCGCAAATAGAAATTTTGAGGCTAGAACGTGAGGTCAACCGGGCCTCTGGTGAGTTGGCGCAGGTGAGAGCGGGTATTAGACGATCCGAGGCGGCGATTGAGGAGGCCGTTGGTAACATGGAGACGGTTCGACTTGAGTTCTTGAACGAGCGGCGTGAGCAACTGGCTGAGACGTACACGCGAATTGCGGCCTTATCTCAAGCAGGTCAGGGGTTATCAGATAGGGTGAGCAGTACAGAGGTTGTTGCACCCGTGACCGGGACCATCAAACAGCTGCACTACAACACAATCGGCGGTGTTGTATTGCCCGGTAGAGATGTTGTGGAAATTGTTCCTATTGACGACACGCTCTTACTGGAGGTCCGCATTAAACCTCAGGACATCGCGTTTTTGGCGCCCGGGCAAAGAGCCAATGTCAAGTTTACGGCCTATGATTTCGTCGTTTACGGTGGCATGGAGGGCGCGATTGAGCAGATTGGTGTGGATACATTGCTCGATTCGGATGACGAGCCTTACTACGAAGTGACCGTGCGAACTAAAAATGTCGATTTCGGACCAGAGCAACCTATTATCCCTGGTATGACGGTGGATGTAGATGTCTTGACTGGCCGGAAAACGGTGCTGTCCTACCTCATGAAGCCAGTGCTACGTGCAAAAGAATTGGCACTGTCGGAGCGCTAGTGGCACACACGGTTATAACCCACATTCAGGAGCCTGCGGCGCGCTGGATCGAGGCCCTTGGCTCTGTTGTTTTGCGATCATCAATTGTGGGTGTCCGTCTCACGCCCGCGACAACTTTTTGGTTGGATTTCTCCAGCTTGAAGGCTGAGGAGGCACTTGAAGTCATCGATCGAATCATATCGATCGATGAGTCCATTCCTATCGTTTGCATGGTTCCCTTTCCCAAAGATGAGGAAGCGTTTGCACTGCTCGCTAGGGGTGCAAGAGGTTATTGTCATGTCGCTGCTGCCGCCTCTCAACTGAGATTGGTGGCAAATACGGTCAGTAATGGTGGCTTTTGGTTACCAGTGACCTTGATGCGGCGGTTTATGAGCAGTGCTGGTGGACTTGTCGCGCGCCTACCGGCGCGCCAATCGCTCTCGCTCGATGATCTTACACCGCGTGAAACACAGGTCGCCAAGGCCGTTGCTGACGGGTGTAGCAATCGCGAAATTGCCGAGCGATTACATATATCGGAACGGACTGTTAAGGCGCGGTTGACGGTGGTATTTCAAAAACTCGGTGTGCGAGACCGCGTTCAACTCGCACTGTTTTTACGCGGCGCTCCGAGTTAGCCGAGGAAATAAAAAAAACTGCCCTTTGGTCGCTATTGTGGCTTTTATGTTCATGAGAGGTTATCGGTAGGGGAGTATGAGGAATGATTCAATGTTGGGTACCGTAGCGTCGATTGTAGGTAATGCCGTAGTCAAGAGCCCTGAAGGGCAGGTGCGTCGTCTTGAGGTGGGGGATGAAATCCAGGTAGGGGATATCATAACTACGGCTGCAGCCTCCTTTGTGGAGATTGACTGCAGTTCCGAGACGCCTTTCATCATTGGCGCGGAAACCGAGTTTTTTGCATCAGAGGAGTGTTTTTCTTTTGATGGCGATGCGAGCGACAATGAGGTGGCGAGTGAGACAATTGCTGCTGTTGCGGCAGCGCTCGAGGGCGATGGTGACTTACTGAGTGCTTTGGAGGCAACCGCGGCGGGTGGCATTACTGGCAACAATGGTCATACCTTTGTTCGCCTGGGTCGAATCGTACTCGCTCTAGCCGAGGGCAGTGAAACTACAGAAGAAGAATTGCTCGCTGTTCTCGAGGATGTGTTGGGTCAGGTCGACCTGCTGGAGCAGCAATCTGCCCTGGTATCGATACTGGGCGACTACACCATCGTTGAGGGTGATGCGTCTGGTGCCTTTGTTGTCCTCCTTAATCAGCCGGCTGAAAGTGTTACTAACGACATTACCGTCACCCTCACTTACAGTGGTGTTGCACAGGACGGCACGGACTTCACGGGTGTTGGCTCCGTGATTATTCCAGCGGGAAGTAACGCTACCTCCTTTACTATCGATACGATTGACGATGCACTTGCTGAGGGTGCAGAGACCTTTACGATCTCGATCGGGACCATTACCGATACAAACTTTCCCACGATTGACGTGGATCCGGACGCCAGCAGCGTCACCAATACGATTACCGATGAAACAACGACGGGTCCAGAGGACACGGCGCTTGTATCCATTGCCGGCGAATACACGATTACAGAGGGTGAAACATCTGACGAGTTTACGGTAGCGGTCGATCAACCCGCGGCTGATGTGAGTTCAGACATTACCGTTGCCTTGGTTTACAGCGGTGTGGCTCAGGACGGCACGGACTTTACGGGTGTTGCTGAGGTCACGATTGCGGCGGGCACGAACAGCACGACGTTCGCGATCGATACGATCGATGATGCGCTAGCCGAGGGCAGCGAGTCGCTGGTTATTAGCATCGGCGACATTACCGATACGAACTTTGAAGCGATTGCGGCAGATCCTGCCGCGAATAGCGTTACCAACGCGATCGTTGATGAGACAGATCCAGATGCACCGAACCCGCCTGATACGGCTTATGAGCTTCGCCTGTTTGCGGTTATCGAGACGACTAACGAGCTTGAAGGGCAGGTCTTTACATCGACGGAGTACGTTGATGCGCTGAGTATTGCGGAAGACGGTGGCGTAGGGACCTACGTTGTTCTAGCGGTTGATGAGAATGGCGATCCGGTGGCTGAGGCTGATCAGCCTGGCGGCACCGTGACAGTTAATGTGGGTGTTGTTGGTGATACGGCTGATCGAGAAGTGGATTACGACTCGGCGGCGACAGTGGTTGCGACTGTGGGTGCGACGTTCACGATTGCCGCGATTGATGATGTGTTTGCTGATAACGGTGAGGTGTTCACACTTGGTTTGAGTGAGGACTGGAGTCGTGCTGGAGAGTTTGAAGGTGTTGCGTATAGCGGCACTGTAACAACAACGATCCTTGATGAGACCGATAACGATCCTGAGGTGCCGGAAGATAACGACATTGTCACCGTTAGCCTAGGCGATTTGGCGGTTAATGAAGGATCTGGGAACGTTACTATCACAGGTTCTTTGGATGCGGCTCCCGATGAAGAGTTCGTTGTGACTCTTGATAACGGTGCAACCATTACATTTGGTGCTGATTACGTTGTTGGTACTGAAGTTGAGTCAACGCCTTTCAGTATACAAACTGATGATGTCTTTATTGATGGTGAGACCATTGTCCTTGGTGTGAGTTCGGTCACGCTCGGCGTGTTTGAGGCAGTTAATGTTGACGACACCTCTGAGGTTGTCGTCAGCGACACGATCGATGCGAGCAGGGCGACGCTGAGCTCTGCGATTGTTGGCGATGAAGACAGTGCGAGGGTGACGTATACGGTGACGTTGAGCACGGCGCCAACGGTACCTGAAACGTTCACGTTCGATGTGGATGGTGTGTCGCGCAGCATCTCGATCGCGGCGGGTGAAACGACGGGCAGCACAACGGTTACGTATGCAGATGCGGATGTTTTTATTGACGTAGAAACGGTCGGTATTGCGTCGAACTTTGCGGCGTCGGATGCGAATGGCGCGAGCAACTACGAGTCACTGAGACTGACGAACAATGCAACGGGTGAAGCCCTGGCGGATAGCATCGATGCGGTGACGGTTGTCCTGAGTGCGACGGCATCGACGAGCGAAGACGGTGGTTCGATCACGTATACCGCGAGCTTGGAAGATGGCGCTGGCAATGCGGTCACGACCAATAATGAGATCACGGTCGAGCTGGATAACGGTGAGACGATCACGATCGCGGCGAATGCGAGCAGTGGAGACAGTGCTCCGGTCGCGGTGAACCGCGATGATGTTTACCTGGAAAACGATGCGATCAGCAATGCGATCACGTCGGTGTCCGAGGCGAATGCGGGTGCTGCGGGCGCGTTTGAGAATCTGGGTTTTGACGACACGCCAGTCAGCACGACGATTACGGATGACAGTGATGCGAGCACGGCGACGCTGAGCTCTGCGCTGGTTGGCGATGAAGACGGTGCGACGGTGACGTACACGGTGACGTTGAGCACGGCGCCGACGACGGATGAGACGTTTACGTTCGATGT
>CBFIBL010000068.1:0-9556 GCA_965660865.1 Luminiphilus sp.
GATATTACCCGCCTGCTCGAAGCTGTTCTTCAAATCAAACGGTCCGTAACCATAGCCAGGGCCCGCTCCAAAGAAACTCCAGCCCGGAATTACCGCACCTTGCGTGTTGTCGTTAGACTCAAAGTCAGCTGAGAACTCGAAAGAGGCTGCAGTTTGCCCATCACCGCCACCATCGCCACCGCTACTCGCAACAACGACCAAGGTAATATTGTCGTAAAAGACACCGGTACCTGCGTAGTTGATTGTCTCGTTGGTGAATCCAAACTGAAGAATCAAACCCGCCTCGAGACCGGGAGAGCCTTTAGGTAAAGTAACACTGAAAGTCTGGAACTCAGTCGTCAGCACTGGACCCAAATCTATCTCTTCACGCGCAACCTGACCGTAGCCATTATTTGGGTCGAGGACGTTAATAAACGCAGCAGCCGTAGCACCCCCGTCCGTATCGAGCCCACCTACAGGAGCAAGCGCGTCGAAGGTAAAGACCAGATCACCATCAATGGTTTCCTCAATCGTGAACTCCTGGAAAACCGACGTAATAATTCCCTTACCCTGAGCGTCGGAGTTCCCGTAGTCGCTGTAAACGTTCAGTACATTGTTACCGTCGATGTCATCAATCTGTGAGATCAAACCGCCGTTAGGTGCGGCAAAAGGTACCCCGTCGTTGTAGGTATACCCCTCCGGCCCTAGTACCGATACAAACGTCAACCAATCACCACCTAGGGGTGACCCCTCAGGCGCTTCGCCCACTGACTGGAGATCCTCAAAATCCGAACTGAAACGAAGGTTGGGGTCCCCAGAAGGAGGCTCTGGAGTCACCGTGGTCTCAACGCGGATGTTGTCCCACTCATAAACTACATCTTGCCCCCCAAACGTTGGGAAAAGGACGAAGGCACCTACAGAGCTAATATCCAAGCCATAACTGGTTAGGGTTGCAACGGGTACTCTTATGGTCTGCCACTCGCCTTCAGGCAAAACGCCAAGCGATCGGTCGCCCGTAGACGATGCCTGTGCTGCTCCGTCAAGCTTATAAACCATTGCGTATCCATTTGGGTTACTAACGA
Organism: Luminiphilus sp.; assembly: GCA_965660865.1. Classification (GTDB taxonomy): domain Bacteria; phylum Pseudomonadota; class Gammaproteobacteria; order Pseudomonadales; family Halieaceae; genus Luminiphilus. The sequence continues at coordinate 1,062 of CBFIBL010000068.1, forward strand.
TACGTACGTCAAACGCAAGCTCGCCATCCGACCAGGGTCCGAAATCCACACCCGCACTGGATCCTATAAACGTGACACCACTCGCTCCGCTGTCACTAAAGGTTGTGCGAATAACCGAGTCGTGCCCCTCTTCACCCGTGTCAACGATTTCCCAGCTAATGTGATTGCCCTGAGACTCGGTGTAATCACCATTTACCACTGTGTCATAGCCTACGATGCCACGATCCCATGTATTCGAGACAGCATCATCGAAGATCACCAGTGGACTCACAGCAATCTGCTGTATGCCACAGAACTCAGGCCCACCACAGCTCAGACGTACGTCGCCTATCTGCAAGGACGCCATCGATGTTGGCTCGAAGGTAACTAGATTGAGAAGATCTCCAACATTGGCTGGACCTCCGCCGTAGAAACCTGTACCTCCGCGAAGAATATCCTCGAGTGGAATGGACACCTGCCCCCACTCATCCTGCGGAAGATCGCCCAGATTGATACCGGCGAAAGCAACATCGGGGAATGCTGAATCGACTTTAACCAACAACTGGCCAGATGTATCAGTCGCCGCGCTGTCGACTTTAACGTTGAACTTAATTTCAGCTGAGCTATCGGGGAATTCCACCGAACCCGCATTCACCAAGGTGAAGCGGTTTTGTTCGGCATCCTGTATTGAGACGTTACCGTCACCTTCAGGACTGATGATCTCGATCACCATATCGCCTTGACCGCTGCTGACTTCAGTCGCCGTAAAGGTACCGTTAGCACCGGTATAGACGTCAAAACCAAGCTCGCGCTCAAAGTCTGTACCTTCGTAAATCTTACCTAGACCATCGTCGTACAGTGCGTATTCGGTAATGATCGGACTCTGAGCCGGCTCATCGAAATCGATGTAGTAATTCACTGGGTCAATGCTGCCAGCACAGCCAACGCCAGTGGCTTCATTAACCGGACACTCATAAACGCGCACGTAATCCACTTCCATTTGAGCGGGGAAAACAGCGGGGTCATCCGGCGCTTCGGGCAGGTTTCCACCAACCGCAAGGTTCAAAAGGATGTGCTGATCACGGTCAAAAGGCGCGCTGTCGTCGCCCTCTACAAAGCCCTCATTTAGGCTTTTGTAGTAATAGTTCCAGTACGTCTCGCTGCGAACCGTGTAGAAATTCTCTCCATCAACAAAAAATCGGATAAAATCCGCATCCCACTCAACCGCAAAGACGTGGAATTCATCGCCCACGTCAAACTCGTCGAAATTGCGACCCACTTCTACGTTGTCGGGAAACGCGCCGCCAAAATGGAGCGTGCTTGAGTGGAAGCCTGTTCTGTAGCGCTCCACAATATCTATCTCACCGCGAGACGCCCATGTGCCGTACGCCGTTGCGTCACTACCAAGCATCCAAAATGCTGACCACAGGCCCTTGCCCTTGGGCAATTTCATGCGACCTTCCACGCGACCGTACGTAAAATCTACCAATCCCTGAGTTCGGATACGACCCGACGTAAAGTCGTTGCCCTGATCATTTGCACGCGCTTCGATCGTCAAAATACCATCAGCAACGCTCAAGTTATCCGCTGTATAAATCTGGCGCTCATTGTTTCCCCAGCCAGAGATACCATATTCGGAACCGTCTCCCGTCTGAATCTCCCAGTTGAGAGCGTCGAGCTGCTCACCCTCGAACTCGTCTTCCCAGACCAGCTGCCACTCACCCGTGGTTGGCTCTGGGGCATTGGCTAACTCGCCTCCCTGCGCGGCATCGTTATTACCACCGCCACAAGCCGCAAGGACAAGCGGCATGAGGAATGCTAGGACAGTTTTTTTCGTCAGGCTCTGGAAAGAGTCGGCGTTAAACATGGATAACTCCTGCTGTGTTTCATTTTTTTTGCACGCACACGCAAACGGCGGACGTGCCTTATTTTTCCATCATGCGGTATAACAAAGTGAAATGGTCGCGGTTAAGCGGATAGCGATGGACGAACCGATATTTGAGACGAGCGGGATTTTGGAATGGTAGGTTACTGCGCCTACTTTAAATTGGCCTGCAACGCTCCTCGGAAGCCGCGACTCACCTTCAAGGAGACATCATCCCCCAGATAGACTAGGCACTCACCTTTGGTGAGCGCCTCGGTACGGGTGATTTTGGTCGTATTAACCAGTGTCGAGCGATGTATGCGGGTAAACGCAGAAGAGAGCTTCATCTCAAGGTCCTTCATGGTCGAGCGCAGAATATAGGTCTCACCGTTCGCATGGACACACATATAATCCCCCGCCGCATCGATCCAGTCTATGGCAGAGAACTCAACGAAATGCGTGTTTGATCCGTCCTTGATCGCCAGACGTGAGGAATCACTGGACGCATCGGTGGCCAGCAACTCCTGCCCGCCCTCAAGCCCCGCAATCGCCGCTACTGCCGCCTCTTTACCACTGCGCAAAGCGACTGAGAGCAATCGATCTCGAGCACGTGCAACTGCCTGCTCCACACGACTGAGTTCGAAGGGTTTCAACAAATAATCGACCGCATTGGCTTCAAAAGCGTTAACCGCGTACTCATCATAAGCCGTTGCAAAGACAATGACGGGCATCACATCACTTTGACAGCGTTTGACGACCTCTAACCCATTTAAACCGGGCATTTGCACATCCAAGAAAACGAGATCGAGATTCTCAGACTGCATTGCTAGCAGCGCCTCACGACCCGACCGACATCGAGCAACAATCTCAACTCCGTCGATACTACTCACTAACTTTTCCATGTAGTCGAGCGCGAGTGGCTCGTCGTCAACAATGAGAACTTTGAGTGCTTGCGTCATAGTTTGGGTCCCGTTCGCGAAAAGTATAACGTAAGTCTCAACCCGCCTAGCGAGGAGCGTGACGCGTTAAAGCTGAAGCCATCGCCAAACAAATTCTCGAGTCTCTCAGACGTACTTCGCAGACCAAACCCGGGCGCGCTGAAGATCTGATCCAACTCCAGCGAGGCCATTTCCGTTTCGCTAGGACCCGTGTCCTCGACGCTTAGCACTAAATCTGTTTCCGTCAACTTGGCCGTGACGAGAATAATACCGCCCTCTTCTGACCGGCCAATCGCATGTTTTATCGAATTCTCGACCAGCGGTTGCAAGACAAGGCTCGGTACGTGCAGAGGCAATGTACGGGGATCGATATCTCGCTGAACTTCAAGCCTGTCTGAAAAGCGGACCTGCTCAATATTGAGGTAAAGATCGAGAGCTTCCATTTCATCACGCAAAGGCACGGTGATGTTTCGATCAGACTCGAGTGAAAAACGAAGAAACGTCGATAACTCAGTAATCATCTTCTGTGCATCGGAATCCCGCTCAGTACTGATAAGCGAGGCGACAGAGTTAAGCGTATTGAACAAAAAATGTGGGTTGAGTTGATAACGCAGTAGCCGCAATTGGGCATCTCTCGCCGAGGCCTCAGCAGAAAGCCGCTTGAAGGCCTCCTGTCGCCGACCAGACTCGAGCACAAGTAACGATTCGCGCTCTTGCTGCAACAGCTGTGCGTACTTCACGAGGTGATAAAGAGCGACCCAAGCGAGGAATACGAAAACAGATGGAAACAAGAACCCACCAAACTCATCCCATAATCCGGTCTCGCCTGCCAGAAAAATAAGGAGCTGTAACCGCAACGCAGCCCATATCGTTGCTACTGATAAAATCAGCACAATCGCAACGACAACCCGTTTACCCGCACTCCAACCCCAGCTCGTCCTAAAAGCCTGCCGCAGCGGAATACTTAAGGCAAAACCAAGGGCCGACTGCAGAATGTTGTGAGCAATATATTCAAATTGCAGCTGGTTATAGGGCAAGGTCAAGCTGACGTAGGTCACCACAGAAAGGCCAATCCAGCCGCTCGCATTTAGCCACCAAAAGAGCCGATTAGAATCGCCCACGGTGCGCGACAAGAAGGTGGCGAACACGCCCTGCGTATCTTGCGAGCTATTCAATGCATAAACACCACTAGCGAGAGGCGCGTCATGGCTTTAAACCTTTAACCCGCCTGTATCAATATCGACAAACCGACCACCCGATTCGATCAATTCATTGAGCGAGGGGGATACGCGGACGTTATCATCCTTCGCAGCAAGGCTCTGCATCACGTCCAATACCTTGCTAGGTCCTAATGTGTCCGCAAAATACATCAAGCCGCCTTTATCGAGTGGCCAGCCATAGCCGTTTAGCCAAACAACATCGATATCCGACGGCCGTTGTGCTTTGTTCTCCTCGAGGATCGCAAGTGCCTCATTGATCATCGGAATGACGCATTGATCAATAATCGCCGCATTTGACATGGACGCGTCTTCAGCGCCGGTAATGTTACGAATGATGTCAGCCGTGACATTCGACGGAATATTTTTCCGATTTTCATCGTAGTCGTAATACCCTGCACCCGTTTTCTGACCACGTCGGTCTAATTCACAAAGGGCATCTCGGATCGGGTTGGCCGTCTTCGCTCCTTTTTTCCATCCTATGTCGAGACCCGCCAAGTCGGACATCTGAAACGGCCCCATCTTGAAGCCAAATTCATTGAAAGCGGCATCGATATCCCAAGGCATAATGCCTTTATATAAAAGCGCATTGGCTTGGTATTGGCGTGCGAAGAGAATTCGGTTTCCAACAAAACCCGGGCAGACACCGACCAACGCCGCTACCTTGCCGATGGTTCTCGCAAGATCAACAGAAGTAGCCACTACATCGTCAGCCGTCTTCTGGGCACGCACAATCTCAAGCAACCGCATGACATTCGCCGGCGAAAAGAAATGAAGCCCGATCACATCCTCAGGGCGAGAGGTCACCGAAGCTATCTCGTCGATATTGAGTGCTGATGTATTGGTAGCCAAAATAGCATCTGGTTTGGCAACCTTATCGAGTTGACTGAACACCGATTTTTTAATGTCCATATCCTCGAAAACTGCTTCGATAATGAGGTCGCAATCAGCCAGAGCAGATAGATCCAAAGAGGGCGTGTATCGCCCCATGCAGATCTCGACCTCCTCTTGAGGGAAGCGCCCACGGTCAGCGCTGCGCTGATAATTTTTTTGAATCACGCCAAGGCCTCGGTCAAGCGCCTCTTGCTTTGTCTCTACGAGAGTCACAGGAATTCCTGCTGAGGCAAAGTTCATGGAAATTCCGCCACCCATTGTCCCAGCGCCGATGATTCCCACACGTTCTATTTTCCGTCGTGGTAGGTCATGTGAAATGCCATCGATATTCCACGCAGCTTTTGCAGCGTTCTGAATGTAGGCAGCGACTTGGGCATCAGAGTTTGGGTTTGTCATCGGGCATGTCTCTCTTTAGGTGTTTTCCTTTAGGTGTTTTCCTTTAGGTGTTTTCCTTTCGGTGTTTTCGTTTTACCTGTTTACTACTCAATTGTTTACTAAGTCACGGTCCATTGGACAAAGGCCTAGAGCGATGTTCCGTTCAACTCAACCCGTAAAGGAGTCAGTTAAATGTGCAACACGGCGTTATGCGAGGACGTAGCTTATTCTGGGTAAAGCTCGGGATCCAGACTGAATTGCAGTTCAGCCTCATCAATAGCTATCCACCGATGTTTTTGTGAGGTCCAGCCATGACCTTTTGGCGACAAATCATCGGTGTGATCGAAGAGGCCCGAGAACACATATGCGGTATTAGGCGCGCGCGCTACCCGGACGTAACACGGGGATCCACACTCGGAACAAAAATACCGCTCCACGTTGTTACCGCTAACCGTTTGCGTGTCGTTGAACTGCTTAAGCTTACCCTCGACCTGAAGCGCTGATAGTGGCACAGCCAGAAAAGCGGCGAACGGACTACCGGTTTGCCGCTGACAATTCTGACAGTGACAGACATCGAGCCGGCTGAGTTGCGAATGCAACGCCAAAATCACATTGCCACATAAACACTGCCCGGTTCGGGTCACTGGCTCGCCTCCCGAATGACTAAATAATCTATGACGAACATACGCCTGTTTCGCCTGCTGACTCTGAGACTGAGCCTCATGCAACATTACCCACCTAGTTGGAGAGGCCACCCATCAGCACATACTTGATCTCCAAGTAATCCTCGATACCGTACTTTGAGCCCTCACGGCCCGAACCCGACTCTTTAACGCCGCCGAACGGCGCCATCTCGTTGGAGATAATGCCCTCGTTGACCCCAACAATGCCGTAATCCAACGCCTCGCTGACACGCCAAACACGGCCAATATCTCGGGTGTAGAAATAACTCGCTAAACCAAATTCCGTATCGTTCGCGAGGCTAATCGCCTCTTCCTCGGTCTCAAAAACCGTAACGGGTGCAACGGGACCAAAAATCTCGTTTCGAAAAACCGCCATATCAGGAGTAACACCCGTGAGAACGGTAGGCGAGTAGAAATTACCCCCTAGCTCGCTGGGCGATCCCCCACAGGCGACCGTAGCACCTGCCTCTACCGTCGCCCGCACCAATGCGTCGACGTCCTTAACTGCGCGCGCATTTACCAGGGGCCCTAGGTCTACACCATCTGTCATACCGTTACCCAGGCTCATCGCCTCGGTAGCGGCAACCAACTTTTGTGTGAACGCCTCGGCAACCGACGACTGAACCAAAATCCGGTTAGAACACACGCAGGTCTGGCCGCTGTTTCGATACTTCGAGATCAATGCGCCCTGCACAGCCGCGTCGACATCGGCATCGTCAAAAACGATGAATGGTGCGTTGCCACCGAGCTCCATCGACGTCTTTTTGAGTGTCGGAACACACTGTGCCTCGAGTAGCTTCCCAACTTCGGTCGATCCGGTGAACGACAGCTTGCGCACAATGGGGTTGCTGGTCAGCTCATTACCAATGTCAGAGGAACTCCCCACAACGACATTCAACACGCCGTCAGGAATGCCCGCGCGCTTGGCGAGCTCGGCAAGCGCCAGTGCGGACAGAGGCGTTTCACTGGCAGGCTTAATGACGATTGAGCACCCAGCAGCAAGCGCAGGCGCGGCTTTTCGCGTAATCATGGCATTGGGGAAATTCCACGGGGTGATCGCCGCACACACACCAACAGGCTGTTTGATACAGACAATGCGCTTGTCGGGTGCAGGACCGGGAATCACATCACCATCGATGCGTTTTGCCTGCTCCGCGAACCATTCGATGTAAGAAGCGCCATAGGCAACCTCACCGCGACTCTCCGCGATCACTTTGCCCTGCTCAAGCGTCATAATCCGAGCAAGATCTTCCTGGTTCGCCATAATGATGTTGAACCAGTCACGCAAAATATTGGCGCGCGCTTTTGCGGGTAGTTCCCGCCAACTTTTCATCGCATCAGCCGCTGCCTGAACGGCCACTGATGTCTCGGTCGCGCCAACTTTAGCAACGCTTGCAATCACCTCACCCGTCGCCGGATTGGTTATGTCGAGCATGGCTCCATCGTTTGCATCAACCCACTGTCCGTTGATAAATGCCTGCGTCTGAAAGAGACCTGGATCCGAAAGCTGTTCTTTCACGTGAATACTCCTCCCCCGGGATAGCGCGACCTCGTGGTCAGTAGGTTTTATTGAGCTGTAAGCTTTGCAAGTGTCGCATCGTCGAGCCCCAAGGACCCCAACACTTCAGCGGTATTTGCACCTGGCACTGGGACGTCGCCTGCACTGCCGGGTGTTCCACTCAACTTGGGTGCGGGACTAGGCTGCGCAATACCATCACGCGCGAAGAACGTCTCGCGTGCCACGTTGTGGGGGTGTTCGAGCGCTTCTGAGAAGTTCAGCACTGGCGCAAAACAAACGTCAGTTCCCTCGAACTGATCGCACCACTCTTGGCGCGTCTTTGCTGCGAAGATTTCCCGGAACTTTTCCTTGCCCGCCTGCCACTGGTCCTTATCCCACTGGTTCGCAAAGGTTGGGTCGTCTGTTAGCTCTAGGCCCTGAATCAATAGCGCATAAAACTGGGGCTCGAGCGCACAAACTGTAACGTACTCGCCGTCCGAACACTGATAAGTATCGTGCCAGGGCGAGCCAAAGTCCGCCCAACCCGAGCCAGGCTCATCAGTCATCTGTCCCGAGTTATGCATGCCCCACAAAAGGGTCGAGATGTAGGCAGCGCCGTCGGTAATGGCCGCGTCAACAACCTGGCCTTCGCCCGTATTCTTGGCGTGGATAATCGCACTCAAAATACCAAAGACCAGCATCATGGTACCGCCACCTAAATCGCCGATGAGTGTAAGCGGTGCGGTGGGACGATGCTCATGGCTGCCACCCGCCCAAAGTGCTCCAGTTAAGGCAATGTAATTAGGGTCATGGCCCGCCGCATGCGACAAAGGTCCAGTTTGTCCCCAGCCTGTCATTCGGCCGTACACCAGTTTGGGATTGCGCGAACAGCAAACCTCAGGGCCTAACCCTAATCGTTCCATAACGCCTGGACGGAACCCTTCTATAAGCACATCTGCGTCGTCGATGATCTTTAAAAGTGCATCCACCGCATCGGGATCTTTAAGGTTGAGCGCGACAGACTTTTTCCCGCGGTTGAAAATTGTG
>CBFIBL010000069.1:0-13565 GCA_965660865.1 Luminiphilus sp.
GACGTCTCTTTTATGCGGCTAGCCTCATCTATCTGTATTGAATCTAGGGCTATCCTCACTTAACTGTTTTTAAGCGCAGTAAACATGGATCAGATAGGGTGTAAACAAAAACCAAGAGCTAATATACTACCCGCGAACTGCAGGGTGCACGGCTAGACTTAACGCAACCATCTTGCAACAAACACTCAATAAGCTAGTAGAAACTAACCCAGTAGGACGACAACATGGAAATGCTCGCAGCGAACAGCGGGATCATATTGTTTCTAGTGCTGGGTTTCGGCGTTTTTATGGCTTGGGGCATTGGCGCCAACGATGTTGCAAACGCCATGGGCACCTCGGTGGGATCGGGCGCGCTCACGCTTAAGCAAGCCATTATTATTGCGGCTGTTTTTGAATTCTTAGGCGCATTTCTCGCTGGTGGCGAAGTTACAAGTACTATTCGCAAAGGCATCATAGACCCTGCGCTTTTTGAGGCGATTCCCGACAAATTTGTGCTTGGCATGCTGTCTGCACTGCTAGCGGCAGCAACCTGGTTACTCGTCGCAAGCAACCGCGGCTGGCCTGTCTCGACGACCCACTCCATTGTGGGCGCGATCGTTGGATTTTCTGCCGTTGTCGTGTCCGTGGATGCCGTTAATTGGGGCAAGGTCGGTGAAATCTCTGCGAGCTGGGTGGTGTCGCCGCTCCTTGCCGGAAGCATTGCCTGGTGCCTGTATAAAAGTGTTGAAGCGCTCGTACTGAACTCGAGTGACGCGCGTGCAAGTGCGGCACGCTGGGTACCTGTCTACATGTGGATGGTCGGCTTTATGATCTCGATGGTCACGATGCTAAAAGGCCTAAAGCATGTGGGTATCAATATCGATCTGGGAACCGGTTCAGCGTTTATAGACGCGGCGTTGTTGGCGGCATTAATTGGCGTTTTGGTCGCAGTAGCTGGCGGGATCCTTGTACGCTATCAGCTTGCTAAGAACGCTAATCTAGGTATCGAGGGTATTTTTGGTATTTTGATGATCTTTACCGCCTGCGGAATGGCCTTTGCACACGGCTCCAACGACGTAGCAAACGCCATCGGACCCGTCGCTGCAGTCGTACAGACTGTGCGGGACGGAGGCGCGATTGCGGCAAAATCAGGTATGCCATGGTGGGTCCTCCTGATTGGTGGCGCAGGTATCGTCCTGGGGCTGGCGACCTATGGCTGGCGAGTCATCGGAACCATCGGCTCGAAGATTACTGAGCTCACGCCAAGCCGCGGTTTTGCGGCGGAGTTAGGTGCAGCCGGTACTGTTGTCATCGCCTCTGGAACCGGCCTACCCATTTCAACAACGCATACGTTAGTGGGTGCTGTATTGGGTGTGGGTCTCGCGCGCGGTACAGCGGTAGTCGACTTTGAAGTCGTCAAACAAATTGTGGGATCCTGGTTGGTCACGCTGCCAGTTGCAGCCGTTTTGTCGATCAGTTTCTATTATCTGCTCAACGCGCTGCTCGGGTAATCGGGCGGGCCGTGATATGAGTAGCACAGACACCATCGATTGGTTTCGAAATACCGCTCCGTACATTAATACACACCGCGGCACCACCGTTGTGGTAGGCCTCAGAGCAGGTGCTGTCGCTCAAGACAACTTCATCAACGTTGTACATGACCTCGCCCTGATGCAGTCGCTAGGCATGCGATTGGTGATTGTTCACGAGCATACGGACCTAGAGGATTCGCCCATTTCGCAAGAGGCGATGACCGGTATGCTCGCTAATATTGCATCTGAGCGCAGTCAGATTGAACGTATGTTCTCAATGGGTTTGCCAAACTCGCCCCTTCACAACGCGAAACTTCGAGTGATCAGCGGTAATTTTGTAACCGCGAGGCCTGCAGGTGTCCTAAAGGGTGTTGATCATGGTGCATTAGGCGTTGTACGCCATGTTGATGTGGCGGGCATAACCCATGCGCTCGATGGTGCTGCCATTTGTCTGCTGTCTGCCGTAGCGCATTCTCCCGCCGGCGATGTATTTGCAGTCAATGCGTTAGAGCTTATGCGCGTTGTTGCCAGAAGTCTCGCCGCTGAGAAATTGATTGTGATGTCTGAACATGAGGGGATCACGCGAGATGATGGTTCACTCATTAGACAGCTCACAGTCGACGCGGCACGTAGCTGCATGACAGACGCAGTCGATGGCATGGACGACAACATTACACTTGCTTGTAATAGCTGCGATGACGGCGTGCCAAGGGTTCATCTTGTTAGCTATCTTAGCGATGGCGGATTAATAAAAGAGCTGTACACGCACGACGGTGTTGGAACGCTCATCTCCTCTGATGAGTACGAACAAATGGTAGCGGCGCAAAGCCGCGACTTAGCTGGCATCCTCGAGTTGATAAGGCCACTTCAGCAAGAAGGCGTACTCGCCGAGCGCTCCAACGAGCATGTGGCAGCGGACCTCGATCATTTCACCGTGATAACCAAGGACAGCAGAGTCATTGCTTGCGCAGCGCTGTATCCAAACAAGTCAGATGCCATTGGTGAAATCGCTTGCGTTGCTACCCATCCGGATTACCGAGACTCGGGGCATGGCGAACGCCTTATTGAAAGACTCGTCGAAAGTGCGCGTGAGCTGCACCTAAAACAGGTCTACGTGCGTACCACTCAGACCGGACACTGGTTTCGAGAATTGGGCTTTCAACCCGTCGAGCAAACCAAACTGCCATCGGCCGAGCAGGCGAAATCGTCTAGCGACAGAAATTCAAATACGCTAATCCGCGCAATCTAACAGCGCTGTTCGCGACCACAGGAGAAGTACCATGCCCGAATATCGTTCCAGAACCTCCACCGCCGGCCGAAATATGGCGGGAGCACGAGCGCTCTGGCGTGCAACAGGCATGAAGGATGGCGATTTTGAGAAGCCAATCATTGCGGTTGTTAACTCATTTACGCAATTTGTGCCCGGTCACGTTCATTTAAAGGACCTTGGCCAACTGGTGGCACGGGAAATCGAAAATTCGGGTGGTGTTGCTAAAGAGTTCAACACCATTGCCGTAGATGACGGCATTGCCATGGGCCACGATGGTATGCTTTACAGTCTTCCGTCACGCGACATTATTGCTGACTCCGTTGAGTACATGGTGAACGCGCATTGCGCTGATGCCATGGTATGTATTTCCAACTGCGACAAAATCACTCCTGGAATGCTCAACGCGGCTATGCGGCTCAATATTCCTGTCGTTTTCGTATCAGGTGGCCCAATGGAAGCGGGCAAGACCGCTTTATCAGAGCACAAGCTTGACCTAGTCGATGCCATGGTCATTGCGGCTGACAGCAGTGCCGATGATGCGAAAGTTGAGGCCTATGAGCGCTCCGCCTGTCCGACCTGCGGCTCCTGCTCTGGAATGTTCACTGCAAACTCAATGAATTGCCTGACCGAGGCACTTGGACTCAGCCTCCCAGGTAATGGTTCTTTGCTAGCGACCCACGCTGACAGAAAAGCATTGTTTTTAGAGGCTGGACGATTGGTTGTCGAACTTACCCGACGGTATTACGTTGAAGACGACGACGCGGTGCTTCCTCGCAATATCGCTAACCGTGCGGCTTTCGAGAATGCCATGAGTCTCGACATCGCGATGGGTGGGTCGACTAATACTATTCTTCACTTGTTGGCTGCGGCGCAGGAAGCCGAGCTCGACTTCACCATGGCTGATATCGATACACTCTCCCGAAAGGTGCCGCAGCTTTGCAAAGTTGCACCAAGTACGCCGCTTTACCACATGGAGGACGTGCATAGAGCTGGAGGCGTTCTCGCCATTTTAGGCGAACTCGCGCGATCGGGACGTTTAAACACCAACTGCAATACAATCCATAGCGGCACGATTGGTGAGGCCATCGCAAATTGGGACATCACCACGACAGACAATTCTGTTGCATTAGAACGCTTTAAGGCGGGGCCCGCTGGTATCCCGACGCAAGAAGCCTTCAGCCAAGCGACGCGCTGGCCTGCGCTCGATCTAGATCGAGTGGGTGGCTGCATCCGTTCAGCAGAGCATGCTTATTCTGAGGAGGGCGGTCTCGCAGTCCTATTCGGTAATATCGCCGAGGACGGCTGCGTGGTTAAAACAGCAGGCGTTGAGGACGAGCTTCTTGTATTCGAGGGTCGTGCACATGTCTGTGAAAGCCAAGAGGACGCTGTGGCAGACATTCTGGAAGATCGCGTGCAGGCCGGTGACGTTGTAATCGTCCGCTATGAGGGACCTCGTGGCGGACCTGGTATGCAGGAAATGCTCTATCCAACCAGCTACATCAAATCCAAGGGATTAGGTAAAGCCTGCGCCCTGATTACCGACGGACGTTTCTCGGGAGGTACATCAGGATTATCTATTGGGCACGTTTCACCTGAGGCAGCAGCCGGTGGGGCCATTGCACTCGTGCAAAACGGCGATCCGATTTTGATCGACATTCCAAACCGTGCGATCAATGTTCAGGTTAATAATGAAGAGCTCGAAGCTCGACGTGCCACACAAGCGGCTAAAGGCTTTAAACCTGCGAAGGATCGCCCTCGAAAAGTGAGCCCAGCACTCAAGTTCTACGCTAAAACAGTGACCAGCGCAGATCGCGGTGCCGTGAGGGATCTATCCCTGCTCGACGACTAAACCCTCGGCAACCAGGTCTCGGGTAAGCGCGTCGATATCTTCGATAAGGCCCTCTAAAAAACGCCGCATCCGGCGATCTTGGCGCTCGGTTCGCGAATTTATGATGTCAACCAGAAGCGACAGGATGATATCGCCGTTGTGTTCGATACCTGCCGCGTACTCAGGGCTGCGAACCTCCGCGCGCGTTGCGCCAAGTTGTCGCACCGCTGCTTGCCATCCGAGGTTTCTGGCCTCTAGCAGATCCCGCAAAGTACGACCCCACCGGGATCGATCTTCATGCCAGAGCGCATCGATCCTTCGAAGCTGTCTACTCCGGTCTTCTATTTCAGTACGCTGCTCACGGCTGAGCCTGCCCATTAATCGCTTCACGAGGTCCATCATCGTTTTAGCGGAATCCGCGTAATACGCATCTTCGTCTCTATCGAGATTCTCTTCTGCATATTCTGCTTGGTTGGCCTCAAGCTCCTCAAGGAAGTCTTGTATTTGGGCATCCGAGAGCCCTTCGCCAGTTGCAAGTAGCAACTCAATGAATTGCGCCTGAAAGCGGTCAGCCGCATGCTCAATCTCAACCGAAATCTCAACAGCCTCATCGAGGGTGACGCCATTATCTAGAGCACTCATCGACTTAAGGATGAACAGCCGGTAGCGGGGGAGCTCCTCCCGTCTATGCCAGCTCAGAAAATCGTCCAGCCGTGAATCAAAAGCAGCTTGCTGCTCACGATCGAAGCTCACATAGTCGTCGACTGCCCAACGCACAAAAGTGTCGGCACGGTTATAAATAAGGCGATTTGCCGAGCAGCCCACCAGCGATGTAAGCAACAGCGCTATGAAAATTGCTCGAGCTTGCATCCGCATCAGTTTGTTGCCTCCACACCCTCCGTAGCCATCAGGGCAGTATTTCCACCGCTCTCTTTTGCATCGTACGCGAGTCGGTCTGCAAGTCCTAACCAATCATCGGGCGATGAAGCTTGGCCAGCTGAGCAGACGCCGCAAGAAATGGAGAAATGAGGCAGTCGAACAGGTCGCTCAGCGTTTAAGCGAGATTGAATATCTCGGGTCAGGGTCATTGCCACTTCCTCGGAAATACCTCCAAAAATCAATACAAACTCATCGCCACCTATGCGAAAAAGCCTATCGGTGGCTCTTATTCGTCTTTGGATCGTATCAACTATAAAAATAAGAACTTCATCCCCAACCAAATGTCCGTAGCGGTCATTGATTTGTTTGAAGTCATCTATATCGATAAGCACCATACTCGAAGGCCGCCCACTTCGCTTAGATTCGGCATAGCGCTCTTTCACTTGAATCGGCAGGAAAACTCGATTATGCGCGCCCGTTAACGGATCCATAGCCGCCATCTTCATCTGATCAAATAATTGTAATTTAACAAAATGAACAACGATAACTGCAGCAAACGCGAGGGTGTAGTTGGCGAGTATGACTGTCTGCAACCCAGCGATGTATGCGGTACCTGCCGCTACGGTTAAACCTATCATTACTACTATTTTTGTGGGTATCAGCATCATCCAGATTAGGTAGAAAGGAATAACCCACACCCTTTGCTCTATATTTCCATGCATCACTTGCAAGGAGATTTGCAGTACCATCGCCCCCATGAAAATTTGAAGGGCGATGAAAAATTTGGAAGACGATGCCGGAACCCGGCTGGTCAAAAACAGAGCCACCGTACAAGCAAATAAATAAGCCCAAGGCAGTAAATGTCGCTCGTCGTTAACAGCCAGACTGAGGGCGCCACCTAAAAGCAATAGTGCAGATAGGTAGAGAACAGCCCTTCGGGTAAGGTTGCGAAATACGGAGCTATCTCTCAATTCTCGCTGATAAAGCTTGCGGGCAATACCGGCACGAGGAGTAGGTGTTACTGAAGATATTTCTCTCAAAGATTTATTCTCGGTAGCTGAGGGGAAAGCACTCCCCTCGAGTCGCAGTGCTCAATGTCACGCAAGGAGCGTCGCGAGAGGTAGTGGGTCACGCGCCTTCATGACGACCGAGACCTGACAAGATGGCCCCCATGGTGGCATGCACAATGTCGGTACTGCGCCCCACACCACAAACACGCGCGCCATCAATTGCAAGCTGGACATAGCAAATGGCCTCAGCATCACCGTCAGAACCCAGAGTGTGCTCGCTGTATTCGATAACGATGATCTTGTGCCCCGTATGCCGTGAGATGGCATCTGTAAACGCACCAACCACGCCCGCTCCCTGACCGGATAGCGTGGGTGATCCTTCGAGGCCTTCGATCTCGACGCTCAACTGATCAACGCTTTCGTCTCGCGACAACTGATATTTACCAACCGTGAGCGCCGGCTCATCTAATTTGTAGGTGCTTAAAAAGAGGCTGTAAATATCGCCAGACTGTACCTCAGATTCAGACTGCTCAGCCAGAGCCTGAACGGAGGCACTGAAGTCGATCTGCAGCCAGCGTGGTAAATCAAGACCGTGATCTCGATTTAGAACATACGCCACACCACCTTTTCCTGACTGACTATTGATCCGGATGACTTCCTGATAACTTCTGCCAATATCCGCGGGATCAATTGGAAGGTAAGCCACTTCCCACAGGCTGCCGCTCTCTCTGCGCGACAAACACTTGTTAATCGCGTCCTGATGACTTCCTGAAAAAGCGGTGAACACAAGCTCGCCGGCATAGGGGTGTCGTGGATGTAGCGGCAACTGAGTGCAGTCCTTACAAACAGCAATCATTTCATCCATCTGCGAAAAATCGAGCTCGGGATCAATACCTTGGCTGTACATATTCATCGCCATGGTGACGATATCCATATTCCCTGTACGCTCGCCATTACCCAGCAATGTACCCTCGACTCGGTCTGCACCCGCGAGTAAACCAAGCTCACCCGCAGCAACGGCGCCACCGCGATCATTATGCGTGTGCAACGATACGAGCAACGAATCGCGCTGATTCACATTGTCACAGAACCACTCGATTTGATCCGCATAGACATTTGGCGTACTCACCTCTACGGTGGCCGGGAGGTTAATGATCATTTTGTTCTCGGGTGTTGGCTGGATGACGTCAATGACGGCATTGCAGACATCAACGGCAAAATCGATCTCAGTACCCGTGAAGCTCTCCGGGCTGTATTCAAAGACCCATTCGGTCTCCGGGTACCTGGCAGCTACGGACTTTACAAGCTCAGCACCGTTGACAGCAATTTCAGTAATGCCCGCTCGATCGAGACCAAATACGTAATCACGCTGAACCGTTGAAGTACTGTTGTAGAAATGAAGCACTGCTCTGTGGCAACCCTTTAGTGCTTCAAAGGTTCGCGTTATAAGCTCCTCGCGCGCCTGAGTGAGCACTTGCACTGTTACGTCTTCGGGAATCCGATCCTCTTCGATAAGTTTTCTCAGAAAATCAAAGTCATGAGAAGACGCGGACGGGAAGCCTACTTCAATTTGCTTGAATCCAAGGTCAACCAAAAGCTCCCACAGACGTAACTTTTTATCCGAATTCATCGGCTCAATAAGCGCTTGGTTACCATCGCGCAAATCGACACTGCACCACTCAGGCGCCTTTGTCAGGACCTGGTCGGGCCAGCGGCGGTCGGACTTTTTCAGCGGTTGATATACCGGGTACTTGCGATGATCAAAAACACCGAAGCCTTCACTTTTCATAACACTATCTCGTTGTTTCACCAGTCTCGGGCGCGAGTATACGCCTGGAGAAGGAGCGAAAGGCGTTAAATATTTGTGTGAAACGATGGATAATTAGAGAAAAAATTATTTATTATGGTTTTTTTTGGTGACAATCGCTATTTTCATAAGAATGGAAGATATAAATACATTAGACCGTATTGACTTAAAGTTGCTCGCACAGCTCCAGCGTGATGCGAGCTTAAGTAATTTGGAACTCGCCGAACGCGTTGGACTTTCACCGACTCCCTGTGCTCGACGGGTGAAGCGACTCATGACCGAGGGCTTCATTGAGCGACAAGTGGCTGTATTGAATCCCGAAAAACTAGGTTACGACTTAACCGCACACGTCAGCATTTCTATGGATCGCCACACGCCAGATCGCTTTGAAAGTTTTGAAGCGGAAATTGCGGGCTATGGTGAGGTCGTTGAGTGCTCGGTGGTTACGGGGCAAAGTGCAGACTACTTACTACGCGTCGTCGTAAAGGATATGAAGCACTTCGAAGCAGTATTACTGGGGAAACTGACGCGAATTCCGGGCGTTACAGGTGTGCACTCGAGTTTCGTATTAAGAAAAGTAATTAGCAGAACCGAAATCCCAATTGATTAAGGGACCTGAACAAAGCGCTTTTCTACTCGGCAGCAGCCGCGGCCATATTCATTCGAGCGAGCTCTTTGTCCGCGAGGAATGCGGCGATTTTAAGCATATTAGCTTGGCTTCCTGCTTGTCGGGTATCGATTCGGTACTTGCCATTCACCATCAGCGACGGCGTACCGTTAATACGTGCACCCTCTGTGCGCGCGGCGGCCTGACGAACCATACTGTCCGTTCCAAAAGAACTAAATACGCGATCAAACTTATTCCCATCCACGCCACTATCGACGAAAACGGCACGTACAGCCTCCGGCGTTGAAATACGCTTTCGCTGGCGGTGGATCGCATTAAACATGGCACCGTGGACCGGATCTAGAACGTCAAGAATTTGAGCGGAGTAGTAGGTCTTCGCCAGAAGCTTCATGCCTGCATTGTTGTTCCAGATGACTGGAATACGTTGCACAACCACGCCCTCTGGTAGGCGATTTTCGAAGGACTCAAGCAGGGGCTCGAAGTTAAAGCAGTGTCCGCAACCGTAAGAGAAAAACTCCGATACAACGACTTTGTCGCTGATTCCGGTATGGACGGTGGGCTCGATTAACTCATAGTGCACACCTTCTTGATACTGCGGTTGCGCCGTAACGGACAATGAAAACAACGCAATTATCGAAACAGCGACGGTGCGAAGAAGGCGTAACATATGGAAAACCCCCAAGCTTGTTATTCGGGCTTATTGAAGACCCGAAACATAACTTGCAACGGCTTTGATCTCAAGATCACTCAAGCCAAATGCAATGGTCCGCATAATCTTACTGTCACCACCATTGGTTCGTCCGCTCTCGTCTTCATAGCCAAGCCGGAACATTTCGAGCTGCTGCTGTATGTAATCGGCGTGTTGACCGGCAAGACCAGGATAACCGGCAGGGCCATTGCCCATACCTGAAGGACTGTGGCAGCCTGAACAGGCAGCCACTTTGCGCTCTGCAACACCCGCTAGATAGATTTTACGGCCCAACTTGACGAGCTCAGGGTCTGCTGTACCCGTAGTTCGTTCATGTGAATCGTAGAAAGCAGCGAGATCTGCCAACTGCTGATCGGTCATGTTATCGACCTGACCCGCCATGAGTGCAACAGGACGACGTCCATCACGGATATCTTTCATCTGCTTTAAGAGGTAACGCTCACCAAGGCCTGCAAGCTTTGGAAACGTGGGGGCAAGACTGTTGCCATCAGCACCATGGCAGGCTGCGCAGGAAGCAGACAAAGCCTCGCCCGCAGCCGCATCGCCCTTTAAGACACCATCAGCTAAAGCGACATTAGCAAACACTAAAAACGCCAATGCCGCGATCGCACGATTAAAGATCATCCTTAACTCCTTGTTCCGCTCTTACTGCGGAGTAGACATATATGTAATGAGGGCTTTGTAGTCTTCGTCGCTACAAGTGTTGCAAAGACCACCCGCGGGCATGACACCCAAGCCGTTCTTCACTGAGGACACAAGCGCTTCCATACCCTTAGCCATGCGAGACTCCCACTGCGCAGCATCACCCGTCTTTGGTGCACCTGCAACGCCGACTGCATGGCAAGCACCGCAGGACGCCGCATACTGTGGAGGCTGCTCCGCTGCCTGGACCGATGTTGCGGCCAATGCTGTGGCGCCTGCAATCAATGCAAATTTTACGATTTGTGCTTTCATGATTTCCCCTTTAAATCGGCGCGACGACCGTTTTTACCTGTGCTTTTGTAGCTATACCCACGTATTCTGGGTCGGCATTATAGTCACTCAACCGAAAACACCAAACTTTACATGGATTACTGTCATTAATACGCCCAATAAGTCTCACAAGCTTAATTTCAAAAGCACTGAATTTTTACAATCTGCAAGCGCCTTGAGTAACGCGCCGGCGGACCATGGTTGCGAAGTAGCCTTTGCAGGAAGGAGTAATGCGGGCAAGTCGAGTGCTATCAATGCCCTCACCGGTAACCGTAAATTGGCGAGGACATCGCGCACCCCAGGTAGGACACAGCTCATCAACTTCTTCAATGTCGCCGACCAGGTTCGCTTGGTAGACCTTCCAGGATACGGCTTCGCCAAAGTACCACTGAAAGTTAAAGAAGAGTGGAACAAGCAGCTCGAGCGCTATTTGCAGTTTCGGAACAGTCTGAAAGGCCTGATACTGCTCATGGATATTCGGCATCCACTCAAGGACTACGACCGACAGATGATCGAGTGGGCCGTAAAAAGCGAAATGCCGGTTCATGTCTTGCTAACTAAGAGCGATAAGCTTAAGCGTGGTCCTGCCAAGAATGCCTTGCTCGCCGTCAAAAAAGAACTGAAGGCACACGAGCGCTGGATTTCGGTTCAACTTTTTTCATCGCATGACCACAGTGGCATGGACGAGCTTCAACGAACCCTTAACTGGTGGTTGACCCTGCCCGATGAGGACCTGATGCCCATTGAAGACGAAGCGAACGAGCACCCAGGCCACGAGCACCCAGGCCAATAGTCGAACCAAACACCAAACCAAGTCCGTTAGTCACGGGGCGATGGATCGAATTAGTGCGCTTCGTCCCAGTTATCGCCCACACCCACGTCAGTCAGTAGCGGAACTTTGAGCTGGATAACACTGGCCATACGCGTTGTTACTTCGGTGCACAAAGCGGCGCAAGCCTCTTGTGAAACCTCGAACACCAGCTCGTCGTGCACCTGCATGATCATCTTCGCATCAAGTGCCGAATCCGCGAGCCAGCTATCCACCTCAATCATTGCCAGTTTGATGATATCGGCCGCGGTTCCCTGCATCGGTGCATTGATTGCCGTTCGTTCTGCCGCTAACTGACGTTGCTTATTTCTCGCATTGATCTCTGGCAAATACAAACGTCGGCCCAGCAACGTTTCCACATAGCCTTGTTCATGGGCAAGCGCGCGGGTTGCGTCCATATAATCAGCGACGCCAGGATAACGAGCAAAATAGCGATCGATGTATTCCTGAGCTTCACCTCGGGCAACACCGATTTGTTTCGCTAGGCCAAATGCCGACATGCCGTAGATCAGACCGAAGTTAATGGCTTTTGCCTTGCGGCGCTGATCAGTGCTCACGTCGTCTAAGGCGACGTCAAAAACTTCAGCCGCCGTCGCGCTGTGAATATCAAGCTCATTGGCAAAGGCGTGAAGCAAGCCCGCATCGCTCGAAAGGTGCGCCATGATTCTGAGCTCGATTTGAGAGTAATCCGCGGCGACGATCTTGCGACCCGCTGGAGCAACAAAGGCCTGACGTATTCGGCGGCCTTCTTCAGTCCTTACCGGAATGTTTTGCAAGTTTGGGTCGCTCGAGGACAGACGGCCGGTTGCCGTAACCGCCTGGTGGTATGAGGTGTGTACACGCCCCGTTTTCGGATCGACCATCTCCGGCAACTTATCAGTGTAGGTAGACTTGAGCTTGGCAAGCCCGCGGTGCTCGATCAGCACTGCAGGAAGCTCGTAGTCATTCGCAAGTTCGACCAATACCTCTTCCGCCGTGGAAGGCGCACCCTTCGGCGTCTTCTTAATAACCGGCAACTCGAGCTTCTCAAACAAAATCTCACCCAGCTGCTTGGGTGACGCCAAGTTGAAGGGCTGTCCCGCAAGTTCGCAGGCCTTCGTCTCTAGTGTGGCAAGTCGGGTGGCAATCTCAGCGCTTTGTGTACGCAGGCGATCTATCGAAATATAAGCACCGTTGCGCTCAATTTTCGATAGCACAGGCACCAAGGGGAGTTCTAACCCCTCGTAGACCTCGCGCAGTTTTGGCTCCGCCTCAAGCTTGGGCTGAAGCGCTTCATGCAGCCGCAGCGTAACATCTGCATCTTCGGCTGCGTATTCCGCCGCCTGCTCAATCGGAACATGATCAAAAGTAATCTGCTTAGCGCCCTTACCTGCAACTTCCTCATAAGAGATCACACGCTGACCCAAGTACTTAAGCGCTAAACTACCCATATCATGGCGGCTACCCACTGCATCCAAGACATAGGACTCAAGCATCGTGTCATGCGCAATCCCGCGAAGCGTAATGCCGTGATTAGCAAGTACGTTCGCATCGTATTTGAGGTGTTGACCCACTTTCTTGACCGCATCGGACTCAAGTAGTGGTCGAAGCTGCTCCAGCACCGCCTCGCGGTTGAGTTGCCCTTCAAGCCCTGGATTAACATGAGCTAGCGGTACATACGCCGCTTCACCGGCCTCTGTCGCAAAAGACACACCGACGATCTCAGCCTGCATGTAATTAAGGCTGGTAGTTTCAGTATCAAAGGCAAACAAAGACGCGTTCTTTAGACGGTCTAGCCACTCGTCGAGAACACTTTGGTCGGTAATGGTGACGGTGTTCAACTCGGGTGTACTCGCAGCCGGCGACGCTGGTGCAGTGTCTGCGAAGAGTCCAGGGCTCAAAAGCTCATCCAGCCACGACTTAAACTCGAGGTCGCGATAGAGCTCAATAAGCCGTTCGTTGTCAGGTGCCAATGAGCGCAGATCGGTCTCGTTCAAATCCAGATCGCAGTCGGTCTTTATCGTCGCAAGCACATAGGAAAGCTCGGCCATTTCTTGGCTAGCAAGAAGCTTGTCACCCAGCGACTTTGCGCCACGAACCGGTAGCTCAGGTACGCGATCTAACTGTGCGTAGATATCCGCGA
>CBFIBL010000070.1:0-71623 GCA_965660865.1 Luminiphilus sp.
TCTTCGACGACGGTGTTACGGCCTGTTTAGGTGACAACCACTTCATAATGACCACCACAACGGGTGGTGCAGCTCGCGTTTACGAATGGCTTGAGCTTTACCATCAGACGGAGTGGCCAGAGCTGGAGGTCTACTTCAATACGGTCACTGATCACTGGTCGACCATGACTATCTCGGGTCCCAATAGCCGTAAGCTCATTGCAGAACTGACTGACTACGATGTCTCGGCAGAGAACTTCGGCTATATGGATTGGCGGGAGATGACCGTTGCAGGTGTTCCGGCACGTGTATTCCGTATTTCATTCACGGGTGAAATGTCATTCGAGATCAACGTACAGGCCAACTTCGGTCTACATGTGTGGGAGAAACTGTTCGAAGCAGGTGAGAAGTACAACCTGACGCCATACGGTACCGAAACGATGCACATTCTTCGTGCAGAGAAAGGTTTCATCATTGCAGGTCAAGATACAGACGGCTCTGTGCATCCGTATGATTTGGGGATGGGTTGGGCAGTGTCGGAGCAGAAGCCGTTTAGCTTTATTGGTAAGCGCGGTATGGCTCGTGAAGATTGCGTCCGCGAAAACCGAAAGCAGCTTGTTGGTCTCAAAACGACTGATCCTAAGGTTGTTTTACCTGAGGGTGCCCAGGGTGTATTCGACCCGAAAGCACCTATCCCAATGCCAATGGTAGGCCACGTTACATCGAGCTACTGGAGTGCCAATCTTGGCCACAGCATTGCAATGGGTCTTGTCACAGGCGGCCTAGACCGCATGGGTGAAAAGGTTTACTACCCCCTCGCCGATGGTCGGGTTATCGAGGCTGAAATTTGTAGTCCAGTCTTCTTTGACCCCAAAGGAGAGCGTCAAAATGTCTGATACCAACAAGTCTTTAGCCATCATGAATCAGGTGCCAAGCGCTGAGGCCAATGTGTGCGGTGAGTCGCCACTTCATCATGTAGGCTTGGCAGAAATCGCAAGTCAATCTGAGGCTGATGCGGGTATTGTATTCAGCGAAGAAGGCCTTCTAGGTCACCTTACATTACGTTGCGACCCGAGCTCACCGTTAATTGCGGTTGCACAGTCAATCTTGGGTGTTGCGCTTCCGCTAAACCCACTCACAAGCGTTGAGCAGGGAGACTTAGTGCTTCGTTGGATCGCTCCCGACGAGTGGTTAATCACGCTACCTAACCATCAGGTGTTTGATCTTGAGACTCGCTTCCGTAATGAGATGAATGGCCACTATTCACTCGTCAATGGTAGCGGTGGTATGACGGTCTATAAGCTACGTGGCGAACGTGTTGTCGATATGCTTAGGAAGTCGACTCCCGTTGATCTTCATGGCTCGGTGTTTCCTGTGGGTAAAGTCGTTTCAACCGTATTCGCTAAGGCGGGCGCTGTTATTCGTCGTACTAGTGAGACTGAATTTGAACTGGTGGTGCGTCGTAGCTTTGCAGATTACATCTGGCTTTGGATTCAAGATGCGAGTCAGGAATACGGCTTAGCTGTAGAGTAACGCTGAGAGGTAAGAACCTCTTAATTGGGACATTTAGAGCGAAAATTTTCCGCCTTTTATGCAGACACAAACGTCGCAGCGACAATAGATATGGCCGAAGGATCGGTAAGTGGGATACGACTTACACCCCTATTTGTGACTCGAGTCTGAAAGAACTAATAAGTGATGTGTATGGCGGTAAAAAATCATGAGTTGGGTAAAGTTCTATCGAACACGTATCTCTGAGATCACAAATTTACCCGCTTTTTGCACACCGGCTTCCCCCATGGGACGCCCCAGCGAGAGTGGCACATTCCCCACATAGAGCGGGTAATTTCCGGGCTTTATGGGGACGAAACTCATTGAAGCAGAGCCAATCTCGTCACACTCGATGGCGTTGAAGCTCAGGCCTTGAAGGTGGATTTCAATGTCACCCACCGCGACGAGACGTAAATGCGCATTGTTTAGGAGCTGAGGCATCTCCACCCGCCATCCGCTGAGATCCCCTTGCACATCAGGGCAATCAATGGTGAGTCGGTAGTAGCGCCCTGAGTTCAGTTCCAATGATGTGGGGGTCAGTACGGGTTGCCCCGTCTGGGAGGTGGTAATCGTCAGCGCCCGCCTTTCCGGCGGATACTGGGCAAGATTGCCCAGGCTATCGGCCATTACTCCCGCTGTTTTTGATACGTCCGTCACCGCTTCTGCCGTTGTAACCTCCGATGCACTCAATAGAGGAGCGCTCAGAAAAAAGGTGCTGAAAATGCTAAGTATTGCTGCAGAGTAAGAAATCTCAAATTTTGTTTTATCGTTGTGTGCTGCGATTTGCATCGTGGTCTCCTCCTGCGTGTCGCATGTTTCAAGTTGTACTACACTCGCAGATGCGATTATCAAATGTGCCGGTTACGATCTCACGGCCAAAATAGTGGCTCAATCAGGTTTCGCTAGCGATCTAACAGAGTTTTGATTGCTCTGCCGGCGGCGCTCTTAGTGCCGCCGATCGCCCTTGCAACGATCAGGCGTATCCCGCGGTGATTCGCGTCATTCGCCCGGTCGGATTTGTCATGCACGACGCTCGTCTTTTGGGCGTTCTTTACTGGGTTGCTCATTGCTTAGCGGCATTATCACTGTCCCTTACTGCTCTTATTGTTGAAAAACGGTACCAGAAAACTGGAGTCCGAGTCGTAATCTTTTCCCGAGCTGTTATCCGTAACGCAAAGCCATCTGGCCAGCAGCCGTCTTATTAATGCGAGCATCGGCTTATATCACTAAAACCACATACCACTCAGAGAAACACGATTAGTTCTGGGTAATGTTGCAACGTACGGCGATGAAATCTTCACGCCGGGTAAACGCACCGCTCTCTACAATCGCAATGATCATAGGAGAATAGACGCGGCGTGCGATGACGCTTTGTTTTGACCCAGCTTGCGCTGTTGATATTCCAATGGAAGATTGAAGCAGGGCGGTGGATGGAGCTGTTAAACTCCGATCAATATTTAATGAACTCATGTCTATCTATGCAGCATCCTTATGAATCACTGACGCCAGATCGTGTCGTGGACTGTGTTGAAAGCACTGGCTTGGTTAGTGACCTTCGTCTGCTCGCACTCAATAGCTACGAGAATAGGGTGTATCAGGTGGGCATTGAGGGTGGGACTCCCGTCATTGTAAAGTTTTATCGTGAGGGACGTTGGAGCGATGAACAGATTCTCGAGGAGCATGCTTTTTCAGCCGAATTGGTTGAGCATGAGATCTCTGTTGTAGCGCCTTCGGTGATTAATGGTGTAACCCTCCACCACGCGTATGGACAGCGCTTCAGTGTCTTTGAGCGACGAGGGGGGCATCCCCCGGAGTTAGATAATCTCGATCATATTTATCGGTTAGGACAAACCCTTGGGCGCATTCATCGCATCGGCTCAGCAAGCGGCTTCCAGCATCGACGTGACATTAGCGCTCAGCGCATGGCGACAGAGTCTCGGCTCTTCGTTCAAGACGAGTTCGTGCCAATTGAGCTCAGTAATGCGTATCGCACTCTAGCAGCCGACTGCGACGCGTTGGCGACTGAAATCCTTGCTGGCATGGGTAGCGCCGACATGCAGCGTATCCACGGCGACTGCCACTCGGGGAACATACTTTGGCGTGACGATATGGCGCATTTTGTCGATCTCGACGATTGTGTCATGGGGCCTGCCATTCAGGATGTGTGGATGTTTTTAAGTGGCGAGCGCCACTGGCAAGAGCGCCAGCTTAGCGAGTTTGTCGAGGGGTATGAGGCGTTTCACGATTTCGATCCTCGCCAGTTAAATTGGATTGAAGCCCTGCGTACGCTGAGGATCATGCATCACGCAAAATGGCTGGCAGAGCGGTGGACCGATCCAGCATTCCCCAAAGCTTTCCCTTGGTTCGGTCAAGGACGCTTCTGGTCAGATCATATTCTAGAGCTGCGCGAGCAATTGGCGGCTATGAATGAAAGCCCGCTGCGCCTTCTCTGAGCAGAACACCTCGCTCTGAATAGAACACTCCGCGTGTAGTACTTTGCAATATGGCATGCCAAGGCTTACATATCCCTTGATATCACCATCGTATCTTCCTACGCTGACAAAAAATAACAGGAATGCGGAAGAGATTTTAGGATGGAAGTCCAGACGTTGACGCCTCATTTAGGGGCTAAAGTACTCGGCCTCGACCTCAGCGCACCGCTCGCTGATGACCAATTTTCTGAATTAAACCGGCTGATCACGCGGTATGGATTGTTGGTTTTCCCAAACCAGAACCTCAGTCAAGAGGATCACAAGCGGTTTGCTGCGATGTTTGGCGAGTTGCATGTTCATCCGATGCATCACACTCGCCCAGATATTGATCCGCATATTTTAACCGTCAAAACAGATAAGAACTCTGCTTATACAGCGGGTAATGGCTGGCACACCGAAGTGACCTGTGACGAGCGCCCACCTGCATTCTCAGCGCTTTACATGAAGGAAGTGCCGGAGTGCGGAGGCGGAGACACGCTTTTTGCCAATATGTATCTCGCGTACGAGTTACTCTCTGACTCCATGAAAGCGTTTCTTGGCGGACTGACTGCCACGCATGACGGAGGTTTACCGTATGTGGGCGCCTACAAGTCGACACCACCGGAAGGGGGTTATCCTGTCAGTGAGCACCCGGTGATAACAAAGCATCCAGAGTCGGGAAAGCCCGTGCTTTATGTGAACAGTGGTTTTACAGCACGCATAAACGGTTTGAATCCAATTGAGAGCCGTTCCATGCTCGATATGCTCTATCGGTTTATTGAATCCACACCGAGGCTGACCGCACGTGTTGTCTGGGAGCCAGGCATGTTGACGCTGTGGGACAACCGCTGCACTCAGCACCATGCGATTTGGGACTACTATCCGCATTCAAGGTATGGCGAGCGGGTTTCTGTTGTGGCCAAGCATCGACCTGAACCGTTTGCTTCGGCCTGACTAGGTGTTAAGCGCGCAACCGCAATACGCCATCAGTGACCGGTTTGGGTGTCGACGATGGCAGGGAGTTTCTCGATGACATTAACGCTCAATCGATTGGTGTTTTGGCAGATCGTCTACTGTTCAGCGGGAATACTCTATAACGTTGCTAGCATGTTGGCATCGCGTGGTGGTGAAGCTGCATGGGCGCCCACAGACGCTGTGTTTGGCGTCGTTGGAATGTCGACCTATTTGCTTTTCGTAGCCACAGCCATGTTAGAGCAGCAGTTCGTTTACAGGATTTTGATGGCAATTGCTGTAGTGCTCATGGGCTACAGCGGTGTCCTAAAACACTTCTTTAACATTGGCGATTTACACCTCTACCAGTCTGTCTGGACCTGGCTGGCCGCTATTTTGGTCAACAGCTTGGGCACTATTCTGGCCTTTATTGGTGCCAGTGGTTTATTTCAACCACCGACGCGTCAAATTTGAGCCAGTTCACAGATATTCGCATTTCAACTTGTCTACGTTTATTAACACCTTAGTCTGTAAAGATTCTCATTGCATCTGAGGGCGTCGCCATGGATGTAGGTACATTGCTGTTTATTGGTGGTATGTCACTTGCGGCATTTCTCGCTTGGCTCTGTGTTTGGGCCGGAGAATTTAAATAAGCATGGCTATTCGGTGAAATGGTTGTAATGCCCTCAAGTCGTGCTGCGTGACCCTGCGGAGCGTCACATGATACAACTGCCGGCTATGCGGTGTGCTTAAGGCTCACTTGAGGCAAAATAGTCACAGATCCAGCAGTTAAGAGAGCGTCGTGTTTTATCTTTCTCCCGATCTTTTCATCATTTTGATTTTTGGCGGCTTGGCCCTGTGGATAGCTGTTGGGATTTTTTCGTCACGATTAGCTTCGGAGGTTGTTTGCCCAAACTGTGATACGCAGGGGTTACCCGAGATGACACGCAGAGGCCTCAAAGATGTGGCGGTGTGCCAGACCTGCGGCTTTACGCTAGGTGGTCTCCCTGTGGTGCTCGATAATGAGCTTGATTCGGGGAATGATGTGCCTCCGGATGCTTAGAAGCCGCATAAAAGCCCTATAGAAGGCAATCAAGATGGTCCTCTTTAGGGATGAGTAGTCAGCTGGCTATATACGGGGCAACAATGCGCCCCTAAGAGGCTAATCTCTTTTCGGCAGACCATGGCTATAAGGAATTTATCGCCAAAATAGCCCCATTCTCTGAATCACTGGCAATTTTAGCCTCAGTTGCATCCATGCCACTGCCAATACATGCAGTGAAGCTAGGAAAATCAACCCGTTAGCCATGTATTTATGGGCATCTGCTGGCCAATCCTCGCCCCAGAATGCGTCGAGATCATGGATCCATCCAGTAATTGTGAGACCAAGCACTAGAAAAATTACCAGCAGAAGTTGATAGCCGCCCGCCACAGTGTGGGTGTTAGGCAATGCGCGCGTTTTGTTTAGCGAGTGGATCTCGTGGTAGACAGCTTTGGGGCTACCCATGAAACTTGAAAATTTCGCATTTGGCGGACCCTGGAAGCCCCATACTAGGCGCGCGACAACGAAGACGCAGAGGGCGTACCCCAGCCATTCATGTGGTTGATCTCCGTCTTCTAAAAAAAAATAGTTAGCCACAACGCCCGCGGCCAAAGACCAATGAAATAGTCTTATAAATCGGCCCCAAATCATTGCTTTACCTACTTTTTCTTGACTATATCGCCTGTTTTAGCATCGAAATACACTTCGATTTTCTGTTCTTTACCGTTCTCGTCAGTTTCCCACCCGTAGATTTCGTAGCACTCGTCATCGACCTTGAATTTAGCGATAGAAAAGCCGTATTCATTAATGATGCGCTTCTGAAGATCTAGCACACTCATCCACTCGCTTTTTGGATATTCGTTGCAGTCAGCGCCTGCGAGTGCAATCGACGGAGAGGTAATCATCGTGACTAGAGTTAACACAGCCTTTGCTTTCATAGGGCATTCCTTGTTGGCGTTTGAGAATCGTTCTCATTATGCTGGTGAAACCGCTTCTAGTCTATCTATGAAATCACAGTGGCAGAGCCGTTGTGTATTTTAACTCTTCCATCGAGAGAAGGGCGGTAACGTTGAATACTTTCACGTCTGCGATGAGTCCCTGATAAAAACTGTCATAAGCTCGGGCATTCGCGACCCTCACCTTTAGAAGGTAATCGATTTCTCCCGCGAGGCGATGTGCCTCCACAACTTCCTGTCTCGCTCTCAATGCCTCAAGGAAGGTGGATTGCCAATTAGCGTCGTGTTCGCTCGTCTTAACCAACACAAAGAAGCAAGTATCTAGGCCGACGGATTCAGCATCGACGATGACAACCTCACGTTTAATGACACCAGTCTCCTTAAGTCGCTTTATGCGGTTCCAGACGGGGGTTTTTGAGGCGCCCACGCGCGAAGCGATGTCGTCCAGGGATAGACTCGAATCGCTCTGAAGCAAATTAAGGATGGCTTTGTCTGTGGTATCCATAGGTGGCTGTTCCTCGAAATCACACTAATTAGGAGGTTTTTCTAATATTATATACATTATCGGGAAAAGCTCCTTATTTTTTGGTTATAAGGACATTCCATCGGAATTTACTCCTAATATCAGGCCTCAAGTTTAAGGTGGCAGCAGTATGGATTTCCTTCCGATATTCGTAGCAACAAAAGGTCGCAAGATCGTGGTGGTTGGAGAGGGCCAAATGGCTGACGCCAAGTGCCGCGGTGTATTAAAGACTGCTGCTGAAGTGACGGTCTTCGCGGATATGCCGAGTCCAGAAGCGTTGTCATGGGGGGAGCAGGGCAAGATCGATTTACGCTCAGGGTTACCCAGTGCATCTGACTTTGAGGGCGTGACACTGTTCTATGCAGCGCATGCCAATGATGACGTAAATGACAAGCTTGCTGACATGGCACGCTCTTCGGGCGCAATTGTGAACGTCCTTGATAGGACAGACGTTTGTGACTTCATTACTCCTGCAATCGTCGATCGGGATCCTGTTGTTGTTGCGATAGGTACTGAGGGGGCTGCGCCCGTCCTTGCGCGACAAATCAAAGCGGACGTCGAGGCGATGTTGCCTGCTCAGGTGGGGCGTTTTGCGCGACTGGCTAAAGGCTTTCGCTCAAAGGCTAGAGCGCTCCCCGAAGGACTGCCGCGTCGCAATTTTTGGAAAGCATTCTTCAAGCCTGAGCGAATGGACGCGGCGGGTAGTGATGAAGCCGTCAGAGAAAGCCTTGAAGTATTACTCTCGCGACACCTTCAGGCCGAACCAGAGAAAGGGGCTGTCGCATTTGTTGGGGCCGGTCCGGGAGACCCCGAGTTACTTACCCTTATGGCGCGTCGCCATATTCATGAGGCGGAGGTCATCATCTATGACCGGCTTGTTGGGAAAGGGGTACTCGAACTTGCAAGGCGTGAGGCTAAGTTCATCGACGTTGGTAAAAAAGGATTCGGAGCTCAGGTAACGCAGGACGAAATTAATGCGCACCTTGTTCGGGAAGCTCAAGCCGGTTGGAAGGTTGTCCGTTTGAAAGGTGGCGATCCTTCAATCTTTGGGCGGTTGGACGAGGAGCTCTCAGCGCTTGCCGAGGCGGGTATCGAGAGCACGGTTGTCCCCGGAGTTACCTCAGCTGCTGCAGGTGCTGCCAGTCTCAAACAGTCACTGACGCGTCGCGATCGGAACTCCAGTATCACATTTATGACGGCACATGATGCCAAAGGCTATGCGGAGCATGACTGGCGCCAGCTGGTTCGATCGGGTCAGGCGCTTGCGATCTATATGGGCCGTAAGTCAGCGACATTCCTGCAGGGGCGTTTGCTAATGGCTGGTGCAGATACCGACCTTGTTGTTACCTGCGTCGAGAACATCTCTAGATCGGAGGAGCGAAGGTTTACATCGACGCTATCAGCGTTCGCCCAACGTCTAGATGAGGATAATTGGAATGGTCCTCTCATCATTTACGTGGGCATTGGAAATGAGCGGGTAGCCAAAGCAACAAGTACACCCGCGTTACAGGAGGTCTCTCATGGCACGTATTAAGGCGCCCGTTGTTATTACTGCAAACGATCTGTTATCGGGTGAGGTTGTTTACCTCGACGCTTCGCACCGATGGTCAGCAGAGCTGAATGCCGCGAAGGTATTTTCGGTAATTGACGAGGCTGAGGCTGAATTAGCTGCCGCATTCAGCGAGGCAGATGTCGTAGGCGCATACCTTGCCGAGGTAACAGAGGATGCTTTAATCGCGCCGAAACATTATCGCGAAGGATTTCGCCACAAAGGACCTAGTAACTATTTTCATGGCAAGCAAGCCATTCAGGGCGCTGAGGTTGCGGCGTAATGTATAGCTATCAAGAATTTGATCGTGCGTTCGTCCGTGAGCGGGTAGAGCGATATCGCGATCAGGTGAAGCGTCGCCTAGACGGTGCGCTAACCGAGGCTGAGTTCAAGCCATTACGGCTGATGAACGGTGTCTATCTTCAGTTGCACGCTTATATGCTTCGCATTGCCATCCCCTACGGTACCCTTTCAAGTCGACAAATGCGGCAGTTAGCTTTCATTGCCGATAAATGGGATAAGGGCTACGGCCATTTCACGACGCGCCAAAATATTCAGTTTAACTGGCCCCGCTTGATCGATACGCCTGATATTTTAGATGCTCTGGCAGATGTTGATATGCATGCGATTCAAACGAGTGGAAACACCATTAGGAACGTAACAACCGACCAGTTTGCAGGCGCTGCCATCGATGAGGTTGCCGACCCTAGACCCTATGCAGAGTTAATTAGACAGTGGTCTACTGACCATCCTGAGTTTCAGTTCCTACCGCGAAAGTTCAAGATCGCCATCACGGGCGCGGCGGAAGATAGGGCAGTCATCCGGGCACATGACATTGGCCTTCAACTGGTTGAGCACGAAGGGCGCATCGCTTTTAAAGTGTTCGTCGGGGGTGGCCTGGGTAGGACACCTGTTATTGGGCAGGAACTCGTGGATCACTTGCCTGCGGAAGATCTTCTGCCTTATTTGGAAGCTGTTTTATCCGTATACAACCTCACAGGTCGTCGCGATAACAAATACAAAGCCCGGATTAAGATTACCGTTGGCGCCATGGGTATTGATGTCTTCCGTGCCAAGGTGGATGAGGCATTTCAGCGGCTGCGCAAGGTATTTAATGGTCAAGATCTTGCGGTGCTGGGTGATATCCAAAAGGGGTTTGAAGCGCCCAACTACATCGAAAAATCGCAGGATGCTTACTTTGATGCTCTCGATGGCGATGACGGGTTTCGTGAGTGGGTGGAGCGAAACGTATCAGCACATAAGCACCCGAGCTATGCCAGTGTGACCATCAGCCTCAAGGGCCATGGAGATACCCCTGGTGATGCAACCTCGGATCAAATGCGTGCCATTGCTGATTTAGCTGAGCGACTGGGTCACGACGAGCTGCGCATCAGTCATGAGCAAAACATTGTATTACCGCACGTGGCTCAGGCTGACTTGCCGGAAATTTACCGAACACTAACATCAATGAGTCTTGGGACTGCGAATATCGGTCTCATCTCCGACATTATCGCGTGTCCCGGCATGGACTATTGTGCGCTGGCGACAGCGCGATCCATACCGATTGCGCAGGATATTGCGGTTCGTTACGCGAGCCGCGAGGCCGAAATTGGTCATATGCAGATTAAGATCTCCGGATGCATTAATGCATGTGGTCACCACCATGTTGGCCACGTCGGAATTTTGGGTCTGGATAAAGCGGGCGTTGAAAATTATCAGATTACGGTTGGTGGTAGTGCTGGCAACGACGCCGCCATTGGCGAAAAGATGGGAAGAGGCTTCAGTGCCGACGAATTGATGCCCGCGCTCGATCGTTTGATTGATGCCTATTTGAGGCTGCGATTGAGCGGAGAGGAGACCTTTGTCGAAGCTGTGCAGCGTCTTGGCACAATCCCGTTTCAGGAGGCGCTGTATGTCGTCGATCAGGCAGCCTAGTCAGATCGAGTTGACGCGGCTTCATTCCATAGTCAACCGCTTAGGAGACGAATGGGAGAGTTTGTCGGCTCACGAGCTTCTGGCACGAGTTCTCTTGGAAAACCCTTTCGTCCAGAATCCCGCACTGGTATCGAGCTTTGGTGCGGACAGCGCAGTGCTTTTGCATATAGTGAGCCAAATCAAACCTGACGCACAGGTGATATTTATTGATACGAGCTTCCATTTTCCTGAAACGCTCGCTTATCGCAGTCAACTAGTTGCGACACTGGGCCTGACCAATGTGCGAAGCGCAACGGTAGATCCGATTGCAGAAAAGAGGCTCGACGCACGCCGCAGATTACACCTCGATGATCCAGATAGCTGTTGCCAGCTCCGAAAGGTATCGGTTCTCGATCGGCATCTGCGCATGAACGATGCTTGGATATCTGGGCAGCGGCGATCTCAATCTTCAACGCGATCATCGGTTGGTATCGTCGAAGTCGATAAAACCCGCGGTAAGCTTAAATTTAACCCGCTAGCCAATTGGACCGACAGTGATATAGCAGCCCACAGGCTTAAGCACGACCTACCAGCGCATCCTTTAGTAGCGCAAGGTTACCCCTCGATCGGTTGTCACCCTTGCACGAGCGCCATTAAGGAAGGGGAGGATCAGAGAGCAGGGCGGTGGCGTGGTAAGCAGAAGCTCGAGTGTGGTCTGCATAACCGACCAAACATCATTGCAAGTTCGGAGTACGTGGCATGAGTATTGTTATTAACAGCGACGGTCGATTCGGCGATAACGCGGCGTTTGAATTCACCGATATCGATGCTGCACTTGATCCTTGTGAATTGGATGGATTGTTGGATGCGCCAGCGATTCGAATTATTTTTGGCAGCTGTGCGGATGGTCGTTTTCTCACCATAGCTCGACAGCTTAGGTTGCGGGGCTACGTTGGGCACATTCGTGCCGCCGGGAGTCTGGTGCCTGATCAATTTCCCATGGCTTTGAAATTAGGTATCGATTCGGCTGAGATCTCACAAACTCATGCCGCGCGGTGTACTGAGGATCAGTGGATTGTTATGGCAACTCGAACTCGAGACAATTATCAGCGGCGTCTTGCAGGGTAAAAGCTGTAACTGTCTGATGACAATTTAGGCGAAGTCTGTATACTTCGCGCTTCTTCGGAGCGCTAGCTCCTCGATGGCTCGGTGGCAGAGTGGTGATGCAGCGGATTGCAAATCCGTCTACGCCGGTTCGATTCCGACCCGAGCCTCCACATCCCTATGCGTTTGCGAACCGAGTTTGTAATGAGTCGGTTTGGCTCGCCGCGCCCCGAGCTCATGATGAGCTCACTAACGTCGTAGCACGATCAACGTTGTCTAGAAAAGAGTCTGTACTCGCGACTGCTTGAAATACTAAGTCGTACCCTGGTAGTGAGAATTTCCCGTTTCGGTTGCCTCACAAATCAACAGTAAGCCATTTGTTATGAAGCGACCTCACAAATGGAGCGGCGAGTTGTAGCTGTGTCGCTCGGGAGTGCGTCAAGCGCTCCTCGACAATGTCAATCACCATGCGCGTTATCGCAGGCAAATCGGTTTGTCGCGCCTCATCTAGCGTCAGCCAATGTAGGTCGAGCAACTCGCCTGTAGTGCCTCCAACGACGCTAGGATCTGAGTGAATGACGTCATCAAAGACCATAAAAAAACGCGTATCAAAACGTCGTGTCCGATAGGGCGGTGTGATGGCGCGAGCGATGAAGTCCATTGACTCGAGAGGGGGTAGTACTCCATGAGCGAAGTAGTCCTTCCAACTGACGTTCGACGTGTTAACAGGGGTCGATACCGGATTACCCACAATTAACCCAGTCTCCTCAAATGTCTCACGGATGGCTGCCAGTGCGAGGCCTTTGAGCGTGGCGTCGGTAACGCGCGAGCGCGTCTGTTTCCGTAGGCGGCGCATGACGGGGTCGGGAAGTTCAGGAGACACTTTGAGGCGCTGGTCTATCAAATCGAGACGACCGCCAGGGAATACAAATTTTCCGGGCATGAACTTGTGCTGCATCGATCGCTTTCCTAACAGCAATCGGGGTTCAACACCCTCACGGACAATGATCAGCGTCGCTGCATCCTTTGGCTGAACCGCACGTTCGCCATTTTGCCGATATTCGTCAGGCTTCCCGGGTGTTGTGCCATAGCGACGCATTTTGCTTACCACTTTGTTGCTCTTATGTGACGGGTAACAGTAGGTTATTTTCTGAGTACGTGCACCCACCAGAAATTGTCATCCGGACTAATAGCGTGAGAACCTTGAGCGATAGTCATCACGCTCGGCTGGATGCAAATAAGAGGAATAAATGATGGACTTAGTGGCTTTTGAAGCTGGGGCAAAAAAGAACTGCCCAATCTACGAATTTTTGGGGCTTTCTGTTCTCGAGGCCGAAAACGGCGTTTTCAAGGCGACCATTCCGAAATCCAAAGAGGCTGGTAATCACATCGGTATCATGCACGCAGGCGTGCTCTTCTCCTTGGGCGAGTTTTTGGGCGGGCTGATCGCGGCGCGGCATCTTGATAATCCTCGGAAGTTCCAGCCGGTTGTTCGTGATCTGAAGATTGATTTTAAAGCGCCGGCGATAACCGACGTTACGGCAACCGCATACTTTAGCGCTGAACAAGCACTTGAAATGAACGCTAAGCTCGAGGAAGCAGGTCGCTATGACTTTCAGCAGAAGGCAGTGCTCACCGATACCAATGGGACTGTCGTTGCTGAAACGTTGGGCTCGTACGCGTTACGTAATTTCATGGGATAACCGTTGCGAGGCACCTCTGCGGTCAGCAACATAACGACAAGTAAGTTTTAGACCCGATTGGATTGCTCGCAAAACAACCGGTAGACGAGCCTGAAGCCGGCCACCACCACTGCAGATTACCCGCTCGAATTGGGTCGGTGACACACTCATAATGTCTGCACCTAACTTCGAAAGCCGAATCGCAGAGGCTTACAGAGCGATTGCCCCGTAAAGCGCCTATATTTTTATCGACGACTCCGTTCCGAGAGTCGTCGTATACGAACTAGAGGGTGAGACCACCATCCACCGCAAGTTGTTGCCCCGTTACGTAGGCAGCCAGCGGAGATGCGAGAAAAAGTACTCCGCCGGCAATGTCTTCCGGCCGCCCAAACCTGGGAATAGGGTTCGTTTGCTTGAATGCCGCCTCGTTTTCCTCTCCCGATTGATTAACGGTGAGCTTGGTCGGCACTAAGCCCGGCGCGACGGTATTGACCCTAACCCCCGTGCGCCCCCATTTTTTAGCCAACGCTTTGGTTAATTGGACGAGACCAGCCTTGCTGGCACTGTACGCAGGGTTATTCGGTGCGGCATTGATTGTAACCACTGAATCAACGTTGATGATGCACCCCTGACGCGCCCTGAGAAGGGGATAAAACTCCGTACAGAGCTGCATTGCGCCGGTCAGATTGATGTTGATGATCTTCTCAAAGCCTGCGCGCTCAAATTCCTCTTTTTTCCACAAAACAGAGCCGATGCAATTCGCCATAACATCTAACTCGCTGAAATTGACAGCTAATGCAGTAATAGCATCCGGGTCCTGCACATCCAATTGATGGTACTCGAAGTTACTGAAGTCGTTATCGCAGGCATCAGCAGGTCGGGTACCTGTTATCGAGACCTCTGCGCCAGCCTCAAGAAATGCAGTGGCGACCCCGTAGCCAATACCATCAGAGCCGCCACAGACGAGGACTTTTTTACCCGAGAAATCGAGTGCGTTGACTAAACCCATTAGCGTGGTCCTTGTCCGTCATCGATCTTTATCACCGTGCCAGTTACGCATTCCGACGCGGGCGACACCAAAAAGAGCAGGGTGCTGTCCATCTGCGCCGGGTCACAGATGCGCTTTCTTGGAAACCCTTGCGAGATGTCTCCCACTCGGGACAACATGCCATCCATCATCTCGCTAGAGAAAGCACCGGGGGCAATGCAGTTGACGTTAATGTGATTGCGCGCCCACTCCATCGCGTGGGACTCGGTCATACGCACAACCGCACTTTTTGTCGTTGAGTAGAGTGTGGTTGCGACCGCACCTGTGATGCTAAACGCGGCAACAGAGGCGATATTGACAATTCTACCCGGCAGCTTTTGTTCTATGAGTTTGTCCGCCACCTCGCAGGACAACACCCAGGGTCCAACTAAGTTCGTATCGAACACTGCATCGGTCAGTTCGTCAGACATTTTAATGGCGCGCTCAGCGTCTGGAATGCCCGCGTTGTTAATGAGAATCTGGATGGTCCCGAGTTTTGTCTCAGCCGCTGAGACTGCCGCCCTGATGCTCTCCCTTGAGGTCATATCGAGCGGAATGGGCTCGCAGACACCACCGTCAGCTCTTATCTCATCAGCGAGCGCCTCCAGACGGTCAACGCGGCGGCCGGTTAGCGCCACCTTGGCACCGCAGGCAGCGAGCACTTTGGCAAAGCGTTTGCCGAGGCCTGATGTTGTGCCTGTTACGAAGGCGACTTGACCCGATAAATCGGTGGATACATTGGGGAGTGGAAACTCAGACATCGTATTTGTCTTGTGCTTGTTATTAAAGAAACGTAAAGATGTCGGGCGCCGATTAAGAATGCAAGTTTGAGTTACCTAAGGCACTCACAACAGATAGGTTCGTGGGCTTGATGATTGGCTATTTTCCAGCAACCGTCGCCTGGACAGTGAACTGTGAAGTGGACGCTGCGCAGACTCGCCGGCTGAGTAGGCGGAGCACATTAGTAATCGGAGTGAGGCTGTAAGAGGGGCTGTCATGCACATTAGAGACGAAGAATTTCATCCAGACTTACAGGGTCAGGTAACTGGCCTGCGACGCAGGGCTCGTCTAATGAAAATTCCAGGATTCATCCGACTCGTGGACTGGATCCGACGAAAAGAGATGGGGAAGGATATCGAGGGACTTGAATGCTCTACGGTCAGCATTGCTAGCAGTCTCGACGAATACAGTATTAGAACGCGAATCTATCGACCAATGAACATCGATAGACCACTTCCATGCCTTGTCTATTTCCACGGCGGTGGCTACGTCATGGGAGTCCCTGAGGGCTCGGCCGAACTTATCAAGAGATTTATCGAGACCCGACCTTGCGTCGTTGTGGCGCCTGATTACCGAAAAGCGAAGCATCGGCCTTATCCGGCCGGTTTTCAGGATTGTTACGACGCGCTGATATGGACGCGTGACAATGCAGAGACACTCGGGTGCAGCGGTAAGTACATCATCGGCGGGCACATTGCAGGTGGTGGCTTGACAGCTGCTGTGGCTCTGAAAGCCCGCGACACGGGTGACGTGTCCCTTGCCTTCCAAATGCCTTTCTATCCGATGATTGACGAAACACAGCCGAGCGATCCAGAACGTGATATTGACCCGCCTGTTTGGGACACGGGTCTGAATCGTATTGGCTGGGGTGCGTACTTGAAGGATGTGCGACGCGGCAAAGAGGAACTGAGTCCCTACGCAGTGCCTGCCCGCGCGAGTAGCTACGCAGGGCTGCCTCCGACAATTACCTATGTGGGCGATAAAGACCCTTTTTGCTGGGAAACCCAAACCTATGTTGAGCGATTAGCTGCAGACGGTGTTGAAGTTGCTAGCACCATTTTTGAGGGTTGTTACCACGCTTTTGAATACATTGGAGATGGGGGCGATATCGGCGCGTCAGCTCGTCAATTTACCCTCGAGCACTACGCCGCTTTTTACGACCGCTTTGCGGTCTCGAAGCAGGGTTGATCTCAGGCGCTCACGACCGAATAGTCAAAGTCGGTCACTCTGCTCGGTCTTCGTTGCTCCTCGCTTAGCACTGATATGCCATACTCTTTTCGGAGGTCCGAAAGCTTCCGATCGAGAAGGTCCGCTGGCACCTCAAAAGGCCACTTCTTGCGCATTTGGCGCGTGTTTTTGATTATTTGCCATAGTGCCTTGCGGTTGCGCCAATAAAGCTTTGGGACAAACACGATTCCAAGTTGACCTACCACAGCCCGAGTAAGTTGCTTTACTTCTGGAATCTGTTGGTACTCCCACAGTACTTTCCAGCTGAAATCGCTACCAAAAAACACCCAGAAGTCGAGCATGGATTCGCCTTCAATTGTGGTGTCCTGTCCGAAAATAGCGTGTGTGGCGTCATGGTAGAACCAGACGGTTTTACCTTTGTCAGGCGCATCCGTAAGTACCTTTCGACCAATAAATCTTAGATAACGGTGATACTCATCGATGGCCTCTCTCAGGGTTTGTTCGCTATTTTGTGCTCGATAAGTGAGTTCCATACACCCCTCTTGGAGATTCGACTCGGCTAAATTAATACGGCATATCCCTGCTAGCGCTTTTGGTCACTGTGCGCTTTTTTTGTGCGAGTAACAAGGGGGTGGGCAAGTGTGGTTGATTGTTAAATCGCACTTGTTGCAGACCGCCATCAGCAGCGCTTTGGTTACCCGCATCCATATCTCTTTGTGAAAAGTGCGAGACAAAGCGTTAACTTGGATCATTTTTGATACTTCGCACAAGTTACCAATGGTCGGTTTTTGTTTAAGTTGCTGGAAGCAAAAGGTACCCTTGAGCGCACGTTGCGCAACTGGCCTCAAGCAGAGATTGGGGTTGAGGAGGAAGCACTCGTTGACACTACCGGGCTATTCGTACTTTTCGCTTTCAGTGATTTGCTTGTTGACCCTGTATATCCCGTTGTTTTGGGTGCTCGGGGAGTTCAAGGATACCTCGCGCAACATGAAACGTTTTTTCATCGGGTTTATGCCTGTGGGTCTTGGTGTCATCTACTGGATCGAGTACGCGGGATTGGATTGGGGACGAGTCGGGTCTAATTTTGCCTACGCAGCATTTGGGAGCCTTATCTTGGCGCTGATCCACA
The DNA here is from genome assembly GCA_965660865.1 of Luminiphilus sp. Taxonomy (GTDB): domain Bacteria; phylum Pseudomonadota; class Gammaproteobacteria; order Pseudomonadales; family Halieaceae; genus Luminiphilus. The sequence continues at coordinate 17,847 of CBFIBL010000070.1, forward strand.
AGTTTTCACAGCCTTAACGAGGCAGTCAGCGTTTCAGAATAAACAAATAGACAACTGGGGGAAGATATGCCGGCAATGACATTGCTTGGGTGGTTTCACACAATTATGGGTATCGCGGCACTGCTGCTGGCAGCAGGCGCTATTTCGCGATACGGGATAATCAAGGCCTCAACTCAACTCGGTGGCGCCTATCTTGTGGTTACAGTCATTGTCGCGGGATCCGCGCTCGGCATCTACAACCAAGGTGGATTTGGCATTGCACACATCTTGGCGCTGCTGACCCTGGGTGCCGCTCTTGGTGGTTTCTTTCTCGAGCGTTTCAATATCTTCGGAGCCGTATCACAGTATTTTCAGGCCATCGCATATAGCGCAACGATTCTCTTCCACATGATCCCCGCGATCACAGATTTTCTGCGCCGATTGCCGGTGGGTGATCCCTTTATCGACTCATTCGACTCGCCCGTGCTCCAAAGTTTCCACCTGGCGTTTTTGGCACTTTATATTTTAGGCGTGTCAGCTCAAATTGTTAAATTGCGTAACGCTGCAAATTGATCAATCGAGCTTGCCGTCCCAGAAGTTGCGATGTCGTGAGTGATAAGGGGATAAACTTTCGAGGTGATTACTGATTGATTGGCTTTCAGCCTACCTTAACCCGAGAACGCAGATCACCGCGCCGCTTGCATTAACCAGCCTGATAAAGCCATAGGCGACCAACATAGCCATGGGTGCGGCAGGTATGCCACACTCAGTGTTGGTAAATCACTCCCAACATTGGGGGAATACTTCGGGTTGGGTTGTACACAACAAAAAAAATACACATCGAGGAGATTCAAACATGGATGATCGCTTGAGCACTTTTGTCGACGAGGCTGATGCATACGCCCAGTGCGAGGCGGCTGGCTACACTGCGCACAAATTCGATTTTCCCGCCGAGGAAAATGAAGCGCACTGGCATGACTTCGATTCGCTGACTTTCATCACCAGCGGTTTGCTGACCATTTTTGACGTCGAGCAAGGGGTGTCATACACCTGCGGCGCGGGTACAAAGATAGTCGGTCAGAAGGGTTTCGTCCATCGTGAGAAAAGTGATGGATTCAGTGCCATCATTGGCTTCGCTGCGGATCCTGCGAGCCTCTCTCAGCCAATCAATAAACCCCTGCCAGTGACACTTTAAGGACCAAAAATTTAGTCAACGTTACTTTGCATTTGGTTTAGTTCGCAGTGAGATTGTTTAGGGTCATGGATGGTCTCAATAGAAGTCTGCTTTGGAGCGTCTGATCGTCGCAACACAGTCGTAGCAAGCTTTTTCGGGGGATAGATGGCGAATACGTTTAATACCGTTATGGGCTACTACGCCACCCGTGTCCGAAAGCGTTTGGGTTGGGAGGGCGATACTCGTAACCTTAATGATATTTTTAACTTCGTTCAGCTCGACGACCGCGTTGCGACCTCTGGCCAGCCGACTGAGAAACAGTTGGGCCTTATTAAAAAAGCGGGCTACACAACGATCATAAATCTTGCCCCCAAACGTCACGAGAATGCACTCGGTGACGAAGACGAGCTACTGCAGGCGCTGGGTATTCGCTACTTCCATTTGCCTGTGGTGTTTACTAATCCAACTCGGGCCGATTTTGAGCGATTTGTTGAGACGTTTGAGAACTGTGACGATGAGCGCATCTGGGTACATTGCGCCGCGAATATGAGGGTCTCTGCGTTCTTCTATAAATATCGGGTCGAGCGCTTGGGTTGGTCCAAAGAGTCCGCAAAGCTTGATTTGGATAAGATCTGGGAGCCCAGGAAAGTAATGGGAGTTTGGCAGGCTTTCATTGAGAAAGCTTGAAATTTCAGATGCCTAATTGCCAGTTTCACCTTAAGCAGTGGGTGTTAAACGCTAATGCAGTGCGTTTTTTTAAGGCGAGAATTACTAGTCTTTTTTGACGCGCAAAAAAGGTTGGCCATATGTCCATTTCAGTCTACGAAGTCAGTGTTGAGAGTCACCTGCGGACGCTTCGATCTCTAGACTCTATTATGCAGATAGCTGAGCATCACGCATCAGAGTCGAGTCTTGATCTGCAAGAACTTACCCGCTATCGGCTCACGGACAATATGCTGCCGTTTAGCTTTCAGGTTGTTTCCGTTTGGCATCACTCGTTGGGCACGGTTCTCGCGATGAAGGCAGGGCTCTTTGAGCCACCACCGCGAATGACTGGAATGACATTTGAGAAGTGTAAAACACTTATTCCGGAAGCGATTAATGAACTCGAGAGAGTCTCGGTCGATGACATCAATGATTTGACCGGCAAGCCTATGTTGTTCCGATTAGGTGGACAGGAAATGCCGTTTACGACAAACGGTTTTTTGACATCATTCTCGATTCCAAATGTCTATTTTCACGCCGCTACGGTCTACGATGTACTGCGAATACATGGTGTGCCATTGGGTAAGATGGACTTTCTCGGTGCGCTCAAGGTGGTGGATTAATGGTGTCTGATATTTTGCAGCTTTGGACTGCAGCCACTCCCAATGGTTGGAAAGTCAGCATTATGCTCGAAGAGCTGATCGAGGCTGGGGTTCAGTTGCCTGAGCGAGAAGTTATTACCGTAGATATTATGAACGGGGCGCAATTCTCAGATGCCTTCACTGCAGTGTCTCCCAATCAAAAGATACCGGGACTCGTTCACGGCTCAGTCAGGATGATGGAGAGCTGCGCGATTCTCCAATATCTTGGTGAGCAGTATCCCAGTCCCCTGTACCCGACCGGTACAGCACGTTATGACGTTCTTCAATGGTTGACATGGCAGGCGGCCTGCTTGGGACCCACGTTTGGTAATAAACTGAGTTACACACGATACATGGCGGATATCCCCGAAGAGCAAAAAGTTCATCCTCTAAAGCGCTTTAATACCGAAGCACAGCGCTTGCTTGGGGTGCTGGATACTCAACTGGAGAGAAAAGCGTATGTTTGTGGTGATACTTTCTCGATCGCCGATATCGCCATTTTTCCGTGGATTAGAGGCTACAAGTGGAGCAAAATTGACATCACGCTGCATCCGAACGTGCTTGCTTGGAAAGAACGAGTCCACGGCCGAGCGGGCGTAAAGCGTGGTCTTGCCTATGGGGTAAAGTCCAACGAAGTCGATCAGTGGAGTGAGGACACCAAGACGCGCTACGTTGCTGGCGGATCGTTTATGGCATCCAATGCCGTGATTGGTGGCAAGCAAAAACGTTAAACGCGAAATAGCGCCGTTGGGGCCTGTGTTTGATTCATACTTTGGCCTTGCATGCAGCGGCAGTTTTTAGAGGGAGCTTCGCATGATAGAAGCAAGCGAAACGTTTGACGGTACTTGGCCCTTCATCCCGCGGTTCACCACGGTGTCAGGATTTAACCAGCACTACGTGGACGAGGGACCGAGGGATGCTGAGGTCATTCTGTGCCTCCATGGCGAACCCACTTGGGGTTACCTATACCGCAAAATGATCGGCCCATTATCAGAGCGCTTTAGAGTTGTCGTGCCCGATCACATGGGTTTCGGTAAGTCTGAAACGCCGCAAGACCGGGTATACACCTTGCAGACTCACGTTGAGAACTTGGAGCGGTTTATAGATGACCTCGGCCTCAGGGATATTACGTTTGTCTGTCAGGACTGGGGTGGCCCAATGGCCGGCGCTTTCACGGCTCGAAATCCGGAAAAGGTGAAACGCTTATTTATCGCAAACACGTTGCTCGGCTATGGTGGTGGACAAGCTGCTGGCGGCCGTACCCCCTGGTTCGATTGGATCGCAAAGCATGAAGAGGCGGGGACCTTAGAGGGCATTCTGGGCGAGCTAGGCAGCACTGTCCTCTCGGTGATGAAGATTATTGGATTTCAGAATTCATCGGCCGTCGACGATGCCTGGATTCGGGCTTATTCTGCGCCGTTCCCAGATCGGGAGTCCTGCATAGGTGCCATAAACTTTCCTCTGGATGTTCACTACGGACGATTCTTGCCGTTTGTCTTTGAATGCATGGAAAAAGGCGACATGGATGCCTTGAGATCTAAGCCAGCTATGTTGGTCTCCGGGGATAGGGATTACGCAATCGCGCAGGATCACGCCATCTCGGACTTCAAAGGAATCTACCCAGACGGGCGTGTTATTAAAGTGGAAGGGGTAGGGCACTTTTGTCAGGAGGATATTCCTGAAGAGCTCGTATCGCTAGTTACCGCCTTTATCGACGAAACCAACTGATCTTCGCGTCAATCAAAGACGCCCCACAGCACCCACAGGGCGGCCAGGAGTAACATACCGGCGGCGACTTTGTTGACACTGAATACCCCCGTATTGCTGCTGAGCCGTTGGGCTAGCCACTGGCCTCCTGTTGCATAGGCGGTCATTGATAAAAATTCGGTGGCCAGCATGATCATGAGCATAATGGAAAACTGAGGCGCCAAAGGTGCATCAGCTGCGACAAATCCAGGCAAGAGCGCCATGAGAAAAGCCCATCCTTTTGGATTGCTCACTGCTGTAACGTAACCCAAAACCACCAGCGATCCGGCGTTAGTTCTCTCAAGACTTTTTGCGACGATAGTTTCGGGCGTCTCCTGAAACATAAGAAATGCAAGGTATATCAGGTAAGTGCCGCCAACTAGCGAGAACACCTGGAAATAGATTGGATCGCGCGACAACAGCCAACCCAGGCTCCAAAATGTCGCGCCGAATACCGTTGCAACACCTGCCATTTCACCCCACATCATCCACAGCGTTCTGCGATAGCCTATTGAAAGGCCCAGCGTAAATGCTAATGTCATACACAGGCCGGGCGTAAATGAAACAGCGGCAATGGTGGGGATAAATAATAAAATGAGATCCAGTGACATGATTACCTCTCAGCGGGCGGCGATAGTATCAGGCTTCCTCCGTTGGTGTCGGGTGCGTAGGCCGGAAAAATACGTGAAGCGGATCTTGATGACTTTGTTGAGTGTGACCTTGGTTGGATCTGTCTCTTTCGCGTCTGCTCAAGTAACGTTTTTTACTGACGGGCCTGTGGCGGATCAAGACCTTCCGTTCTCTGAAGCCGTTCGTGTAAGTGACTTGCTGTTTATTTCCGGACAAGTGGGCACCGATGAATCAGGTGTATTAGTGGATGGGGGGATCACCTCGGAGTCTCGTCAAGTGATGGAAAACATCAAACAGATCGTCCATCGGCGCGGTTTGACCATGAGTGACATCGTGAAGTGTACGGTATTTCTCGCTGACGTTTCCCAGTGGGGCGAGTTCAACCAGATTTACACGACATACTTCTCCAAACCCTATCCGGCGAGATCAGCGCTCGGTGCCAATGGTCTTGCACTTGGAGCGGCGCTGGAGGTTGAGTGCATCGCTGCCTTTAAACCTCGAACAGACGCAAGTTCTACGTAGGCCGATTAAGTCTTTCAGCATTTAGATGCTGAAGGCGTGGTAACCTTGGTCCCCGAGCTCGGGTCCATCCTATGTAGATTTTTCTACGATTGAATTGCAGGGCCATTTGTCCTGAGTAAACGACACGAGAACAGTAACAAGACAGTAACAAGGGCGCAGTAACGAGAGAGCGGGAACCGCGCCGAGCCTGCTAGTTTGTGTTACAAAAGTTTAGGGTCTCGCAAATATGCATAGCATGCAAAAGATGTTGGAAAGTTGAAGGGAACGTGTTGCAGAATTTAGTCCTTAGTTCACTCGAAGAACATATTTCAGTGGCGAAAGCCACGCAGGCCCTCGAACCCAAGATCCTTGAGGCGGGTCGTATTTGCGCAGACGCACTGCACTTGGGTAAACGTATTTATCTGTGTGGAAATGGCGGGTCTGCCGCAGATGCTCAGCATATAGCCGCGGAGTTGATAGGGCGCTTTGTGGGTGAGCGCCGGTCGCTGCCAGCAATGGCCTTGACCACTGACACCTCTGCGCTCACTGCTATCGGTAATGACTATGGATACGATCAGGTTTTCAGTCGTCAAGTTGAGGGGGTAGCTGAAGAGGGCGATGTTCTCATCGCAATTTCAACATCCGGACGCTCAGCCAATATTTTAAGAGCTGTTGAGGTCGCTAAAGCGCGTGGTACCCGTGTTATTGGGCTGTCTGGTAAGTCCGGAGGAGAACTTCACAAAGCGGCCGATATATCTCTGGTCGTGCCCTCTAACGTGACTGCTCGAATCCAGGAAATGCATATTGTCATTGGACATTTACTCTGTGCCCTAATCGAACGCGAATTAGAGATCGACTGAGTCCAGCAATGGCAGTTCCTGCAGCATTTTTAGATCGCGATGGGGTCATTAACGAGGATTTAGGTTACGTCAGCGATTGGGATAGCTTCCATTTTCTGCCTGGAGCCATCGATGGCATGCGTTTACTCAACGAGGTTGGCTTGAGTTTAATAATTGTAACGAATCAATCAGGAATCGCGAGAGGGTACTACACGGAGCAAGACTTTCACTTCCTGATGGCACGAGTATCAGAAAAATTGTTGGAGGAGGGCGTACGGGTGAAACATATCTATTACTGCCCGCACCTTCCTGATGCTACTGTACCTCAGTACAAAATGGTTTGCGATTGCAGAAAGCCAGGCCCCGGTATGATCAAACGAGCCGCACGAGAGCACGACTTAGATTTGCAGCGGAGTATTATGGTGGGCGATAAAATGTCTGATATGCATGCCGCGGAGTCGGCGGGTATCTCCGAGAGATATTTGATTACATCGGGTGTTTCAGAGCGCGCGACATATGGTGCGTCGAGCCTATTGCAGGTGGCACGCGCTGTTCAGAAAAAGAAGCAAACGTAGCAGATCTGTCAATATTCGAAGCCGCGCTTGCGTCATCAAACGCGACATCAGTGATCCGGTCGGCGAAGGCGCAATTCCGGCCTGAATTCTTCTTCCACTCCGGCTCCGGTCACCTGTAAGCTCCATAGCGATGCATACTTATTGAACGCATATTGGGCGAGAATTCGCGCCTGTAGGTACCCCCTCCCTCCATCAAGAATTAAACCACGCAAGATGTATTGGTACAGAAATTCCCAGTGGCCTCTCAGCCATGCGAAAGCGATTCCTGATCTCTCTCCTCGAGCATACTTCTCCTTAGCGAGTAGCCATGCGTAATGATCGTGCTTCTCGGTAAAGTGCAAATAGTTTCTGTAGCTGTAATGTGTCAATCCCGCTCTAAGAAACCCCACTTTCCCCTCAGGGAACATCAATGTTTCATGGATTTGAGCAAACGGATATTGGGCTCCTGCCCTCCTAAAAAGTCTTGCCTGTGGTGATGCATATCGTCCAAAGTACATTCGCTTTCCAAGGAAATGTTGGTGCCATGGAATTCTGTACACAGCACACGGGATCTCCGGTTGAGACAGTAAGCGGTTGATTTCAGAGGCTAGCTCTGGCGTTACGCGTTCGTCAGCATCAATTGAAAGCACCCAATCCCCAGTGGCTAGATCTAGTGCTCGTTGCCGCTGCCGACCAAACCCAGGCCAATCTGTGATCGTCAACTGAACATCGAACTCTTTAATCACCTCAATGGTGCCGTCATCGCTACCACTGTCAAGCACTACAACTTGATCTGCGAGCCCAACGATTGATGCGAGGCAGTCTCTGATTCGATCAACTTCATTTTTGCAGATTAAAATGATTGAAAGGGAGTGGTAGCGAGTGAGTGGTTTCAAGACTATATCCTCGTTGCAGTCCAGCCCAGATAGCACGTCTTCACGTTTTTGTGGGTAGTACAAAGCCCGTGGTGGGGGGTAAACTATAAACCAAGTATTCCTCAAAAACAGTGTGGTTCCGCGGGCCGATAAATGCAAAAAAAATATAAAGTCTCGGCTCCTCTGATGTGGAGCTTCTTATTTTTCTCTTTGGCAGTGAGCGTAGCTACTAGACAGCTTATCTGGCTGATGTTGGTTGTTGGCCTGTGGGTATTAGCGACGAATCGAAGGGCGTTTACAGAGGTCAAAGGTGTGAGGCAACTAGCAGTCTTATTCGCTTGCTTCGCCGTCCCCGGATTGATTAGTTTAATTTTTTCTTACGACCTCGACCGAAGTTCTTCCGCCGTCTTTCGTTTTGCGACTTATCCCATAGCGGCCTGGTTGCTCTTATCTATGCGCCTTGAGGGAGGTGACGTTAAACGGCTTATGTCATGGGTGGGCATTCTATTGGTGGCCTGGGCTTTTGATGGCTTTGTGCAGCTTCTAACTGGCGTAAGTCTATTGGGTGATCCGCTCATTGAATTAGGTGAGGAAGGAGCACTAATTACAGGCTCGTTGCAACTGGGTTACGGTGCGACACTAGCCATCCTGTCCCCGTTTTTTTTAGAATCCCTTAGGCGTGCCGGAGGGATTGGTGTCGGCATTCTTTCATTGCCTGTGTATGCCGCGATTGTTATGAGCGGGCATCAGTCATCAGCTGTATTAGCACTGTTCGGTCTCGCCGGTTGGGCCATGATTACCTTGAGAAATAAAGAGGTAGGTGCTAAGCGCCAGATCAGTGGATTCGTGATATCTGGAGTGCTTGGAATACTGCTGGGTGGTTATTTGTCAATCGTAACTGGCCAGGTAAGCACCTGGGCAGAGGCGCCACCGCGCTATCAGTCCTTCTTGTATCAGTCTCAGTTGTGGGACCTTTCTTGGCAGGCCTTCAAGGACAACTGGTTTGCCGGGGTAGGCATGCGGGGATTTGGGACTTTCGCGCTGACCTATGGTGATGCAGCTATCCCCGGGCTGGTCAAAACCTGGCACTCGCACTTTACCCTACTTGAGGTTATGTCTGAGACAGGGATGGTTGGGCTGGCGGGCTACCTGCTACTGCTCAGATGGCTGTGGGGCTTCATTCAAGATGAACGATTGTCGGTTGCTGTCGCGGGTTTGGCTGCGTTGCTCGCCGTCTTTCCATTCGGGACAGCAGTAGCTATGTATTCATATATTGGCGGTAATCTCATATTTTTGACGTTTTCACTTCTAATTGTCCTTGATCGGGACGTCCCCAGAGCTCACGCGACAGAAGTGCTCTAATGAAGTTTGCTGATTAATGACTGTCGCTATTCCACGTCGCATTTTGATTATCAGGCTAAGTGCAATAGGTGATGTTGTTTTTGCGTCCCCACTTGTGGAGGCATGCCGGCGTACGTACCCGCAAGCTGAAATCGATTGGTTGGCTGAAGGGGTTGTTCGCCCCCTCATTGTAGGTATGCCTTCGATCCAGAATGTTGTTCTTTGGCCCAGACAAGAGTGGCAGGGTTTGTGGCGGGAGCGTCGGTTTATTTCGTTATTTCGGGCGGTTATGAAGCTGAGAGAACAGTTGCGTGAGCGCAAATACGACTTAGTAGTTGATGCCCAGGGTCTTCTAAAGAGCGCATTTCTTGCTTGGCTAACCGGATGCCCCGCTCGCGTTGGGTTCAAGTCAAAGGAACCGAATGCGGTCTTTCTCTCAAAGCGCTACCCCAAGCAAACCACGGCTAGAATCAGCTCAGAGTATTTAGGACTCGCACAAGAGCTAGGGTGGGACACCCAAGGATTTGACCTGGTGCTGGGCGTGACAGATGAGGATTATGCGAGAGCTGAGGCCGTTATCAAATCGTCGAGCTACATTGCGATTGCTCCTTTTACCACGCGACCTCAGAAGCACTGGACTCGGGAGCATTGGCGTACTCTTATCGTATCGCTTGGTTCGCAAGGTTATAAAGTAGCCTGCCTTGGCGGACCAGCGGATAGAGCAGAGGCGGCGATCATGCTGGATGGATTGGACGTTGAGAATTGGGTGGGAACTCATCCGCTTGGCGTTAGCGCGAGCTTGGTAAGTCGGGCGAGGGCCGTAATTGGTGTGGATACGGGGCTCACACACATGGGGGTCGCCGCAGGAGTGCCGACTGTCGCGTTGTTTGGTTCTACCTGTCCTTATACGGAAACTGGGCGTGATACTGTGAGGGTTATCTACCATGACCTCGAATGCGCCCCCTGCAAACGACGACCGACCTGCGGCGGTGCATTCACATGTATGAGTGGTTTATTGCCCTCCGAAGCACTCGCTGCGCTGCAGCAAGTACTGATTGCTGTACCGGCAGAGCGCACAGCTGACGAACGCAAGCTTGAGACGGAGACTATCAATGTCGCCGCTGAGCATGACCCTGATACGGTGAGAGAAAATATTCATGGTTAGTATCCCCGATTTTCAGAAGGCCAAGGTGCTCGTCGTCGGAGACGTGATGCTCGATCGATTCTGGCACGGCAGTGCCAATCGGATGAGCGCTGAGGCTCCCGTACCTGTGGTTAACGTAGGCGAGGTTGATGACCGGCCGGGCGGGGCGGGGAACGTTGCCGTGAATCTTGCGGCTCTCGGCGTCGAAACTACCTTGTCGGGCCTTGCTGGTGATGACGAGCATGCGAGAGTCCTGCGGAAGGCGGTTGAAGAGCGGGGCGTCAGATGGTCGGTAGTGCCTTGCGAGGCAGAAACAATCGTTAAGCTTCGCGTATTGAGCAGAAGTCAGCAGCTCATTCGGATGGACTTCGAGCAGCCTTTTGATGATTACGCCGATGAGATGTTTCTTCAATACGTCAGTAATCTAATTGCCGAACACGATGTCGTGCTACTCAGTGATTATGCCAAAGGGACCCTTTGTCATATCGAGGCCTTGATCGACGCTTGTCGAGAGAAAAAAATTCCATGTCTTGTAGACCCGAAAGGCACTGACTTCTCCCGATACCGGGGAGCCACTATGATCACGCCCAACTTGGCGGAATTTGAGGCAGTGGCGGGTCCCTGTAGCCAGGCGGACGAAAAGATTAGTAAGGCTGCAAAAGCTATGTGTGCGAATTATGGGTTTGACGCGGTACTTGTTACACGAAGTGAGCGCGGTATGACGCTACAACCGCGAGGGGGTGATCCTCTGCATTTGCCCGCACTTGCCAAAGAGGTCTTTGACGTAACTGGGGCGGGCGATACCGTTATTTCTGCGGTTGCCGCGGGGATTGCGAGTCAAACCTCGCTAGAACATGCCACTCGGTTAGCGAATATTGCCGCTGGTTTGGTTGTGGGTAAGGTTGGAACTGCGTCTATTTCACGGGACGAGCTAAAAGATGCGGCGAGCGCAACGTCGCTGGTTAATGTGCCAACTGACTTTGGTGTTGTCGACGAGGCGTCCTTGCTCGCTGCGGTCTCTCAGCTTAAAGCTAATGACCAGCGTATTGTTATGACCAATGGGTGCTTTGATCTTCTTCATCCAGGCCACGTTAGCTACCTGGAATCTGCAGCGAAGCTGGGCGACGCGTTAATCGTTGCTGTGAACGATGATGCTTCTGTATCGCGTTTAAAAGGCCCAGAGCGCCCGGTGAACGCTTTGAGCGCTCGAATGGATGTCTTAGCAGGTCTGCGGTCTGTTTCCTACGTTGTACCCTTTGCCGAAGATACACCTGCGCGGCTGATAGAGGCAGTGTCCCCCGACGTTTTGGTCAAGGGCGGTGACTATGCGGTTACGGAGATCGCGGGGCACGATCATGTCCTCGCCGCAGGTGGCGAGGTCATCATTTTGGATTTTCTTGAAGGACACTCGACGACCGCAACGTTAATGCGGATGAGCGTCTCGTCTGGTGACCAGGCTTAATGAGCCCTTGAACTAGCCTTTGAATTACCGGTTGATATAGGCGCGTCCTAATCCAGCATCCTCTGGGAGATAGCGTTCAAGGAGCTTGCTTTGGCGAGTCCCCAACGATTTTACTTCCCCATTTAACATGACACTCGTTGCGTAGCTGGTGACTTTAAGTGGATCAGCGCTCCAGATAACCATATCTGCACCATTTCCACACTCTGGTGCATAAGATCAACTAACAAATGAGCTAATCGACTCCGTTAGCAAAGACGCCAGCAGCGTCCAGAAGTCTCTGATGAACGATAATTTAGCTCGCGGATTATGGAATGTTTTGAAGTAGCCGTTCGCTTCATTAGTCGCGGCAAAATAAATCTTTTGGTCTTGCGAATGTGTTCCTCCTAGGGAGCATCGTCAGGAGCCGTTTTGAGTCGAAGCAATTCATAGTGTCCGATATGAATACAAACCCCAGCGACAAGTGAATTGACGGTCAATCTAGCCAAGAATCAGAACTGTTAGATCTCAGACTTCGTTGGGTTTACAGTCCGATACAAAGATACCTGTTTTATGTAGCTCATAAGGAGACAAGCTGTGCGCCGATTCATTGATTTGTCGATTTACCTTGAAAACGATGTGGTGAGCGACCCGCCACCGATGCGCCCGAAGATTGATTACATTCGGCACGATGCAGGTGCCGAGCAGATGGCTGATTTTTTCGAGGGTCTCGATAAGTCAGAACTTCCCGATAGCGAGGGATGGGCGATCGAGATGGTTCAGCTTTGTACACATAACGGGACCCACCTTGATGCGCCATACCACTACCACTCCACTATGAATAACAAAGCGGGGGGTGCCGAGCGCGCGATCACGATCGACGAGGTGCCGCTAGAGTGGTGTTTTCAGCCGGGGGTAAAACTCGACTTTAGAGAAAAGCCTGATGGCTATGTTGTCACTGCAAACGATGTTGAAGACGAGTTGGCGCGAATAGGCGTTACGCTCGAACCCCTGACCATTGTTCTGGTGAATACCTCCGCGGGAAAGCGCTACGGAAGTGAGGATTACGTCAACGCCGGTGCAGGCATGGGCTACGAGGCTACAATGTACCTATTAGAGCGCGGTGTTCGTGTGACTGGAACGGATGCATGGAGTTGGGATGCGCCCTTTAGCTACACCGCGCAACGCTATGCCACCGACAAGGATGCCAGCATTATCTGGGAAGGACATAAGGCTGGGCGCGATATCGGCTACTGCCATCTAGAGAAGATGCATAACCTAGAGGCGCTCCCGGATCATGGTTTTACAGTGAGTTGTTTCCCGCACAAAGTGCGTGGCGGCTCCGCGGGGTGGACCCGCGCCGTTGCCATTATTGATGAGGATTAACTCGCCTTTTTGATGATTTCGTAAGCATCAAGCGCGCCCTGACGTGCCGTTTTATGGTCGACAATAGGTTCAGGGTAGTTTTTACCCAGTTCAACCCCGGCACTGGTAAGCGTCATTGCCGGTGCTTCCCAAGGTGCGTGCACAAACTTTTTAGGTAGCTCAGTAAGCTCCGGGCACCACCGCTTTACATACTCACCTTCCGGATCGAACTTTTGACCTTGGGCGATGGGATTGAATATACGGAAGTAAGGTGCAGCATCGGCACCAGAGCCCGCTACCCATTGCCAACTGCATGCGTTAGACGCGATGTCAGCGTCAAGTAAGCAATCCCAAAACCAGCGCTCGCCTTCCAGCCAATGTACAAGTAGGTGCTTCGTTAGAAACGATGCGACGATCATACGGACTCGGTTATGCATGAAGCCTGTTTGCCACAACTCTCGCATGCCTGCATCGACAATCGGATAGCCTGTCATACCCCGTTGCCAAGCGCTGAGGTGCTTCTCGCTGTTGTCCCAAGGAAAATCTGCGAATTGATCCTTAAACGGTCGGTCGGGCATGGCATCGAAAAGATCGATGAGTTGGTAACAAAACTCGCGCCAGCCGATTTCGGCGAGGAATTTATCAATCGCGCTGGACCACTCGGGAGCAGAAAGCTTCCGCTGCTGAGCTGAGGCCCAGACCTGTCTTGGAGAAATTTCCCCAAACTTGAGGTGAGGTGATAGGCGGGATGTGTAGCGCCGCGCGGGAATATCACGACCCTCCGAGTAGTGCGCCACTGGTGCTTCAAGAAACGCTTCAAGCGCAGCGTGAGCCCCATCTTCACCGGGTTCCCAGATAGCTTCCCAGCCATTGGCCCAGTCTGGCACGCGAGTATCCTCTGCTGGGTCTAAGACCCATGTATTTAAATCCTCGCTGGCAGAAACTGAATTGCTCCAGTTCACAGATGGTGCGGGCAGAGGAATCGCAACGGGCAGTTTTTGCGCGGCGCGCCAAAAAGGAGTGAACACCTTAAAGCCCGTACCCGACCCAGTGAGCACTGAGCCGGGTTCGTGGAGTAGCGTCCCGGGATATCTTTTTACCCCGATACCGTTCTCACTAAACGTGTCATTGATCGCTTTTTCAGTCCCAGCTGACCACGGTTGATATTGTCGCGAGAAGTAAATCGCATCAGCCCCCGACTGACTCTGAATCTCCTTTAATGCGGTCAATGTGTCGCCTCGACGAAGGATGAGCTCTCCGCCTGATTGCGCAATTGTACTTCCGAGCTTCTGTAGGCTCTGCTTCAACCACCAGCGACTCGCACCCCCCATCGACCAATCACCACAAGCCTCGTCATCCAAGACAAATACTGGGAGGACTGTGCCGCGTTGTGCCGCGGCGGTCAGCGCTGGGTGATCGTGAAGTCTTAGGTCCTGTCTAAATAGAACAATTGTGGTGCTCACGCGGTCTTTTTCTCCGTTGAAGGTATGAGTTCGTCGATGGCAGATACCAGTCTCTGCATGCCATGCGATCCAATTTTTAAGGTAGCGATGTCGTCGGCGCGGGTCTGACCCTCGTTAACTATCACAATAGGGATCCGCCGTCTTTGCGCATACCGGCAAAAACGGAATCCTGAGTAAACCTGCAGCGAACTACCTACCACCAGCAATCCTGCCGATCGATCGATCGCTTTGAGACATTGGTCTACCCGGGGCTTCGGTACGATTCCACCGAAAAATACGACATCCGGCATTAGCGTTCCCCCACAGGAGAGGCAGTCCGGAGTGACTGTTTGCGAGATATAGTCATCTGGCACGTCAGCATCACCGTCGGGTCGTGCGATATGACTATACTCTGGGACAAACGGATTTGCTGAGAGCAAACGTTTTTGCAGAGACTCACGAGTCTCGAAGCCACCGCAGGAAAGACACACTGTGCGATCCAATCTGCCGTGGAGATCAATCACGGTTTTAGATCCTGCACGCTGATGCAGTCGATCAACATTTTGCGTAATCAGCGTATCAATTTTGTTTATGCGCTCGAGTGCGGCCAGCCCATAGTGATTTGCGTTGGGAAGGGCCGCATTAACACCTTTCCAGCCGACCATTGAGCGGGCCCAATAGCGCTGTCGCTTACTGTGTGACTCTATAAATTCTCGGTGTTGTATGGGGTCAACTCGAAGCCACCGACCGCTTGTGTCTCGATAAGTCGGTATACCGGACGCTGCACTGACGCCTGCACCAGTGAGTACCGTCCACCGCTCAATACGGCGAAGCCAAGTCGATAGTGATTCAACCGTTTGCTGCATTTTACGTATACGTTGACTACGGTCCGATGGTTGTGGGGCGATGACAAAGGATAAAGCGGTAATGAAGGTGTTGGTGACGGGCGGTACGGGACTAATTGGACGAGCATTGGTCAAGGACATGATAGCGGACGGTTATCAGGTGACTGTTCTCACTCGCCAATCGCTGCATTCGCAGGAAAGCTTGAGGTTCATACAAAATCTCTATGAGGTGCCATCAGATTTGGATGCAGTTGTGAACCTGGCGGGGGCAGGTCTTGCCGATAAACGCTGGAGCACTAAATACAAGCAACAAATTCTCGATAGTCGTATCGCACTGACGCGAGGGCTCATTGACCAGCTTCTGATTACTGGTATGCCAAAGGTTTTTGTAAGCGGCAGTGCCATCGGATTTTACGGCGCTGATGACCATGCCTCGTTCGTAGAAGCTGATACCGCTGGTACAGGATTTTCGGCGCAATTGTGCGTCGATTGGGAATCGGAGGCGCGAAGAGCAGAATCTGAAGGCACGCGATTGGTATTGCTACGAACCGGCGTCGTGCTCGACTCTCAAGGCGGTGCCTTTCCTCAGATGACACAGTCCTTCAGGCTTGGCGTGTCGTCATGGATGGGGCAGGGGTGTCACTGGCTAAGTTGGATTCACATTGACGATATGGTCTCGGCGATTCGCTTTTGCCTGGAGGATGAGCGTATTCGAGGCCCAGTTAATATGACGGCACCAGAGCCCGCAACACATCGGGCTCTTGCTGACGCTGTGGCCCGTCGAAAACTGACACTCTTGAAGCTGGGTATACCCGCGCCCGTCATGCGCCTCGTACTGGGCGAGATGGCTGACGAGCTACTACTTACGGGTCAAAGGGTTTTACCTAAAGCACTAACCAGCAGTGGATTTACCTATAGATATCCAGATATCGACTCCGCGGTCGGCGCTTTGATATGACGCGTTACCAGTTACTGCTTTGCTGGTAATCATCGAAGGTCTTCTGAACGTCAATTTGCCCCTTCAGTTTCTTCAATGCTGAGCGCTCTAACTGCCTAACCCACTCGCGACTCACCCCAAGTTTATCAGCGATTTCAGCTCGGCTTAGTGGTGGGGCGTTGTTAAGGCCCCATCGTGCGCTTACCACCTCGCGCTCGTTGACTTCTAGGCGCGAGATCGCATGACCTAAAAACTTACCGAGCGACTCGGTCTCGGCATCGTCACTCGCCTCGCCAAATGTCTCGCCAACCAGCGTGTCAACCATGCTCTGGTCGTTCTCATCGTCATATTTTGGTGCATCCAGCGATACCGTGAGGTTGCGCAACTGTAAAAGCTCTCTGGCTTTTTCAGGGTCCATACCCGCGTTTGCAGCGAGCGTCTCGGTATCGGCGTCTTGTCCTGTTCTTGCTTGCTCAGCGTATCGCTCTTTGTAGAGTCTGCCGATCTGCTCCTGGACATGGGTAGGGAAACGAATCAATGTCCCAGCGTCCCCCACATAACGGCGGACTGCTTGTGTGATCCAGTTGAAGCAGTAGGTGCTAAATCGAAAACCTTTCTCGTATTCGAACTTTTCCGCAGCCCGAATCAATCCGAGTGTGCCTTCTTGTACCAGATCGAGGTAGCCAACACCTCGGCCCTTGTAGCGCGCGGAAATTGAGTACACCAATCTCAGGTTGTGCATGACCAATCGATCTCTGGCTTCGGTGTAGCGGCGCAGTTTTTGTTTCAGTTGCGAGAGCGTTGTCTGTTCTAAGGCAAAAGAAGGAACCGGGGATTGCCAATGGCGCTGCCAGTGGCCAATGGCGTCCGAGACGGTGTCAGCAAATTGTCCACCGGCTCTTCGCAGAATGGCGACTGCGATACCTACGGTAAGGCTGGCAGGTAGCTCCAGCGCTTCTACGTACTTTAGACGTGCTGCAGGTGTTTTGAGCGTACTTAGTTTTGTGGCGGCATCTCTGGACTGCTCGCTATGACTGCCGTCACTAAACAGTGCTGCCAACTCCCTCCGGAGCACAAAGTGCAAATCTCGATTGGGAAAACGTTGTATCTGGGGAGGATTCGCCACACATTGATCGCAAAAGGTCGCTAGATATCCGCTCAATTCTTCCTCGTTAGCAATCAGAGCGTGTAATTCGCGTACCGCCTGCCATTTTGCCGCATCAATCTGCTGCTCCTGCTCGGCAGAGAGGAGATCGTACCGCCGAGCCTCAGCGAACATTAACTCAATGTCTTTCTCGTCTGTGTTGTCGATCATTACGTGTGCCCCAGTTGATACTCCATTAATACGGGGACAATTGAAGAGTGCCTAGGGAAAGTTGGACATTGTCCAGCTAGGAGATGAACAAAAATTGGACGAATACTTTTATTACTGATCTGAACCCAGATATCGGCCGTAAATCACGACAACTGCAGAACAAAAAAGCGAAAAAAATATGAACGCACCAGCTCAGGCACCAAACATTTTAGAACCACGTCCTCTGTACGGCATCGGTACTGTTGCCCGACTGACTGGGCTCAAGCCAGACACATTGCGTGTTTGGGAGCGTCGGTATGGACTGGGTGCAAGTCATAAATCCGCGTCAGGCCGACGACTCTTTACGCAATCAGATCTTGAGCATCTTCAGTTGATCACTGCCCTAGTGGAGGACGGGGTTCGTATTGGCGAAATCGCATCCTCCGACCGCAAGACGCTCGAGTTATTGGTCAGTAATCGCGGTAGCCGTATGTCAAAGGCAATCCCTGCGCCCAAATCACGCGTGGTTTTTGTCGGGGCGGAACTATGTCAGTGGCTTGACGGGCACCAAGGGTGCTTATCGAGCATCAGCGCTTTTTTATCGCGCATGCCACTGGCAAATGCTGTGGATACGCTCGATACGGGCGAGGAGGCGGATATGTTGGTGGTTCATTGCCCCTCGGTCTCAATGACAAACATCAATGCTATGGACACGCTTGCAAATCGTCTTGGTGCAAAGCGCACGTTGGTCTTGTATCAGCTTTGTAATCAGCGGTGGATCGATGAGATAGAGCGAAGAGGCATGACAGCCCTCGAGTACCCTCCAGAGTCAGCTCGTTTAGCCTTTGAACTAGGCCGTGTAGCGATTGATCACGAAGCGAAGCAGGGTGAAATCAATCTGGGGGAACTGATCCAAGCTAAGCCCCGGATGTACGACGACAGCACCGTTAATGCGGCGGCAAAATTAAAAAGCTTGCTCGACTGTGAGTGCCCTAAACATATCTCGGATCTGATTAAGGCTCTCAGTGAATTTGAGTCTTACTCCAGTGCCTGCAGTGTGGAAAATTGGCACGAAGCCGCTGTTCACTCCTGCATCTATGCATATACTGCGCAGGCGCGTTATCTCATGGAAAAAGCGCTTCAGGCTGCACTTGAAGGTAGGGGAGAGGAGCTCACCAAAATTATGCGGAGCTCGCACTGAGGGCTTACGTAAGCGGATTTCAAAATCGGTCCAGACCGTAGTTAGTAGTGTATGCCTCTGTTGGCTGCGACAGAGGCTTTTTTTTGCTTCAAATTCATTCCGGACGTGTGAGAACCTGCCATCGTTTGAAACGCCCAACACAAAATTAACGGGGTTTAGGGCGAAATATCCGCCCTAATCAAGCGGCACTTGGGCTGCCGCGTATGCTCGTAATTTGTTATCGACTTATTAAAGAGACCGGAGAAGAATTAAGGCGATAATTGCAGGGCACACAATTTTCACGTACCCGGGCCACCATTTCATAAAGAGAGTCGATTCGACAGATTCTTCGTTCTGTGCGAGCTCTTTGAGTAAGCTATTCCTACGCCATACCCAGCCTGCATAGATACAGAGCCCTAAACCCAATAGGGGCTGAGAGAACCTCGTACTTACTGTGATTACGAGTCCAAACAGCATATCGAAATTCAGTGCTACAGCCGCGCTCATCGAGGTGATTATCAGCGTCGCTACTATTGCCGCTCGTGTTCGCCCCCAGCTAAAGCGCTCGACTAGAAATGACACGGGCACCTCGAGCATTGAAATGGAGGAGGTGAGCGCCGCGATGCTCATTAACCCAAAAAATGTGAGTGCGAGTAGGGTGCCGGATTCATTCATAGACTCGAACAATGCAGGCAGGACAGTAAAAATTAGTGTGTCTTCCGATAATAAACCACCTGTCTCGTTGAAAATCATGACGCCACGTTCAGCGGCCACGTACATTGCAGGGAGTATCAAGAACCCTGCCAGTACAGCGATGCCGACGTCGACCAACGCAACCTGTGCACCGAGCGTCGGTAGATGCTCTGCGTCTGAAATATAAGATCCGTATATCAACATTGTTCCAACACCTAGCGAGAGTGAGAAGAAGGCGGCTCCCATGGCATTAAACACGAGCTCTGTTGAAAGGATTTTTGAGACATCGGGAATCAGATAGACAACGAGGCCCTTGCTTGCACCCTCCAGAGTCAGAACGTAACCGGAAAGTAGAACAAGCATTAAAATCATGGCTGGCATTAACCGTTTGGACCAGCGTTCGATGCCTTTCTCAACCCCACCCGCAACGACCGCCATTGTGAGTACCATGAAAACAAGCATTAACAGCAGGTTGCGGAAATCTCCAAATGTCGTCAGCCATACCGCTGTCTCATTGGCGCCAAATGCCGACAGTGGATAGGAAGCACCAAAGCCGAGCATCCAGCCAGATACAATGGCATAAAAACTCAGAATGAGGCTGGCTGTGAAAATGCCAACGATACCGATTAACGTGCCTACGCCACGTTGTGTGCCATTGCGGGAAACCTTAGCGAATGCAGTGATCATATTGCCATGTGCATGACGGCCCAACGTTAGTTCGGCCATAAGGACGGGGTAGGCAAGTAAAAAGGCAAGAACAAGATACACGAGCACGAACGCCGCCCCCCCATTACTTGCTGCCTGGGTGGGGAAGCCCCAAATATTGCCGAGTCCCACAGCGGATCCGGCTGCGGCCATAATGAAACCAAAACGAGTACCAAATTCTCCGCGTTGCTCTGACACGACCACCTGCCCTCTAAGTTTTTTCGGATTTTTTTAATGGTACTTACTGTAACACTCTCATTTAGGCGTGCGTCACCCGTATGACGTGATATCATCGCGCGCTCTCGCCCACCCCGGGTGGTGAAATTGGTAGACACAGGGGACTTAAAATCCCCCGGCCGTTAAGGCCGTGCCGGTTCAAGTCCGGCCCCGGGGACCATCTATGAGCCGCTGTTAGGTGTGGCGTCATTAGATTGTCATTGTTCCACGCACACAGAAAAATGCCTTCAGCGCCTAGCTAAAGTGGCCAAGGGCTCCAGATGTCACCAAGAGACACTCTCCCAGTTCGCAAACCACTGGCGTGGCCGTTGCAGTATGGTGAGGCCCCTGTTCAAAGTTGACCAAGCGGGGTGATTCAGCCAAGCTCGATCATCACTTATAGCGTTCTGGAGATCTCGATGCGTCGCCTGATCATGCTTGTCTTAACCTGGGGGTTAGTTGCCTGCCAGCTGAACACCGACCTTACTGCCGAAACAACCGCTACGAGGGCTTCCACGAGTGAGAATACTGTAGGACCAAAACTTTATGTTTTTGATTGCGGCCGTCTCCGACTGGTCTCGGTTGAAGGGTTTAACCTACAACAGACTGACACCGATGTGCGGGAACTTTCAGCGCCTTGCTACGTGGTTGATCATCCAAAGGGTCAGCTGTTGTGGGATGCAGGCTTACCCTCAGAATTTGCGCAATATGATGGTTGGGTGATACGCGAGGATGGGATGGGTAGTTGGCTTCAAGAAACGCTAGCTTCGCAAATGGCCCGTATGGATTTGGGGTTTGATCTGGACTCGCTTGAGTACATTGCTTTTTCTCATATTCATTGGGATCACGTCGGAGCGTCGAGTGACATTACTAGCGGGACTTGGCTGGTTCAACAAGGTGATTATGATGCCGTTCACAGCGATGGCAGCATAAGTGTGCCGGCTGTGCAGATGGAGCTTTTGGATACGATTAAAAAGCGGCCAACGAAGGTCCTCACAGGTGATTACGACGTATTTGGTGACGGCACAGTGCGACTCATAGCTGCCGAAGGCCACACGCCGGGGCATCAAGTGCTAGCTGTAAAGCTCCTAAAAACTGGACCGGTAATGCTTTCTGGCGATTTGTATCACTTTCAATTCAGCCGCGCGAATAGGGTCGTTCCCTTATTCAATGTTGACGCCGAATTGACTCTTCAATCCATGGATAAGGTGGAGGAACTCGTGACTGAGACGGGAGCGGACTTCTGGTTACAGCACGACGCCAGCCTGTTTGACTCGCAGCAAAAGGCCCCGGAATTTTACCAGTAGCCGGTGCACCTTCAGGTGGCTGCGTATGAGCAATACTACCCCTAGTGACGTCACCTACAATGGACACGGTTCGATCAACCTTGGCGTACAGGGTTTTGCCTCTCCAATCGTCGAAGAAGAAAACCCCTCAGGAACGAGTAGTGCTGGCACTTGAGATACAAAGCTAAGCTCGATAAATCTTACGGTGCTAGGTCTCTGACATATCCGAACTGAGTCTTGTAATGAGCGGTGGGCGTGCCTGTAGACCTTAGCATGTTGACCGCTCGAGCTGATACGTCGCCATAAAGCTCAACGGTGAAGCTATCTAACAGTGGACTGACATCCGACAGGTACTTTTGAAGTGGCGGATTCTGCAAGTGGAATATAAGAGCAGCGCTGTCGGCATAAACCTCAGTCCAAACAAAGCCCGATGGGTCGCTCGGGTCTTGGTCAAAGGTATGAATAAGCATGCCTGGCTCAGAGGCTTTAACCGCCTGATCAGCAGCTTTAGACAGTCGCAACACCTCTGCCGCAGCGTTCGGTACTGCATGCAGTCTCGCAATTAAGACAAAGGGTTTATCCGTCGCTATCTCCGCACTTTCAACGCTGTCTGCTTGTACGACAATTGGCGCGCAAATTGTAATCAGCACACTTATCATAGTTACGACGTATCTCACGTGACGTATCTCCTGGTGATCGTTGCGTATTTTCAAAGTCTGTTCGTTATTTTCAAAGCACCAAGCTAAGGGCGTTACAGCCCTTTTTGTGGCAATAAAACTCCTATCGCTCATCTTTAAAAGCCAATACAGACCTGTCTTAATACATCCAATCCTTAAACCTTTTTGAGGTTTGGAGGTGGCGCGCAACGACATTGCTGAAATTGGCAAACGATTAGGATTAAAAAAGGCCCCTTTGGGGCCTTTTCAGTAGCGTAGCTTTAGTCATCTGCTGCGCGCACTAGCGTTGCTTGATACATTCTTGGCATATCGCAGGTCATAGCCTGATTCAGCGTCGCCATTGCTGCCTGCTGACCACCACCATTGACGAAGTGGTCAGCTGATCGACCGTAACCGTCTAGCCCTGATCGCCAAACAGATACTTTCATGTCATACGTTGCATCTTGTGGATGACCGTGCCCGGGAAAGTGATAAACCATCGCTTCTTGGATGCCATTTTCATCAAGGTGTGCATTCCATTGACTGGTTGCCGCCATAAGGTCTTGTGGACCCTTACCCTCGTTAAGCGCGCAGTCATAGAAACTGGCGACTGGGGAACCTGACGGCTCGCCTGCGGGAGGGCGCACCATCATGGCGGTCATTTCTAGGTGCGAGGTGCAGGTCCAAGCTTCATTAAAATCGGCGAGTAGATCACCGCCCTCAGTCAGCCAAGTACCCATCACGTCACTCATTTCTGCAAAGCTGGGTGCGTGCCCAAGCCACAGCGCTTGACGATTTAAGTCAGTGTTGCTCACGTAAATAGGGTTCAATACCCATGCCGTGTAGGAGTCAATGTCTTTTTGGTCCGACCATTCGTTCCAATCTTCAACCACAGACATGATGTCCGCCATGGACTTACCATCATTAAGCGTACAGAGATACGCTTCCATAGCGCCTTGATTCTGTGCAAACGAAAGTGCTGAAAACAAGGACAAAAGTCCGCTCAGACACAGCGGGTAAAATCTCTTCTTCATGTTAATCCCCTTCATTGTACTTATTGTTGGTTATCGCATTGTTGTTATCGCTTGACTGCTTCATAAAAGCAATCATTTTTAACGTAGGTAGACGAGCGTAGCCTGTCAACTCTGGGCCGTTTTAGGCGACTAATTACGACAAAAGAGACAACGAGGGGGTTGTGTGTGGTTCAGGAATAGATCTAACTACGCACCGTCTGTCAGCCAGTGTCTTCTGGCATCTTACGATTTCGTATCCCACTACCGGGAGTTACTCGGGTAACTCGACGCTGCCATGAAATTTCTAACTCCGACCTCGTTTTGTGGTGTGCCATCCTAACGAAACCGTAGATATCGCGAGTTGAGGTAGGGCTAATTTTGCTTTCCTCAGGGTGGGGGCCTTGGTGTAATATGTGCTCCCGTCTGATCCTACCGAGTTACCTATTGCCGCGCACATTCCCAAATGAGTAGCACAGAGCTAATTGAGAACTCTATAACCTCTACCTCTCAGGCACTGCTTTACGACACGTTCAGCTTCCTGACTTCCTTCACGCGCACCACCGACGGCACCTGTAACAGCACCAACGCCAGCTCCTCTCTCTGCAGAGTCAGAGCGACGGTTAACGATAGCACCCACAGCCCCACCGACCACAGCGCCACCAATGGCGCCACGAGCGATTTTCTCTCCCCGATTGACCTCTGTAGCGTAACGTTCACACTCGGCCTTATCAGCGGCGTACTGAGCCATATCAACACCTTTCCGGTCGATGATGGGCGCGTCGACGAAGGGGTCTGACGTGGCGCAGCCTGCGAAAAGCGTTACGCCCATTACGAGAGTTAGTTTTTGCACCTTTTGCACCTGTTACTCCTTGCCCTATTTTTTTAATCCACTCAACCTTATTACGACTATGTTCTTTGATCCCCGTCGTTTGAAGAGAAGAAATAACATTTCTCGTGATCAAATCCTTAAAATGAATACCGTTCCGCAAAAGGTGTCGGAGGAAGTGCCTCAAAGAGCGTTTAAAATAGCCTCGTAGTTAAACCTCAGGTAGAACACAGGTATTAAGACTTCGCTCTGACTATTTTTGCGACGCTTTGCGCGGTGGCGAGGAGTTCTCCCTTTTCGTCGGTGAGCTCTGACTCTAGAAAAACTGTTTTAAATGTAGCTTGTCGAATCCACCCTCGTGCATAGACAGGGCCTTGATCTCCACGGGTGACAGCGTGATAACGCGTCGTTACCTCATAGCTTGAAAGCGCAACGACGCCCTCCGTTGCTAGGTGAGCAAAGACAGCATGCGACATCGCAGCATCGAGCATGACAGTAATGAAACCACCTTGGACAACGTCTACGGAGTGACAGTGGTCCTTTGTTGGTCGAAATTCAAAGAGGCAACTTTGATCTTCACTATCACTGCCAGTAACGCGGCCATTCAGCAATTCGATAAAGGGTGGCCGATTACTATTTAAACGCTCGATAGGGTCGACATCGCTCATATTTGATTCTCTAGGGTGTAGTTAACAAAACGCGAGCCATGTTAACGTCACCCCCTCAAAACGAACAGGATATTCCCCATGCTTAACGCAGTAATGACCATGTTGGACCTCCAAGATAAAATGAACACCAAGGTCCATCCAAATTGGCGAGAGCAGGGCTATGAATGGTATCGCGCCGCATGGGTAGAATGTGCCGAATTGATGGATCACGCCGGCTACAAATGGTGGAAACACGGTGAGCCCGATATGGAGCAAATCCAGCTGGAAGTGGTTGATATTTGGCACTTTGGTATGTCTGCCTTACTTACAGGATCCACCGGTACTCAAGCAGTGGCCGAGTCCATTGTGAGCGATTTGAGTGAAGTCCCTAAGTCTGAGTACAGTTTGCTTGAAGCATCTGAAGCGCTGGCATTGTCCTGTATTACCGCCAGGTCCTTTTCTACGTCAGCATTTCTTGACCTGATGTGCGCGAGCGATTTGACCTTTGATCAGCTTTACCGGATGTACGTTGGGAAGAACGTACTCAATTTCTTCCGGCAGGATCATGGTTACAAGGACGGTTCGTATGTGAAGATTTGGGACGGTCGCGAGGACAACGAGCATCTGTCTGATATCTTGAGCCGTCTAGACGCAAGTGATGCGAGTTTTGCCGACTCAGTCTATCAAGGACTCAGGGCTGCCTACCCGCGGTGATAAGACTTTGTGCATAAGCGATAGGTATATATCTGGACAATAGCATCCTTGCCGATTGATCCTGCTAGGGTCGATCGCAAGATTAACGCGCGATCTGCTCTGAATAGCGATCGATGTGCGTGGCGAGCTGTAAATCTTTGTCGGTCAAGCCCGCTGCGTCGTGCGTGGACAGCCTGATGGTGACCCGGTTGTAAACATTTTCCCAGTTGGGGTGGTGGTCCACTTTTTCAGCTAACAGCGCTACACGATTCATGAAACCCCAAGCGGTAATGAAATCCTAGAACTCGAAGTCCCGTCGTATGAAATCACCCTCCAGCTGCCATCGACTAAGGTTGGTTTTCCACGCGTATTCAATTTGGGTGGTACTGAGCTTCTTCATATCTAGGCTTCCGCGCGGTGTTTTAGGTGAACGCCACATTCCAAGTGAGGGGTATAGGGGAACTGATCGAAAAAAGCGAGCGCTTCAATGGTGTGGGTATCGACTAAGCTCTTTAAATTATCAATTAGAGTCAATGGGTTGCAGCTGATATAGAGAATTTCATTAAAGCCCTGAACGAGAGCTAGCGTGCCCTCGTCAAGGCCCGCCCGAGGCGGATCTACAAAGACAGATCGAAGGTCGTAGTCCTCAAGAGGATGTTTGAGCGAAGCTAGTCGCCTGAAGGTTCGTTTGCCCGACATTGCGATAGTCATTTCTTCAGCAGACAGTCTTGCGAACTCAACGTTGCCGACCTCATTCAGCGCAAGGTTCTCGACCGCTGCACGAGTGGCTACTTTCGATACTTCGGTCGCGAGTACCCGACGAAACTGTTTGGCAAGGGGGATTGTAAAGTTACCGATGCCGCAATAAAGCTCGAGCAAATCACTATCTGGGCTGCCGATTTGTCCCATTGCCCATTCGATCATGCGTTCGTTGACGTAAGCATTTGGCTGGATGAAGGCCTGCTCAGGCTGTTTATATTGATAAATCTGATCGTTAATCGTCAGCGACTCTTCGATCCAATCTTGAGTTAGGGTGACCTTTTGCCCCCTTGAGCGCCCAATCAGCGAAACATTTAGCTTTTCGGCAAGCACACGGGCCTCTTTTTCCCATGCGTCATCAAGTTGTCGGTGATAGATCAGCGTAACCAAAACTTGACCAGACTGTGTTGATAGAAATTCGATCTGAAATAGCTTACGACGCAACTCAGAATTGCCCGCGAGTGCAGTTCGCAGAGGCGATAGAATAGCTTGAATTGTTTTGCTCGCTATTGGGAATTCGAGAATGGGCACCGGTATTTTGGGCGCATCTCGATCAAACATCACAAAGTCTAACTGGTCATCCTCGTGCCAGACGCGAAACTCGACGCGCATTCGAAACGAGTCTTTGGTCGAGCGCACGACCGACGGCCGGGGTGCGCCGAATGCTTCGAAGTCGCCCACGATAGCGCCAATTTTTTCAGCCAGCAGGTCTTCATAAGCATTGGGAGTAAAGTCTTTAGGCAGCACAGCTATAAACAGTTTTTTGGTTTTGGTAGACCCGCAATGCGGCTGGCGAGACGAGTAGGGGAACCGGGGAACAATGACATGAGGTAAATGCTATTACCTTTTTCCGGGCCAAGCTCAAGCTTCGCGTATTTTACCAATGCACGGTTGGCGGGCGAGGCGTCAAATTCCTCATAAAAACGCTGAATAAGCCACAGAATCTCCCAGTGCGCATCTGTGAGTGAAAGATCTTCTTGGTCGGCAAAGGCTTCCGCAACAGCAGGTGTCCACCGGGCTCGATCAGCGAGAAAGCCATTGGCATCCAACATGTCACTGGTAATCGATGTTTGCACCTCAACCCCAACTCACAACAGGTTCACTGGAGGAAGTGTATCCCACCCATTCGTTCTCAGTAATGACCTTACAAGCTGCTGGGGCGCTGATGTGCTCATGCGCTAGTGGGATGCCTTCGAGTAGTGCAAGAGTCGCTGAGCAGTCACCAAACGCTGCAATCGCTTCAGACGCTATCTCGTGCGTCGTAATAATCACTGTGTCGCCTGGCGCCACAAGCTTGACGGCACTCGATATTGCGTAGACTTGGTTGATGAGGTGCACAGTCATTAAAAAGTCACCACATGGTCTGCGCGGGCAAACAGCTCTGATACGCGCCCGGTCTCAATGGCTTCCACAGGAATGGAGAGGCTAGCGGGAAGTGCTGACTCTTCCTCGGCAACGACATGCACTGTTTCTACCTCGTAAAGCGGCAGCGATTTGAGTAATTTTCTAAGGTCACTGTGGCCATCGGGTGCTGAAATCTTCGTATCGAGGTAACCAAGGCCATCACCCATGAACAAAACCATTGTCTGTTGTCCGAAAGCCCCGGCAGCCATAACAATGTCGATCGCAGGGTCGCTGTCCAGATCATGCCGATACGGACCCGAGGCAATGATAAACAGCCAGGACGTGGCTTCAGCCAAAGCTAATGACCCTCGAGTTATTTAGACCGCTCTCTATCAAATCACCGAGCCCTCCAATATCGAAATCGTCGTCGCTCGCTATTCCATATTTTTCGGCAGAGGCGCTGCACAAAACCAGTTTGGTATCGCAGAGTTGCTTGAGTTGCCTCCAGTCTTCATGAACTGCCTCAATGGCTTGTTGAACGCCGCGTCCATAAAAGAAAACACTCGCAG
Organism: Luminiphilus sp.; assembly: GCA_965660865.1. Classification (GTDB taxonomy): domain Bacteria; phylum Pseudomonadota; class Gammaproteobacteria; order Pseudomonadales; family Halieaceae; genus Luminiphilus. Next base: position 45,884 of record CBFIBL010000070.1, read on the forward strand.
GAGGTTGTCCTGACCTGATTAGTGCTCTCGCGTATCGCAATGCCGCGGGCGTCTTTGCTGATTCGTCTTTAATAAGCAGTGCTATGAATTTCATGAGGGAATAAAAAACCCCGGCAAGCCGGGGTCTATACGTCTGTGGATTTACTAATCGTCGCCGCCAAATGCGCCGAGCAGATGCAATAGGTGAACGAAGATGTTGTAAATATTGAGGTACAAGCCGACGGTTGCGCGGATGTAGTTTGTCTCGCCGCCATTGATGATTCGGCTTGTATCGACCAGGATCAAGCCGGACATGATCATGACGACCGCGGCTGAGATTGTCAGCGACAGCGCCGGAATGCCAAGAAAGATGTTAGCAATCATGGCAACGATCGCGACAATCAAGCCAGCGAACAAGAAGCCCGTCATAAATGAAAAGTCGCGCTTGCTTTGGAGGGCGTAAGCCGACAGACCAAAGAAAATAAACGCTGTGCCTGCAAGCGATTGCATGACTAGCTGCGGGCCACCAGGCATTGCTAGGTAAGCATTCAGCAGTGGTCCAAGACCCGCACCCATTACACCTGTGAATGCGAAAATAGCGGGTAAGCCCTTTGCGCTGTCTGCCATTTTATTGACGACGAATAAAAGACCAAACCCGATCAGTGAGAATACCAGTCCCATGAAAGCAGGAAGGTTTAAGGCCATGGAGATACCAGCCGTTACGGCACTAAATGCCAACGTCATACCTAACAGCATGTACGTGTTCTTCAAAACCTTGTTGGTCTCTAGCACCGCACTGTCGTAGCCAGTAGTTGCTATATCTATGCGTCTTTCCGACATGATCGATCTCCTGATCTAATTTTTCGTAAGGTTTGAGGCACCTATTGGTTTCCTCTTCATGCTCTCTGCTAATACTTCTTACGCTTTGCTAATACCTCTTTATGCGCTTTGCTAATAATAGGGGCGAGTTGTTCGAGATCCAAGCCCCGTGGGTGTTATTTGGCCGTTGCCACCACTGCTACGTTCGCGGTGTAGCGGAGCGTGCCGACAGAGACTGTTGGAGTTGAGTCCACTGCACTCGCGGATTCAGTACGCAGAAAACTCTCAAAAGGAGCTGTGGGATAGTCGCTCGTCTCACTTATCGAGTTAATGGTTTGGATAGACATGCCAACCGCTGAAGCCATTGCCTCGACCACTCGTCGCGCGTTGACTACGGCATTACGCAGAGCCTCTGCCTTCGCATCGTTTGATTTTGAGTAACTAAGTCGAGGCACCCCAATTTGTGTGGCACCCGTTTCAGTCAACGTATTCATGATGGCACCAATTTCCGAAAGGTTAGCGGTGGTGAATGCGAGAGAGCGTGTTACGCGATAGCCCACGAACTTTTGCGCACGCCTATCCCCATCCCACTGATACTCTGGATTGAGCGATAGTATACTAGAGTCTATGGAGTTTTCATCCGGATTGAACTTGGCAATTGCGGTCTGGAGGTTGGCCATTGTGCGATTAACTCGGTTCTGAGCCTCAAGCGCATCTCGATCCACTTCAGTAACAGACGCACTGAAATTCACTTGATCTGGTTTGACGTCCACAAACCCTGAGCCCCGTCCTTCCAAACGAGTCTCAGCAGTCACTGGACTCGCGATAAGGATTAGTAAGGCTGTCAGCAGCTTTAGCCGCGATGAGCGTTTAATTGATGTCATGGCCTAGGCACACCTACATTGGGTCATTTAGTTAAGAGCCATTCGCGATCTCAAAAGTTCCCGCGCACAAGGGCTCGGTTGCTCGCGTTTTTGATAATCTACACCGTTTTGAATAGCAGGGTCTCAACATGTCGTTTATCGCGAAAATTGGTATTAGCTTATTTTTTTGCTGGACCGCATCCGTCGCAGCAAATCCTGTCTCTGATGAGACGATATCAATAGCAAAACAACTTCGGGACGAAGCTGTGGTGGGGTCGCGCGCCTGGAATATTGTTGAGAGTCTGACCACCGAAGTAGGCCCCCGACTGGCAGGTAGTGAAGCGGAAGCGAGAGCGCGTGCGTGGGCCGTCGAAAAGCTAGCATCTTATGGCTTTGAGAATGTCAGGGTTGAAACTTTCGCCATGGAAGGCTGGGAGAGGGGCACAGAGGTCGCCGAAATTGTGGCGCCGTTTCCACAGAAATTATCTATAACCTCGCTGGGGAACAGTGTCGCGACGGTTGATTCAGGGATTGAGGCAGAGGTTGTCCTTTTCGAGACACTGTCTGCCTTACAAGCAGCTGAAATGGGGTCACTTGAGGGGAAAATAGCTTACGTAGGACACGGGATGCAGCGAACGCAAGACGGATCTTCTTACGGCCATTTTGTTCGTCTTCGCTCTGCGGGTGCCGTTGAAGCTGCTCGGCGTGGTGCGGTTGCAACACTGATTCGATCGATTGGTACCGATAGCCACCGGATGCCACACACCGGGAATATGAGTTACGCAGAGGGTGTTAGCCCAATTCCAATAGCGGCACTCTCCAACCCAGATGCGGATCAGCTTGAGCGAATCGCCGCGAGAAGCCAAGAAATTCGTATAAAAATGACCCTCACACCAAATTACACCGGTGTAGTCGAGAGCGGCAATGTCATCGCAGAAATACCCGGAACTGATTTGGCAGATGAGATTGTTATCATCGGTGGCCATTTGGACAGTTGGGACTTGGGCACAGGCGCGGTGGATGATGGTGCGGGCGTTGCGATTACGATGGAAGTGCTGCGTCAAATCAAGAGCCGTGGGTTAAAACCTCGCAGAACCATACGCTTGGTGCTGTGGGGCGCCGAGGAGGTAGGCCTGGTGGGTGGTTACGCTTACATCCAAGCTCACGAAAATGACCTTCGAAAGCATGTGATTGGTACCGAGAGCGATTTTGGTGCTGGAAAAATCTGGAAAATTACTCGAGATATTAATCAGGCAGCCGTGCCGGTCGCCGATAAAATTGCCGAGTTAGTTGAACCTCTGGGGATTGCGCCCGGTAGCACCGATGTACGATCGAGTGGTCCTGATTTGAGCCCCATGAATCGAATGGGCTTTCCCGGCTTTCGATTCGTTCAAGACGGGAGTGATTACTTTGATCTTCACCACACACCAGACGACACGCTCGACAAGATAGACCCCGCCGCACTGGATCAAAATGTTGCTGCCTACCTCGTTTTCGTCTGGCTGGCGGCAAACAGTGACGTGAGCGACTGGGGTTGGGCTGACAGCGAGTAGGGCCGGTATTTTGGCCAAAGCCCCCCAAGTGGTTCTCTAAAAAAAGCGGCCACGGGGCGGTCTCAATGATTGCTACGGGCTAAGAATAGATGTGACCGCGGTTGCCTCCCGCGCTCACAAACCATTTGTCGTTACATGCTGCGCAACACGGCGTCTAAAATTGCCCTGGGCAAAATTTTCAAACTCTGCGGAGTTTTCAATCACGTCCAAGTCACAGATAAAAAAAGCACCCCAAAGGGTGCTTTGAGTTATATGGCGGTGGGCCAGGGATTCGAACCCCGGGAACCTCTCGGTTCAACGGTTTTCAAGACCGCCGCTTTCGACCACTCAGCCAGCCCACCTAAACTTTTTCGCCTCATCGAGGAAAGCGCCGCATTATAGCGAGGCCCTCCTGACTATCAAGCTTCCTGAACGTTATTTTCCTCAGAACTGGTGATATCTGCCATTTGGTCCGCTCTAGCACCTCTGGGATCATTGGCGGCTCGTTCAGGGTTATTGGGGATTTGCACGGCATCCGGGAATGCGGAGCTATTGAATAACGCCCAACTACCGCTTTTCACGGTTACGCTAACTATCGGCTTTGCTTCAACTCGAGGGTCATTTATTGCCCTACCGGTCTCTGTGATACCGCTTGTATCCTCGATGACAGTCTGTATCTCTGTTTTAGTTTCGGCAGAGTCACTCCCTTGCGGGCCGTTAGTCTTGACGATTGACTCAGACGGACCAGTGACCTCAGAGGATTTACCTACCTCCGCGGGTTCACGCGGCTCTTCAACAGTTGCTAACTGCAACGTTGTAAAGATCTCCGCCGAATCATCGAGTACGGTGGTGGCCTCGTCAGCGACTGCCGCTAGTGTTTCGGCAGGAATAGTTACTGCTGTTGAATCCGAGGCGGAGGCCATTCCTTGATCCGCCGCAATCACATTATCTTTTGGACCTCTACGTCGCCGCCGCCGGCCTTCGGATCGTCTGTTTGCAGGACGATGTCTGGGTTCTCCGCTGGTCGTATCCGTCGTCTCATGGGACGAAGCCTGGCCGTTTACCTCGGTGTCAACGTCAGCCTCACCAACAACCTCGGTATCTTCATCAACCACTGCAGGTGTCTCCGACGTGTTCTCGCTGCCGCTTTCCGCAGAGGTACGTCGGCGACCACCGCGACGACCGCGTCTACGACGCTTCTTGGGCTCGCTTTCCGTACCATCACTGTCTTTCAGATCGACCGATGGCACATCGGTGGTTTCAGACTCAGTGGTGGCCTCGGTATTCTTCCGCTTAACCGGTCGCTTTCGCTGCCGGTTAGTCCGTCGCTTCGCTTTATTTTCAGAGGAAGAATTTGATTTCTTATTGTCGCTAGCGTCTTTCTCTTCCTGTTCCTCGGATTTGGGCATAGGTGCGAAGAGAGCGGCCCAAAGTCGTGGGAATAACCCTGGCTTTGGCGCACTTTCGGAAGAGGTTAGCGCTGGCGCCTGCTCGACTTTCTCAGGTTCTGGTGATGTCGCTGGGGGGGGAGCATCGGGTGTCACACCCCGCACGAGCGCCTGTGGCGCGGGCGCCGTTTTCTCTTCGTCGTGAGTTGCAGCTTCAGATTCAAACGCCGAGAGATCGATCTCGAAGCTTTCCCGCTGATCCTCATCAATCTCGTCATCTCTCAAACGGATAACCTCAAAATGAGGTGTTTGCATATTTGGATTAGGGATGATGACAACACGAACCTTTGTCTCCTGCTCGATCTCACCGACAGCTGAGCGCTTTTCATTTAGGAGGAAAGCCGAAACATCAACAGGCACGATCACGCGGACCTCACCTGTGCGCTCTTTTGATGCCTCCTCTTGGATCAGCCTGAGGATTGCGAGTGCCAGTGACTTAGTGTCACGGATAGTGCCTTGGCCTGTGCAACGCGGACATACCATGCCGCTGGTCTCACCGAGTGATGGCCGCAGGCGCTGTCGAGACATCTCGAGTAATCCAAATCGTGATATGCGTCCGAGCTGTATCCGTGCTCGATCAATTTCCAGCGCATCCCGCATGCGGTTTTCGACTGCACGCTGGTTCTTCGAGGCGTTCATGTCGATAAAGTCGATGACAACGAGACCGCCCATATCGCGCAGTCTGAGTTGTCGTGAAATTTCATCTGCGGCCTCTAGATTCGTCTGTAGCGCGGTTTGCTCAATATCGCTGCCTTTGGTTGCGCGAGCCGAGTTGATATCAATCGAGACAAGGGCCTCGGTAGGGTCTATGACTATTGAGCCGCCTGAGGGAAGTCGCACTTCTCTCTGAAATGCCGTCTCAATTTGGCCCTCAACTTGGAAGCGGTTAAACAATGGCAGGGCATCATCGTATGCTTTAATACGATTCTGGTACTTCGGCATTACCATACTCACGAAATCGAGTGCCTGGCGGTGAGCATGTGCCTCGTCTATCAATACCTGATCGATATCGTCTTTCAGATAGTCGCGGATAGCGCGGATGATAACGTCGCTTTCTTGGTAAAGAAGCGTCTGGGGTGGGTTCTCATCAGCCGCTTGAGAGATGGCCGCCCAGAGTTTCAGCAAATAGTCCAAATCCCACTGAAGTTCCTCAGCTGAGCGTCCCACCCCGGCTGTGCGTATGATGACACCCATTCCGGCGGGTATCTCAAGCTGGTTGAGAGCATCACGCAGCTCGCTGCGATCCTCTCCTTCAATCCGCCGCGAGATCCCACCCGCTTTTGGATTGTTGGGCATTAGCACCATGTACCTGCCAGGTAGGCTGATATAAGTCGTCAGCGCCGCACCTTTAGTACCACGCTCTTCTTTATCGACCTGAACGATAAGCTCGGTGCCTTCTTTTATCGCATCTTTAATGCGCATTTTCCCATCAGAGGGAGAGGCGGATCGGTGGTACTGATGGGCGATTTCTTTGAGGGGCAGGAAGCCATGTCGCTCGGCACCAAAGTCGACAAAAGCAGCTTCCAGACTTGGTTCTACTCGAGTGACTTTTGCTTTGTATACGTTGGCTTTAGTTTGGAGTCGGGCACGATTTTCGATGTCTAGATCGTACAGCCGCTGACCATCCACAAGAGCTACGCGGACTTCCTCGCGCTCCGTAGCGTTGATTAACATTTTCTTCATTTGTTAGGTTCCACAAGGCAACCCAACAGCGGGCGAGCGCACTCTAAGTGCACGACACAAAGGTTGGACGAGTTATCTGAACTCGTGTCTATCTGCTTGTCGTAACTGGATTTTCCTATAAAACCCAGTTGAAATCTCTCCGCGCCATTGGACCGCGGTTTATCTTATCGCTCTGAGCTGCCGTGACTGCTTTTCTTCAGATTCCAACGCGCCGGCGCTTCGAGCGGCTTACTTCATTTGGTAATGGCTGTCGCGAGCAGAGTGCTCTGCGCTGCGCTTTCGCGTAAACTACTTCGCGTAAAGAATCGCGCTCATCCATACCAGCCGTGAGCATAACATCACGGCTGTATGACATCAATCAACGTTAAAGTTCGCCTTGGATAAGGGATTGAGATAATCGTGACTAAGACCTGCGTGCAGTTTATTGTTATCTCAGCCGAGGAGTCGGGGCAGCGTGTTGATAATTTTCTTCTGCGGACCCTAAACGGCGTACCTAAGACACGGATATACAGAGCGATCCGCAAGGGCGAGGTTCGGGTTAACCGTGGGAGAGTAAAGCCAGAGACCAAGCTACTCACGGGTGATCAGCTTCGGGTCCCTCCATTGGACGTGGTTGATGCCACCTCACCAGCATCGATTCCCGATCGCTGGTTTAAGCGCATCGCGCAGAGTGCGGTTTATGAAGACGACGATTTACTCGTAATAAATAAGCCAACCGGTCTTGCCGTTCATGGAGGTAGCGGGGTTCACTTCGGACTTATTGAGTCCCTCCGCCAGCTGTATCCTAATCAACGCTACCTTGAACTCGTTCACAGACTTGATCGAGATACCTCCGGGCTGATTATGGTGGCCAAGCGTGCTTCTAGGTTGCGCGAGTTGCATCAACTACTGCGAGGGAACGGGGTCGATAAGCGATACCTAGCACTAGTTCATGGTAAGTGGCCTGCGCATCGGGTCCGCGTAGAGGCATCCCTCGAAAAATCTGGGCTGTCATCTGGAGAGCGGATTGTACGCGTCTCGGCCGATGGGAAGAGGAGTATCACGGACTTTAGAGTCCTTGAGCGGTTTAGAAGCGCCTCCTTAATCGAGGCAAAGCCGGTGACAGGTAGAACACACCAAATTAGGGTGCACGCTCAACACGCGGGGTATCCCATCATGGCAGATCCAAAGTACGCGACCGAGGATCAACTCCAACAAGCGAAAGTAATCGGTTTGAAGCGACTGTTTTTACACGCCTACCGTTTGTCTTTCAGACTCAATGGCAAGTCATACGAGTTCGAGGCTCCACTGGATAATGAGTTGCAGGGGATTTGCGACTCATTATCTAAAGTCTCATAAGCGGGATCTTAAGTCTCATAAGCGGGCCTTGAAAAGGGCATCGCAAAAGTCAGGGAAGAAAGCACCGAAAAAAGCGCTGAAAAAAAGCGAGGCGGGTCCAACGATAGACGTAGGTCGAATAAAACAGTCGCGTGATATTTGTCTTGGGGGTCTCAATGACCCACGAGACATCTATTTTTGTGGTTTCTGCGATAGAGAAAATAAAGCGAGCGGTTAAAGAGAGCTGGTGAGAGGAGCAGTGAAAGAAAGCAGTTGAGGAGGGCGTTTAAAAGAGCAGGTAGAGATGATAAGCACCGTGCGTTCTTGCGCCTGTAAGCAGAGGTGCCAATGAAGCGGCTAGATTTCTCTCGGCGGACTGTCTTCTCGACGGACCCTATCTTCGATGAACTGTTTTGTCGACGGACTGCGACTGCCGTCACGGTAATTGCTAGGGTACCAGCATGCCTTCCTGTCGCAGCATTTCACATAGTTTGATGAGAGGTAGACCCTCGAGAGCGGTCGGATCTGAGCCCTCGAGCTCTCGCATTAATGAAATACCCAGTCGTTCCCATTTAAATGAGCCCGCGCAATCTAGGGGTTTATCGATTGCGATATACCTTTTGATTTCGTCGCGAGATAGGTCTCTGAGTGATGCGCGGTATTTAACCAGATCCACACGACACAGATCTGTGTCCGTGTTGAATAGGGCGAGGCTAGTATAAAAAGTAACTGTTTTGCCGCTAGCCAGTTCCAACTGCGATCGTGCTTTTTCTGGCGTGCCCGGTTTATGAAGCTGTGTATCACCCAGAACTGCGACTTGATCAGAGCCGATGACCAATGAATTACTGGCAGTTACCGACCTCGCCTTCGCTTCGGCAAGACGCATCGAGAGCGCCGTAAACGATTCACCTTTTATTGCTGTCTCATCTGTTTCGGGTGCGATTGTGCTAAATGGAAGCCCCAATCTTTCGAGTAAAGCAGCGCGATACGGAGAAGTCGAAGCTAAAAAAAGTTTTTTCACAGTTAGAGACCACTTTTCATTGTGAGTTTTTGACAGCAATGAATTTTGACAGCATAGGCACCCGTACGTATAGTCCGCCGCCATGTCGCGAGTCTCGTTACCCAAAGAAGCTGATCTACGCAATTGGGCAGCGCGTGAATTAAGCGCCACGGGCACCGTGGCCTTAGACACTATGGAGCGTCTCAGATCGGTAGTCATTGACGCCCGCGGAGTCGCTAGCGCAACGATATCGTGTCGAAGAGACGAGCAACACAGATACTTGGTCGATATTTCAACCGAACTTACTGTGGTAATGCAATGTCAGCGCTGTCTGACACCGTGTGACGTTGAAATAAACACCGCGGCAACCTTATGTGTGCTGTGGAGTGACGATTCGGCGGGCGAGTTGCCGCCGAGCTACGATCCCCTCATAAGTGAGGATGTAGCTCAGTTGCACGCGCTAGTGGAAGACGAGCTGCTGTTGGCTCTGCCGGCGGTGCCCATGCACAGCCAAGAGGATTGCCAGCACAGCGGCAGTGAATTTGGGGACCAGGTAGAAGACGGAGTACCCGAGCGCGAGAATCCGTTTGCTGCGCTGGGGGATTTGCTGAACGGCGATTTACCGAAGGGGTAACTTGGACGTCGTGGGATAATATTTGATGATCCCAAAAGCTTCTTAGTCACATAGGAAGCTAAGCAGAAAATTAGGCAATGGATTAAACTTAACCCGTCGCGCAAGCCATTTGGTAAAGCGATGGACAAGAGGAGAGCATAATGGCTGTTCAACAGAATCGGAAAACTCGTTCAAAGCGCGGTATGCGTCGCTCACACGACGCGCTCGGTGGGTCGACACTGACTGTCGACAGCACATCTGGGGAGACTCGGCGTCGTCACCACGTAAGCGCAGACGGCTTTTATAAAGGCGAGAAAGTCGTAGACACTAACAACGACGAGTAAAATGATGGGTCTAGGTGTTGTCTTTCCTGGCCAGGGTTCACAGCGTGTTGGTATGCTTTCCGAAGCGAAAGGCAGGTTTTCTGTGGTCGGCGAGGCCTTTACGGAAGCTAGCGACGCGCTGGGCTACGATCTGTGGACATTAGTCTCAGACGGGCCCGAAGTTAAGCTTAACCTAACGGAATTTACTCAGCCTGCCATCTTGACCGCGAGCGTAGCGCTTTATCGCGCTTTCAGTGAGTGCCATAATTGTGTACCCCTTGCTGGCGCCGGACACAGTCTCGGCGAATACTCGGCACTCGTTGCGGCCGGTGTCTTGTCTTTGGGCGATGGTGCCTCGCTGGTAAGTAAACGAGGGGCTGCAATGCAAGAAGCAGTTCCCGTGGGTGAAGGTGCCATGGCTGTGGTGCTCGGACTCGAGGATGCGGCCGTTACGCAGATTTGCTCAGAGATTTCGGTGCCCGACGCCTTTGTTGGTGGTGTTAACTTTAATGCGCCGGGACAGGTGGTGATTGCGGGCGCTGCAGAGGCTGTCGATCGTGCGGTCGCAGCGCTTAAAGAGGCTGGGGCGAGACGAGCTATGCCATTGCCTGTCAGTGCGCCCTTTCATACACCTCTGATGAAACCCGCGGCAGAAGTCATGGCCGAGGCGTTTGAGACAGTTGCATGGAGCGCGCCAAGTTTCCCTGTAGTCAGCAATGTTGATGGAGCACTGCAATCCTCTGCTGATGCGATCAAAGCGAGTTTGGTAGACCAAATTTCGTCTCCAGTCCTCTGGACGGCGTGTATTAACACCCTGAAAAATGAAGGGTGTGAGCAGTTCATCGAGTGCGGGCCGGGCAATGTTTTGTCTGGTCTGAGTAAACGGATTGATAAAGCGTTGCCGATCAAGTCCATTGAAACCGTGGACGCGATTGAGGGTGGATTACCAAGCGCCTGAAGCAGGTCTTCAGGAGCCGGGGTTGCTTACTCATATCGCTACTCACTACCATCTTCATTTATCGCAGTTTCTGTTGAAAGCTCATCCAATGGAGAGTGGTGCCAGCAGAGAGAGCAAACAACACGAGTTCAAGTAACTATCTCGAGTTCAAGTAACTATCTAAGGAAGGTCCATATGTGTGATACCGAAGAGCCGCGCATAGCCCTCGTCACCGGAGCCACACGAGGGATAGGTAAGGCCATAGCGAATGAATTGGCTGTGGCGGGACATATTGTGATCGGAACTGCCACCTCAGAGGCTGGTGCGGCGACAATTAGCGATAACCTCCAACGCATGGGGGGCGCGGGATTAAAGCTAGACGTGAGCGATCCCGAAGCCGTAAGACAGTGCATTAGCAGCGTTACTGAGACACATGGCGCTCCTACTATTTTGGTCAACAATGCGGGCATTACGCGCGACAACTTAATGCTGCGGATGAAGGACGAAGAGTGGTCCGATGTGATCAATACAAATCTCAATCCGCTATTCACCGTCAGCAAGGCATGTCTTCGTGGGATGACGAAGGCGCGCTTTGGCAGAATCATTAATATCTCGTCTGTAGTTGGATCGATGGGAAACGCGGGGCAAGCAAACTACGCTGCTTCCAAGGCAGGTGCCGAAGGGTTATCTCGTGCAATGGCAAAGGAGCTGGGCTCAAGGGCGGTTACCGTAAATTGCGTTGCCCCGGGGTTTATTGCCACTGACATGACTGATGTGCTGACCGAGGAACAAAAAGCACTTATGTTGGGTCAAATACCGTTGGGTAGATTAGGCGCGCCAGAAGAGATCGCGAAGGTCGTTGCTTTCCTCGCCAGTAGCGCCGGTGCCTACATAACCGGAGAGACAATTCACGTGAACGGCGGTATGTACATGTGATGCGAAAAAATGCGGGTTTTAATTCGTCAATTTATCGGTAAAATTCGCACGCAATTAGCCTAGGGGCTATGAGAAAAATGGAAACTAAAAAGGGAACGTCATGAGCAACATTGAAGATCGCGTAAAAAAAATCGTGGCAGAGCAGTTGGGAGTTAAGGAAGACGAAGTAAACAACGCTTCGTCTTTCGTCGACGATTTAGGTGCTGATTCACTCGATACGGTTGAGTTGGTTATGGCGCTTGAAGAGGAATTTGATACAGAAATTCCTGATGAAGAAGCGGAGCAGATTACGACAGTCCAGCTCGCGATTAATTACATCAACGAGAACCTGGCTTAATCAGTCAAAACGTCTCGAGGAAAGCCGCTCTTTGTTGCACAAGGGCGGCTTTTTTTTTGCTGATACACTGTTGAAGTCGGAATTTGGGGAATTTCTATGAACAACCGAAGAGTTGTCGTCACAGGTATAGGGGCAGTTACCGCGTTAGGCTTGGATACCCAGGCAACTTGGGCCGGGGTGGTCGATGGTAAAAATGGCGTCCGTGCCATCGATCACTTCGATGCGGGTGCCTTCAGCACACGGTTTAGCGCGAGTCTGCAGAACTTTTCTACCGAGGGTTATATCGAACCACGAGACGCCAAGCGAATGGATTTGTTTATCCAGTACGGTATGGTTGCTGGCATTCAAGCTATGCGTGACTCGGGCCTGGAGATAACAGAGGCTAATCAGGATCGTGTCGGGTGTAATGTCGGCGCAGGTATCGGCGGCATTGGTCTCATTGAAAAAACCTCTCTTCTTATGAACAAGTCCGGTCCGAGGAAGATTTCTCCATTCTTCGTGCCGGGGTCGATCATCAATATGGTTGCGGGCAATCTCTCCATCGAATTCAACCTCCGAGGGCCCAATCTCGCTATGGTTACAGCGTGTACTACAGGCACTCACAGTATTGGCCTAGGCGCACGACTGATTGCTGCTGGCGATGCTGATGCGATGCTCGTTGGCGGTGCCGAAATGGGGACAACACCGGCAGGCCTGGGAGGTTTTGCCGCTGCCAGAGCGCTCTCGACACGTAATGATGACCCTGCAACAGCTTCCAGACCCTGGGATAGAGACCGAGACGGCTTCGTATTGGGCGACGGTGCCGGGGTCATGCTGATTGAATCACTCGAGAGTGCACAAGCTCGGGGGGCTCATATCTACGCTGAGGTAGCAGGCTTTGGTATGAGTGGTGATGCTTATCACATGACGTCACCACCCGAGGATGGTCGTGGAGCCGCATTATCGATGCGTAATGCGCTCACAAGCGCGGGCATGAATCCTCAAGACGTTGACTATATTAATGCTCACGGCACATCAACTCCGGCCGGTGATGTTGCTGAGACATTGGCCATAAAGAGCGTGTTCGGCGATCACTCCTACGATCTCGCAGTGAGTTCGACAAAGTCAATGATAGGCCACTTATTAGGTGCCGCTGGCGCCGTGGAGGCCATTTTCTCAACGCTCGCCATTCGTGATGGAGTCGCTCCTCCAACGATAAATCTTACGAATCCAGGCGATGGCTGCGACCTCAATTACGTTGCCGGCACTGCGCAGGAGCGTAAGATAGACGTTGCGATGTCTAACTCTTTCGGTTTTGGTGGAACCAACGGCACGCTCATTTTTAAGAAATTCGCTTAGTCCCAGCTGCCGAGTAATTCGTGCATCGCATCTCCAAACATCGCATCGTATTTTTTACAGTAGCTTGCGTGATGAGCCTACTAGCGGCGACTTTGCAGCTGTCTGCAGAACTAGATCGCAAAGTCGTGGTGAGCGACGGGTCGCCACTCTTTTCGGTTAACAGCGGCGACGGGGTAATCCGGGTGCTAAATTCGTTGGAGGCGCGGGGCGTAATACGTTCAGCGCGTCTTTCGTACATTGCTTTGAAAATTCGCCGACAACGCCTTTTAGTGAAGGCTGGGGAGTATCGGCTGAATGCCGATGAAACTCTTCTAGAGCTTTTGCAGCGATTCAACGACAACGATGTTGTCGTATATCGATTCACGATCCCTGAAGGCGTGACCTTCCGTTGGGTCCTGAGTGAATTGTGGAACCATCCGCAAATAACCCGGACGATTACGGATGAGAATGACCAGCGTATTAGCGAGCTGGCTGCCCCATTTGATTCTCCCGAAGGGTTATTTTTGCCAGAGACCTACCTCATTTCCCGAGGCATGTCTGATCTCGACGTCCTCAAAAGAGCGCGAGACGCGATGATACATGAGCTCGATACGGCCTGGGCCAGTCGCGCCGACAACTTACCTCTCGATAATCCCTATGATGCAGTCATTCTTGCGTCGATCATTGAGAAGGAGACTGGGCTAGCCTCCGAACGCAGGGACATTGGTGGCGTTTTCACTCGTCGGCTGGATAAGGGGATGCGGTTGCAAACCGACCCCACGGTAATTTATGGGCTCGGTTCAGATTTCGATGGAAACTTAACTCGTCGCCACTTGAGAGACGAGAGCAATCCGTACAACACTTATCGATTTTTTGGTCTGCCACCCACTCCGATCTCTTTGCCGGGGACTGCCGCGTTACACGCAGCCACACGTCCAGCTATCGGCGACAGTTTATATTTCGTCGCTAAGGGGGACGGCAGTCATGCCTTTAGCAAAACACTCGATGAACACGAGGAAAATGTGAGACGCTACCAGCTCACCCGAAAAAAAGATTATCGATCGAGTCCGCGTAAATGACCTTACGATCATCGAAAGGAAAGTTTATTACCCTAGAAGGGGGTGAGGGCGCTGGTAAATCAACAAGTCGCGCTCATATTATTGAGCTACTCGCGATCAATGATATTCCCTTTATTCAGACAAGAGAGCCGGGCGGCACAGCGCTTGGGGAGTCGCTGCGAGAAATGCTCCTCGCAACAACGTCAATACCGCCCTCTGTAGAGACCGAGCTACTTTTGGTGTTTGCTGCGCGCGCACAACACCTACACGAGGTCATCGAGCCCGCATTAGCTGAGGGAACTTGGGTGCTCTGCGATCGTTTTACTGACGCGACTTACGCCTATCAAGGTTACGGTCGTGGATTCGACCTGGGTATCATTTCCATGCTTGAGGGTATAGTGCAGAAGGGGCGCCAACCCGATCTGACACTACTTTTTGACCTCGATCCAGAAGTCGGTATCGAACGAGCTCGTAATCGCGCAGCGTTAGATCGCTTTGAGCTAGAGCAGCTGGAATTTTTTCACCGTGTTCGCGAGGGTTATCTTAGCCGTGCTAAGGCGCTTGAGCGTTTTGAGGTTATCGATGCCTCCCTGCCCAGAGAGGAAGTGCAGAAAATGCTTAATGGCGCTATCGAGCGCTTCTTGCGGGAAACTTGGCATGTCTAGTCAACTATTCCCGGAGCACGCAAGCATCGTATCAGACTGTCTCGAGCGACACAAAAGGGGACAGTTGCCACATGCGTTACTTCTCACTAGTGATTCTGGACTGGGACTTCGCTGTGTTGCCGAATCAATAGCTCGGGGCCTGTTGCTGGCAACCTCGCTCGTATCAGATCGCGAGACTGATGACCGGATTATGGCGGGAACACATGGCGACTATCAGTGGCTTCGAGTACAGGATGGTAAGGCAAGCATTGGGGTCGATCAGGTGAGATCAGCCTGCGATTTCGTTGGGAAAACGGCGGGATACGGGACCAGTAAGGTGCTCGTCATTGAGGAGGCGGACAGGCTTACGGTTGCGGCAGCGAACGCGCTGTTAAAAACACTGGAGGAACCCCAGGGGTTGACGTTCATACTGTTGACCAGTCGGTGTCCTTGGCTGCTCCCCGCTACTGTGCGCTCTCGATGCCAGTCACAAAAGCTTCCTGCCTTGTCGTTGGAGACCTGCCGTTCCTACCTCGATCAGACTTCTTCACCCGCCGAAGAAAGTGCTGTGATCGAGAGTGCCGTGATAAAGAGTGCCGTGATCGAAAACGGTGCTGAATTACCCTCGCGCCGCCTCGAAAGTTGGATCGTTGCAAAGCAAAACGAAAGGCTGAAACCGTTGCTGGAAATTGAGATGCAAGTAAATCGTGTGCTCGATCAAAAAGCAACAGCGCAAGAATTGGCTGCCTGTCTCATGGCCTATGAGTTAAATGATTCCGTTGAGGCTGCCGTGCAGGCCCTTGAAGCACGCATTACCGCCCGCGCCGTAGAGCACGCCGCGTTGCCTTCGCTTCTGACCTTACACAGAGCGCTAGCCACTTTATTACAACGAATTCGAAACGGTGCCACGCCCGCAAGAGAGCTGCTGTGTCAGGAGATAGCCGTGTTGACTGAAAGTGCGGGTAGCAACAAGATGGGCGCAGTGCGGGAGAGTGTCGTGCTGATAGGGGCTTATTGATAGCCTGCAAGTTTGTATTGTCAGGTATAACAACCGGGGTGGTAACGCAGTGGGTGAAGACAACAATAAGCAAGGTATTTTGTCGCTGACTATCAAAGACAGAGCGGTGCTTTACGCGGCATACATGCCGTTCCTTCCCAACGGTGGACTATTCGTGCCCACGAACAAGCGATACGAGTTGGGCGAAGACGTCTTCATACTGTTAGCATTGATGGACGATGCCGAGAAAATGCCGATCAACGGGACCGTAGTTTGGATTACCCCAAAAGGCGCGCAGGGTAGTCGTCAAGCCGGAATCGGTGTGCGGTTTTCCGAGGAAGATTATGCGGCCGCTACAAAAATTGAAGAGCACCTTGGGGCGGGTTTAGTGTCCGATAGACCGACACACACTATGTAGGGCCCTATTTTTTGCTTCTTGGGCGTCGTTTTACGGTCATCGCATTGAATCGACTAACCGAATGTGCCACCATCCGCGCCCTTATATCGGGATGCGCCGAAACACTCAAAAGAGTGATCGATTTACGCGGAAGTGGCGAAATTGGTAGACGCGCTGGATTTAGGTTCCAGTGTCTTACGACGTGAGAGTTCGAGTCTCTCCTTCCGCACCATATTCCAATATTGTTTCGAGCCACTTACGAGGGGCTACATCAGGTTATAAAGTTAGGAGACGAGCATGCGTGTCTCGGTAGAAACCACATCGGGGTTGGAGCGTAAGCTAACGGTTGGCGTTCCCGCCAATGACGTAGATTCAGCGGTAGACAAAAAATTAGCTGACGCGGCGAAAAACGTCCGCTTGCCAGGCTTTCGCCCAGGCAAAGTGCCAATGAAGGTGATGAAGCAGCGATTTGGCTCTGGCGTTCGGCAAGAAGTACTTGGCGATGTGGTCAACCGGTCGTTTCAGGAGGCGGTCATGGGCGAAAGCCTCCGCCCAGCAGGCCAGCCTTCGATAGAAATAAAGAACTTTGAAAGCGGGCAAGACGTTGAATATGTCGCAACGTTTGAGATCTACCCAACGGTCACACTGAATGAAGTCAAAGACTTTGCTGTTACAAAGCTAGTCTGCGACGTTGGGGAGTCTGATATCGATGAAATTATTGAGGTCTTCCAGAAGCAGCAGGGGCAGCTTGTGGTTGTAGACCGCGCCGCAGAAGACGGTGACACATTAACTATCGACTTCGAGGGCTCAAAAGACGGCGAGGTCTTCGAAGGGGGGACAGGTACTGACACGGCCTTAGAATTAGGCTCTGGACGAATGATCCCCGGTTTTGAGTCAGGACTCGTTGGCGCGACGGCAGGTGAAGAGCGTGTGCTTGAGCTCACATTCCCAGAGGACTATCACGCAGAGGATCTGAAGGGCGCTGCTGTGGAGTTCAAGGTCACGGTTAAAGAAGTCAAAACGCTCGAGCTCGCGGAGCTAAATGCTGAGCTATTCGCCTCCTATGGCGTCGAGGGAGATGATGTCGAGGCGTTTAGGGCCGAAGTTCGTAAAAACATGGAGAGAGAGCTCAAGGCTGCCGTTGATGGACACGTAAAGCAACAGGTCATGGACGCTATCATTGAGGCGCACCCAGCGCTGGAGATCCCTAGTAGTCTCATTAGCCAAGAAGTGGATGTTCTTCGTGGACAGATGTTCCAACAATTTGGCGGTGCAGTGAGTCCAGAGATGGACCTAAAGAGTATTCTCCCTGATGAGATGTTTACCGAGCGAGCAGAGACACGTGTGAAGCTTGGCTTGTTGGTGAGCGAACTTGTTCAGGACTTGGGTGTGCGAGCGGAACCCAATAAAGTACGAGAGTTGATAGAAGACATAGCCTCGACTTACCAAGATCCAACAGAGGTCATCAACTGGTACTACGAAGACAACGACCAGTTGATGGGGATAGAGTCCCGTGTCTTAGAAGACTCGGTTGTTGAAAAGATTCTAGAGAATGCCAATATCACCGAGGAACCAACGGGATATCAAGATGCACTGCAGCGAGCTCGTGAGGCAAGCCAGCAGTAGCTGACAACGTAGTTAAGAGGAGCCGACCATGGTACAAGGATTCGAGTTTGGTAATGAGCAAGCACTAGGGCTTGTGCCAATGGTCATTGAGCAAACGTCTCGAGGCGAACGCTCATTTGATATTTACTCACGATTGCTCAAAGAGCGCGTCATTTTTATCGTGGGCCAGATCGAAGATCAAATGGCAAACCTTGTCGTGGCACAATTGCTATTCCTCGAATCTGAAAATCCTGACAAAGACATACATATCTACATCAACAGCCCCGGCGGCTCCGTCACCGCTGGGCTGTCGATCTACGACACGATGCAGTTCATCAAGCCTGAAATTAGCACCATGTGTCTAGGTCAGGCGGCATCAATGGGATCTTTTCTCCTAAGCGGCGGCACGAAAGGTAAGCGTCTTATCTTGCCGAACGCACGAACGATGATTCATCAACCCAGTGGTGGAGCCCAAGGTCAGGCTACGGATATTGAAATCCAGGCAAAGGAAATCTTGTTTATCCGAGAAAGATTAAATCGCTTGCTTGCTGAGCACACTGGCCAGCCTCTCGAGGTGATTGAGCAGGATACTGAACGCGATCGCTTTATGAGCGCAGAACAAAGTGTCGAGTATGGCCTCGTTGATAAGGTGATTAGCTCCCGTTAAGGCCTTTTTGAGGAAACTAGATCTGTCGCCTTGCATTAGCCGTAAAAACCAATCATCTTTGTGATTTAACAAAGTAAGCGAACAAGGCCAAATTGAATGACAGGTGACAGCACCAACGAAGACGGAAAATTGCTTTACTGCTCGTTTTGTGGAAAAAGCCAAAATGAAGTACGCAAGCTCATTGCAGGTCCATCCGTTTTCATTTGCGACGAATGTGTCGATTTATGTAACGACATCATTCGCGAAGAAATCCAAGAGGCGGCTGCACCCGAATCCTCCGATAAACTCCCAGTTCCGCGCGAAATCAACGATATTCTAGATCAGTATGTCATTGGCCAGTCTCGGGCCAAGCGTGTTTTGTCGGTTGCTGTTTATAACCACTATAAGCGGTTGCGCACAGGTGAGGGGCAGGACTCGGACGTCGAGCTGGGGAAATCGAATATCCTGCTGGTGGGCCCGACGGGCTCCGGTAAAACGCTGCTTGCAGAAACATTAGCGCGCATGTTGGATGTGCCATTTACCATTGCTGACGCAACAACCCTCACAGAGGCGGGTTATGTGGGCGAAGATGTCGAGAATATTATCCAGAAGCTGCTTCAGAAGTGTGACTACGATGTCGAAAAAGCGCAGATGGGAATTGTTTACATCGATGAGATTGACAAAATTTCAAGGAAATCAGACAACCCCTCGATCACTCGCGACGTATCGGGTGAAGGAGTTCAGCAGGCGTTACTGAAGTTAATCGAGGGAACGGTAGCTTCCGTCCCGCCGCAAGGTGGGCGTAAGCACCCCCAGCAGGAGTTTTTGCAAGTCGATACCAGTAATATCTTGTTCATATGTGGTGGGGCTTTTGCCGGACTCGATAAGGTGATTCAAAACCGATCTGACAAGGGCGGCATCGGTTTCTCTGCCGACGTCAAAACTCAGGACGATAAAAAAGATTTTGCTGAGAGCTTAATCGATCTCGAAGCGGAAGATTTAGTCCAATATGGATTGATTCCTGAGTTTGTAGGCAGGTTGCCAATGATTGCCACACTCGAGGAGTTGGATGTCGAGGCCTTGGTGCAAATATTAACCGAGCCTAAGAATGCGCTAACTAAGCAATACCATAAGATGTTCGACATGGAAGGCGTGGAAATCGACTTCCGGGAAGATGGCCTGCGTGCGGTTGCCGCCAAGGCGATGGAGCGTAAAACAGGTGCCCGAGGTTTGCGCTCGATTTTAGAAAACGTGCTCCTTGAATCCATGTACAACATTCCATCCCAGACGGGTGTTGCCAAGCTGGTTGTCGACGAGTCGGTGATCAATGGCGATTCCGAGCCTCTTCTCGTTTACGAGACACCCGATGAGTCGGTAGCGGCGCAGGACGGCTAGCGCAGTCAGCTTGATGTTATTCGTTGCGCGGTCTCGCGAGATCTATTCTTGCCGATGAGCCCCGATTAAATTGGGATTAAATTCAATTGGGATTAAATTCAATTGGGATTAAATTCAAAAGGGGCTTGAGTTTCATTTTTACCCCCCCATCTCTTACTTGTGAATTTGGAGATGATCATGAGCGAGAATACAGCTTTGCAATTACCACTCATACCCTTGCGCGATGTCGTCGTGTATCCTCATATGGTGCTGCCGCTTTTTGTTGGTCGTGAACGGTCGATAGAGGCGCTGGAGCATGCGATGACAGGCTCGAAGCAGGTGTTACTGGTCGCTCAGAGAGAGGCCGGCGATGACAACCCGGGAGTCAATGATCTTTACCAGGTAGGCACGGTATCTACCATTCTTCAGCTGTTAAAACTGCCTGACGGCACCATCAAGGTGCTCGTTGAGGGTGGAGAGCGAGCAGTTGTGGAGGCTATTGACAGCGGAGACCAGTTCTCATTAGCAACGGTTCGTGAACTCGAGTGCGATGAGTTACCTGCTGAAGACGTCGACAATGTGATTAGAGAGACCGTCGCTCACTTTGAAAAATATGTGAACGTCAGTAAGAAAGTCCCCAATGAGGTTTTAACATCGCTTTCCGGTATAGACGACGCTGGTCGGTTAGCAGATACCGTCGCCGCTCACATGTCGGTCGATCTTGAGGAAAAGCAAAACATTCTCGAGATGGGCTCTGTTAAGGCACGGATAGACCACTTGATGAGTTTGATGGACTCCGAGATTGATCTGTTTCAAGTTGAGAAGAAAATTCGTGGCCGCGTAAAGAAGCAGATGGAAAAAAGCCAGCGTGAGTACTATCTGAATGAGCAAATGAAAGCCATTCAGAAAGAGCTCGGGGAGATGGATGACGCGCCCAACGAGATTGACGAGCTGCAGAGCAAAATTGTTGAAGCAAAGATGTCAGAAGAGGCCAGTGAAAAGGCGAATGCTGAACTGAACAAGCTAAAAATGATGTCCCCGATGTCAGCAGAAGCCTCAGTGGTTCGAGGTTACATCGATTGGTTGGTGGGACTCCCGTGGGCGAAGCGGAGTAAGGTCAAGCACGACATAAAACGCGCGCAGACCATTTTAGATCAAGATCACTACGGTCTAGAAGAAGTCAAAGATCGCATACTCGAGTACCTAGCGGTTCAAAAGCGTGTCCGCAAGCTCAAGGGCCCAGTGCTCTGCTTGGTCGGTCCGCCCGGCGTAGGTAAGACTTCTCTGGGTGAATCCATTGCCAAATCGACAAACCGTAAATTCGTGAGGATGGCCCTCGGCGGCGTGCGCGATGAGGCGGAAATTAGAGGGCATCGCCGAACCTATATCGGCTCAATGCCGGGCAAGCTCGTTCAGAAAATGGTGAAGGTGGGCGTGAAAAACCCGCTCTTTCTGCTCGATGAGATTGACAAGATGGGTATGGATCACCGCGGTGATCCAGCATCGGCAATGCTCGAAGTGCTCGACCCTGAGCAGAATCATGCATTTAACGACCATTACCTTGAGGTGGACTACGATCTGTCGGATGTGATGTTTGTTTGCACCTCTAACACGATGAATATTCCTGGCCCACTGCTTGATCGCATGGAAGTGATTCGCATCCCGGGATACACCGAAGACGAGAAGTTGAGCATCGCCCGGAAATACTTGCTACCCAAGCAAATTAAAGTAAACGGCCTCAAAGTTGATGAACTCTCTGTGGCTGATGAGGCCATCTTAGATATAGTGCGCTATTACACTCGGGAAGCGGGCGTGCGAGCGATGGAGAGAGAGCTTGCGAAAGTGTGTAGGAAGGTGGTGAAGAAAATCGTTCTAGGGGAGTGGGAAGCGGGACAAGAGGTGAACGCTGGCAACCTAGAATCATTGCTCGGCATTCGAAAGTTCAACTTTGGTGTCGCCGATGAAGCCAACCAAGTGGGTGAGGTAACCGGTTTAGCTTGGACGTCTGTAGGGGGAGAGTTGCTTACTATTGAAGCCGTCTCGGTGAGCGGCAAGGGTAGACACATCCGAACTGGCAGTCTCGGTGACGTCATGATGGAATCCATACAGGCTGCCATGACCGTTGTGCGCTCGCGCTCGCAGGGGTTGGGCATACCCGCTAAATATCATGATAGCCACGACCTCCATGTTCACGTACCTGAGGGCGCAACACCAAAGGATGGGCCCAGTGCGGGTATCGGTATGTGCACGGCACTGGTCAGTGTGGCCACAGGCATCCCTGTGCGCGCGGACGTGGCTATGACAGGGGAGATTACGTTACGTGGAGAAGTTCTTGCTATAGGCGGTTTGAAGGAGAAACTTTTAGCGGCACGACGAGGAGGTGTAAAGACCGTCATAATCCCTCATGAGAACGAGCGCGACTTAGCCGAGGTCCCGAACAAGATCAAGGACAACCTTGAAATCAAACCCGTTAAATGGATCGACGAAGTTCTTGAGATTGCGCTTGAATCGTCGCCGACTCCGCTATCGGATGAGGCTTATTTGGCGGGACAAAATGACACAAAACTGTCCGCTACAGGTGATGAGGAGTGCGAGGACAAGCCATCAATGCCACATTGACGTAGTTTCGGTCCAGCTAAACGAAAAAAAACTGGAAAATTTACATTTGTTGATTGACCGGCACATGTCGCAGAGGTAGGCTCAACAAGCGTTTTAAGCAATTCCTAAAGCAATGTAACGAGGACGTATTGTGAATAAAAATGAACTAATTGATGCCATGGCATCCGAAGCAGATCTTCCAAAAGCAGCCGCTGGTCGCGCGCTTGATGCGGCTGTTGCTGCCATCACTGCCGAGCTTGCCAAAGGTGGTAGCGTTTCTCTTGTTGGTTTCGGCACTTTTTCCGTGAAACCACGGGCAGCTCGCGACGGACGCAACCCAAGAACGGGTGAGACAATCAAGATTGCCGCGTCCAATACTCCAGGGTTCAAGGCCGGAAAAGCACTTAAAGACGCATGCAATTCATAATCATGTAAAATCCCGGCCTGGGGGCCAGGATGTAAAGGCGCTCTCGGGCGCCTTTTTTTATATCTGAAAACAAAATATATCGAGAAGTTTAGAGGAAGAAGTAATGCTTCAAAGCATGCGTGAGGGGGCGAGAAGTCCTTGGATTTTGGTTGTGTTAGGCCTCATTGTTCTTAGCTTCGTGCTGACCGGCGCCGAATCCCTAACCTTTAGCGGGTCTCAATCAGGCGCCGCCGAAGTGAATGGTGAGGAGATTTCATTAAACGAACTCCAGTTTGCGATTGAGAGGCAGCGAAGACAACTTAGTGAAATCTACGGTGATCAGATCGATCCCTCGTTCCTCGATGATGATTTATTACGTCCTTCCGTTTTGAATTCGCTGATCGAGCAGGCATTGCTGTCGGATTATGCTCAATCGCTGACACTAGCATCATCGCCCAAAGCCGTGGGCAGGGCTATTACAAGTAATCCTGCGTTTCAGCTGGATGGCAGCTTTTCTGCTGATCACTATCGGGATGTTCTTCGCTCGAATGGACTCACAAATAGCCAATACAGGGCGGAGCAGGAGAATCTCGATCTTCTGCAGAAGTTACAGTCCGTCGTCGGCGATGCATCCTTCGTGACTCCCGTTGAAGCCCGTGCCTCAATCAACGTCGTAGCCGAGCGCAGGGACGTTCGCTATCTGGTGGTAGACGAAGAATCACTAGCGGTCGAGGACGCGAAGTCGGAGGCAGCAGTCACTGATTACTACGAGTCAAACATTGAGCAATTTGCTCAGCCGGAGCGTGTCGTCGCGAACTATATCCTGCTTACCCCAGAGATGTATGCCAAACCGGTCGACCCTGACGAAGTTGCCACGCAATTAGCGGATGCACTAGCGGACTACGAATCCAAGGCCGAGTCGGAGGTGGCACACATCCTGATTACACCGATAGACGATGAGAATGCTGCTGCATATCAGGCAAGAATAGATGCTGTCAGTGCAAGACTGGCGAATGGAGACGAGTTTGCAGTGGTCGCTCAAGATTTATCTGACGATATTGGCTCTGCTTCAGTAGGCGGCGATTTAGGGTATACGGATGGTACGGTCTTCCCGGATGCCATGGAGGCGGCGATCGAATCGCTGGCAATTGGTGAAGTGTCTGGTGCCGTTGAGACAGATGCAGGAACGCATTTTATTTTATTGAAACAGCGTACAGCCGCGACACAAGTCAGCGACGATGTTCTCAAGGCTGAGATAGAAGATAGCCTACGCACCGCGCAGTCACAGCGCGACCTACTTTTAGCCGTTGATAAATTGCGTGATGCAGTTTTTACTGCAGATACGCTGGCGAGCGCTGCCGCCGAGCTTAATGCGGAGGTAGACGTGTCTTCTCCCTTCTCACGAGTATCCGGCACTGATCTGTTTGCGGAAGACGCCTTGCGTGAAGCAGCATTCGCTGATGATGTCTTTGTCGATAGTAACAACAGCGATGTTATCGAGTTGAGTGGTAATCGATTTGTCGCTTTGCGAGTGCGCGAGCGACTTCCAGAGGGCGCTAAGCCTCTGGCTGAGGTGCGCAAAGAGATTCTGGCAACTCTCGAGCGCGAAGCCCGAGAGTCAACGCTGGCAACACTCGTTTCTGATGTGAATACTAAACTGAGTGAAGGCGAGTCACTGGAGAGCATCGCGGACAGCATGGGTCTGGAGTGGCGAGTTGAGTTGGCAGCCACTCGTCAAAACACACTGCTACCTGCAGAGGTGTTACAGGCAGGATTTGCTAAGCAGGCAGAGGACACTAAGTCCGTTAGTGCAGTCAGTGTCAGTTCTGGTGGATACGCATTAGTGCAGCTAGCAAGAGTCACTGCAGGGAGCGCAGATACGTTACTTGAGCCCGAGGAATTGGCGCTGGTTAACGAGGTTCAGCGAGTGCAGAGCGATCTATTGTTCACAGAGTTCTTAGCAGACCTACGCCGACGTGGAACCGTCATTGTCCGGTAACTTTAGTCTCTGGCCTTTTGACAATGGATGACGCTTTCGCCAGATTGATACAAAACGTCTCGTCGGTGTCTCAGTCAGCTGAGACTACACCGGCGTTTGCCGGAAGCGTGAATGGTCGTCAGCCTTATCCGCTCGATCAATGGAATCCCACCAACTGTGGGTTTGTTGATATCGCGATAGATCGCGAGGGCCGCTGGTTTCACGAGGGATCAGAAATTAAACGCCAAGAATTGGTGAGCTTGTTTGCTGGTCTGCTTCGCCGAGAAGAAGATGGCTGTTACTACTTGGTGACACCTGTCGAAAAGGTAGAGGTCGATGTCGCGCTCCACCCACTGATGGTTGTAGACGCTTCCCCGATGGTCACGGAAGGGCAACCAGTGCTCGCACTTGTCCTGAACACGGGGGGTGTTTTTCAGTTGGGCAACGACACTGGGTTAAATCCTGAACACCGGGCCTCAGGCGCTGCCTATGTGAAATTACCGCATGGACTCAGTGCACTGTTCACACGTGCGGCCTGGTATCGCCTAGTTGAGCTTGCAGATGAGAATGGCGACATTGTGAGTGCAGGAGAGCGTTTTTCCCTGCTGGCCAATAACTAGCCTAGCAGGGAACATAAAAGCGCTTTAGTTACATGTTGGGGTAGTTAGGCCCCCCGAGTCCCTCCGGCGTCACCCAACGAATATTCTGAGACGGATCTTTAATATCGCAGGTTTTGCAGTGAACACAGTTCTGCGCGTTGATCTGGAACCTTGGTTCATCTCCGTCAGTAATCACTTCATAAACGCCGGCTGGGCAATAACGTTGTGCGGGTTCATCGTACGTAGGCAAGTTGACTTGAATCGGAATCGAGGTATCCATCAACTGCAGGTGGCAGGGCTGGTCCTCTTCATGGTTCGTATTCGACAGAAACAC
>CBFIBL010000071.1:0-15736 GCA_965660865.1 Luminiphilus sp.
CAGACTCATGGCTGTCTCGTGGATGAGCAAATCCATTTCAGACCAAAAAATTTTGTTGCAGCTTGCTTCAGCGCCAATCGAGCCTCCGGAGCACAGCTTTGACGCTGTCTGGTAGGTCGAGAGGGCATAAGCCTCTGCATCCATATAGCAGCGCACAACGGCCGATTCGATCGATGGGTCGATGACGTCTGAACCATGCTCACGATACAGTTGTACCAGTCGTTTCGAGGCTTGTTGGAAACGGGCTGGGCTGCGCAGCATCAAGCCACGCTCAAAACCCGCGGTCGCCATAGCGATGCGCCAACCCTCGTTCTCGCCGCCCAAAAGATTAAAGGCAGGAACGCGCACATCGTCGAAAAAGATTTCAGCGAAGCCCGGCAAACCGTTCAATTGAGGAATCGGACGGACTGTCACCCCCTCCGAATTCAGCGGCACTAAGATTTTTGAGAGTCCATGGTGTCGCGTTGAATCTGGGTCTGTGCGAAACAGGCCAAACACCCAATCCGCGTAAACAGCACGCGTTGACCAGATCTTCTGTCCATTGATAACGAATTCATCGCCGTCTCGGTCAGCACGGCACCGTATCGCCGCCATATCAGAGCCCGCGTTTGGCTCAGACCAGCCCTGCGCCCAAATCTCGTCACCGCTCGCCATGGCGGGGATAAAACGCTCTTTTTGCTCAGCTGTCCCGTATTCCATCAAAGTGGGGCCCAACAAAAAGATGCCGTTCTGGTTGACTCGTAGCGGTGCTCCCGCGCGGTAGTACTCCTCCTCGAAGATAAGCCACTCGATAAGGTCACAACCACGGCCGCCATACTCAGTCGGCCAAGTCACCATGCCCCAGTTGCCTTTGGCGAGCGTGCGCTCCCATTCACGGTGGGCTTCGAAGCCCTCTGCAGTGTCAAACGAGGGAAGACTTTGAGTGGGGACATTATCCGCGAGCCAGCCGCGAACCTCGCTGCGAAACGCTTGCTGCGCCTGTGTGTACATCAACTCCATAAGATCAGCTGTCCTCTGACTTATTCGCTTTCGCCATGGCCTTGGCGTCGAAGCCACCGAGCTTGTCGCCCGAGACCACGTCGTTGTGGGCGTGCGCAAAGTGGTGCCATGCGAAGGCCGCTTCCATACCTTGGCGTTTACCCTGGAGTTCCTCGACGTTATTGATCGCCTGCTTGGTCAGTGCGAGACCCAAACGCGGCATAGCAGCGATTTTGGTCGCCAAGGCAGTGACGTCATCCATCAGGGTCTCGCGCGAGCTGATCTGATTGACCATACCCATCTGATAAGCGCGCTCAGCGCCCATCTTGTTTCCGGTAAACAGGAACTCCTTGGCGATGCGCGGATTGAGTTCATACGGGTGGGCGAAGTACTCAACACCTGGGATCCCCATCCGAACGACGGGATCTGAGAAGTAGGCGTCATCAGTCGCCACGATCAAATCACAGACCCATGCGAGCATTAAGCCGCCCGCAATGCAGGCGCCCTGCACTGCAGCAATCGTCGGCTTTGGGATATCCCGCCAGCGTCGGCACATACCGAGGTAAGCCTCTGCCTCGCGAACATAGAGGTACTCACCACCCGGTTTGTTGGCGTGGTCATACCAGCTTGTAACGCGCTCCTGACTCAGATGAACGTCTCGACCGGGCGTACCGATGTCATGTCCAGCAGAGAAATGTTTTCCCTCGCCCTTGAGAACAATCACTTTGACATCATCGTCAGCAACAGCCCGCATAAACGCAGCATCGAGCTCGTACGTCATGCGACCGTTCTGCGCATTGTTGTATTTGGGGCGATTCATCGCGATCCAGGCGATGCCATCCGCCGCCTCATAGGTGACGATATCAGCCTCTTCAACGTAATCGGTAATTGCTTCTGTCATAGTGCTCTCTCCCCTCAGGCGCTTCGAACGCCGGGTGGATTATCTTTGAGTTGTTTGGCGCGGAAATTCAGCGGGTCTAACTCGGCAATGATGGCGAGCTGCTCCTCCGTCGGGGCCGACGTCTCATCCACCGTGTCTGCAACCGCCAGCTCAAACCCGGTATTTTCGTGCACCTCAGATAGCGGCACGCCGGGGTGAAGGCTAATCACCCGCATCTGTTTGTTGGGCCCATTGAAGTCCATCACACAGAGGTCTGTAATCACCCGACGAATATCAATATCGTCAAAGCTGTAGCCACGCGGCAACCGGTCGGGGTTATAGCCAATCGAGCAAACAACATCACACTCGCCTTCGACGAAAACCCGCGGTGAATGCTTGGGAACGAAGAAAGAGTTCGCATGACTGATAGAGTTGCCGGGGAAACCGCGGACACCGAGGAGCTGCACTTTTGGCGCTTCGTAGGTACCACCTAATGCCGCAATATTGGTCTGACCGAAGCGATCAACCTGACTAGGCCCTACCAGCGCGTGACGCGCACCGCTCCAGACATTGTCAAAAATGCGAGCAAAACCCATCCAGTTCTCGTTGGCCTGCCCCTCGTGGGAGGTCATCCCACTCACGGGATTAGGACTCGACAACATATACGACTGGCTATCGGTCATCATCATGTCAGGATTTGTTGTGCGCATAGCAAGACTGGCGGCCAGTCTCGGTAACAAACCAATGCCAGTGGCTAAGACCTCACCGTCGTTGTCGAAGCTTCGACTTGCGGCGCAAACCATGAGCTCTGCGAGTGAAAACGTCATAGTGAGCTCCTCTTAATAGACCGGTAACGGCAGTGAGTGAATAGCGTCGACACCACCGACAGCCGCTTGATAATCCGCCTCGGAGCTGCCAAGGAAAGCAGAAGACCAGGCATCAAAACCGCCCTCGGCAATCAGCGCGCCATATTCTTTGTAATGTTTCACATCGTAGCCATAAAGCGGATCAGACGAAGACGGGTGCGCGCCACCGGGCATATGAACAACTTTAGTTGTGCAGTTGCGCTCCCAAAACACACGCCGAGCGACATCGGGATCGTTGAAGTGCTCGGAAGATACGATCGCATCGGCGGAGACAATCGTGGTTTTAGAGGCTCGAGCGAACCAATCGTCCATGTAGTGGTCCGGGCTCGCGATTTCGCAAACGCCACGCTCGTCCGCTCGTGTGGCGTGAATCAGCGACACGTCAAGGTTGAGTGCAGGCATAGCCACCCACTCTTTATCATCAAAAGGACTGTCTACGAGTGCCAGGTCAGGGTTGCGTGTAACCACGTCTGTACCGAGGCCGATACGTGTGGGGATGAAAGGACTGCCCCAAGCCGCGGCACGAAGGCCAAGCAGCATCATGCCCTCATCGATCTCGCGAACCTCGATAGAACCCGACTCACGTGCTTTTCTAAAGGCCGGTTCGAGCGGCATGAAATCGAGAGAGACGAAGGCAAAGATGACTTTCTTAACCTTGCCGGCAGCGCAGAGAAGCCCAACATCGGCACCCCCATACGCGACCACCGTCAGGTCTTTCACGTCCGAACGCAGTAACTCACGCACAAGACCCATGGGCTTTCTACGCGGTCCCCAACCACCAATACCGATGGTCATGCCGCTCTCGATAGCAGACACTGCCTCAGCAGCGCTGACGCACTTATTCATGCGCGAATTTCCTTTGTGACTGATCAGATGAATCCAGTATCAAAGTGCACCATCTGACCAGCATCCCCCATTGAGACTATGACAACAAAAGCGAAGCCACTTAGCGTGCACAAATAGACTAACGGTAGTGACTTTTATGACAACGGCGGGTTCAGCAAGCCACCGCACCACCGCAGCGTTACTTGATGACGCGGCAGAGCAGTTCGGATCGAAAACCTTTATCAAAGAGGGTAATAAAGCACTCTCCTTTACCGATTTACGCGAACAGGTTGGTTATTTGGCCAATGCACTCGTCGCCCGTAACTTTAATCCCGGTGATCGTGCCGCCATCTGGGCGCCCAATTGCGCTGAGTGGATCGTCGCGGCGCTGGCGATTCAATATGTGGGTGGCACCTTGGTCACCGTCAACACGCGCTATAAAGCCAGCGAAGCACGCGAGATTCTTGCTGATAGCGGCAGCACGGTGGCCTTCGTTGTCGAAAGCTTCCTCGGGAGCAACTATGCAGAGGCGCTTGCGGAGCAAGACCTCCCGGACTTAAAGCACATCGTTGCCCTACCCTCACCCGGCTCGGGGGAGCAGACCACTTACCACCAATGGATGAGCGAGGGAGCCTCTGCCTCGGAGACGATTTGCGCCAAGCGTGACGCCCAGCGAGACGGTGTTGGGCCCAACACGGTCTCAGATATCCTCTTCACTTCGGGCACGACGGGTCGCGCTAAGGGTGTGGTCACAGCCCACGGTCAGAATCTGCAGGCCTTTGATGTTTTTGCCGATATTCTAGGCCTAGACGATTCCGATCGTTACCTCATTATCAACCCTTTCTTTCACAGCTTTGGCTACAAAGCGGGATGGCTAGCATCGCTGCTTCGAGGCGCAACCGTATACCCCATGGCAGTTTTTGATGTGCCCGCTGTACTTGAGGCAATTAATCGCCATCAAATCACGGTCATGCCGGGACCACCGACGCTCTTTCAAAGCATCCTCATGCACCCGGATCGTGGGGACTTCGATATTTCATCGCTTAAAAAGGCGACAACAGGGGCTGCGACCATCCCCACACAACTGATCGTTGAAATGCGTGAGACGCTCGGTATCGATACGGTCATTACCGCCTACGGACTGTCTGAAACCTGCGGTCTAGTCACCATGTGTCGACAAGGCGATGCCCCCGACACCATTGCAAAAACATCCGGACGCGCCATTCCAGGTATTGAGCTCGGCATCATGCGCAGTGACGGAAGTCTCGGTGCGGCCAACGAGACAGGTGAAATCGTTGTCAGGGGCTTTAATGTCATGCAGTGCTACTTCAACAACGAGCAAGCGACCGCAGACACTATTGATGAAAACGGCTGGCTCCACACGGGTGATATCGGCTCACTCGATGCCTCCGGCAATATTCGAATAACAGACCGCCTGAAAGACATGTTCATTTCTGGTGGCTTCAACTGCTACCCAGCCGAAATAGAGAACCAGTTGCTGAATCACGATGAGGTTGCGCAAGTGGCCGTCGTTGGCATGCCCGATGAACGCATGGGTGAAGTCACTGCCGCCTTTGTGGTGCGAACCGCCAAAAGCCAACTTGCAGAGGCTGATCTTATCGCTTGGAGCAGAGCACAAATGGCTAATTATAAAGTGCCGCGCAAAGTCATTTTTATGGATGCGCTTCCGCTTAACGCATCAGGTAAGGTTTTGAAGACCGAACTTAGGGCACTTCTTATTGAGTGAGCTAGAGTGAGCTAAGAGTGAGCTAAGAGTGAGTTAAGACTGGGCTAAGAGTTTGATGGGCTGAAAGCCCTACTTGGAACACAGGGTAGCTCCATAAAGAAAACCGATTGCAGTACAACGTAAAAAAACAGAGCCTAAACACAGCAGACAGAGAGCAGACAATGAGTATTAAAAGCTTGGGATACATTGGGGTAAACGCGATAGAACTTGGCAAGTGGCAGGACTTCGCCTGCAACGTCATGGGGCTCGAGGACACATCCGCATCGCTGGGTGATGAGACAACGCATTACTACAAGATGGATAATCACCCCTACCGACTGTTCGTTCAGCAATCAGACGCTGATGGCTTGGCGCTGTGCGGATGGGAAACGAACAACCAAGGCGGCTTAGACGACGTAGCATCTGCACTCACCTCCGCGGGTGTGGCCTTTACTTGGGGTGACGAGGCAACGATTGCCAAACGCCGCGTACAGAACCTCCTGAGTTTCACTGACCCAGCGGGCAACCATCACGAAGCCTACTGGGGCGTTGTTTCAGACTTCAAAGCGCTCAATTCGCCGCAGGGTGTGACGGGGTTTGTGACCGGCGATCAGGGCCTTGGGCATATCGTTCTGCCAGCACCTAACTTCGACGAGACCTCGCAGTTCTTCATCGATGTGCTCGGCTTTGGCTTGTCAGACTTGATGAAACTCCGATTTACGCCTGATCCCGATGAGCCCATTAAGCGGCTCTGGTTTATGCATTGTAATCGTCGTCACCACAGCCTCGGTTTACTCGAGCTGCCCCACCCGGCCGGCTGCGTTCACGTCATGACCGAAGTGAATAACGTTGATCAAGTTGGCCTCTGCAACGATCGGCGCATCGCGGCCGACGTCAAACTCACGGGCACCCTCGGTCGCCATACAAATGACCACATGGTGAGCTTTTACATGCAAAGCCCTTCAGGATTTGACGTCGAGTACGGCGCAGAGGGCCGCACCATTGATGAGTGGGATAAGTACGAGGTCTTCGAAAGCACGGTGGTGAGCTTCTGGGGCCACAACTTCTCTGTAGGCCACGCGGATTAGGCCAATATTTCGGGTTAGTACATACGAGGTATGTGAGAAGCGCGTCGCTTTGCAACGATGTGCTCAATGCCCTAAAACCCGCGACTAGACGGAAATACCATTAGGAATTAACCATGAGTACACACGAGCCAGTAGTCACACAGCAAATTCTCGATTTGATTGCGAGCAAATCAGACGAGCAGCGTGCATCACGACGCATGTCGAAAGACGTGGTCGATGCGCTCAAGGAATGCGGCTTCTTCACGATGCTGCTGCCCAAGCAATGGGGCGGCCTCGAACGCAAGCCACAGGAATTCTTCGCTGAGCAAGTGCGTATTGCCGAAGCCGACATGAGCACAGCTTGGGCCGGTGGCATTATTGCGGTCCACGCATTCCAGCTGGCGCTAATGTCAGAGGAAGCGCAACGTGAAGTGTATGAAAATGATCCCAACACGCTCATCAGCAGCTCGTACAACCCGGTGGGTGCCCGCGCTGAGATGTGCGAAGGTGGTTTTATGCTGCACGGCCGCTGGGGTTGGAGTTCAGGCTCTGACCACTGCACTTGGGCGCTACTGGGTGGCGTGATTCCCGGTGATGGCTACCGCACTTTCCTCGTGCCACGATCGCAGTACGACATCGAAGACACCTGGGACGTGATGGGTCTTCAAGGCACCGGCTCTAACGACGTCGTCATTTCCGAGCCCATTTTCGTACCCGAGCATCGCACCCACAAACAGATGGACGGCTTTAATTGCGTCAACGATCAAGAAAACCCCATGTACGACCTGTCTTGGGCGCAGACCTTTGTGCGTGTTGTGAATTCAGCAGCAATCGGCGCGCTCAAAAAAGCGGTGAAGGTGTTTGTTGAATCGAAACAGGGAAACTCGACGACCGACATGACTAAATTTGCCGGTGATGTCGAGACACAAGAGCGTCTCGCTAAGGTGCTCAATACAATCGGCGAGCTCGAAGCGGTGATGTACCACAACTTCAACAAGATGGAAGCCGCCAATTGGAAGCCTTCGCTTGAAGAGCGCATCATGTATCGCTACCAGGCGTCGATCGTGATCGACAAGGCCATCGAAGCGATTGATACATTGTTCGATGTGGCGGGCGGACGCTCAGTCTTCAACGGCCACCCTCTCCAGCAACTGTGGCACGATATCCACATTGCACGGTGCCACGTGGCGAATAACCCAACAGCGTTTGCACGCAATTTGGGTAGTGTCACCTTGGGCATGGAAAACAAGGACGTTTTCATCTAATGGCAGCCAACCCCGAGACATCGCAATATCATGAAGTGACGCCCGAGCGGCTCATCCACTACACCGATCACGCGCCTATCGGGGCATCAAACGGTACCGCCATTTTTATCCACGGAAGCGGCCCCGGTGCCAGCGGCTGGAGTAACTTCAAGCACAATGTCTCGGCCTTTCAAGAGGCTGGCTACCGCTGCATTGTCTACGATCAGTGGGGCTACGGAAAAACCTCTAAGCCACAGGATGTAGACCATACACTCGACTTCTTTGTCGACGGACTTGTATCGCTGATGGACAGCGCTGACGTTGCCAACGCCGTACTGGTAGGTAATTCACTCGGTGGTGCCGTAGCACTCGGACTCGCACTCCGCCATCCCGAGCGCGTCGAGAAACTTATTCTGATGGCACCGGGCGGTATCGAGTCACGCGAAGACTATTTCTCTATGCCGGGCATTCAGGCCATGGTGAAATATCCCATGGGCTCGCCGGAGTTCACCAAGGAAGTCTTGGCTCAGCTCCTTACCCAGCTCGTTTACGATCCAGTAAACGTGGACGACGAACTGGTCGACGAGCGCTGGGCAACACTGGAAACACAGAATGCGCATGTGCTTGCGACCATGCAGATTCCAGATCTCAGCGATCAGCTCGCCTCAATCGACATCAATACATTGGTGTTCTGGGGTACTGAGGACCGCTTCTGCCCCGCCTCCGGCACCTGGAAAATCCTTCAGATGAAGGGAAATGTTCAAGCAGAGCTTGTGAACTACTGTGGGCACTGGGTGATGTCAGAATACCCGGACCTATTCAACGAGCGCTGTCTCTCTTTCCTTTCCAAATAACGCCTGTCGACACAAGCGAGAGCCACGCATGAGCCTTACAAACGCCGATCACGAAACCCTTGGCCGTGCACTCTATGATGCAATGCGTGCCGAAACACCGATCAAACCGCTGCTAGAGACGCACCCTTCGATCACCATCGAAGACGCCTATCAAATCTCGAGGATCATGCTGTCACATCGTACAAAGCAAGATGGCGAGATCGTCGTAGGCAAAAAGATTGGGGTTACCTCTGCTGCGGTGCAAGAGATGCTGGGTGTTTTCCAGCCAGACTTTGGCTTTTTGACCGATGCCATGGCCTACACGAACAATGCGGAGATTCCAGTTGCAGGCAATATGATTTCGCCGCGAGCCGAGGGTGAGATTGCCTTCAGACTTAAATCAACACTCACCGGTACTGAGAATACTGAGGCTGACGTTCTAGCAGCCACCGAGAGTATTATCCCCTGCTTTGAGATCGTTGATTCACGCATCGAAAATTGGCAGATTGCCATTCAGGACACGATTGCCGATAACGCAAGCTGCGGCGTTTATGTGCTGGGCGATGCAGAAATCGATCCTCATGTGACAGACTTTCCCAATATCAAGATAGATGTCAGTAAAAATGGCGAACCGCTCAGCACAGGCTTGGGCAGTGCGGTGCAAGGCAATCCGCTCACTGCGGTCGCGTGGCTGGCGAATACGCTAGGTGCCTACGGGATAGCCCTCGAAGCAGGTGAAGTGATCTTATCGGGCTCGGTGGTGCCGCTTGAGCCTGTGCAAGCTGGCGATGTCATGAGCTTGGTAATGTCAGGCGAAGGGTTTGAAAGCTGTAGCGTAAGCTGCCGATTTGTTTAGCTGGGGACTTGTGTCGCCTCTGGTTAATCGAGCCGCCTGCTGACTTGCAATCACAATTATTTGAAGGACTATTACGTAAACCATGCATTGAATAGTCGCTTAACTGAGTCATTGGACTACTACAAAGAGACTCACAGAGAGACCCACAGAACGTCTCACAGACAACATCACAGAAATTATGGGTGATTTATGACAACGAAAGCCAAAGCCGCGATTATTGGCCCGGGCAATATTGGCACTGACTTACTGATGAAATGTCAGCGTAGTGAATTCATCGAAGCGACCTGGATGCTGGGTATTGAAGAGTCTGCGGGTATCCAACGTGCGCGCGAATTCGGTCTGAGAACAAGCACCGAGGGCGTGGACGGCTTGGTCGCGGGTTTTGACGAGTCGCCCGTAGACTTTGTCTTTGACGCTACATCGGCCTATGTTCACGCCGAGAACAGCCGCAAAGTCACAGCGCTCGGGGCGACGATGATCGACCTCACACCCGCGGCGATCGGACCCTTCTGCATTCCACCCGTCAATTTGGAGACCTTGCTTGATACCGGTCCAGCACAAAACGTCAACATGGTGACCTGTGGCGGTCAAGCGACGATTCCGATGGTCTATGCGGTAAGTCGCGTGCAAGCCGTTAAATACGCGGAGATCGTTGCAACCGTGGCGTCCAAGTCAGTAGGCATGGGCACACGCGATAATATCGACGAATTCACGAGAACGACCTCCTCGGCCATTGCCAAGATCGGTGGTGCGGACGAGGGTAAGGCGATCATCATTATCAACCCGGCTGAGCCACCGCTGGTGATGAGGGATACCATTCACTGTCTTACCACTGACGCGCCGAACGAGGCAGAGATTCGTGCGTCGATTGATACGATGGTCGCCGAGGTGCAACGATACGTTCCGGGTTACAAACTCAATAACGCGCCAATCATCGACGGTAATCGCGTCACGATCTCAGTAGAGGTCGAGGGATTGGGTGATTTTCTGCCCAAATACGCAGGCAACCTCGACATCATGACCGCTGCTGGGCTTCGAACGGCAGAAATGATCGCGCAGCGAAGACAGGCTTAAGGGGACTGGCTATGGATTTAAAAGGACGCAAAGTTACCTTGCATGACATGTGCCTCCGCGATGGCATGCACCCCAAGCAACATCAAATTTCCGTCGAAGAGATGGTCGACATTGCCGGTGCTCTCGACGATGCAGGTGTACCGCTGATTGAAGTGACACACGGTGACGGGCTGGGTGGCGCGTCAGTGAACTATGGTTTTCCCGCCGCGAGTGACGAGACCTATTTACGTGCCGTCGTTGAACGTGTGTCACAAGCACGTATCTCGGCCCTACTGCTTCCGGGTATCGGTACGGTTGATCACTTGAGAATGGCTGCCGATTGCGGCGTGAAAACTATTCGCGTAGCGACACACTGCACCGAAGCGAACGTTTC
Source organism: Luminiphilus sp. (assembly GCA_965660865.1). GTDB lineage: Bacteria > Pseudomonadota > Gammaproteobacteria > Pseudomonadales > Halieaceae > Luminiphilus. The sequence goes on from CBFIBL010000071.1 coordinate 10,723, forward strand.
TCGTCAACACATCAACCTGAGCCGTGATCTTGGGCTCGACACCATTGGTTTCCTGATGATGGCGCACATGATTTCAGCCGAAGAACTGCTCGAGCGGGCACTGCTGATGGAGTCATACGGCGCCAATTGTATTTATTGCACGGATTCCGCGGGCTACATGCTCCCCCAAGACGTGACAGATCGCATCACCCTGCTCCGTCAATCACTCAAACCCGACACCGAAATCGGTTTCCACGGACACCATAACCTCGCCATGGGTGTCGCAAACTCGCTTGCAGCAATTGACGCCGGCGCAGACCGCATTGACGGCTCTGCAGCAGGTTTGGGGGCCGGTGCCGGCAACACCCCGTTGGAAGCCATGGCCGCGGTTTTAGAGCGCATGGGCGCCGATACAGGCATCGACATCTTCAAACTCGCCGATGCGGCAGAAGACCATGTATTGCCGATCATGGACGAGCCTGTTCGACTCAGTCGCGATGCGCTGGTGCTAGGCTATGCCGGTGCTTACTCATCGTTCCTGCTCTTCGCAAAACGTGCGCAGGCAAAATACGGTGTGCCGTCGCACGAGATTCTGCTCGAAATGGCGCGACGACGGACAGTCGGTGGTCAAGAGGATCTTATCGAGGAAATCGCGATCGAAATGGCGGCCAAACGTGGCTAACGCTGGACGCCTCTGGATCTTTCTGATAACTAAGTAGCACGATTAAAACGGTGGGATGTCGGTACGTAGCCCTATGATTCAGCCGAGTATTACAGAGCTCTCGAAACTGATTGGGTTTCTCTACGATGGACACATCGAAGAGGACCCTTACAGCGCCTTTTTAGGTGAGACGCGCCGTATTATCGATTCAAACTTTGCCTCGATTACCATGCGCGAACCTCAGGGCGACGACGGCGGACTGCTCTTTGTATCCTGTGAAGCGCTACCCAAGACGTTCGTTGACGACCACGACAACCCTTATACCGATAGGTATTACACCTCGAACCTGATGACGAACCTGCCATGGGGCAAGGTGGTCTCGCTCGATGAGTGTGTCCCCTACCGCACCCTAGAGCGTACCGAGCTCTACAAATACTGCATGGCACCCATCGACATCTATCACATGATCGGTGTCGATCTGCGTAACGCCAATGGACTGCGCTTCAGTGTCCGTTTTTGTCGGCCCAAGACCGCTGAAAACTTTGGTCCTGCAGAGCGTGAGTTTCTGGAGATGTTAGCTAGCCATATTCAGCGTGCTGTGGCGAACGGTATGCAGCTCATTCAGCTGGATAAAGAGCGCAAGCTCTATAGCTCCACGATTGCCAAGCAATCAGTGGGTGTTGTCACCCTTGATGAGCGCGGCAAGATCGTGTCGCGGAACGCGGTTGCTGACCAACTGATTCGTGATAAGGACGGACTGTCAGTCGTCAACGACCAGCTACATCTCGAGAGCCCGTCGTCCCGCAATAAATTAAATAGCTTCATTGAAGACATTGTAGTCGCACAGCGCAATCAAGAACCTGCGCCTACTAACGCGCTATCCGTTGAGCGACCCTCGGGCAAAGCAGACCTAGAAATTCTTTTAAAGCCGATGATGATCGATAAGACCGTCGAGCCAGGCCACACGCCCCATATGATCGTCTTTATTAACGAGCCCGAGCGAAGTTTCCAGATAGAAACGCGCATCTTGATGTCGCTTTATGGCCTCACCAAAGCTGAAGTGGCCCTCTCGAAACTACTGGCAGAGGGCGCCAACCTCGATCAGGCGGCAGCAGAGCTCGGTATTGCCCGCAATACAGCGCGCGCACAGCTTAGATCGATCTTTGCCAAAACGGGCGTGTCGCGCCAGTCGATGCTCGTTAGCTTGCTGCTGAAGAGTGTGGTGACCTATTCCTAAACCTCAGCACTAGCCTAGCCATGGTCGAAAAGTGAGGCTAAACAAGCCGTTAGCTTGTCATATTGTTAGGCCCCCAAAATGCCCGCATCGTCGCGATCTTGCCGTCTTCGTTAAACTTGAAGATGTCGATGATGTTGATCACCACTTGCTGGCCCGGTGCACCCGCCGTGACATTGAAAGGGAATGCCACCTCGTTCCCCGCAACCCGCGGATTACCCGTGAGCTCGGCCTTAGCAACACCTTGGCACGCCTCAGCGTAGAATTCGCGCAACACCTCTTTGCCCTGTCGCCAGTCTGTACCGACAGGATCTTCGATTGCCGCGTCCTCTGCGAACAGCTCCAGCAACGCCTCTAGATCGCTCTCAGTAAGGCAACGAACATAGGCCTCGCAAGCTTCCTTCGCCGCATCAAAATCAACCATGATTGCACCTCCAATTACTATTAATTATTGTCGTTAAAGTATTGTTTTTACGTTTTTTTAATCAAATTTCGCATCACGCTTTTGATTGAAAGCATCGCGTGCCTCTTGCGAGTCCTGATGGCGGTAAGCTTCAAGCGTGAAGCCCTGCTCGCTTCGGTATTTCGCTTCAAGATTCCCATCTTCAATGCCGTTTAACGCCTCTTTCGCAAGGGTAATCATTATGGTGCTCTTCTCGGCAATTTTTGCTGCAATTTCGAGTGCCGTATCAACCAACTGATCTTTTGGCACAACGCGCTCAACCGCGCCGAGTCGGTAGGCTTCTTGTGCGTCGATAAACTCACCGGTGAAGTACATGTAGCGGACTTTCTGGACAGGGAACATGCGCTGTAAGTGGGCGCCACCGCCCATGGCACCGCGGTCTACCTCTGGTACGCCGAAGGATGCGCATTCTGAGGCAACGATGATATCCGCAGCGCCGGCAATGCCGATACCACCACCGAGCACAAAGCCATGAAGCGCCACAATGACGGGTTTGGGGTTTCTGTGTATCGCCTCAAAGGTGTCGTAGTTGCCCTTGTTGACCGGCACGATCATATTCGGGTCTGCACCCAGTTCTTTGATATCGACGCCCGCGCAAAACCCCTTACCCTCAGCGCGTACGACGATGACAGTGACGTCATCGCGCTCGCCCAAAGCTTTGATCTCAGAAGCAATCCCAGCCCACTCGGCGCTGTTAAATGCATTTACCGGGGGCTTGTTGAAAACAAGCTGCGCAATTCCCGCCTCGACAGATGACGCAAACGCCATAAAAATCTCCTGATGGCTACTCTGTTAAGTCTCTATTGTCTGGGATATGCGGCTCGCTGACTGCTCCGCTTCCTCAACAATACTCTCGATTAATTCTGATACGGACGGCAAATCCTCAATCAAGCCCGCGACCTGGCCCGAAGGCAGAATACCCGCGTGGGGTTTTCCCTTGACCATAGCCTCCTGGATCATCATCGGGGCGTTTGCTGCCATTAGCGTTTGACCAAAAGATAGATCGCCACTTCTGTACATCTTCCAAGCACCGCCCAGCGTTTCCAATAGCGACCCTTCCTGCATGCGGCTAAATGCCAGTCCATTTTTGACAGCACGAGCAAGAAGCCCCATCTGGCTTGCCTGAATAAGCTTGTCCAAGTAACTGTTAGCAATCATTCGCTGTGGCAAGCCATCAAGCTTGGTGCTGACCACGATTTTCTCTGGCGGCGTTCCCAAATAGATCTGCTTGGTGGCCTCTGGTACCGGGGATTGTTGCGTCAGTAGGAAGCGTGTCCCCATGGCAATACCGTCAGCACCCATGGCGAGTGCTGCGATGAGACCACGACCATCGCGAAACCCGCCTGCCGCGGCAATAGGAACATCGATCGCATCGCGCACCTGTGGCACGAGAATCGAGGTTGCGACAGAGCCCGTATGGCCTCCTCCCTCTCCGCCTTGAATAACCACGGCATCGGCGCCCATTTCAACGGCTTTCACGGCGTGACGTTTTGCACCAACGGTTGGGATACAAACGATGCCTGCTGCCTTCAATTTATCGACCGTGGCGGGTGATGGTGAGCGAGAATAGCTGACGGCACGAACCTTGTGCTCAATGCAAAGGTCAACAATTTGTTCAGCATGTGGGACGTACATGTGGAAATTAACGCCAAACGGCGCATCGGTGAGTGACTTGATTTCTTTGATGCCCTGCTCGATCTCGGCGGTTGTCATTACCGCCCCTGCCAAGAAACCAAAACCACCGGCCTCACCGGTTGCAGCGACCAGCCTAGCGTCAGCCACCCACCCCATCGCCGTCTGAATAATGGGATAGCGACACCCCAGGAGCTCGGTTAGCTTCGTCTTCATCATTGCACTCACATTCCGTATACGGGCACATTATCCGAGCCATAATTTACTGCAATCTGAGAGGCTACGGCGCGATAGGCTGATCAGACTATGGGATCCAAACGGAGGCTGTGCGCCCTAATGCTTCTGGTTTAGAGTCCTTAAAACGTTGCTGATACTCCGAATATGAACGAGTTTACCAAACCTTATTTCGAAGCCGTCGCCCAACTGACAGCACCTACCGCCCCATTCGAGATTGAGACAGTCGACGTAGCGGGTGTCCCGCTGAAAGCCTTTAAAAACGCGGAGACCAATTTAGGGACATTCCTTACCGCCGGCAGAAACCATGGCGATGCCCTCTTCCTTCAGTATCAGGGTGAGTCTTGGACTTACGCAGATTTTTTTATTGCCGTGGATAAGGTCTGCGATTGGTTAGTTAATGACCAAGGCATCAACAAAGGCGACCGAGTCGCTATTGCCATGCGCAATCGACCTGAGTGGTTGGTGGCGTTTGTTGCTACTGTCACAGTGGGTGCCGTTGCCGTCCCTCTCAACAGCTGGGGTAAGGCGCAAGAACTGCAGCAAGGCCTTGAGGACAGTGAAGCCTGCCTCGTATTTGCCGACGAGGCAAGGCTCGGTTTCATACGCGAGCTGAATGCAAGCCTAGCTGCCGTATCAGTTGATGGTGATAGCGCAGAGCACACCACAAGAATGGCCACTATTTTAGCGCGCGACACTGTCGCACCGGTGGAGGTGGTTGCCGTCGATCGGCATGATCCCGCTATTTTGATGTTCACCTCTGGTACTTCGGGTAGGCCTAAAGGCGCCATGCTTAGCCACTTCAACTGCT
>CBFIBL010000072.1:0-5512 GCA_965660865.1 Luminiphilus sp.
TTAGGTCGTGATGCTGAACGCAAAAATCAGTTGATCGGCGGTATTCCGGTCGACAGCGAGTACATCATTTTCATCATCGACACCTCGGGGTCCATGTTCTCCTACGCTTGGGAGCGCATGCTGCGGGAGATGGAAGCCACGTTGAACATCTATCCCAACGTGAAAGGCATCCAGGTCATGAACGATATGGGCAATTACCTGTTCAGTCGTTATGCGGGGCAATGGATCCCTGATACGCCAGCACGACGGCAGCTGATTTTGCGCAATCTCGCCAACTGGAACGCATTCTCCAACTCATCTCCCGTTGAAGGTATCACCCAGGCAGTGCGCTCTTTCTACGACCGCGATAAGAAGATTTCGATTTATGTTTTCGGTGATGAATTCACCGGGCGTTCAATCGAAGAGGTGGTTTTAACCGTGGATAAACTCAATGCAGAAGCAAGGACGGAAGAACGCCGGGTTCGCATCCACGCAGTGGGCTTCCCCGTACAGTTTATACGCCCACCTGAGTTACAGGACACGGGTATTCGATTTGCTACACTCATGAGAGAACTGACGCATCGAAATGGTGGAACGTTTGTTGGACTCAACGACTTTAGGCCGTAGGGCCAGGCGCGCACTGGCGCTAACTTGTCTCTTAGCTCTCGCTGCATGTAGCGCGCGAGAAGTCGTGGTTGAAGGCAGTTTTCCTCCGCCAGTTGTTGATCCCGTGCCTGTTTCGGTAGGCGTCTTGTTCACCAAAGAGTTCCGCGAGCACGAGCTTGTCGATGATGCGACAGGTCGCGGTGAGGCGAGCTGGCGCGTGAGCACTGGCGTCGCGCAAGTGAACTTCTGGTCAACCCTATTGCCGGCGTTTTTCCAAAATGTCGTGTTCATCGAAAGCTATGAAGATCTTAATACCTACGATGTTGACGCGGTACTCATCCCCGAAGTTACCGATGTGCAATACGCCATACCGCTCTACACCAACGTTAAGGTGTATGAGATTTGGATGCGCTATCAACTCTCGCTGGTGGAGCCCGAGCAACTTCGGGACGATGAAAACCAAGCGATTACCACCGCAGACGTACAGCCGTTCGTGCAATGGCCGCTAACCGCTTACGGTAAAACCCCGACCGCATTTCTTCAGAGCGACACCGACGCAGTAAATGAGGCGGCTGTCATGGCGCTCCGCGATGCGGGCGCAAACTTCATCACTAGCTTTGGCCGCGTGCCAGGCGTGCTTGAGTGGGTAGCAAACCCTGAGGAGGCGCAATAATGCGATTGAGAGCTCTCCTAGTTATGGCAACTGCCACGCTTGGCGGCTGCGTTACGGCCAATGTGGATGAAATGACTTTCGACGCCCCCGTCGCAGGCATGGGTGAAGGCAGCATTGTCATTCTCGGTCGCCGGCACGCACCCGATTACGATACCGAGCCCGATTTTATCGACTGCATTGGTGGACATGTCAGTCGTGGCGATGCGGGCATCAGTGTCATTCCCGAGCGGCAGTTCATTGACTCGCTTTATCCCTGGTTCGAGCCCCGCACGGCACCGCTGAGTATCGAGAGCGTTGATCGCCTACTGACACTACCCAGCGTTGCTAAAAAGTTGGGCGAGCTTGATTTACAGTACATGATTTGGATTGACGGACGCACTCAAGAAACCAACAGTAGCGGCTCAATGACCTGTGGCGTGGGTCCTACAGGTGCCGGCTGCTTCGGCTTTGGTACCTGGGGCACCGAATCCGAATACGAAGCCACCATCTGGAACTTTGGTGAGGGCTCAGAAGTGGGTCGAATGAGTGCTCAAACCAGCGGTCAAAGCTACATGCCAGCTGTAGTGGTGCCCATCCCTATCATTGCGCCGGTACAAGATACGGCCTGCGAAAGTTTGGGTAATCAGCTGCTTCAATACCTCTCAGCGGAGTCCTGATTCATGACGCGACTGCTCACCGTAATACTGGCAACGATTTTCCTGGTAAGCTGCGCCGGGTCGTCTACAGTTACCGTGGGTGGTCGACCGGTGAGCATGCCGAAAAAAGCCGCCGATGAGCATCAAAAACTCATCGACAACGTTGGCATCTACGATGATCCTGCGCTTGCGGCATACATCAATGAAATCGCAGAGCGGTTGGTCGCCAACTCGAGCTTTGCCGATAAAGAATTCACATTCACCCTACTGGACTCACCCGATATCAATGCGTTTGCCCTACCGGGCGGGATGATCTACATCAACCGCGGACTGCTGGCCTATCTCAATACCGAGGCAGAACTCGCAGGAGTCATCGCCCACGAAATTGCCCACATCACAGAGCGTCATCACTCACGGCGACGTACCCAACAACTCACCACACAGGCCGCTGCGGTGACCGCGCTCATCCTGACGCGATCGGGCGACCTTTATGATGCGACCAACATGTACGGCGCAGAATTGGTCTCAGGCTTTGGTCGTGAGATGGAGTTAGAGGCCGATGCCGAGGGTGCAGAGATCATGCACAAGAGCGGTTACGACGCCGACGCCTTATTATCGGTCATCGGTGTACTCAAGGACCAGGAGCGGTACCGAAAGGCTGCGGCAAAAGCTGCTGGCAAACCCTCGGGCACCTACCACGGCCTATACGCCAGTCACCCGCGCAACGATTTGCGCCTGCAAACTGTGATCAAAACCGCTAATACGCTCGATTTTGACATCATGGCCGATGATCCGGAGTTGCCGGGCCGCTTCAGACGAGAAACTGAGGGAATGGTTGTAGGGGCGAGTGCGGAAGCCCAAAGCGATCCGCTGCGTTACTACCACAACAAACTCGACTTTACGTTTGAGCACCCCGAGGGCTGGACCGTCACTGCAAACACCCGCGAAATTGTCGCGCGCGCTCCCGATTCGGATGCAGCGCTCACTATTAAGATCGCGAAGATCGACCCTGAAGCAGATCCAGCAACCGCGCTACCCAGCCTTGCGACAGGCGAAATAAGCGCGCAGGAAGAGACGGAAAACCAGGGACTCAAGGGCGCGACCGGTCTTGCCAGTGCAGGCGGTGTTCAAAAACGCCTCGGTATTGTGGACCACCGCTTTCGCTACCTGTTCGAGGGCGAGGCCACCGACTTCGCCAGCGCAGACGACGCCTTCAAAACCATCATCACCTCCTTTCGTCCGCTGTTCCCGAAAGAAAAGAAGCGCGGCGAAAGCCTGACATTGACCTACGTTCAAGTACCCCGCGGAGCAACCTTTGCGTCCCTTAGCAGCGGCATACGGATTCCCGACGCTGAAAACCAGCTTCGTCTTATCAACGGCTACTACCCTGGTGGCGAGCCGCGTACTGGGGATTGGATAAAAGTTCTCCGTTAGCACCTGCACTTTTGGCCCCAGTTCATGACATTATGAGCGGCGCCTGTGGAGGGGAGTTGCATGATTCAAAAAACAATAATTCGAACGAAGCTCGCTGGCTTATTGGCCCTGCTGATCTTTGTTGTGCCTGCTGTTGCCGCCGACACTGTCGTGTACACGGCAAAGCTAATCCGCACGATGGAGCCTGCACTCCCCGAGGCGACAGCGGTGGCTGTAGAGGACGGAAAAATTCTCGCGGTGGGTGATCTAGAGAGTTTAGCGCCGCTCATCGCCTCTCGCGGCGCAAGGATCGACCGACAGTTTGAACAGCACGTTATGACGCCCGGGCTCATCGACCCACATGTACACCCGACACTGCCTGCAGTGCTCACGCAATTTCCCTTTCTTGCACCCGATGACTGGCACTTGCCCACCGGTGACTTTCCCGGCGCTACAACGCCAGAGGGATATAAGAGTGCTCTGATCAATCTCGTTAACAACCACAACGACACTGAAGTACCGTTTGTTGCCTTTGGCTACCACCCTCTCTGGCACGGTGAGGTCTGGCGTGAGGACCTGAACGACTGGTTTGGTGATGTACCGGTCATGATCTGGCACCGTTCATTTCATGAGCTGATCGGAAATGACGCAGCCTGGAACCTGCTCAGTGTCACCAAGGAGGACGCTGACGCTATCCACGAGGGAGCCAACTGGGAACGCGGGCACTTTTATGAATTAGGCTTGCGAGCTGTCTTTCCGCGAATGGCGTTCTTATTTGAGCCCGCGCGTTACATGAAAGGCATGCAGAACTTTCTCTCGATGATGCATGAGTCAGGAGTGACAACGGCTGCAGATATGGGTACCGGTATTTTTGGCAACCCTGTTGCGGAAATTCAGGCAGTAAAGGCTGCGGTGACCAATGACCCTGTCGGTGTTCGCGTACTCCTTACGCCCATCATTACCGACTTTATCGGACGCCAAAAAACGGCGGAGGAAGCGCTCGCTGAAGTCCGCGAATGGCAAACCATGAATGATGATCAAGTGACGGTGGGTAACCACTTTAAGCTCATGATCGATGGCGCCATCTTCTCGGGACTCTCTCAAATGGGTGCGCCCGGATACCTCGATGGGCATATGGGTGTCTGGATGGTTGATGTACCAACGCTTAAAGCCTTTGCGAAGACTTTCTGGGACGCTGGCTTTCAAATTCACGCGCACAGTAATGGTGATGCCGCGACTGCACGGTTTATCGACCTTCTTGAACATCTGCAACGCGTTAGTCCCCGAGCAGATCACCGGATGACGCTCGAACACTTTGCCTACAGCACCGAGGATCAAAACCGAAAAATCGCAGCGCTTGGGGCAGCCGTCTCCGCTAACCCTTATTACCATTACATTCTCTCTGAGATGTACAGCGGCGATTGGCTTGGGCCAGATAGAGGGCCACAGATGGTCCGCTTAGGTTCACTCGAGCAAAAGAGTGTCCCTGTAGGCCTGCACTCAGACAGTCCTATGGCACCGCTCTCTCCCCTGACACTGATGTGGACTGCGGTTGCTCGCGAGAACATTTCTGGCGACAAAACAGGACAGGCCGAGGTGATGACGCGCGAGGGTGCCTTTAAAGCAATTACGATTGATGCGGCTTGGATACTGGGCCTTGAAGACGAGATCGGTTCGATTCGCGCGGGTAAAGCCGCGGACTTTACGATCTTGGCGGACGACCCCATGACTGCGCCGCTCGAAAAACTACGTCACATCGAAGTTATCGGTACAGTTTTCGCCGGTGAAGCTCATCGAAATTAACGAGGAAAAAATAGATGTCATCCCTCTCAGCGCCCCTGCGCTTTAACAACGGCTCGACCATTAATAATCGCTTTATGTTGGCGGCATTGACCAATCTGCAAAGCGGCGCAGATGGCGTTATGAGTGACGACGAGTATCATTGGTTAACACGACGTGCAGAGGGTGGGTTCGGGCTTACGATGACCTGCGCTACCTCGGTGCAACACCGCGGTGTTGGCTTCCCTGGCCAACTCGGTGCACACGACGATCGTCACCTCGAGGGCCTCAAGCGCATGGCCAGCGGCATCAAAGCACACGGTAGCCACGCCGTTGTTCAGCTTCATCATGGCGGTATGCGCGCCATGGGTGATTACTGCGAGAACACACCGATGTGCCCTTCGGATGACGAATCGACCAACTCTAA
>CBFIBL010000073.1:0-6023 GCA_965660865.1 Luminiphilus sp.
GAGAAAAAGACCAAAGACGAACTGGGCGGTTGGAAGGTGCACACCAAGAACGGCACTGTCGACAACGGTGCGGACGATGAGAGCGCGTGCATCGAGGAGATAAAACGTTTTCTGTCCTACATGCCGGACAACATCAATCAGCTCGCTCCCGTCCTCGACTGTGATGACCCGATCGATCGTTGCGACGAGTCGCTACTCGAGGTTGTGCCACGTGATCGGCGCGTCGCCTTCGAGATGCGCAAGGTCATTAAAGCGGTGTTCGACAAGGATAGCTTCTTTGAGATGGGGAAAGGCTATGGTCGTTCCCAAATCACGGGTCTTGCGAGGCTCAATGGGCAGACGGTTGGTGTTTGGGGGAATGACTGCAAGTTCCTGGCCGGCTCGATGACCGCAGACGGCGCACAGAAAGCGCGTCGATTCATGGAACTGTGCGAGACCTTTAGCTTCCCGATCATCACCTTGGTAGATGAGCCCGGGTTTATGATCGGTAGTCAGGCTGAGAAAGAGGCGACGATTCGTCATGGCACGTCCGCGGTGTTAACAGCGGCAATGACCACCGTGCCTTGGGCGGCGGTCATGGTCCGTCGCTCGTTCGGTGTAGCCCAGGCGGCGCATTATGGCCCCGAGGCCTATGTGCTCGCGTGGCCGTCTGCAGAGAGCGGTCCACTGCCAGTAGAAGGCGGTGTTGCCGTGGCCTTCCGGCGAGAAATTGAGGCAGCACCGGACCCTGACGCCAAGCGCCGGGAATTAGAGGAGATGCTGTCGGCCAAACAGTCGCCTTTCCCGCGTGCTGAGGCACTCGCGGTGCACGATTTGATTGATCCTCGGGAGACGCGACCCGAATTGTGCAAGTGGTTGGCACGCATTCAGCCGTTGCTACCTGATTTACTGGGCCCTTCAGCCTTTGCTATTAGACCTTGAGACGCATTGGAGATAACAATGACTAAAATTGAATTAGAGACCGGTGGCTCCGTCTGGAAGCTCCTTGTCGCTGAGGGCGATGCAGTCGAAGAGGGCCAGACCTTATTCATTCTTGAAGTGATGAAGATGGAGGTGCCTTACGAGGCCCCTCATTCAGGTACTGTCGCTGCATTACATATCGCCGAGGGTGATTCCGTCGCCGAGGATGATGTCGCTCTCGAAATTGGTTAGGCTATTCCGTGTAGCTCAGACCCCAGCCATAGGGGAACAGCGGATTGGCCGTGTCATCAGGCACGTCTTCCAGCTGAGCTTCTACTTCAGCCATCGAAGAGGGCAGTTCGAACGGCAGTTTGCCTACTGGGTTGTGTTTGCCGAATACAACATCCAGCATGGCTCCATCCGATACCCCGAAGGTTCCGACCAACGCACCGCTCATGTCCTTGAGTTCGGTCAGGACCGCCGGGCGGTTGAGATCTACCAAGGTCACCAACTGACTGACGTCGCGGTAGGAAGCTGCCTTCGCCAGAATCTCCTCACTAAATGCAAGGTTGGTGTCTGGGAAACGCGTGGCCATCATCTGATCGAGCGTGCGATCGGTACCCGCCGGTTGCTTTCCATTGAAGACAGTGTTGAGGAACAGCAGAACCACGTCTGCTTCATCAGGTGTCTCGACAACCGTTCCGTATTTGGCCGCAACACTGGGATCGAGGCCATCCACGAAGATCCGCGTCTCTGGCGCTAACGGAAGTACACTACTCTCGTTATCGAGCAAGACCACGGCGTTTCGCTGTGCTGTCATGCCGAGAGAGGCATACTCAGGCAAGTTCACGAGCGCGTTAACTTTAGCCTCATCGACGAAGGGGGTTTCGAACAGTCCCAGATCAAATTTGTTTCTGAGGATTCGACGGACCGACTCATCGATACGCGCCTCACTGATCGCACCTTGGTTGACGAGGTCGACAATGTACTCGGGATCACTTTCACCACCGTATTGGTCAACACCGGCTTCAATTGATTTCAGGTAGCGTTCCTCGACAGTGAGCGGCTCAACACCCCATATACGGCCGGTGACGACTCCCCAGTCGGTACAGATAACACCCTGGAAGCCCAATTGATCCCGCAGAAGGTCGGTCAAGATGTAACGGTTGTAAGCCATCGCGACGTCCTCATCGGTTTGACCCATTGGGATGCCGTAGTAGGGCATGACAACACGCATGTCGTTCTCAATGGCAGCGATGAAAGGCGCAAGGTGATAATCGAAGTGATCGCCCGGGTAGACCTGGCTCTCGCCCGATTTAAGGTGCGGGTCTAGACCATCCAACTGGGGTCCGCCGCCCGGGAAGTGTTTGACCATGGTCATAACGCTCTGGTCGCTGAGACCCTCGCCTTGAAACCCCTTCATGTAAGCAACGGTCATTTCGGCTGACAGTTCCGCATTTGAACCGAAGGTGCCGAAATTTCTTGCCCATCGCGGCTCGGTTGCCATGTCGCTCATGGGGTGGAGCGCGGTCGTGAAGCCCATGGCGCGGTACTCAGCGGCGGCGATTTTCCCAAAGGCTTCGAGCACGCTGGCGTCTCGGCCGGCAGCGAAGCCTAGCTGCGACGGCCATTTCGAGACACCGCCCAATGTGAATGAAGCGATACCTCCGCCCCTGGGAACTTCGTGAACCGGGTCACTGCTGATAGAAAGTGGAATACCTAGCCGTGTGCGTTCGGCAATTTGCTGCAATTCGTTGAGTCGCTTGGCAATGTTTTCGGGGCTCGCACCGCCATAAAAATTAAAGTGTGTCAGCGACTTTCGGCTAATCAGTTCTTCGATGGACGTGCCCGCATTCATGGCTTCGAGGAAAACGCGGAAGAGGGGGTCTGGCTCAATCAGCACGGGCGGGTGAAACATTTGGCCGACTTTCTCCTCGAGCGTCATTTGGCTCAGGAGATCTTCCACACGATCGGTCGTCGCGACACGGTAGTCCTCGTAGGGGTCTAATGCACCGTTGCGGTTCAAGTCGCGGAATACCTCATCATCGACGATAATGGGGTTGCTAATGCTGATTTGCGCGAGCCACGCGTTGATTTTGCTGACCGGTTTCAAAAAAAGATTGGTCGAGTACAAGCCGGCTATCACGATAATAGCGGCTAGTAGCCTGACTGCGATCCTCATTGTTTTCATACCTCTAGTTACCACCTCTATTCGGGTGTCTTCGTCGTGCGGCCCCTGTTTGAGTGACCTTACGGAAATGGTTTAATCTTTAAGGGTCCAACGCTCCCCATGTACCCTCCCGGTGGCGACCGCCACTAGCTATAGCCCCGTTATTTTTATAGCTTCAGTGATATCCCAACACTTTTGCACCCGGTAAACGCGAGAACTTTTTTATTTCTAAGAGCGAGCTAAAAAAACGCTGGTAGTCCTGCTCACAAAAACTTAACGACTCGGTAACCATACTGACATTACCGGCGATTACGATGCGCGAATCAGGCTGAATTTAGTTAGGAGACTCACGTGCCAAGTCGAAAATTAATACTACCAATTGCAGTTTTATCGGCAATGTCACCTGCCTTTGCGCAGGATGTGGTTGAGGAGACTGTCGTTTATGGACAGCGGGGAATGGTCGCTTCTGCGATTGATCGCCAACGAGACGCGGACAACATCAAGAGTATTCTTACCTCAGACGCCATTGGTAATTTCGTTGATCAAAACGTCGCTGAATCTCTGCGTCGTCTTCCCGGTATTAACGTGCTCAATGACCAAGGCGAAGGACGCTTTGTCAGTGTCCGAGGACTAGACCCCTCACTGAACGCAGCGAGTGTTAACGGGACTCGTATACCGTCGCCCGAAGCCGACACAAGAGCAGTGGCTTTGGATGTGATTCCGTCAGATTTGGTGGAGTCGATTGAAGTGTCAAAGACGCTCACGCCTGATATGGATGCTGACACTATTGGTGCTGCGATTAACATTAAGACGAACAAAGCCTTCGAACGCGATGCTGACTACGCTAAAGCGCAGGTGATTACCTCTTACAACGACCTAAACGGGGAGTACTCACCCGAATATGGGTTCGATTTCTCTCAGAGGCTTAACGATCGCTTTGGTATTGCCGGCGGCGTCAAGTATTCGAAGCGAAAGACCTCGACAGATAATATGGAAATGGAAGGTTGGGGTGAGACCGATGATGGCATCGTGTTTGCCGACGCTGTTGAATATCGCGATTACGACGTTGAGCGAGAGCGCACAGGTGTTTCTTTTACTGTGGACTACAAGCTTTCGGAACAAACCGAACTATACGCGCGCACGCTTTACAGCCAATTCGACGACTTGGAGCTTCGTCGCCGACTGGTTCTAGAGATGGATGAAGACCCATCTTCTGGTGACGCAAGTACTGCCTTTTTTGATTCGGCGGACGGAGAGATCTCTGTCCGACGTGGTATCAAAGATCGCTTCGAGAGTCAGGACATTCAAACGTTCGAGTTGGGCGGTGTGACCAATACGGGTGGTTGGAATTTTGACTACAAAATTTCATTCGCATCGGCCAGTGAGCATGAATATAAGACGCAAGACCCCACGCGTTTTAGAAATGACTTTGATGAAGCGGGTCAGTTAGGTATTTCTTTCGACTACAGCAATCTTGCTTTTACGCCTTATTCCGTTATTGAGGACGGAGCTGGATTCAACGAAGCCGGCACCTACGAAGTCAACAAGGTCGAATTAGTTGATGGGAAAACCGAGGACGAGGAGCTGGCGATATCATTTGACGCCGCTAGATCCTTCGACTTTGTTTCGGGTGAGATGACGCTCAAGGCCGGATTGAAGCTTCGTCAGCGCGAGAAGACAAATGACATTTATTTGCAAGTGCTCGAGGACTTCAATGGCGATTACACGCTGGCGGATGTGTTAGGTGCACAGAGTTATGGTCTGATTGATATGGGCCCCATGCCGGACCTTCACGCGGTTCGGGCTTTCAACAACGCAAACCTATCCGGATTTGAGGAGAACACCTTCGACACTGAATTCGAATCCAACGCCGAAGACTTCGAGGTAGAAGAAGACATTTTTGCCTTCTATGCCATGGGGCGGTACGAGACAGATCGTATGGTTTTAATCGGCGGTGTGCGGGTTGAACAAACGGATAACGATGTCCGCGGCAACTTGACAGAGGTCGTAGAGGAAGGTGGTGTTCGAGATGGCGTTAACTTGGACGATGACACGCTGTTCGTCTCAGACATTGCAATCGATCAAAGCTACACGGATGTTTTGCCAAGCCTCAGCCTGAAGTACTCATTGACTGATGATGTGATTGTCAGAGGAGGGATCTTCAAAAGTGTAGTCCGACCAAATATCGGACAGTTAGCGCCGATTTTTATTGTTGAAGAAGCCGACGACGGGGAGCGACAAGGGGAATTTGGTAACCCCGACCTAGACCCTTACGAAGCGTGGAACTTCGACCTCTCCCTGGAGCGTTATTTTACAGATAGCGCGGTAGTTCAAGCGGGTGTCTTCTACAAAGAAGTAGAGAATTTCATTGTAACCGCCGAGTTTGAAGCCGACGAAGCGCCCTTTCTCGGCGTTTATAATAATGTTGCGTTCGACGAGGCGGAAATCCCTCTTAACGGAGACACGGCAACGATTCAAGGTTTCGAATTCGCTTACAGTCAAGCGTTCGACTCGGGTCTCGTACTTGGCCTCAATTACACTTACACCGACACGGAAGGCGATTTCTATGGTCGACCTATTGCGCTCCCTGCGGCATCTGAGACGACCTACAACGCGTTGATCGGTTACGAAAGAGACCGTTTAAGCGCTCGTTTGACGGCTGCTTATCGTGATATGTACCTCGATGAGGTGAATGGCGACCCTGAGGAAGATAGATTTGTGAAGGACCACATGCAGGTAGATTTCACGGCTGATTACGAGGTCAGGGATGGAGTCAGTGTGTTCCTAAAGCTTATTAACCTCACCGATGAGCCATACCTTGCCTATCAGGCGGGCCCGGGACGCGATCGGTTGCTTCAATATGAGGAATACTCGTGGACAGGCAAACTCGGTATTAAGGTTCGTTTTTAAATGAGTTCACCTCATTCCTTCAGACTTTTCGTAAGGTGGGCCG
>CBFIBL010000074.1:0-1805 GCA_965660865.1 Luminiphilus sp.
CGTGCTGACCGCGTGTGGCGGTGGTGGGGGTACATCATCGGGCGCTACAACACCCAGCACAGGAGATACAACGCCTCCCGATACAGGGGATACAACGCCGCCTGTTGCTGCCGATACGACACCTCCGACGATATCGCTTAAGGGCGACCTGCAACTCATGGTTGAGCAGGGAACCTCGTTCACGGACCCGGGCGCGTCGGCGCAGGATGATGTTGATGGTGCTGTTCAAGTGACGGTGTCGGGTTCGGTGGACGTTAATTCCGCGCGCACTTATACACTCACTTACACAGCAACCGACAGCGCCGGCAATACGGCCTCACGTGACCGGACGGTGATCGTTGCTGATACGACGGCTCCGGTCGTGACGCTTATTGGCAGCGGGTCCATCACACTTGATGCCGACGCCGCCTATACAGAAGCAGGCGGCAACGCTACCGATAGTGTAGATGGTGTTTTGGACGTCACCATAACGGGTAGTGTGGGAAGCGCAGCCGGCGAATACCGGATTACCTACTCCGCCACCGACGAGGCGAATAATACAGGCTCTGTACAGCGGATCATCACGGTACGGGATTCGAACGGGTCAACGGATGACACGCCGCAGGCGGTTTTCTCGCAAGGCAATGTGGATAGTCGTTGGGATGTTGGTATTGGTGCTTATGATGCCGATCCCGCAGCGCCAAATGATTGTCTAAACGACGGTGGGGCAAATTGTCCCTCCATTGGCTGGACGTTTGTTCAAGATGGTGAGCAAGGTACGGTCCTCGAGGTCACTCACTCAAGCTCTGGTGTATTTGGACTGCTGTATATCAAGGCCAGTACAGGACAGGATCTGAGTAATTACGCCACCGGCGCACTTGAATTCGACGTCAAGGTCATGTCGGGCGACGCCAATTTCTCTATGAAACTTGATTGTGTATTTGACTCGGGGTGCAAAAGTGCAGACCAGGCGCTGGGGGAGCGCGGTGTTGCTGGTTGGGAAACGGTGCGAGTTCCAATGGCACAACTCCGAAATGCAGGGCTTGATATTACAAAGGTTGATACGGGTATTGTGATCTGGGCCTCCAATACACGAGATACTGTATACCGTTTAAATAATGTTCGATTTACAGGCTACGACCCTGATGGTGGCACTCCCCCTCCCGTCGTCACGGTTCCTTACAATCTCACAACAATGGGTCTCGGGAGTTACTCCGATACTATTAATCCTGCGAGCTACAAATGCGTTGAAGATAATGGTGCCTGGTTATTCAACGCCGGTGTTATTCCGTTTACCAATATCGGCACTTGTGGCAATGTTGCAAGCGCTCAACCGGTAAAACGCTCGCCCCAACGAGCGGGCGACGCAGCGCAAACACATACGATGACCCATCGTTGGTGGGGCTCCGTTTCCTTCATTGGCGAGATGCGTATTGGCGATCCGGGCGGCGCCGGTTACATCACCCCGGATCCATTTATCGCGCGACTTACTGAGCGCGGTATGCGGGTCATGGGTATTCCAACCGGTTTATCGGCTAACGCAGCCGGCTTTGGCTACACCATTCCAGATCCCTTCGCTGAGGTTTTCGATGGCGCCGCGATCGGCAATTCGGCGCACAGCAATATGGAAGCTAAGCTTCTGGATTACTCCGAGGGTGCCATCACCGCTGGCTGGTATGATGGACCTACACTTGTGATGGAGGCGACCTTTGTTTACGGATCGCCCTACATCTTCTTCGAGGTTTATTCGGGCTCTCCACAAATCAAGACCTGGCCCGAGGCCCAGCCAGGACAACGCGGTCTTTGGCATCAAGGTGGTAATAGCC
>CBFIBL010000075.1:0-6195 GCA_965660865.1 Luminiphilus sp.
ATACCTGATTTACGGCCGACTATTCCCACAGTCATGGTACTAACCTCTCCGTGTACGGGGCTTAACCCTCTATGGCCGAGTAATTGTCTTACTCGTTACACACCCAGCGAACTGGGCAGGCTTACTTCTAAATTGTCACTAAGCCAAGCTGATCTGGACTTCAACGCCCGCAGCAAGGTCTAGCTTCATCAACGCGTCAACGGTCTTTTCCGTTGGCTCGATAATGTCCATGAGTCGCTTGTGCGTGCGAATCTCATACTGATCCCGTGCATCCTTGTTCACGTGAGGTGAAATAAGGATGGTGAACTTTTCCTTCTTCGTTGGAAGCGGGATGGGCCCACGGACCTGCGCGCCAGTGCGGCGTGCGGTTTCAACGATTTCCTGAGTGGAAGCATCGATGAGTTTGTGATCGAACGCCTTAAGACGAATTCGAATACGTTGATTCTGCACAAGCAATCTCCTAAAAAAACCGGCACCCGCAAGGGATCCCGAAAAAAAGAGAGCGAAGTCTAAGGATGCGGGCAGGTAGTGTCAACCGTAATTTCTTGTCAGTTATTACCGTTTAGGGCGCTTTTTCCGACAAAAGAAAAACGGGCCCTAAGGCCCGTCGATCATTTAGCGTCCACTGACAAGCAGTTCGAACCAATGTCATCTGATGATGACACCGTTACAAATCTTGCGACGCGGTCAGTTAGCTCAAGCGTATAGGTAGCTCTCGTACGCGACGTCCCGAAGCCGCAAAGATCGCATTACCAATAGCAGGTGCTACCGGTATCAGCGGTGGCTCACCAAGGCCGCTCGGAAACGCCTGACTATCGATAAAGGCAATGTCGAGTTCGGGGACATCGCTCATACGCAGCGGCGTGTACTGGTCGAGGTTTTGTTCAACCACCTCGCCGTTGGCAAAGTTCGCGCCCTCGTGAAGCGCGAGGCTCACCCCCCAAAGCGCGGCGCCCTCAGCCTGAGCCATGGCGCCATCGGGGTTAACGACAGTCCCCACATCGATAGTTTGCCAGAGCTTCTTTAGCGTGATGTCACCGGAAGCGGGATCCACCGCAACATGAGCAACACAGGCCACCCACGTTGGCATGCCCCGCTCTTGCCCGTGCCCTACCCCAATGCCTAAACCTTCATTGGCTGGCATGTCGCGCCCCCAGCCTGCACGCTCAGCAACATCTTTAAGCACAGCGGCGAGACGCGGAGCACCGCCGACAGTACTGCCAGAACCGCCCGCGTTCTTGCCCGCACCGTCCAGCATCGCTAAACGCATAGCAACGGGGTCCTGTCCCCGGTTGTGCGCAATCTCATCGAGAAAACTCTCGACACCCCAGCTAATCCAACCAGGGCCAACAGCACGCAACCAACCCGGAAGGAAGGTGTCCTGTGCCAGTTCATTATTAATAGCCCTCACACGATGGGACGGTAAGGTGTACCAGTGATCCGCGCCACTGATCGAGAAACCATCGAACTTCCCTTGGCCATCAATCCCAGTTCCCAAAAATCCCGGGGCCATGCCCTTGGTTGGCCAACCCGCCACCACGGCGTGGTCGATACCGGTCAAACCACCATCGGCATCGAATGACGCCTCGAACGAACAGACCGAGGGCGATCGAACACAGTCAAAACGGCTATCCGTTGGTCTATCAAAGATCAACTTGACAGGACGGCCCATTTCTCGCGCCGCGAGTGCCGCCGGAATCATCTGATCACCGAATAGACGTCTCCCGTAACCACCACCCAAATAGTACTGATGGATAATGATGTCGTTCTCGGGCATCTCCAGCGCTTTAGCCAGATACGGGAGTATCAACGATTGCCACTGATTACCCGCGTGAATGTGGCATTTACCCTCAGCGTCGAATTCAACCAGCGCGTTTTGCGGCTCCATTGTGAAATGTAGCGCGGTTCTTGTTGTATAGGTCGCGGTCATTGAACTGGCCGCCGTCGATTTCGCGGACGCGATATCCCCCTCACTCACATAGAGGGTTCCGGCCTCAGGATCCGATGCAAGTCGTTCACCCTCAGCCAAAATTGCTGATTCGCTTACCTGAGCTGTAGGACCCGGCGTCCAATCCACTTTGACGGCTTTTGCCGCTTTCATGGCCGCCGGCATCGTCTCGGCAGCCACTACCACACAGGCTTGAACGGTTTGACTCGGATCTTTGATCTCCATCGCTCCGATATAACCCTCGATAGACTGCGCTGCAGTTTCATCGATTTTTATCACTTTACTGCCGTAACGCGTGGGTGGCAGAAGCGGCATGGCGTAGGCCATGCCGGGTAGCTCTGCATCGAGACCATAAACAGCCGTGCCCTGAGATTTATCGGCAACATCGAGATTTCTGAGATCACGCCCAATGATCTTGCGATCAGACGGAGCTTTGACTGGCATTGCCGCCAACTCTTCTTCAGTAATCGTGCGTGAGAAGTTGCCGTTGGTGACGATCTCAGCAAACGTCAGAGACTTTGACCCCGACGTCACAACACCGTTCTCCGCACTACAAGTATCAGCGGAAACACCCATGAGCTTCGACGCCGCGTCGATCAAAACAGTTCGACCTGCAGCACCTGCCTGCGATAACAAGGTGAAAGAGGTGTGCACTGACCACGAGCCACCGGTCACCATCACACCCCATTTAGGGTCGGTATCCACGTGCTTGAAGGATACCTTTGACCAGTCAGCACCTAATTCATCCGCAACAATCTGAGCCAGCGAAGTACCGACGTGCTGACCCATTTCAGCGCGCACAATATTGATCAGCACGTCTCCCGCACCATTAATCTCGAACCAGATGTTGGGGGAGAATAATTTTGTCAAATCACCCGAGGCGAGCGCTTCAGTCGCCTGCTCTGAACTGCATCCGGACACGAGCGATCCCATGCTCATCATAAGAGAGGAGCCGGCAACACCCGCGATAAAGGAACGCCGTGATAACCCCGCCTCAGACTTGCTCGAAACCTGTTTCATGGTTTTTTTAGTCATTGCACTCATGACATCGCCCCCCATTCGCCGCCGTTTTTATCGCCTTCTTAATTCGGGGATAGGCCATACACCGACATAAATTACCGTTCATCGCATCGACTATTTCATCGTCTGAGGGATTGGGATTGGACTCTAAGAGACCCGCAGCCTGCATGATCTGACCAGACTGACAGTAGCCGCATTGCGGCACTTGCGCCTCGGTCCAAGCTGTTTTGAGCGCATCGCCAACCGGCGTGGCAAGACCTTCAATCGTGGTCACTGATTTACCAGAGACCGCACTCACCGGCGTCACGCAAGAGCGCATGGCATCTCCGTCTATGTGTACCGTGCATGCGCCACACTGAGCAATACCGCAACCAAACTTAGTGCCGCGCAACTTAAGCTCCTCACGCAACACCCATAGTAAGGGCGTATCGCCATCGCTCTCTGCACTCACCAACTCGCCGTTCAACATGAAATCAACCATGATGCGTCCTCTGTTATTTGTCTTATACGAATACCGCTGTGATGTACCTCGTGACAATGGTTGTAACAAAGAACCGGCTTTATGCCAAAAAAAATTGCTGAAACGACGCTCGAGAAGTCAGACATATGACCGATATCGATGGCGTAAAACGGAGCAGGACGTCCTGTCTTTCCAGCCTGTGACCGACCGAAATGACTGACTAGCCCCCTTGGGTCAAGGCAAAAGGAGTCATTGGCGTGGAAGTGCTTAAAGTGGCGTCGTTAACCAACCAGAGCGATTATCCGAGATGGCAACCCCATACCTTTTAAAATGTGTTCTTGCCGATAATGGCATCGGCCACATTACTGGGCGCTTCCGAGTAACGAGCAAACTCCATGGTGTACGTCGCGCGACCCTGAGTGGCAGAGCGCAAATCTGTGGCGTAGCCGAACATTTCCGCAAGTGGTACATCCGCATCGACAATCTTGCCCGAGGCACTGTCATTCATACCGAGGATCAGACCGCGACGGCGGTTCAAGTCACCCACCACATCGCCCATATTCTCCTCTGGAGTTACCACCTCGACTTTCATAATAGGCTCGAGAAGTACAGCGCCGCCTTCCTCTGACAACTTCTTGGTCGCCATGCTCGCAGCGATCTTAAACGCCATTTCATTCGAGTCGACATCGTGGAAGGAGCCGTCGTATAACGTGGCTTTGAGGCCCAAAAGGGGATACCCAGCGAGGACACCGTTTTGCATCTGCTCCTCAATCCCTTTGTTGACTGCCGGGATGTATTCACGCGGAACAGCCCCCCCGACAATCTCATTCACAAATTCGAGGCCTTCTGCACCCTCGTCCTCGGCAGGCTCGAAACGAATCCACACATGACCATATTGACCACGACCACCCGACTGGCGCACGAACTTACCTTCGATCTCTGCAGTGTTCCGAATACGCTCGCGGTAGGCCACCTGCGGCTTACCAATATTTGCCTCAACGCTGAACTCGCGCTTCATGCGATCGACGATGATATCGAGGTGCAATTCACCCATACCTGAAATAATGGTCTGGCCCGTTTCTTCGTCGGTCTTAACTCGAAATGACGGATCTTCCTGCGCAAGCTTTGAGAGCGCTATACCCATCTTCTCTTGATCGGCCTGAGACCGTGGCTCAACCGCGACCGAGATGACAGGCTCAGGAAACTCCATTCGCTCGAGGACAACTGCATTGCCCGCGTCGCAAAGTGTGTCACCCGTGGTGACATCTTTGAGGCCAATCGCAGCGGCGATATCCCCCGCAAGGACCTCTTTAATCTCTTCTCGGCTATTGGCGTGCATCTGCACCATTCGCCCAACGCGCTCTTTCTTACTTTTTACCGAATTGAAAACCGCATTACCGGACTCAAGCTTTCCTGAATACACGCGGAAAAAAGTAAGTGTGCCAACGTAGGGGTCGGTAGCAATTTTAAACGCGAGGGCGGAGAAAGGCTCGTCGTCACCTGATTCACGTGTGATGACCGTTTCTCCGTCAAGCTCGGTGCCCTCAATCGCTTTCACTTCGGTCGGCGATGGCAAAAACTCGACTACCGCGTCGAGAACTGCTTGCACACCTTTGTTCTTAAATGCACTTCCGCCCAAAACAGGGACAATCTCGTTTGACAGGGTTCTTGCTCGAATCCCCACTTTGATCTGTGCCTCGGATAGCTCACCGGTCTCCAGGTACTGCTCCATGAGGTCGTCGTTCGCTTCGGCCGCAGCCTCTACCAAGTACTCGCGCATCTCATCGCACTGATCGACGAGATTGTCAGGAATTGGTCCGTATTCAAATGTGATGCCGCGATCCTCTTCGTTCCAGATGATCGCCTTGTTCTTGATGAGGTCGATCACACCCACGAAGTCTTCCTCGGCACCGATGGTCATTTGCAACGGCACGGCATTGCAGTCGAGGCGGTCACGAAGTTGATCCACGACGCTCATAAAGTCAGCGCCGGCACGGTCCATCTTATTGACGAAGACCATCCGAGGTACAGCGTACTTATTAGCTTGTCGCCAAACGGTCTCCGTCTGAGGTTGTACGCCGGACGACCCGCAAAGAACGACTACCGCGCCATCTAACACACGAAGCGAACGCTCAACTTCGATAGTGAAGTCTACGTGCCCGGGAGTGTCGATGATATTGATTCGGAACTCATCGAACTGGTTATCCATGCCTCGCCAGAAGCATGTTGTCGCCGCCGATGTGATGGTAATGCCGCGCTCTTGTTCCTGCTCCATCCAATCCATGGTGGCAGCACCGTCGTGGACCTCACCTATCTTGTGAGAGACACCGGTGTAAAACAGAACGCGTTCGGTGGTAGTGGTTTTACCGGCATCGACGTGGGCGCAAATTCCGATATTGCGATAGCGGTTAATCGGGGTTTTGCGAGCCACGTGGATACCTCGTCGCTGTCGTCAGCGAAATTAGAATCGGAAGTGCGAGAACGCCTTGTTGGCCTCTGCCATGCGGTGCACGTCTTCACGCTTCTTGACCGCATTGCCTTTGCCTTGTGACGCATCCATGATCTCGCCCGCAAGACGCATGCGCATCGACTTCTCGCCACGATTGCGCGCGTAATCCACAAGCCAGCGCATAGAGAGCGCAACGCGGCGCGCGGGACGGACTTCAACAGGCACCTGGTATGTAGCACCACCCACACGGCGCGACTTTACTTCCACCATGGGCGCGATGTTTTCGAGTGCTTCGTCGAACACCTCGATTGGATCGCG
>CBFIBL010000076.1:0-1513 GCA_965660865.1 Luminiphilus sp.
TGATCTTCTGGATGATAGAAATCAATCAAATCTTTTCCAACCAGGGCATCACGCTCATAACCCATTAAATCTACAAAAGCTTGCGACACTGAGTGAATAGCCCCATCCTTCGTTTGAGTCACAATCAGTGCAGAGCTGCTCTCTATCAAACTTTGTGTAAATTCGCGCTCTTGTGTGAGAGCAGTGTGATCCTCAAAGGAAACCATCAACAATCTTTCACCTGAAATTCCTGTGAACCAGCGCGCACTACGGCTTAGCCACAAGATATTTCCATCTAAGGTTCTAACTTTGAACGTTCCTGAATGAACAATTTTTCCATTTGGAGTCTTGACTAATTCTTCACGCCTCCATTTTGCTTTGATTTCATCATAATCAGGATAAAAGTCTTTATGGCCCGGCATAGTGTCGACAGTATACCCTGTTAAATTTATGAACGCCTTCGAAAGATATAAATGTTCAAAGTTCTCATTTTGAATTCCATAGGCATTGATGCCAGATTCGAGATACAGCTCCGCAGTTCTTTTCAAATGGTCAAGTTGAGCACGTTGCTCTTCTATCGCAGTGACATCTTCAAAGGCTGTAATTAACAATCTCCCCTCCCCAGCCGGATTCAATATCCATTTGGACTTCACCATGAACGACAGTCGCGCGCCTGAGCTTTTAACGAAGATAAATGGTTCAATCTCTTCATTAATATGGCCTGTTGGGAGAGCGCTGAGTCTTTTCCTATTCGTTCTCAGATCAGCTTCTTGTTTGTTAGCCCAAAAGCCATTTGCAGTATCGCCAATCTCTTGAGCATTAGAAACATCGCAGAGCCGCAGGAATTCGGTAGAAACGTAGTAGAAAGAAAAATCTTCGTTCTGAATAACAAATGCGGTCATTTGACTTTCTAGGAATGTGTTTGCGGCATTTAGCGCGCGTTGAAGTTCCGTTTGATCCTCATATCCAACAACTGTAAGAAAACCATCACCTGACTGTCGCTTAATTTTGCGCGCGGAACGCTTTACTTGCTTTAATGCTCCTGATGGACAGCGCATCGGCAATATCAAAGGCGTTTCAATCAAATCCCCAAACTCAGTTTCGCTCCAATCTTCCCTTATTTTCAATATTTTTGATCTATCTACGTCTGGAAACAGCACCTCTGCCTCAGGTATCGACGAAATATCTTGGACGCCGATCAGTTTCAAAAACTGCTCAGAAGCATATACATATCGCCAACTTTCGTCCTGCACCACATAGGCGTTCACATTGCCTTCTAAAAAGGTTTGAGCTTCTTGAAGTGCATTTTCCAGAGATGTTACATCTCCAAAGGACGTGATTAGCAATCGCCCCTCTCCAGCCGGATTCAATATCCATTTGGACTTCACCTTAAAGGATAATTTCTCACCCGAGGCTTGGACATACACAAAGGGCTCTGATTCATCACTTATTTCATCCGTGGGAAGAGATAAAAGCCTTTCCCTATCCTTTAGCACAAGCGATTCATCCCGGTTTTCCCAAAAACCCTTCGCTG
>CBFIBL010000077.1:0-8901 GCA_965660865.1 Luminiphilus sp.
AGGGATCGCAGCCGATGCTTGCGTCACGACCGCCTTTAGAACCGATACGCGCGCGTCACCTCCTCGTGCAACAAGACGATCGCGGATACCAACAACGCGCTTATCGAGGTCTTTTTTCGCCGCACCGATGGTGCCGTGCCAATAAATGTCCCAAGTAATTTTCTCGCCAATATAGGTGTAGGCCGTCGTCTTTACGCCGTCAGCCAAAACACCCGCATTGTCCAGCGCGTCAATCCACATTTCCCAATCTTCACCGCCCATCACCGCAACGGTATTGTCGATCTCTTCTTGAGACGCTGGCTCTAAGTGGAACTCCTGGATGATGCCCTTATCGGTATTGATCCCCTTCTGCACGGCAGGCGAGCCGATGGGTTTCAGCGTGGAGACGTGAACGTCACCCGTTACCGGGTGTGTGCGCCGCGGTGCCGCTAGGCTGTAGACGACAAGATCGACCTGACCGAGATCTTCTTTAATCAGATCGATCACACGATCTTTTAGCTCAGCTGAGAACGCATCGCCATTGATACTTTTTGCGTAAAGCCCCGCCTCATCTGCATAACGGTGGAATGCAGCCGAGTTGTACCAGCCAGCGGTACCGGGCTTCTTCTCGTTTCCTTCTTTCTCGAAGAACACGCCGATGGTTGCGGCACCGGAACCAAAGGCGGCCGTAATGCGAGATGCCAAACCATAGCCAGTGGAGGAACCGAGCACTAAAACGCGTTTGGGGCCGTCGGTGATCTCACCCTTCGACTGAACGTGTTCGATCTGACGACGAATATTTTCGTCGCAACCGACTGGGTGTGTTGTTGTACACAGAAACCCACGGACTTTTGGCTTGATGACCATCGATAACACTCTCGCTCAAAATTTTGGAGCTGAAGTCTAGCATGCAAGCCACGTTTCGTTAGACACTCTTATCGCGACGCAAGCTGTAGCTTGTATTGCCGATAATAAGGCTAAACCGAGAATAAAATCGAAAACGGAGATCAGTTATGGAATCAATTAATCCTATGTTGGGCGCAGCAGCAGTACTTGGCCTCTGGTCAGTGCTCATGTTCTTTATCTATGCAGTCAGATTGATGGGTACAGGCGCTAAAGTGGGCGAACTACCTGCAGGTTTCAGAGGTCCAGACGCCGAAGCCGAAATGCCCGACAAAGTGAAGTGGACGCGCCACAACTATGAACACTTAATGGAGCAGCCCACCGTCTTTTACGCCATGGTCATACTACTGGCGATGACGGGTGATAGCTCTGCTGCCTCTTGCTACGCTGCATGGACGTTTACGATTGCGCGGATCCTTCACAGCCTTTGGCAGATGCAGGTCAACACAATTCCGTTGCGCTTTACCCTTTTTGCCATCTCGCACATTGCGCTTCTGGTGCTCGCAGTAAATGCCGTGATGGCCACGGTGCAGCTCTAATCCGGTCAGTGGATAACATACCTCTTCTTGACAGAGGCCTGTGTTACACAAAGGCTGACGCTACAGCGTCAGCCTTCACGTCTTTTTTTTCAGAAATACGGCATCACTGATGACGCGTCCAACCATTGCGGGCATCGAAGCCGGGGGCACGAAATTTGTCATATCGGTCTGCCGAGGTGATCGACTCGGCGAGCGGATCATCATTCCTACTACAGATCCGGAAACCACGCTCTCGTCCGTAGCCAACGTCGTGGATAATGAGCTAAATGGAGATTCGCTGAGCGCCATCGGTATCGCGAGTTTTGGCCCCATTGATATTGATCCTCTCAGCGCCAAATTCGGCACGATTGGCGCTACGCCAAAACAGGGCTGGGCCGATGTCAATTTACGCGATTACTTCCAAGATGCCTTCAACTGTCCGGTAAGCATTGAATCGGACGTAAATGGCGCGGCACTCGCAGAGGCCACTTGGGATATTGAGCACCCTATTAACCACCTTGCCTATGTCACGGTAGGCACCGGGATTGGTGTGGGCATTGTGAACGATCGCTCAATCAGTAACGGCATATCACATGCAGAAATTGGTCACATTAGGGTTCCAAAAGATGCAGAAGACGCCTCTTTTGCTGGGGTTTGCCCCTTTCATGGTGATTGCGTCGAGGGCCTAGCATCGGGAACTGCCATTTTTAAACGCTGGCAGGCGAGACTCTCAGATCTTGATCAAGATCACGTAGCTCATGACATTGAGGCGTTTTACCTCGGTCAACTTGCGGCAAATATCGCTCTTCATCATCGGCCCGAGGTGATTATTTTCGGGGGTGGTGTCAGTCAAACGCCACGGTTGATTCCTCGGATCCGAAATGAATGCCGGTTAGCGCTTGGACACTATCTACCCGCTCTAGATTCATCCGAAAGTATCGCCTCACTCATACAGCCACCGCGTCTTGGCGCAGACTCAGGTATTCGAGGTGCTTACATGCTGGGTAAGGCCATACTGGGTTAAGCCACAAGCAGTACACTCCCGCAGTTAGGTGTGTAATAAAATTACAAAAACTCGCTAAAAATTCGTTTTTTATCGCTAATTATGTATTTTTATTACATAATAACACTCGGATCACTGGGGGAAGACACATCGCTATGCACGCCGAAATTTTGCGGGTAACGCGCGCCATTGAAGATCGCAGTAAAGACCTACGCGACGACTACTTGGGCGACATTGAAGCCATGCGCAGAGGCGCGCCAGATCGCAAACAATTGAGTTGCGGCAACCTCGCGCACGGCATGGCAGCGTGCTCGACTGACGATAAGTCCGTGATCAAACTCATGGACTCGGCGAATATCGCAATCGTGACAGCGCACAACGACATGTTGTCCGCGCACGAACCTTACAAAGACTACCCAGAGCGTATTAAAGCTGCGGTTCGCAAAATGGGCAGCACAGCTCAAATCGCAGGCGGCGTTCCGGCTATGTGTGACGGTGTCACCCAAGGTCAGCCAGGCATGGAGCTGAGTCTTTTTAGCCGCGACATCATTGCCCAAGCGACAGCCGTGTCGCTCTCACACCAGATGTTCGACGCAGCGCTTCTCTTAGGTGTCTGCGACAAAATCATTCCTGGCCTTCTGATCGGTGCGCTTCAATTTGGGCATCTTCCGGTGATGACAGTGCCTGCAGGCCCCATGACATCCGGGCTACCAAACAAAGAAAAAATTCGCATACGTCAGCTTTTTGCCGAAGGTAAGATTGGTCGCGACGAGCTACTCGAAGCCGAGAGTCAGTCATACCACTCTCCGGGCACTTGTACGTTTTATGGCACAGCCAACAGTAACCAAGTCATGGTTGAAGCCATGGGCTTACAGCTACCTGGCAGCTCGTTTGTTAATCCAGGCACACCGCTACGCAACGCACTGACCGAATTTGCTGCTGAGCACGTGACGCGCATTACGGCGCGAAGTCGTGACTATCGTCCAATGGCAGAAGTCGTAGATGCGCGCGCGCTGGTCAATGCGCTCGTCGCGCTTCTCGCTTCAGGTGGCTCGACGAACCATTGCATCCACCTAATCGCTATTGCGAGAGCAGCTGGCTACCGAATGAATTGGTCTGACTTTGATGCGATCTCCGCTGTGACACCGCTTATCGCCCGTGTCTATCCAAACGGTTCAGCTGATGTGAATCACTTCCATGCAGCAGGCGGCACAGGCACATTGTTCACGGCGCTTCTGGACGCCGGACTCATGCACAGCGACGCTAAAACCTGCTTTGGCGAAAACTTTGGCGACTTCGCCCAGGAGCCAGTGCTCTCGGGCGATCAAATCGAATGGAGACCCGCCGCCAAGTCGAGTCTCGACCCAGAGGTTTTAACCACGCCCGCAACACCTTTTGCATCGAACGGTGGCGTGAAGCTGCTTGAGGGCAACCTAGGTCGAAGTGTGATCAAAACGTCAGCGGTAAAAGAGCAACATTACATTGTCGAGGCCCCAGCCGTAGTGATCGACGATCAAGACGATCTCAAGCCGCTCTTTGAGGCCGGCGAGCTCGATAAAGATTGCATTGTTGTGGTGCGCTTCCAGGGTCCAGCGGCAAACGGCATGCCAGAACTCCACAAACTGACGCCCATGCTTGGCGTGTTGCAAGACCGGGGGCACAAGGTGGCGCTCGTGACGGATGGCCGCATGAGTGGCGCCTCAGGCAAAGTTCCGGCAGCTATTCACTTGGTTCCTGAAGCTTCCAAAGGTGGCCTTCTTGCTAAAATACAGAACGGCGACGTGATTCGGCTCGACGCCACCACAGGCGAGTTATCAGCCAACGTTGAGGACAGCGTGCTGGCATCGCGGATTGACGCAGTGGCGCCTGGAGCTCCGCGAACGATCGGGCGACACATTTTTGCAAACAATCGCAACGCTGTGAGCAGTGCGGAAGAAGGAGCATCATCGCTCTTTAGCTGAGAACGCCTATGACGAGTGAAAAAGCAGACACAACGAGCAGCCACTACCTCGTCGGTGACATCGGCGGGACCAATGCGCGTTTTGCGTTCGTGGCGCCGGGCTCAGTAACGCCAACGCCACTAGCCAAATATCGCGTAGCTGATTTTGCTAGCTTCGAAAAAGTGCTGGAGCAGCTCATAGGAGACTGGCGAAATCAGGGGTTACCCGATGCAGGCCCCTCGCGCACCTGCCTTGCCATCGCCGCACCACCCCATTTGAAAACGATCAGTTTCACGAACAGTCCATGGCGATTTGATCGTGCGCTGCTCAGCAAATACTTAGGCGACTCGCACATCGAAATCATCAATGATTTTGCCGCTGTAGCCAGAGCGTTACCTGCGCTTTCAACGGACGATGTAGAGCAAATTGGTGCTGGTGAATCACAGCGCAATAAGCCCATGGTCTCAATCGGTCCCGGGACAGGCACAGGTGTGGCTACCGTCGTCTTTGATGAGCACGGGAAAACCGTCATTTTAGAAGGTGAAGGCGGGCACGTAGATTTTGCACCGATCACCGATATGGAATTTGAGGTGCTTAAGCGCTTGCGCGCGCGTTTCGGGCGCGTGTCTATCGAGCGATTGTTGTGCGGAGCGGGCATCCTCAACATATACCAGGCGCTAGCAGAAATCAGAGGCCAACGCGCAGAGTTCGAGGCGCCCGGTGATATTGGCGCTGCTGCTCAAGAAGATAACCCATTAGCCAGTGAAGCGATGGCAATGTTCTTCGCAGTTTTGGGGTCCTCTGCCGGCAATCTTGCGCTCACTGCGGGCGCATTGGGCGGCGTGTTTATCGCGGGCGGCATTGCGCCTCGATACATTGACCTACTCCGTGGTAGCGATTTCCGCGCGCGCTTCCTAGCAAAAGGCCGCTTCGCTGACTACACAACAAACATCGGTACATACGTAATAACGCATGAAGATCCGGGGCTGCTCGGCGCAGCGCTGTGGCTAGGAGATAAAACTTAAATGTCGACATCTTATGATTTTCTCGATACATCGCCTGTTATTCCTGTCATCGCCATCGAGTCACTCGAGCACGCAGTTCCACTGGCCCAGGCCTTAGTGGCTGGCGGCATCGTCAATCTCGAGGTAACACTGCGCACGAAATATGGCTTAGATGCTATCAGGATGATCAGCGAGCAGGTGCCAGGGGTAAATGTGGGTGTGGGTACGGTTTGCTCAGCCGCAGAATTCGATGCGGCAGTCGAAGCTGGCGCCTCGTTTGTCGTATCTCCGGGGCAGTCGGACGCATTGTTCGAGCGCGCCCTTCTGACTGATGTACCTTTCTTACCCGGTGCGGTTACCGCCACTGAGGTAATGGCTGCAAAATCAGCCGGCTTCAATATTTTGAAATTTTTCCCTGCGGGTACGTCGGGCGGTGCGGCGGCTATTAAGGCATTTAGTGGCCCGTTTGCGGATATTCAGTTCGTACCAACGGGTGGCATAAAACCGGAAAACGCCCATGAATATCTTTCGCTCTCAAACGTGAGAGCTGTTGGCGGCACTTGGCTAACGCCAACTGACCTTATAAAAAATGGCCGCTGGGACGAGATTGAGGCCATTGCTCGTCAAGCGTCTTCGCTAAACACATAGCTGGGGGACCCTTAACATGGCAGCTGTAGACCTCATTATTTTCGGCGCTTCCGGCGATCTCTCTGCGAGAAAGCTCTTTCCCGCACTGTTTCAGTTAGAGCGACTCAATCTTCTGGAAGACGACCTTCGCATTGCGGCGGTGGCGAGAACGCAACAGACGCTCGATGAATTCCTGCCAACACTGCGAGAAAAAATGTTGGCTTACATGGGAGACGACGCCCCCTCCGATAGCGAGTGGGCCTCATTTACAGCACGATTCTCTTATGTCCCGGTTAACTTTGCAGAGCCCGAGCAATACGCAGGTCTTCGCAACTGGCTGGATGACGCGCGGATTAGCCTTTTCTATTTCGCAACACCACCAAGCTTGTTTGCTCCCATCTGTGAACACTTAAGCTCAACTAACTGCCTTGCGGGTGACTGCAGAATCGTTGTCGAAAAGCCCATTGGCGAAAATCTCGAATCATCGGTCAAGGTGAATGAGACCCTTGCAAAGTACTTCGATGAAAAAGCGATTTACCGCATCGACCACTACCTAGGCAAAGAGACTGTTCAAAACCTACTCGTCCTGCGTTTTGCGAATCGTTTCATCAACAGCCAGTGGGATAACACCTGTATCGATCACGTCCAAATCACCGTTGGTGAGATGGTAGGTATCGAGGGGCGCTGGTCGTACTACGATAAAGTCGGACAGCTGCGCGATATGGTGCAGAATCATCTTATGCAGCTCATGTGCTTGGTGGCAATGGAGCCGCCAAACTCTCTCGAGGCCGAGAGCATCAGAGATGAGAAAGTAAAGATCGTTCGCGCGCTCCGACGAATTGATGAACGCTCTGTCGCCGAGCATGTCGTTCGTGGCCAATACTCTGACGGATGGATTAAAGGAGCTGCCGTTCCCGGCTATTTGAACGAGGAAGGATGCGAGCATACTGCTAGCGACACTGAGACCTACATTGCAATTAAAGCGCATGTTGATAACTGGCGCTGGTCAGGCGTGCCCTTTTACTTGCGCACGGGCAAAAGACTGCCGGAGAAAGTGACTGAAATTGTGATTCAGTACAAAGACCTACCTCACAATATCTTTGGTCAGGGTGCCAACATCCCTAACAAGCTTGTGATTCGCCTGCAGCCCAACGAGGGTATCGAGCTCAGCATGGTATCAAAGAAGCAGAGTTTGAAAGAGCGTATGTCGCTGCAAGGCTTTCCTCTGGATCTTGATTTCCGGGAAGGCAGCGATATGGACCGAATTCCCGATGCTTACGAGCGGTTATTCCTCGATGCAATTAATGGTGACCAGTCGTTATTCGTTGGTCGTGAGGAGATCGAAGAGAGTTGGCGCTGGGTTGATCAGCTTATTGCCTCTTGTCAAAAACAGGGTGTCGAAGCACGGCCTTATCATGCTGGCTCTTGGGGCCCCGCAAAGGCAGAGATCTTGATCGAAAAGGACTTCCGGAGCTGGCATGTCTAAGCGCCGTATCTTCTCCTCGCGGGGCGAGCTAGACGCTGCACTTGCAAAAGAGGTCTGCGCACAGTTGCAAGCAGGCCTAGACACTAACGGCAAAGCGACGCTGGTTGTCTCGGGCGGTAGCACCCCGAAGGGACTATTTGCGGCGTTATCAGTCACCGACCTGGAATGGAAAAACGTCACGGTACTTTTAGCGGATGAGCGCTGGGTTGATGAATCTCATGCTGATAGTAACACCGCAATGGTGAAGCGCTTGCTCCTACAGGGTCTCGCGGCAGATGCCACGTTTATCGACTTCGGAGCAGGTAGCTCTGACGTCGACGCTGAGCTAGATCGGGTAAAGCGTGAGCTAGCCGATCTAGGTACCTTTGACGTTGTGATTTTGGGCATGGGCAACGATTCTCATACTGCATCCCTCTTCTCCTGCTCTATTGAGCTCGACGAGGGCTTAACGACAGACGCCGCAGCGCTGATGACGCAGCCAACAACAGCGCCGCATCGCAGACTCTCGCTATCAAAAGCGCGATTACTCGACACCAAAATGGGTGTTGTCCATATCGTCGGTGGTTCCAAGCTTGAGGTGTTCGACGTCGCAACGAAGTATGCAGACGATGATATGCATCCGATTAGTCACTTCTATCACCACGCACCCTTTAGCCTCTGGTTTGCGGAGTAACGCGAACGCTTTATCACGCACTTAACGCTCTGCAAGCCGATGGGCGCCCTGCGTCTGTGACCAGGCGGGCGAACGACGCAGCGAACCTAGATTTAAATCACCGACGCCCCGTCACTGGACTGCACGCTCACTCGTCTTTTTTCGGGGTTGGGCTTTGCACCGCATGCAGATTGGGTTGCTCGAGCTGTTGCTGAAAAAACAGGACAAGCAAGAAACGCAAGTAAGAAACCGCAGGCAAAAAAAGGGGGCACTAAGGCCCCCAAACACTCACACTCAAAAACTATTACTCAAAACCGCTTGGACAGCCCTCTCGACCAGCACTCAAGCAGCGTGACTCACTGGCAAACTCCCCGCGGCCAGTAAACACCCGGTATCCAACATACGGTTTGAGAAGCCCCACTCGTTGTCATACCACGAGAGCACCTTGACCAAACGACCGTTCACGCGGGTGTGATTTGCGTCAAAGTTGCTGGAATACGCGTTGTGATTGAAATCGGCAGATACGAGCGGTTGTGTATTGCATGACAACACGCCTAACCGATCAGCGGACGCCGCCTCTGCCAAAATTGCATTCACCTCTTCAACCGACGTATCGCGAGCGGCAGTGAACGTTAAATCGACCAATGAAACATTGATAGTGGGCACGCGAACGGCGAGACCGTCTAGCCGCCCCTTCAACTCCGGGAGAACTAAACCGATGGCTGCGGCTGCACCTGTTTTTGTTGGGATCATGCTGTGAGTAGCAGATCGCGCCCGATACAGATCCGA
>CBFIBL010000078.1:0-13719 GCA_965660865.1 Luminiphilus sp.
GGCACGCTCACTTACGAGGCGGTTAAGCAAACGACTGACGCGGGCTTTGGTCAGTCAACGTGTGTTGGTATTGGTGGAGATCCGATCCCAGGGTCTAACTTCATCGATATCCTTGGTCTGTTCGAAGAAGATGACGCTACCGAATCCATTGTGATGATTGGAGAGATCGGCGGCTCCGCTGAAGAAGAGGCAGCTGCCTTTATTAAAGACTACGTCACCAAGCCGGTTGTATCGTACATCGCGGGTGTTACGGCGCCGAAAGGCAAGCGCATGGGTCACGCAGGTGCGATCATCTCTGGTGGTAAGGGTACAGCGGACGAGAAGTTTGCTGCGCTTGAGGATGCCGGTGTGCGGACGGTTCGTTCCCTGGCAGAGATAGGCTCTGCAATGGCAGAAATTACTGGCTGGTAAGCCCAGCCCATACTCTTTACACAAGCCCGCTTAACGCGGGCTTTTTTATGTTCTGCTTAGGAGAGGAGCGGCACCATAAGTGTGAATGCTAGATCGAAAATTTCTCGGATCTGCCTTGAAAAGGCGACCGTGATTCCCCATCTGTTATCTACGTTCAGATAGAGGAGCTCGTAATGTCCGACAAACAAACCATGGGATTTCAGACTGAAGCAAAGCGCCTACTTCAGTTAATGATTCACTCTCTGTACTCGAACCGAGAGATTTTTCTTAGAGAGTTGATCTCAAATGCTTCGGATGCCATCGATAAGCGTCGTTTTGCAGCGATCGAGGACAGCGTACTCGATGTTGGCAGTGAGGGTTACGAAATTCGTGTCGATGTTGATGAGGAGGCGAAAACACTCAGTATTGCTGACAACGGCATTGGTATGTCCCGTGACGATGTTATTGAGAATCTCGGAACGATTGCTAAGTCAGGTACTGCGGCTTTTATGGAGCAGCTTAGCGGCGATCAACAAAAAGACAGCCAGCTTATTGGTCAGTTCGGCGTGGGATTTTACTCATCCTTTATTGTCGCAAAGCGCGTTGAGGTGATTTCGCGAAAAGCTGGAGAGGACACGGCAACACGCTGGGAATCAACAGGTGAAGATGAATTCAGCATTGATGCAGCGGAGCGTGACGTCCCGGGAACAACCGTCATACTGCATCTTGATACTGAGGCAGAGGAATTTGCTTCTTCATGGCGTGTTCGCAGCGTCATCAAAAAGTATTCAGACCATATTTCAGTGCCCGTATTGATGCTTGAGACCCCGCCGCCAGCTGGCGATGACGAGGCAGAGACACCCGAGCCGTCTTGGGAGCGTATCAATGAAGCGAAAGCGCTTTGGACACGCAGTCGCTCTGAGGTCAGCGATGAGGAATACACCGAGTTTTACCGACATGTCTCCAGCGACTATCAGGACCCATTGAGCTGGAGTCATAATCGTGTCGAGGGTAAGCTTGATTACACCTCGCTTCTCTACGTCCCAAGCCAAGCACCTTTTGATCTCTGGAACAGAGAGGGCGCCCGCGGCCTTAAGCTCTACATTCAGCGGACGTTCATTATGGACGATGCCGAGCAGTTCTTGCCGCTCTATCTGCGCTTTGTGAAGGGTGTGCTCGACTCTCAAGATTTGCCGCTCAATATCTCTCGAGAAATTCTGCAGCAGAGTCCGCAAGTCGATTCCCTGCGTAATGCGGTGACAAAACGCGTGCTCGATATGCTCAGCAAAATGGCCAAGTCAGACGCTGAAAAATACCAGAGCTTCTGGGATGTATTTGGCAACGTGCTCAAGGAGGGGCCGGGCGAGGACTTTGCTAACCGGGAAAAGATTGCGGAGCTCTTGCGGTTTGCCTCGACTCACGACGATGACGCCATACAGAACGTCTCGCTAAAAGACTATGTAGAGCGCATGCAGGAAGGACAGGACGCCATCTATTACGTAGTGGCCGATAACCATGTAACTGCCAAGAACAGCCCGCATATTGAAGTGTTCCGCAAAAAAGGCATCGAAGTTCTCTTGCTCTCTGATCGCATCGACGACTGGCTGATGGGACACCTTAACGAGTTCGATGGCAAAGCGCTGAAAGATATCGCCAAAGGCGAGTTAGATCTCGGCAATAGCACTGAGGAAGAGAAGGCTGAACTCGAAGCGGCCAAGACCGAAAACGAGGGTTTACTCGATCGACTGAAAGGCGCTCTAGAGGGCAAGGTCAGTGAGGTCCGCCCCACGATCCGTTTGACCGATTCGCCGGCCTGTCTCGTCGTTGGAGAGCACGAGTTGGGTGCTCAAATGCGCCGTATTTTGGAGGCGGCGGGACAGGAGCTGCCTGACAGCGAGCCTATCCTTGAGGTCAACACCAGTCATGGCTTGGTAAAGCGGATGGATACAGAGCCCGACGAGGATCGGTTTGCTGACCTTGCAATGATTCTTCTTGATCAAGCTACGCTTGCGCAAGGCTCGCAGCTTGAGGATCCTGCGAGTTATGTTGCGAGAATGAACAAATTGCTTGTGGAGATGAGCGCCTAACGTGCTCGTTACGCTCTGGCGTCATGGTGAGGCGGGCTATGCCGCCTCCGATGCCGAGCGTGCGCTTACGAACCGTGGCGAAGCGCACGTCAAAAGTAGTGCGCAAGCTTATCTTTCCTGGTGTCGCAACGCCGAGGTTCGGGCACCAAGTTGCTGTATTCACAGTCCATTAGTTCGCACGCGACAAACTGCCAAACTACTGGAGGGAGGTATTGGTGTTACCGCGAGCAGGGCGGACGTTCGATTGGCGCCGGGTGAGCAAAACTATACCCATGGATTATTCCTCATTGATGACGTGGATCATCAACTCGTTGTAGGTCACCAACCCTATCTTTCTGAACTCATTAATGTATGGTGCGACACCTCGCAATATCACGGGTTATCGCCGAGCGGCTTTGCCGTCATTCGACTCTTGATGCCCACCCGCGGAGGGGGTGAGTTGATGCATTACATGCCAGAAGGATTTTCATTGTGACAAGTCAAGCTGATGACATTGCCTTTGAGGTGGACGGATTAACGTACCGGGGCCTCGTTTGGGGCGATCCTACTGATCCGCTTGTCTTTGCCATTCATGGTTGGTTGGACAATGCCCTGAGCTTTATCAAACTCGCGCCGCTGCTTAAAGGCTACAGAGTGCTTTCGATTGATTTATCGGGTCATGGCTTGAGTAGTCATCGATCACCTGATGCGAATTACCATATCTGGGACGATATTCCGCAGCTGTTAGAAATCGTTGAGCAGTTGTGTATTGAGTCATTACACGTAGTGGGGCACAGCCGTGGTGGTGCTGTGGCCGGCGCTTTCGCAGTTGCTCTCGAGGACAAATGTGCCTCGCTTGCAATGCTCGATGGCATGATTTCGCGTTCATTTGAAAACGACAATGGGGCGGAGCTGTTTATTGGTTCGATTGCTGAGCGCAAAAAGTACATGGCGCGCCCGCCTCGTATTTTTTCCACTGTCGAGGATTTCATTAATTCGCGGTCTCGCTACGGATTTACGCGCGAGAACGCTGAGCTACTCGTGCCCCGCGCGCTACGAGAAGTGGATGGTGGTTGGCTTCTCTTGAGCGACCCTAAGTTATTCGGTAGCAGCACGGTGGAGCTATCGGAGGAGGCGTCGAACTCGTTTTATCGTGCTATGAAGTGTCCGGTCGCGGCTATCACAGGTGATACGGGCTTTTTCACGAGTGACGAGGCTCAAGCCAAAATCGCCGGTATAGGTGATCTCGTGGAAGCGTTTTATCCGGTGGTGGTGCCTGGTCCTCACCATTTCCACATGGAAGGGGATGTGCGAGCGCTGGCCGATATGTTGCTTGGCTTTTTCTCTACAGGTGCTATCGAACAAGGGGGCGTTCCAGTCCGTCGAGCCAGTTAAGCCTTACCTGTTTTTGATCGAAAGCATCGGCGACTGTTTCAAAATGGTAAACTGCGCCCTCCGCAGTTTGGGCAGTCCCATTGGCAACATTTCGCGACATTCTAATTTCCACAGAGAACCAGCTCTTAGAGGCCGAGGTTTTCTGCGGCCACGGCTACGAGTCAGAGCACGATGAGGCTGTTGCACTGGTTCTGGCTGCGGCATCTCTGTCACCCCTCGAGACAGGTACTGAGGTGCTGGACGAGACCTATCCGGCCAAGGCAGAGACTACCCTGGCGGCGTACCTGAAGGCGCGTTGCGAAAAGAGAGTCCCTGTTGCGTACATAACGGGTGAGGCGTGGTTAGGTCCACTTCGTTTTAAGTCCGATAGTCGTGCCTTGGTCCCGCGTTCACCCATAGCCGAGCTCGTTCTCAACGAGCTACAACCGTGGTACCAGGACGCCACCCCGGGTGTGATTGTGGATGTGTGTTGTGGTGGTGGCAGCCTCGGCATGCTGGCGAAGTGGGTGTTTCCAGAGTCGCAGGTGCTGCTCAGTGATATCGATTCCGATGCCATCAGTCTAGCTTATGAGAATGCCATGCGACACAACGTAGATGCGGTCATTAGAGCTGATTTACTCACATGGTGCGCCGATGATGCTGTCGACGTGATTTTGGCAAACCCGCCGTATGTTGATGCGAACGATATGCTCGACTTACCTGCTGAGTATCTCCATGAGCCGGGCTTGGCGCTAAGCGGTGGCGATGATGGTCTCGACTTGGTTCGCGTTATGTTAGTCGATGCAGCACGGATATTACGGCCAGGGGGGGTTATGATCCTTGAGGTTGGCAACAGTATTGAGGCACTGGAGGGGTTGTCGCCGCTTTTATCACCACTTTGGATCGATTTGGAGCATGGTGGTCACGGAGTTGCGGTCTTTATGGCCCAAGATCTGGCACAATGGGCGGCTCAGGAAGCTATCCCGCGATAGCGCGGTTGATCCCGTAGGAGTTTAGGAAGAGAGATGTCTGGCAATACCTTCGGTAAATTATTTACTGTCACAACCTTTGGTGAGAGTCATGGCCTGGGTCTGGGCTGCATCATCGATGGCTGTCCTCCCGGTCTAGCGCTGAGTGCAGAGGATTTGCAACCTGATCTCGATCGCAGGAAGCCTGGAACGTCGCGTTTCACGACGCAACGCAGGGAGCCGGACGAAGTTCAAATTCTGTCAGGCGTCTTTGAGGGTATGACCACCGGGACGCCCATTGGACTGTTGATCATGAATGCTGATCAGAAGTCTAAGGATTACAGCAAGATTAAAGATGTGTTCCGTCCGGCACACGCCGACTACACCTATCAGCAAAAATACGGAATGCGTGACTACCGAGGTGGTGGCCGATCGTCAGCAAGAGAGACGGCGATGCGGGTGGCCGCAGGCGCTGTCGCTAAAAAATGGCTTGCTGAGCGCTATGGTGTTCGTATTCGCGGTTGTTTGAGTGCCCTAGGTCCTCTGACTGTTGGG
Organism: Luminiphilus sp.; assembly: GCA_965660865.1. Classification (GTDB taxonomy): domain Bacteria; phylum Pseudomonadota; class Gammaproteobacteria; order Pseudomonadales; family Halieaceae; genus Luminiphilus. The sequence goes on from CBFIBL010000078.1 coordinate 5,354, forward strand.
CAAACCGATTGGGACCTTGTAGAGACCAATCCCTTCTTTTGTGGGGACGCTGCACTACTTCCCGAATTAGAAGCCTACATGACACAGATTCGACGCGACGGTGACTCGATTGGTGCGAAGCTGGAGATCGTGGCCGATGGCCTTCCTCCCGGGTGGGGAGAGCCCATTTTCGATCGCCTAGATGCCGATATTGCCTCGGCCATGATGGGCATCAACGCGGTTAAAGGTGTCGAGATCGGTGACGGCTTTGACGTTGTAAACCAGCGAGGCAGCGAGCATCGTGATGAGCTCACACCCACTGGCTTTTTGAGCAACCACGCTGGCGGCGTTTTGGGCGGTATTTCCAGCGGCCAACCGCTTACCGTAAAGATCGCGCTCAAGCCAACGTCATCTATCCAAGTGCCCGGTCAAAGCATCGATGTGAACGGTGATATTGCCGATGTGGTAACAACGGGGCGTCACGACCCCTGTGTGGGCCTTCGTGCGGTGCCGATTGCCGAGGCGATGATGGCCTTGGTGTTGATGGACCACGCGCTGCGTCAGCGCGGTCAAAACGGTGACGTAGTATCACCTACGCCTGCTATCTGATCTTCACGTGTTGAATCGTCGCTACGTCAAAGCACTAAGAACCGCAACACTGGGTGTTTTGGCGACGGCTGCTCTGATCTGGGGCGCCGTGGATATCGTTGGCGTCTCGGCGGATGCTCTGCTCGAATACGTATGGCTTAGTGCTCAGGGTGTGCTAGTTGTTGTACTCGCGGCTGTTCCTGCTGCATTGCTCCTTCGGATGCTTCGTCGGCGCCGATAAATAAGGAAGACACTGAGTCATTTGGTGTCAGGCTCGATATCAATCTCTAGCGTCATTTTATTCTCAATTTGGTCTAATCGATCTCTCAATTCGGCGATATCCAGTGAGACAGGTGCTCGCACTGCTAGCTCTGCAATAAAAAGATCGCCACCTGACCAGGCGGCGCTCTCTACGCTGGAACTGAAGTGAAGGATGTTGATATCCGAGTCGCTGAGCTCATGGGTGACTTCATAGACGATGCCCGGTCGATTGGGTCCGGTTAAGGTCAGGTAGAGGTTCGGCTCGAGTATTGGCGATGTTTTGGTCGGTGTTAATCCCACCGATAACCCATCGCCGTTATGGCTTTCGATGTCTCGCTTTAACTCCGCAAATCCCTCGGAGGGCACGTTTATCAAAACTGCCCCCGCAAACGCGCCGCCAAGTCGCGTTAGTTCACTTTGCTGCCAATCACCGCCGTGAGCTGCAACCATATCAGCCAGCGTCTCAACCAGACCTGTTCGGTCTGCGCCCGCGAATGTGATGACGTATTGTTGTTGCATGCATCCCCCTTTAGTTCCTTAAAAGGTATTATCCATCCTAACCTAAGCGTCGTCGCACGTTATGCGAGACTCTTCGCGGTTTCTACGCAGTTTTTGCTCAAGGAGTTGACTATGAGAAAGCTGGCTTTGCTATTAATGATGTTAGCGCCGAGCGCACTAGCTGACGGGCATCATGGTGCGCACGCTAATTTGAACTGGGATGTTGCGCTTGCAGGTGATCACCGAAGCGATGCGAACAAAGCGCGAGATGCGCATCGCCACCCCAAGGAGACCTTGAGTTTCTTTGGTCTTGAGCCTGACATGACGGTGCTTGAGGTGTCGCCCGGGGGAGGTTGGTATACCGAGGTTCTGGCGCCGCTATTATCCGAGCACGGAAAGTTGATTGCCGGACACGGCTCACCTAACGGAAGCGCTTACAGCCGACGCTCGCTGGGTCGTTACCTGCAAAAGCTGGGCGAGAATAACGAGATTTACTCAGGTGTTGATGTACGCGTGATGCAACCACCTACAGCCCCGATTGACGTGGCTGCAGGTTCCGTGGATCTGGCGTTGGTTTTCAGAAATGTTCACTCTTGGCTGCGTGCAGGCAACGCTGACGCAGCGCTCACTGATATCTTTCGCGCCCTGAAGCCTGGGGGTACGCTCGGGATTGTTCAGCATCGCGGGAAAGAAGGTATATCGCTTGATGAGATGAAGCGAAAGGCCTACGTACCTGAATCCAAGGTTATTGCAATGGCTGAAGCCGCCGGTTTCGTTCTCGAGGCGAGCAGCGAAATCAACGCGAATGCCAAGGACACAAAGGACTATCCGAGAGGTGTCTGGACGCTGCCGCCTTCCTACAGAGAAGGGGACAAGGATCGTGCGAAATACGCAGCGATCGGTGAAAGCGATCGTATGACCTTGAGGTTCACCAAGCCTCAGTAACTCCCCTAAGAATCAAAAGCGTAAGTTAGAGGCTTTATGGCTGAGTCAGCGAGTGATCACGAGGTAGACGCTACGGGGCTGAAGTGCCCCGAGCCCGTGATGATGCTGCATGCGGCAATTCGTCGTGCCGACGCAGGGGAGATAGTATTGTTGACCGCCACAGACCCCTCCACACAGCGCGACATTGCAAACTTTTGTGAGTTCCTGGGCCATCGTCTATTGGAGACCACAGCAAGTGACGGCCAGTTTTTTTATCGCGTTAGGAAAGCAGGCTGAGTGAAGGATCCAATCTCTACTGGTGAGCTAACGGTCGACTGCGTGATTAAGTGTTTTAACCTTATTTTCAGCGGCAGTGAAAATACGATTCTCGTGGGAGGCGCAGATGAGCCTTACTACGACCCCGGTTCACCTAATATTATTTACTTCCGCGAGGACTTTATCCGGAGCGCATTGCACGAAGTGGCGCATTGGTGTGTTGCCGGTGCTACTCGTCGCACATTGCCTGATTACGGCTATTGGTACGCGCCAGATGGGCGGAATGACGCACAGCAAGCTGCGTTTTACGGCGTTGAAGTAAAGCCCCAAGCCATAGAGAAAGCCTTCTGTATGGCCGTGGGTATTCCGTTCAAGGTAAGTGTTGATAACCTCTCAGTATCACTCAGTGATCCTGACATCGCCTCGTTCGCGGTGGCTGTTGAAGATCAGTTTTCAGCCATGATGATCGATGGTTTACCTCATCGAGCAAAGGTCTTTCGACAAGCTCTCAGTCGCTTATCTTTCGGCCATAATAGGTCCGCGATCAGTGGCTTAGACGATGATAGTCGGTTGGCAAAGGTTAGTGAGTAGCTGATGACTAATCCGAGAGTTGTGATCGACAGTGCTATTCGCGTGACCGATAAACTTCGTGCGCTACCCATTGATCTTATTCCTATTGCTGGGGGGGATATTAGCAATCAGGTTCTGATTGGTGCTCAAGCTTTGCTGACTCGAACAGTCACGCGAGTTGATGAGTCCCTTCTAACAAAAACAGGTGTCGAATTTGTTGGAACCGCAAGTGCCGGTACTGACCATATTGATCTCGAATACCTAGCGGCCAATGACATCAGCTTCGCGAGCGCCGCAGGCTGCAATGCAGCTGCCGTTGGCGATTACGTGCTGAGTGCAATAAGCCTGTGTGGACGGCTGGAAAAACTCGTAACTGGCGCTGAGGTCGGACTCGTCGGCTATGGGAATGTGGGTAGCGCGCTGGCAGACAGGCTGTTGAGGCTTGGTGCGAACGTAAAGGTTTACGACCCGTGGGTGAATGAATTTGCCGCCGGTGTTCAGCAGGCTCCGCTAAAAGACGTTCTCGGTTGCAGCGTTGTCAGCTTGCATGCAGCGCTGGTTAAAACAGCGCCGTATCCGAGTTATCACATGATAGGGGTAATAGAGGCAGACTTAGTCAAGGAAGATGCGCTCTTCATCAACGCAGGGCGAGGCAGTTTGATGACGCTCGAGGCAAGTGAGCGACTTTTGGAGCGCGAAGTAGAGGTCGTTCTCGATACTTGGCCGGACGAGCCTCACGTGCCATTAGACCTGCTTAATAGTGTCCGATTTGGAACACCACATATCGCCGGTTATTCGGAGTCATCCAAAAACAACGCCACAGACTACCTGATTCCCGCGCTGATAAATGCCTTGTCGTTAGATTGCGAGGGTATGGTTGAAGAGCTACAGAGTGAATCGTCGATAGTACTCACGGATACAGGGGATGATTTGCAAACGCTGTCAGCGTTACTTCATGATATCGGCCGTATTGAACAGGATGATCGAGACTTTCGCCTCGCATGGGCCAAGGATCAAAGCCCCGAGGGGTTCGAAACACAACGTCGTCAATACGTTATGCGTCAACAACTCGAGGGCTTAGAGGTGTCCGTAACGCATGCAGTGGCACCTCGCTTAGCAGGCTGGTTGGAAGGTCTGGGTGTCGCTGTCGTCGAGTAATCTTCGCTTTATTCACTGATTGTAATTCGTGCAGAGACCCTTGCCGTTACGAGACGATCTCGAGTTAAAGCAACGAATCACGTCGACGGAATACACCATCCTATTGAAATCCGGTAATTTCCCCTCATATCAATGAAAAGATTAAATCAACGCGCTGAGAGAGGTTGTTATGACTGATAAAGATGATGCTTATTGGCGAGAGAAGCTGACGGCGGACGAGTATCACGTGCTCCGCCAGAAAGGCACTGAGCGCGCGTTTACGGGTGAGTACTGGGATACCACTGATGCAGGCACTTACAAGTGCCGGGGCTGTGGCGAGGTACTCTTTCAATCAGAAAGTAAGTTCGATGCCGGTTGTGGTTGGCCGAGCTTCGATCGTCCAGTAGCCGAGGCGGCAATTGCTGAGGAGCGCGACACGAGCTATGGCATGGTCCGCACGGAGGTGCTCTGCCATAACTGTGGAGGACACCTTGGACATGTCTTCCCCGACGGACCTACGGAAACAGGATTACGCTACTGCATCAACAGCCTATCGATCGATCTCGAGAAGGAGTGATCGTGGGTCAATCGATTAAGTAAGCGGGCTCATCATCCCGATCAGCGGTGCTGGTCAGCGGGTTTGAGTGAGCTGCAATTCCAGCTAATCGAGCGAGCGACTTCACCAGGGCGCTGTAGCCTCGAGAATTTCGCTCCCCCAGAGTTGCACCAACCTAACTTTTGACCATTGGGAGCTTTGATTAAAGCAACCTCTGTACATGAGGCTCGGGCTCACGGAACCTTGACTAATGGATCGGCTAATGGATCATTAAACGCGGACTTATGAACCATTGAGGACGGAGCTTTGTTTCAGGGAACGAGCGCTTCGGTTGTCTCAATACCTTGCTCATCAAGATAGGCTCGGATGGCTCTGATGTGATCGGGGCCAATTTCGCAGCAGCCACCTATGATCTCTACACCCATTTCAAGCCAGGTTTTCACAAACGCCAAGTAGTCCTGAGGACCCAGATCTTTGCGACTTGCGAGTCGATCCACTGTACTGCCTGGTACTAAGGCTTCCACGGAGGTAAAGCCATTGGCATAGGCCCCGCATCGAATTCCTGAGGAGAGGGCGGTCTTGAGCCCCTCCGTAACAACCTCTGGCGTTGAACAGTTAAGCATGATGGCGTCAGGTGAGTAGGATTTTACCGCAGCGATAGCATCTTGAAGGAGCTCTCCAGAGCGAAGTTTTTGGGGGTCGCTATCACTCAATGTGAATGCTACTGCACCGACGACACCTGCGTCGCGAATTGCTTTGGCGCCTGCCGTTGCCTCGGCGATATTGCTCATCGTCTCTAACAGAAACCCGTCAACAGTATCATTCTGTAATGCTACCAATTCGCTGTATTGCTCGTAGGCACTGTCGAAATCTGGTGCAACGGTGTGATCATAAGACGCATTGAGCGGTGGTAAAGAAGCGACTGTTGATACAGCGTTTGCAGCTGACGACGCGCTGATGCCAGCTTTTGCCGTCGTTGCCGCAGCGTCGAGCATCTCCTTCACAGAGTGCTCAGGTGCAAACGTCTTTAGTCGATGACGGCTGACCGCGTAGGTGTTGAGGCATATAACGCGGGCGCCTGCGTCACAAAAGTCTCTGTGGATTTCCGAGACCAAATGGGGCTCATCGAGCATGACTTTGGTCGACCACAGTGGGTGAGGCGGTGCCGAGCTCCGTTTAATAAGTTCCTGACCCAGCCCACCATCGAGAAGAGTGATTTTCATAGCGCTACCGTTTTCATCGCTCATTACAAATAACCGTCAGAGTAAGTGCGCTTTAAGTTGATCAAGTACATGGTTGGGGTCTTCCACCATGAGCGAATGTCCCGCGCCAGGTACAACACTGATACGTGCATCACCGAGCGTCGATTGTAAAGTTTTCGTCGCTCGCAACGGTGTAAGACGATCGGCATCGCCATGAATGATTAAACTTGGCGCAGTGATTTCTGCCGCAGCTTCAAGTCCGTTCCGATAGGCATTGCATGCCCGCATATCTAGATCCAGAGCGGCCTGTATTTCGTCCTCGTAGCGCCGCATGCTATCGCTGACCATCCACATACCAGGATTGGGATTGCCGCCCATCAAATTTTGTTTACTAAAACCAAACGAGGTGAGCATGGCATGTGCAGCACCCGGTTTATTGGCGGTCGCATCGAGAATAGGTTCTGAAACAGGCATCGGTGCAATCGAGCCGATCAGGACAACTTTGGAAGCACGCGCTTTGATCCTCGCGGCTGTCTCGATAGTAATGAGGCTGCCCATGCTGTGACCGACAAGCGCTACATTCTCGATTGAGAGGTGATCAAGAAGATCTGTAACCCAATCAGACATGGCCTCGATCGAGGTGAGCGTGTCACCCGAAGAGCGGCCGTGCCCGGGAAGATCGATAGCTAGGACATTCCAGTTATGACGAGAAAAATGTCGGGCAAATAGCGTCCAAACACTGTGATCAAACCCGGCGCCGTGTATGAACATCACAGACGGCTTGGCAGGGTCGACCTCTTTATTATTTGTGTACAAATAAACCTGTTCGTTGTTGATAGTGACCTTCATTTAGCAGCGCCCCCACCTGCCTTCTCTGCCGCGCGCAGGCCAGCCTTTAGATCTGCGATCAGATCTTTCGGATCTTCTAGGCCTATTGACAGCCGAATAGTGCCTTCGCCAATGCCTGCTGCCGCGAGTGCGGTCTCATCCATACGGAAATGCGTGGTGCTCGCTGGGTGAATGACGAGAGATTTTGCATCTCCAACATTCGCGAGGTGTGAGAACAGATTGAGCGCGTTTACGAAAGCGATGCCCGCTTCGCGACCGCCTTTGATTTCGAAGGTGAAAACGGCGCTGGTACCCTTAGGAAAAAGTTCCTGCGCTAAAGCATGGTCGGGATGGCTTTCGAGGTCAGGGTGGGCCACGCCGGCGACTGCGTCATGACTGTTTAGGAACGCCACAACTGCACGTGTATTCGAGATGTGTTTCTCCATTCTCACGCCGAGCGTTTCCATGCCTTGCATGATGTAAAAGGCACTCGTTGGACTTTGGCAGGCACCAAAATCACGGAGGCCCTCTTTGCGAGCTCTGGAGATGAATGCGGCGGGGCCAAATTCTTCGGTAAATACCAGGTTGTGGAAACCTTTATAAGGCTCAGACAGTTGCGGGAATCTACCAGACGCGTCCCAATCAAATCGCCCGCCATCGACCAGTAAGCCTCCAATAACGATACCGTGGCCACTTAGGAACTTTGTCGCAGAGTGCATGACGAGGTCAGCGCCGAGTTCAAATGGCTTGATGAGGTAGGGCGTTGTAAAGGTCGAGTCGACAAGGAGAGGGATACCGTGCTCGTGGGCAATGGCTGAAATGCTTGGAATATTTAAAACATCTAATCCCGGGTTGCCCACCGTTTCACCGAAGATAAGACGAGTCTCAGGGCGAATCGCCGCTTTAACGGCGTCTTCGTCACGGGGATCAACGAAGGTCGTGGTAATGCCAAAGCGAGGCAGAGTGTATGCCAGCAGATTGTGGCTACCACCGTAGAGCGCACTCGAAGCAACAATGTGAGCACCTGCATCCATAATGGTCATGATGGCTAATTGTAGCGCTGCTTGGCCGCTTGCGGTCGCGACAGCGCCAACGCCACCTTCAAGCGCTGAGATACGCTCCTCGAGCACCGCAGTCGTTGGATTGCTAAGGCGCGAATAAACGTGGCCTGGGCGCTCCATATTGAAAAGCGCAGCTGCATAGTCCGAATCCGGGAAGCAATAAGATGCTGTTTGGTAGATGGGGGTCGCGCGCGCGCCCGTTGCGGGGTCTGGCTTGCCACCGGCGTGCAGGGCAAGCGTGTCTAACTCTGCAGGGGAATAGTCGTTCATTGTCTCAGCTCATATCGGCGCGTCCGTCGACGCTTTACCGCGCAACATTGTACGCGGTTCTATCGATTGGTGAGAGAAAAATTGGAGCGGGAAACGAGGTTCGAACTCGCGACCTCAACCTTGGCAAGGTTGCGCTCTACCAGCTGAGCTATTCCCGCAAAAAATGGCGTCCCCTAGGGGGTTCGAACCCCTGTTCCCGCCGTGAAAGGGCGGTGT
>CBFIBL010000079.1:0-40830 GCA_965660865.1 Luminiphilus sp.
GGTCATTGCCGTATTGAGCGGTGCCAATACCAATTTCGACCGATTGCGCTACATCTCTGAGCGCACCGATATCGGTGAGCGTCGTGAGGCCATTCTGAGTGTAACCATTCCAGAGACACCGGGTGCCTTCCGAGCATTTTGCGGTGCTATTGGCAAACGAAACATCACCGAGTTCAATTACCGAGGCACTGACAATAGCTCTGCCAATGTGTTTGTCGGCTTAACCGTTGCGCCTATGAGCGATGATGTTTCGGCGTTGACGGATAAATTATCGGCGGCGGGTTATCAAGCCCTTGATCTCACAGATAACGAAATGGCCAAGTTGCACGTGCGCTACATGATCGGTGGCCCTCAGCCCGGCATTGGTATGGACGAGCGGGTTTTCCGCGTTGAATTCCCGGAGCGGCCAGGTGCCTTGATGAAGTTTCTCGATGCCCTAGGCGCTGACTTCAATATATCGATGTTCCACTACCGTAATCACGGGGCTGCATACGGGCGAATTCTCGTTGGTTTCACGGGCGATACCGCCTATTCATCGGCGCTGTTAGACACCTTGGATCGGGTAGGTTTTCGTTATTGGGAAGAGTCAGAAAATCCAGCGTACAAGGCCTATCTTCAGTAGCACACTTGAAATGTGACAAATTACCATTATGCTCATTTCTTATTGAGGTGCGCTTAGATCGCCGAAAATAAGAACAAAGCGAGAACGACAGAAGAGCAAATCGGGGAAATCGTGGGCAAGCAAAAACCAGGACTATTCAGTGCGTTGACCGCAGGTCTCGTACTGCTCATTGCCGCCAGCGCCTTAACAGCAAACAACCAGTCAGGATCTGTAGCAGCACCTACAGCTATAGCGCCGATAGAAAAATAGCGCAGGTAGAAACATCTTAGATATAGATCGACGTAGAACGCAGCGCAGACTAAGCAATGATCGATAAGGACCCCACAACCGGCATTTGAGCGGGCGCTCCTGAACGGGCGTTTTGATGTATGAACTGCAGTCTTACATCAAAAATAGGTGACCCCATTTTCACTGATGAAGCCATCAAGCATAACGTCGTGCGCTTCCGTCTCGATGTGTTCAATGAGCTGTGAAGAAAAGCCAACGCCCAATTTGAACCCACGTTGGGTCACGAGTGCCCGGTCATAAAAGCCACCGCCAAAGCCAAGGCGGTTTCCTCGCCGGTCACAAGCAGCGAGGGGCACCAGAAATAAATCAATATCCTCAGACTCAACCACGGGTGACGTCCCACATGGCTCCATGATGTTTCCGAAGCCTCTCTCGAGTGTTGAGCTCCCTGTTACTTCGTGAAAACTCATCTGATTATCAGCTAATGTCCGAGGCGCTACGAAACGTTGCGTTCGGTTGGCTGCAGATTTCAGCAGAGAATCAAGAGCGAGTTCGGTTTTGAGTGGCAGGTAGATTGCGACGGTGTTCGCTGTTTGAAAAACCGACGTTTGCATTAAGTGCTTTATTGCAGCGTCGCTTTTCTGCGCCCGCTCCTCTTCGGTGAGAGCAGCGCGCCGCTTCAACGCCTCGCGGCGTAAGACATCCTTCACTGATGGCATAGCGAGAGCCGGTTTTGAATTAGGTGTGACCCGGAGTACCGCTGACGGTGTCGCCCTTGAACCGTAGCGGTTCAAGGTGGTGATCCCCATTCTGCATCAGGCGTCCCGGTCGCGCCGGGCTTGCACAACAGCCAGAAGTGGAAATCTCCGGGTGGTGCTTTATCGGCTCGAGGACTGACGGTCTAGCAAATACACCAGGTCAGCACCCAGTATAGCTGATGGGACATGACAGGATTAAGAAATTTCGAATTGCCTGAGTTGGAAAAGTGCTTCATCAATTCGACTAGAGATCGCTTTGAGCTGATCTTCCATCGGATCTTCTGGCTCTCCACCCGACTTCATGACGAGGACTTGGTGGCTCAAATTAAGCGCCGCCATGATGGCAACTCGTTCTAGTCCAATGACTTTACCGGTAGAACGGATAGCGCGCATCTGATCGTCGAGATCGCTCGCCGCCTGCTTTAGCTCCGCTTCTTGCTCCGGCTCGCATGCAACTTGATAATTTTTATCGAGGATGTCGATACTGACAGTGTGCTGGCGCATTACGAATTATTCTCTAAAGTCTTCAATCGATTGATGGATTGATCAATTAAATCGCCGGCCTGACGATGCCGTTCGAGAAGATCGCGTTTTTCGTGCTGAAGGTCAGATAGTCGTTTTTTAAGGGCTTGATTCTCTAACTTGAGCTCCGTACTCAACTCAATAAGGTTGTCCACCTTGGTTTCGAGCGATTTTACAAGCTTCTCTGACACTTAGATTGCACCCTGTACGCTATTGGGCTTCACTATAGGTAAGCGACCCAAAGGGGTCAATCTCCGACACATTCCACCCTCAAAAGAGGGATTTCCGAGAGAAAACACAACATGCTGGATTTATTGGGTGCGTTTGAAGACATGCCAGAGTGGGATGAAGTGGCAGACCTGCTTTTTAATGCGGGGCTGACGCTTAACCCATCAGAGTTACATGGTGTGCTTGTTGGTTTGATGGGGGCTGGCTTCAGTCCGGATGATCAACATCACTTAGAGCAGACGCTGTCTTCTGTCGAGAAAGCTTCGGGCGTGCAGTTGCAAGGGGAACTAGTGGATATGGTATCGCGATTGAATCTCGCCACATTATCCGCAATTGTCGATACAGACTATGCATTTCGCATGTTATTACCGGACGATGATGACCCGATCGAGCAGCGCTTGCGGTCCTTCTCGAGCTGGATCACTGGTTTCATCTCGGGGTTTACTGAGGGTATGACGGTACGTCAGGCCATCGGTTCCAACATCGAACCCCAGGTGGCTGAAGTGCTTAAGGACTTTGCGGCGCTGGCACAGGTGGAAACCGATCAAGCGGAGACTGAGGAGGCAGAGCGGCAGCTGGAGGAATTGATAGACTACGTGCGCTTGGCCGCAATCAGCATTGTTCAAGACGCTATGAATTCAAAGGAGCTAGAAGCGTGAAAATCAGCAAATCCGAGTTCGCAGCACGACGCAAGCGGTTAATGGCGGAGATGGCACCAAATAGCATAGCCATAATTCCCGCGGCACGTGAAGTGACTCGCAGCAGAGACACGGAGTACCCCTTCCGCCAAAATAGCGATTTCTTTTATCTCACAGGCTTTCGAGAGCCCGATGGCATTTTGGTGCTGATTCCCGGGCGTCGCCAGGGGCAGGTGATCATGTTCTGCAGAGATAGAGATCCAGAACGTGAGCTGTGGGATGGCTACCGTCAAGGTCCCGAGGGTGTGGTTAAAAACTTCGGAATGAACGATGCGTACCCAGTGGGTGATGTTGATGACATTGTTCCGGGATTAATAGAGGGGCGCTCCACAATCTACTTTTCTATGGGGCATGACGATGCCTTCGATCGGCAGGTCATGGGTTGGATAAACAGTATTAGAGCCAAGGTGCGCACCGGTGCGAAGCCGCCCGGTGATATATCGGACTTATCTTGCCTGCTTCACGAGCATCGGCTAATCAAGTCCGGTGCAGAAATTCGTGTCATGCAGCGTGCGGCGGATATCAGTGCCAAGGCTCATATCCGCGCGATGCGCGAGTCAAAGCCTGGGCGTTATGAGTATCACTTAGAGTCGTCTATACAGCACACATTCTGCGAGTATGGCGCGCGATTCCCTGCGTACAATTCTATTGTCGGTAGTGGAAAAAATGCCTGTTGCCTGCATTACACCGAAAATAACTGCAAAATGGCCGCCGGCGATTTGGTATTAATTGACGCGGGCTGTGAGTTCGAGGGTTATGCTGCGGATATCACTCGCACTTTTCCAGTCGCCGGTCAGTTCACAAAAGAGCAGCGCGCTATTTATGACGTTGTACTCAAGTCTCAGCTCGCCGCGATAGCCGCAACGAAGCCGGGGAAAAAATGGAATCATCCCCACGATGTTACGGTCAAGGTCATTACACAGGGGCTAGTGGATTTGGGCCTTTTGTCCGGCAGCGTTGATCAATTGATCAAAGACGGCGCCTATACCGACTTTTACATGCACCGGGCCGGTCACTGGCTAGGTTTGGACGTGCATGATGTGGGTGAGTATCGGGTCGATGGTAAGTGGCGGCCTCTGGAGCCAGGCATGGTTTTAACCATTGAGCCCGGCATTTATGTGGCGGCAGACAATATGAACGTCGATGCGAAATGGCGGGGTATCGGTGTCCGTATCGAAGACGATGTGGTGGTCACAGAAAAGGGATGTCACGTACTCACTTCTGCGGTGCCCAAAGATGCGGACGAGATTGAAGCACTAATGGCTGCGGCCTGAACATGCGATTTTTTTGCTGATACGACCCTATGGGAAGATGGCAGAGTAAAACTGCGTGTGGAAAAGCACAGAAAGCCGCTGCTTAGCTTCTAGAAAATGCGAAATAAACAGTGACCTAAAGGGTCCCAAAAGCGATTAAGTGAGTGACTGAAACAAATAGTACATACGCCAAAGATGCGTCGACTGAGACAGTTCGGATAGTCGTTGTAGGTGGTGGCCTTGCGGGCTTGCTTCTTGGCTATGTGGTCGCTGCCGCTTGCCGCGAAAGTGTTTCCGTAACCCTGATCGAGCGAGCGCTGCCAGAGACGCCCGAGGCATCGTTAGACACTCGAGCGACAGCGATAAGTCGTGAGTCTAAAGGGTTACTCGAGAACTGGGGACTCTGGGAGACGGTATCCGCAGGTGCCCAACCCATCGAAGATATTCATGTCTCGCGGAGTGCGCGTTTCGGAAGTGCAACGTTACGAGACCCTGTGCAAGATCTCGCGCCTATGGGGTGGGTGATCGAGAATAGTGTCTTCCAGCAGGCTTTGATTGGCAGCGGCGCTGCCAAGGGCGTAAAACTTTTGGAGGGCGCAGAGGTTGTCGAACTTTCTGCGACAGGTGATCGACCGGTTCTAACACTTAATACAGGTGATGTTCTTGAGGCAGACTTGGTCGTCATTGCTGACGGAGCGAACTCATCGTTGCGAAGCGCGCTAGGAATTGGTGTTGTGCACCATGCTCCGTCTCAATTCGCTATTGCGGTCAACTGCGAAACGGAGGCCGGCGCTAACGGGGTTGCCTTTGAGCGCTTTACCCGCGAGGGCCCCTTGGCGTTACTCCCCATTCCCAACGCGTCCTCAACGCGTGCGCGCTACAACGTTATTTGGTGCGCTCATAAGGAGCGTCAGGCGGAACTGATGGCATTGACTGACGAGAATTTTATCGAAGCCCTTCAAGCAGAGTTTGGCTGGCGAGCAGGCAAGATAACGCGAGTTGGCCGTCGTACAGGTTGGCCGCTGGGGCGTGTGGCTGCGAGAGAGCTTGTTCGATCGCGCTGTGTACTGCTAGGCAATTCCGCACACACCGTGCACCCAGTTGCGGGTCAGGGGTTTAATTTATCGCTTCGGGATGTGGAACGGCTTGCGGCGTTGATTTCATCCGAAGTCAAAACATCATCACCTTTCGGTTCGGTTGATCGCCTCTCAGTATTTGCTGATATGAGTAGAGGCGACCATGAGAAAACGATTGGAGCGACCTCGCTCTTGGCTGAAATACTCGACTCACCCTCGATGATAACCGACAGTTTGGCCAGCCTAGCCTTGTCAGCATTGGATCTGTCAGGTGTCGCAAAACGCGCTGTTGCGCAATTTGGTATGGGGAAGCGTTAGTCGTGTCTTGTAAGCAAGCCGATATCGTCATTGTTGGTGCTGGTGTTGTCGGACTCTCAGCCGCGTTAGCTATGGCACCGACGAAACTCAACATCACAGTATTGGATGCTCAGGCATCGCATGCGCCGCCATCGGCGGATCGTGATTTATCAGATTGGGCGCGACGCGTTACGGCCCTTACCCCCGCTTCAACCAAATTCTTATCAGAGATCGACGCATGGCAGTCGATGTTTAGCAGTGGTCGTATCGGGCCTTATACCAATATGGTGGTTTGGGACTCTGAGGGGACAGGGCTCATCGAGTTTGATGCCCAATCGCTCTCGCTCGATAACCTTGGCTACATTGTCGAGTCGACGGTGACGACTGATGCCCTAGTCAGCCGCGTAAGAGAGACGCCCAATATTACGATTCAATGGGATACCTGGTTGGCGGAGCTCGACTTCAATGGTGACCACGTAAGTGTGATGACACGCGCCGGAGATGAGATTCGCACGCAATTGGTTATCGGTGCTGATGGTGGAAGATCGATCAGTCGTGAGCTCGCTGGCATTCGAACGCGCCAATGGTCCTATGGTCAAAAGGCAATTGTGGCCACTGTGCGGGTCGCACCAGAACATTCATCTGCCTGTTGGCAGGCCTTTCTGCCAACGGGCCCATTAGCGCTGCTGCCATTGGCAGACAGCGATCTGTGCTCTATCGTTTGGTCGCTTGATGATTGTGAGGCGGATACGTGGTTTGAGGCTGACAACGAAGCCTTTCTAAAAGGGTTGAATGTGGCTTTGGGTGGTCGCGGCCCGACTGTTGTTGATGTGAGTCAGCGTCAGATCTTCCCTTTGGTTCAATGCCACGCTGTCGATTATCTATGCGACCGGTTCGCGCTCATCGGAGATGCTGCTCACGCGATTCATCCGCTTGCCGGGCAGGGGATAAATTTGGGGCTGTCGGACGCAAAAGTCTTAGCTTCTGAGGTAAGCCTTGCACATAGCCGGGGAGCCACATGGTGGGCACCCTCAGTTTTGACGCGGTACGAACGACAGCGTAAAAGCGATAATCTCGCGATGATGGCGGTCATGCAGGGGTTTAAGTGGGGGTTTGGGAGCGGGCACCCGGCCGTGACGATGTTGCGAAACATAGGTCTGAGTGCGGTAGACACCTTACCCATGGCCAAGCGGTGGTTTATCCAGCAGGCTGTGAGCTGATGAGCCGTCGTATGAGTAATTCTGAGCCTAATAAATGGGCCTTTGACGGATTACACTGTGCGCTGTTTTTGAATTTAATCGACTTTGAGGAATACATTCATGAGCCAGAATCCATCTGAACTTTACTACGCCAAGACCCACGAATGGGTCCGCCGTGAAGAGGACGGAACGGTTACTGTCGGTATTACCGAGCATGCGCAAGATGCGCTGGGTGATGTGGTTTATGTCGAGACACCCGAGGTGGGCGACACGATCGCTGCGGGGGATCAGGCGGGCGTCGTCGAGTCAGTTAAAGCTGCCTCCGATATTTATGCACCCCTTACTGGCGAGGTAACCGCCGTCAACGAGGCGCTCGAGGATACACCTGAAACCGTCAATTCAGATGCCTTTAATGATGGTTGGTTCTTCAAGCTTGACCCCGAAGATCTGGGTGAACTAGATACACTGATGTCGGCAGAGGAATACGAGCAATTTTGTGATGACGAGGACTAGTTTCTCAGTGAAATAATGCTCCAACCTTGTTGCGACGCCTCCTCGCGTAGCCGATCATCTGGATCGACGGCCACTGCCCGATCTACCACCCTTAAAAGCGGAAGATCATTGTGCGAGTCGCTGTAGAAAATCGCGTTCTCCATCGATTGCTTGTTCTCGTCACACCAACTCTGCATGCGTGAGACCTTGCCCTGTGCAAACGAAGGTATGCCCCAAGGTTTGCCCGTGTAATGCCCATTGATAATCTCGGCCTCACAGCCAATTAAGTGCTCCACGCCCAAACGGTTTGCAATGGGCTGAGTAACAAGGGTATTTGTCGCCGAAATAATGACGAGCGTGTCACCTAGTACACGGTGCTTTTGTAAAAGGTCGAATGCCGCATCGAGTAAAATTGGTTCAATACGTTCCTGCACAAATTGACGCTGGAGAGGGGCGAGGCGTTCGGGGCTCATGCCCGCCATTGGCTGCAATGCAAACGCAAGGTACTCATTGATGTCGAGCTCACCTTTTTTATATTGCTCGTAAAACTGCGCATTGCGTGCCCTGTACTCATTCGCATCCGCGTACCCTTGCGCAACCAAGAAATCCCCCCACAGGTAATCTGAGTCGCCGGCGATGAGTGTGTTATCGAGGTCAAAGATTGCGAGACTCATAGAGATCCCTTGATTGGAGTTGATGGCCCAGGCGCTCAGAGCGCAATGTCAAAACGGGTGCCCAAATAAACTTGCGCCCAACTAAAAAAGTGCCTAACTAAAACGCGCTTAAAAAAAGGCGCGTTAAATTTACGGCGAGTAAGCGCGTCGACGCACGATGTGGGACACTACGCAGGTGAGAGTTTAGTACATATGCGTTTTGTATTTTGAGAAATGCCTAAATGCATTGAAAAGGATTTCTGTGAGCACATCGGAAAAGGATCGAGTCATCGACGAGGCGGGTTTTCGTCCGAACGTTGGGATTATCGTAACGAATGGAAATGGGCAGGTGTTGTGGGGCCGGCGGGTCAAGGGTCGAGATTCCTGGCAGTTTCCGCAAGGCGGTATTAATGCTGATGAGAGCCCCGAGGAGGCAATGTTTCGTGAGCTAAGGGAAGAAGTAGGTCTATTGCCAGAGCACGTCACTTTGCTCGGCGTCACCCGTGGTTGGTTGCGCTATCGCTTGCCTGCGAAATACATTCGAAAGCACGAGACGCCAGTCTGTATAGGACAGAAGCAAAAGTGGTTTTTGCTCAGACTCGATGCGCCTGACGACGCCGTGCGCTTTGATTGCGATGAGACGCCCGAATTTAAGGACTGGAAATGGGTAAGTTACTGGTATCCAATTTCGTCGGTGGTTGACTTCAAACAACAGGTATATCGGTCAGCATTGTCCGAACTATCACCACTCACGCTCTCCGTAAAAAGAGGCAAGCCGCGATCAACGTCGCGCCGTCGCCGCAGAAAGCGTTAGCCACTCTCCGTCCTACACATGTTTGAGGTAAACGATGATTCAGTACCCCGATATCGATCCCGTCGCGCTGTCGCTTGGCCCCATCACCATTTACTGGTACGGATTGACTTATGTTGGCGGCCTTGTTTTTGCGTGGTGGCTTGGAAGGCAGCGAGCGCGATTACCTAACTCCCCGATTAAAGAGTCTCAGATTGATGACCTCATTTTTTATGCGGCACTCGGCATTATCGCCGGCGGCCGAATCGGTTACGCGCTCTTTTACGGCGATGGTTCGCTGGTCGATGATCCGCTGAGAGTCTTTCGTATTTGGGAAGGTGGTATGTCTTTCCACGGCGGCTTCTTGGGTGTTGTGGTTGCGATGTGGGTCTTGTGCCGAAATCACAAAATTGAATTTGCTGCATTGTGCGACTTTATCGCACCGCTTGCTCCGGTAGGTCTGGCGCTAGGCCGCCTTGGGAACTTCATTAACCAAGAGCTGTGGGGGCGCCCGACTGACGTCCCCTGGGCCATGGTTTTCCCAAACGATCCGTCGGGCTTAGCTCGCCACCCCTCTCAGCTTTACCAATTTGCGATGGAGGGTGTCATGCTCTTCATCATTCTATACTGGTTTACCCGTACCTCGAGACCTCGCTGGTCTTCTGCAGGCTTATTTTTACTGGGCTATGGCGTTTTTCGCTCCACAGCTGAGTTCTTTCGACAGCCGGATGCGCACATAGGGTTTGACGCACTTGGTTGGCTCACACGAGGTCAATTGTTGTCGCTTCCCATGATTATTATTGGCGCGGCGATTATCATATGGGCGTACAGAAATGACGCAAAAGCCTAGGACGCATCGAGATGCAACAGTATTTAGACTTGCTGAGAGATATTCGTGACAACGGTGTCGACCGAGGAGACCGGACGGGAACTGGCACCCGCTCAGTATTCGGTAGGCAGCTTCGGTTTGACTTAGCCGATGGCTTCCCGATCTTGACGACGAAAAAAGTGCATTTCAAAAGTGTCGTCAATGAACTCATTTGGTTTCTCAATGGTGATACCAACACAAAATGGTTGAGAGAAAACGGGGTTTCCATATGGGATGAGTGGGCCACCGATGCCGGTGACTTGGGTCCACTTTACGGTGCGCAATGGGTTAACTGGCCCACCCGTGACGGCAAGACTGTCAATCAGATCGACTACGTCATCGATTGCCTGAAGCACCGACCCGAGAGTCGACGCATTCTTTTTCACGCATGGAATGTGGAATATCTCCCCGACGAGACCATGTCGCCTCAAGAAAATGTTGAGGCGGGTCGCATGGCGCTTCCGCCCTGTCACTTGCTTTATCAGTTTTATGTGGCCAATGGGAAGTTGTCCGCGATGCTGTACATCCGCTCTAGCGACGCGTTCTTGGGGCTACCCTTCAATATTGCTTCGGTGTCGCTGCTCGTTCATATGCTCTGTCAGCAGGTAGGTCTGGCGCCGGGAGAGGTGGCTGTCACGATGGGAGACTGCCATCTCTACAGTAACCATGCGGAGCAGGTTGAGACTCAGCTGAATCGAGAGCCCAGGGCGCGGCCTGTGGTCGAGATCGTGCGCAAGCCCGAGAGTATCTATGATTATCGCTTCGAAGACTTCGTGCTGCAGGGCTACGACCCAGAGCCCAATATTTCAGCGCCGGTCGCTATTTAATCATGCGAACAGATGACAGTCTGCCTGTTGCGATCGTAGTCGCTGTCGCTGACAACGGAGTAATAGGTCGTGGTAACGCCCTACCGTGGGATCTTCCTGATGATTTACAACACTTTAAGCGGACGACTCTGGGACGACCAATTATCATGGGGCGCAAGACTTTCGAATCGATTGGCAGGCCCTTGCCTAGTCGCCTCAATATCATTCTAACGCGTGATAGTGGCTGGCGAGCCGATGGGGTGATGGCGGTTACCTCCATGAGCGAGGCGATCGATGTCGCAGAGGGCCAAGCTCTCATCGATGGAGCCGACAGCGTTATGGTGATTGGTGGCGCGGAGGTTTATCGACAAGCACTTCCATTTGCCAGCCGTGCTTTTCTCACGCGGGTTCACGGCAGTGTGTCGGGTGACGCCTACTTTGACCTTGAGGCATTCGAGTCGTGGCGAGAAGTCAGTCGACAGTTTGTCGAGGCAGGTGATCGAAATAGCCATGACTTCAGCGTTATCGAGCTCAAAAATACCTAAGCCATCCAATATTTCCTGTTTTAACGAGATTTCCTTGGTGCCAGTCATTGCACTGTTTATGCGTAGGTTATAGAGTTCCTCTCACGCGTTCGCGGGTCGATATTACATATAAATAGATCTGCGACCGGACAAGCACCGTACCGACGACAATCGGTCCACATGTGGACCATGAATACTTTTGCGTGAGGAAACACAAATCCCATGACTATCACTCGGCTCAAAACACTTTTAGGCGCTGCGACTATCGCCGCCGGATTCCTGGGTGGCGCGGCAGTTGCCAACGCTGATTCACTCGAAGCGATCATGCAGGTTGGTAAAGATCGAACTGCCGATGCGCGTCGTTCGCAAGGCAAAATTGATCGCCTTGCTGATGAGACTCGCGATCTGCTTTCAGATTACAAGACGGTTATGAAGCAAGTCGAAGGCCTCAAGGTCTACAACGCGCGTCTCGATCGTCAAATTGCGAATCAGGAGCGCAGAATCAAAGATATCGATCAGTCGATCTCAGACGCTGCCATTATTCAGCGACAGATTCCGCCACTGGTTACGCGCATGCTTGATGGGCTCGACCAATTTATCGAACTCGATATGCCGTTTGATCTCGACACCCGCAGGGGCAACATTGAGGCAGTACGTGCAAATCTTGATCGGTCGGACGTGACGGCAGCTGAGGCGTTCCGTCAGGTGCTTGAGCTTTACTCAATCGAACTGCAGTACGGCCGAGGCATCGAATCGTACTCAGATACTATCGAGGTCGATGGCGCCGAGCGCGAAGTGGATGTTCTTCGCATTGGTCGCGTAGCGTTGGTGGCGCAGACGACTGATGGCGCTGAAACGCGCGCATGGGACAACAGTACCCGAAGCTGGGAGACGCTCCCGTCTTCTGACTACTCTGCGGCCGTTCGCAAGGCGGTTCGTATCGCCAAGAAGCAAGCCACAATCGAACTCTTGAATATGCCTATCGCGGCACCGGAGGCCAACTAAGATGAATGCTAAGTTTTTGAAAGCAACAACCTTCGTCGTTGCAGGTATGTTTGCAGGTGGCGTTGTCGCGCAGGATGATGCGGCCCCTGAGGTTCCAGCGGGCCCCACGCCGCAGGAAGTTGCCGCTCAAAATATGAGCGAGCTACTGGACCTTGTTAAGCAAGGGCGATCGCGTGCCGCTGGTGACAATCAATTGCGTGAGCAGCGCTTCGCACAAGACAAAGCTAACCAGCAGTCAGAGCTCAATCGTGCAGAGCGCGAGCGTGCTGCCGAGGAGCGTCGATCGGCTCGGCTGGAAAAGAAATTCGAGGACAACGAGCTACTCATTGCTGCAAAGCAAGAGCAACTCAAGGAGCGCCTTGGCTCACTCGCTGAGCTCTTTGGGCACCTGACAGCGGCTTCCGGCGACCTCGCATCTAACATTGAGGTCTCACTGGTCAGTTCCGAGTACCCAAGCCGTGAGTTGTTCCTCAAGGAATTGATCGAGAAGATGAGCGGAACCGATCAACTGCCCTCCATCGAGGAAATCGAGAGAGTGTGGTACGAGATGCTCAACGAGATTACGCAACAGGGGGTTGTCTCTCGCTTCGTTGCTGATGTCGCAACGCCCTCGGGTGAAATTGCGCAGCGCGACGTTGTGCGTGTAGGCGCCTTCAACATTATCGATGCAGACGGTAATTACCTGTCTTACGGCAATGAGAAGTTGGCAGAGTTGCCTCGCCAACCTGGCGGTGGCGCGGTTGCAAACGCTGCAGCACTAGCTGAGGCGACTGGCGGATTGAATCAGTTCGGTATTGATCCCACAGGACCAACCGGCGGTTCGTTCCTGGCTGCAATCATTGATACGCCGACGCTTGAGGAGCGGTGGCACCAAGGCGGTTATGTCGGGTATGCCATTACGGCCGTAGGTGTATTCGCGTTCTTGCTAGCGATCGTTCGCGTCATTATGTTGACCATGACGGGTGCTGCGGTTAACAGCCAGCTCAAGTCTGGCGAGGCTAATGCGAATAACCCATTGGGCCGCGTGCTCCTCGTCAGCCAAGAGAATCCAAACATCGACACGGAGACGCTTGAGTTGAAGATGGCGGAAGCCGTTCTTCGCGAGACGCCAAAATTAGAAGCGGGTCTGACTTTGCTCAAAATTATCGCTGCTGTCGCGCCATTGATGGGTCTGTTGGGTACTGTAACGGGTATGATTATTACCTTCCAGGCGATCACGATCTTTGGTGCCGGCGATCCTAAGGCAATGGCTGGCGGTATCTCGAGCGCATTGATCACTACGGTACTGGGTCTTTTGGTGGCAATTCCAACTGTACTGCTTCACACCGTTGTTAACGGTCGTGCGCAGAAGATCATCAACATTCTCAACGAGCAGGCGACAGGAATTGTTGCGGAGCGCGCTGAGACAGCGGGTAACTAGGCAGCTAGCTGAGAACGGAGTAGAAGGCGATGGAATTGTTCGACACCATCTTGGCGTTCATGGATAAAGGCGGCAATGTTCTCTGGATCATTGCCACCCTTGTCTTCTTCATGTGGACGCTGATCATTGAGCGTTTTATCTACTTTCTTGGTGGTGGCTGGAGAGCCGACCGACTAATGACTGTCAATACATGGGAAGGGCGGGCTGAGCGCAAGTCATGGAATGCGAAGCAAATCCGCTCGAAGCTTTTGTCGGAGAGCAGAGCCTACATCAATGACAACATGAGTCTCATTGCAACCTGTGTTGCCCTTTGTCCTTTGCTTGGGCTGTTGGGTACGGTGACCGGTATGATTGAGGTGTTTAATGTCATGGCGGTAACTGGCGGTGGTGATGCGAAGTCAATGGCCGGCGGTGTCGAGCGTTCAACAATTCCCACAATGGCAGGGATGGTCGCAGCTCTCTCTGGCCTATTTGCTAATACGCAGCTTCAGAGAATGGCGGCGCGAGAGCAGCAGCTGTTGGAAGATCAGTTGACTTCAGATCACTGAGCGATCAACCGAGGATTTTTAAGTGAGAAAAATAGCGAAACAACGTGAAGAGGAAGGTGCGGAAATAGATTTGACGCCAATGCTGGACGTCGTCTTTATCATGCTGATCTTCTTTATCGTAGTTGCATCCTTTCTGAAGGAAGCTGGACTTGAGATTAATCGTCCTGACGATAACCAACCTCAAGACCCCAACGACTCAGTGAGTATTGTTGTCGAGATCGCGTCTGATAACCAGTTGTGGATGGAGAATCGCCGAGTTGATGTTCGTGCTGTGCGAGCTAACATCCAGCGCTTGCTGGCGGAGGATCCTGAAGCGCCAGTAACCATTAAGGTCGCAAAGGGTGCTACCACTGGAATCGTGGCGGACGTTGCCGACGCGGCTAGAGAAGCCGGCCAATATAACGTGAGCTGGGCGACTGACAAGGGTTAAGGTATGAGTTTACGAGACCAAGCGGGTTCATCTTCGGCTTCACAGCAGGATGAAAGCCAAATCGACTTAACGCCGATGCTTGATGTTGTTTTCATCATGCTCATCTTCTTTATCGTAACGTCATCGTTCGTTAAAGAGCCCGGTGTTGAAATTGAAAAGCCAGGGGCAACAACAACAGAAGCATGCCCTAACGGCACTATTATTTTTGCGGTAGATGATCAAGGAAAGATTCACTACAACAAAAATCAAATCAAACTAGAGCGCGCGAGCTTCTTAGCTAAAGCGGCGAAGGATGAAACACCTAGGGCGAATATCGTCATTCAGGCGGATTACGATAGCCCGGGATATGTCGTTGAGGAGTTATTCGATTCCTTGCGTTCAACCTTTACTGCGCCTCCGTGCCTCTCAACGATAGACGAGTAGTAACATGCCAGCGTCATTACGATCAGTTGTTGGAGCAGTCATAGCGATTCCAATCGCGCTAGGACTGTTTTATTTAATGCATAGTCTCATCGATACGCAGTTTGAGCAGGAAGACGTCAAAACACGGAAGATTGCAGACATTGTCGTGCCAGACAAAGTGATCGAGACAAATGTAAAAGAGGTTCTTCCTGAGAAAGTGGAAGATCCGGATGAGCCGCCGCCCGAAATGGAGCCGCTGGACTTTAACACTGATATTGATATGAACTCCGCCAATATGGCACCGGCCGTTGCGATTAACGTCAGTATTAACGCGTCAGGGCTCTCGTCGGGTGACGGTGAGTATCTTCCTATCGTGAAGGTAGCGCCCATTTACCCTCGTCGTGCCCAAACTCGTGGTATTACCGGTTATTGCATTGTCACTTACACCGTGACAACGACGGGTGCGATCCGCGACCCCTATGTGGAAAACGAGACCGATTGCTCGCCTAAAGGTATTTTTGAGCGCGCATCAATAAAAGCCGCGTTGAAATTCAAGTACAAGCCGAGGGTTGTTGATGGGCAGGCGATTGAAGTCGCTGGGGTCCAAAACAAATTCACTTACGAGCTAGAAGGAGGGCGCCGATAATGACTGTATTAACGTCAGGTATAAGCCGGCTGATGTCCGCTGCCTGCATTACTGTTTTGTTGATAGGCACGTCAGTAACGCTCGATCGGGTGGGCGTCATTAGCGCTGTCGGTGAGGCTGCTGCTCAGGAGGGTGCCCAGAAAAAGAAGCAAAAGACGCGAAAGACCCCCGCACTTCGTAACAAGGTCTACGAAAAGCTCGCAGAGGCGCAGGCGTTTGCTGAGGCGAAGGATTACCCGGCGGCTGAAGAAATTCTTAATGATATGATCGACGCTACCAGCAAGAAAAGTAAGCTGAATGCGTATGAGCTGGCGAATGTGTACAACACGTACGCGTTTTTGCGTTATGCCGTTGAGGATTACAAAGGCGCGCTTAACTATTACCAGAAGGTGATCGATCAGCGCCCACAGATTCCGGTCGCTTTAGAAGTCGGTACGTTGTTTACGATTGCCCAGCTGCATTTCCTTCAGGAAAACTGGCAAAAAGGCATCGACACATTAAATCAGTGGATGGCCGTTACCGAAGTGCCGAATACGAACGCTTACGTGTTATTGGCCAATGGTTATTTCCAGCTTAAAGATTACGATAAGAGCCTTGAGAATATTCAGATCGCGATCGATCGCGAAGAGGCGGCAGGCAAGCTTCCCAAAGAGCAGTGGTATAACCTGGCCCGCTTTATTCACTTTGATCGCGAGAATTATCCTGAGGCGCTTGAGATCCTCGAAGTGTTGATCATGTACTACCCGAAAAAGCAGTACTGGGTACAAGCATCTCACTTATACGGTGAGCAAAAGGACGAAGCTCGCCAATTGGCGATATTAGAGGCGACCTACGAGCAAAATTTGCTGGATAAGAGTCAGGATCTCGTTTTGCTATCTCAACTTTATTTGAATGCCGAGGTCCCCTACCCCGCGGCAAAGGTAATGGAGAGTGGGTTCAAGGATGAGATCGTTGAGGATGACTCGAAGAACTACGAGTTAGCGGGAGTGGCATGGCGTCAGGCGCAAGAGGTTGAAAAAAGTTTGCCAATGCTCGAGTTGGCGGCTGAGAAGTCTGAAAAGGGTGAGCTATACGCGCGATTAGGTAGTGTCTACCTCGACGTGGACAAGAATAAAGCCGCGGTCGCAGCGCTGAATAAAGGTCTTAAGCGCGGCGGTATAAAGCGCAAGGATCAAGCACAGATGGCTTTGGGCATGGCTTACTTTAACCTTGGTGAATTTAATTCGGCGCGGAAGGCCTTCCGTGAAGCTGCAAAGGACAAGCGTGCAAAGAGTTTCGCTCAACAGTGGCTTAAGTACATAAGCAGCGAAGAAAAGCGGTTGAATGAAATAGCCAAAGAGCTCGGGTAAACCGGCGAAAAAACAACAAAAAAGCCGCCATAAGGCGGCTTTTTTATACGGGAAAGAAAAACTTAAACGGGAACAACGTTCTCGGCTTGAGGCCCTTTTTGGCCAGCTGTAACTGTGAACTCAACCTTTTGACCGTCCGCAAGCGTTTTAAAACCATCGCCTTGGATCGCACTAAAGTGAACGAACACATCGGGTCCGCCTTCTTGCTCAATAAAACCGAATCCTTTGGTTTCGTTGAACCATTTAACGGTACCTGTAACTGTAGACATACTATTTTACCTATTGCTTAAAAAATGTTTTGCGCAAATGCGCGCTCTCGCAGTGGTGGGCTGAGCAGCGAAAGCAACGTCAACGCAACTAAAGCGAGACCCCACTATAGGCTTATAGTGGCTCGCCGTCTAATGAACATTTCATTGCGGTGACAATTGCGCCATTAATCGGGTAATCGATTAGTGAATCGATAGTAGTTTGATTGAGTCGGTACCGCCTGCTTGGCCAAAGCGTGTGCCCATCGTCATAAGGATATAGTCCTCGTGGGACACAAAGCCTGCATCAGCTAAAAACTCCATCGTTCGCGCTTCGACGTCGCGACTATCAAAAGCCTCAAGATCAAAATAAAGCGGGATAACCCCGCGGCAAAGTGCTAACCGTTGTAACGTTTCCGCATTTCGACTTAAGGCAAATATGGGAAGCCCTGAGCTTAGCCGCGACATGAGCATCGGTGTACTCCCTGTCTCGGTATGCGACGCAATACCTGCAACGCCTGGAAAGTGGTTGGCGCCGTACATCGCAGAGAGCGCGATGGTTTCCTGTGGTGATCGGAACTGACGGTCTTGCCGATACCTCGAGGTGCGAGCCACTGGATGTCGTTCCGCGCCCACGGCGGCGCTCGCCATTGCACGCACGACATCAACAGGGTAAGCGCCGACAGCCGTCTCCGCCGACAACATAACCGCGTCGGTTCCGTCGAGCACAGCATTTGCGACATCAAACACCTCTGCTCGCGTTGGCATGGAATTCTCGATCATCGACTCCATCATCTGTGTTGCCGTAATCACCATCCGGTCACGTTTCCTCGTGCGAGAAATAAGGTCTTTCTGAATACCAATCAGCTGTGCGTCTCCGACTTCAATACCCAGATCACCTCGAGCAACCATAACGCCTTCACACGCATCGATGATGTCATCAAGTAAGTTACTCTCCGCCACCACTTCTGCTCGTTCAATCTTAGCAATGATTGCAGCATCGACCGCGACGTCGCTCAGTAGACTCCGTGCCTCGGCGATATCTTCTACTGACGCAACAAACGAAACAGCAACAAAATCGGGCCGAATGGTTGTCATACTTTTGATATCGGCCTTATCCTTCTCCGTCAGCGCTGGCGCAGCAATACCGCCGCCGAGCTTATTCACGCCCTTGCGTGAACTGAGCTTGCCTCCAACGATAACGGTACAGCCGATCGTGGTACTTGAAACGCTATCAACCCTGAGCCGCATCTTGCCATCGTCTAAAAGCAGAATGTCATCCACTGAAAGGTTGTTGGGAAGATCTTTGTATTCGATGCCAACACAGGCACTGTCGCCATCCTCTGCGTCTTTATCAAGACTAAGATCAAAAGCGTCACCCGCTACGAGATTAACGGACCCCTCGCGGAAACCTGCAATGCGGATCTTGGGACCCTGCAGATCGGCCAAGATACCAACATACCGGTTAAGGTGACGGGACTGTTTACGTATACGATCTGCAACGCGTTGGTGGTGCTCGGCCGAACCGTGGCTAAAATTTAATCGAAAGACGTCGACACCCGCAGAAATCAATCGTCCTATCATCTCCTCGCTATCACTACCAGGACCAATAGTGGCAACGATTTTGGTTCTTCGATGCACGTGAGTGGCGTTGTCTTGCACGGTATTTAAATCTCCAAGCCTTGAATTATTTTACGTGTCTTATCTGGAAAGTCGGTGAATGCGCCATCGACACCGAGGTCGACGAAAAGTTTTTTATGTAATTCGTCAAATTCTACACCCTCAAGGCACGGTGAATCTGCGCGAAGTGTAAAAGGGTGCAAAAAAAGGCCTAATTTTCTTGCGGTGGCGTACATCTCGCTGGGCGCGCCTACTTTATCGAACAGCAGTGGGACATGTGGCCCGATACCATCTGCATAGTGACTGATTTCGACCACGCCCTCGGCGGTTTGCATGCGATCAAAATCGCCGCGTAGCTCGGGGGGCATGCCACCAAAAACAAGCTGAATGAGAGTGCTGGAAAAAAGATCATCGCGTTTAAAGCGCTTCAGAGTTTCCGGGTCAAAACATTGAATAACTGTATTGAATGGATCATTTAAGCGATCAAACTGATCGAGTACATCAAAAACCGCACCGAAGAGATCCGCGCCTATTTGCTCATGATACTCCGGTTGTTTTAGCTCGATATAAGCACCGGCATGATGGCCTCCTGCTGCGTTCAATTCATCGATGAGTGAGAGTTCTTCGGCTAGCGTAGGTACGCTGAACTCGTCGTAGGGACCACAATGGCGATCTGGGAAAACTTTACTCCCTGTCTCATCTCTGCGCTCCTGTGCAGTCAATGACTTAATTTCCTCTAGGCTAAAGTCGGCGCAATAAAACCTACCGTCTTCTTGCCGCCGTCGAGGAAAGCGTTCGGCGACATTGGTGGTGAGATCAAGGGTAATATCGTGCAACACAATTGGCACGCCATCACCTGTCAGAACGACATCCTGCTCGATAAAGTGCGCACCTTGCCGATGGGCTAGTGCAACGCCCTGGAGCGTGTGTTCCGGCAAATATCCACTGGCACCCCGATGGGCAATGATCCCCGGTCTCGCTTGCAGCGGTAACATAGCTCCCCCAACCTTAACGTCTGTCCCTTTGGGTGTTTAAACACGCCTAATTGCGCACACTGGTTTCTTCGATGCGACCTAATCTGTAATACTGCCACCCCTTATGACGCATTCATATCGCAGGAAGCTTACGATCCAATGACAAGCGACACTACTAAGAGGGCGCCTAACCCGCCTTTGGGTTACTCGCGAGAATGTCAGTTGACCGAGGCGAAACAGATCCGTCTGGTGGCGGAATTTCATGCCAACCGTATTCGCCCCAGCCGAATTGCCTATCGATTAGGTATTGATATTGCCCTAATCGAAGCTCTGCTCAATGGTGAGTATCAAGCAGCTTTCTTTGCTGAACAGCTCGCTTTTGCGCAGAAACGCCGTCGGGATTCTCGACTGAAATCTTCTGCTAAGCTCCGCGGCCAGGCGGCTTATGAAGCGCGCAAAAACGCTGAGAGAGATTACGAAGTCGCAAAGTCTTTGGTCTAATCAGCGCATAAAGACCACGAATAAGTGTTAAACGAAAAGACAAGGGACACACAATGAAAGGCTTAGAGCGTTGGCATCATGTGATGAAGCAAAGCGACATGGATGCATTGTTCGATCTTTTACATCCAGATTGTGTGTTCTTATCGCCCGTTGTGCACACACCACAAGAGGGTCGCGATATTACTTATGCCTACTTGCGGGCCGCGAACCAAGCGCTTTCGGAGGATTTTCGATACGTGCGCGAGGTCGTACAGGATAATCATGCGATTTTAGAGTTTACGGTCATGGTAGACGGCATATTTGTTAATGGCGTCGATATGATCACATTTAAAAACGATAAAATTATCGAGTTCAAAGTGATGGTGCGTCCACTCAAGGCGGTAAATGCTGTCTGGAAACAAATGGGTGAGATGCTCGAGCGCCAGAAGAGCGCCTAGACGTGACTGACTCAAAAGAGATTACCCGTCAATAAAAAAGGGGTTACTCATGCAGTAACCCCCTCTCTATTTTGGGTTGCTAACCTAGAACGATAAACGCGCTCGGATACCGATATTTCTTCCAGCCAACGGCACTTCGTTCTTCACGAAAGACGTATGGTTTCGTGCAACCTCATCACTGAGGTTGCGCCCATATGCGCTAATCACAAGGACAGCACGCTCGCCTAGTTCAACGCTATGCGATAAACGTGCATTTACCAAAGTAAACCCATCGGTTGCGGTCTCGAAATCTGCAACAGCGTTTTGGCGATCAATACCTTGAATCTCGAGTAAAGCGTTGGTCATGCCTTGGCTGTAATCAAGCGCCAGGACGTTTGTCGCGGGAGTAATACGTGGCACATCACCACCACCCGAGAAATCAGCATTGACCTCATCACGCTGTAAGCGGACCTCGAGTTCACCACCGGCAAGCGCAAAGCGACGTCCCAGTTCGATTTCATAGCCGCTAAAGGTCGCATCATTTTGCACATACTCCGCCATCAAAAGACCTTCGTGGCCGTGATCTTCTTCCATCTCGTCTCTGAGATAGATGTAATTATCCACGCGATTACGGTAGACCGACACATTGGCAAACCAATCACCAGCTGCATAACTCAGACCAAGGTCGATATTGTTAGATCGCTCGCTATCGAGATCGGCATCGCCAAGCTCATAACGTGCGTTGGCGAGGTGCTCACCGTTCATGAAGAGTTCCATCGCTGATGGCGCGCGATTGACCACACCGAGATTCAGCGATGCATTCAGAGAATCACTGAGCTGGCGACTAATAGTCGCAGCAGCACTGACTGATTGGTCGCTGTAGGTAAAGGGTTCGAGCTCAAACGCCTCTTCACCGTGCTCGCCGTGAGGTTCCTCGCCGTCGACATGATCTTCGCCTTCCTCGTGTTCACCTTCATGCTCTTCTTCATGATGCATTTCACGAATGATGCCGTCGCGTTCGATGTCGTCCCAACGCGCACCAACATCGATATCGAAACCACCAGTGTTGAAGCCCGCGAAAAATCCGATGGTTGTTTCTGTCGAATCTACGGGCTCCATGAAGGCTTCTTCACCCAGCACCCCGACCTCTTCACTAACATGGTTAACCACAAATCGTCGTGGCGCCTCGTCAGTACCGAGCTCGAACA
The DNA here is from genome assembly GCA_965660865.1 of Luminiphilus sp. GTDB lineage: Bacteria > Pseudomonadota > Gammaproteobacteria > Pseudomonadales > Halieaceae > Luminiphilus. The sequence goes on from CBFIBL010000079.1 coordinate 21,779, forward strand.
CTAATTGAAGTTCTGTAGATTCGTTGCTGAAAAATGTGGGCTCTTCAAAATGACCATGCTCGTCGTGGTCCTCGTCTTCATGCTCCTCACCTTCGGCGTGATTTTCACTTAGAAGGTAATCAGTATCGCGTATGCTAAACCGGACGTCTTTGAGTAGGTCTCCGTCAAGGTTTAGCTGACCTTCGAGCGTTACGATCTCAGAATCTGTTTGCGAGAAAATGCGTTCCTCGCCGTGTTCCTCGTGCTCCTCACCTTCGTGCTCTTCGCCCTCGTATTCCTCATGGCCGCCGTGTTCGCCATGGAATGGAAGACCATAGGTAGAGCTGAGCTCCTGATACGACGCACCGATGTATCCCCAGTCTCCCGTGCGCGATATACCAAAGCGGTGAGACTCGGTTTTGAAATCGGAATTTGCGAGGTTGGTCATATTTTCATCATGCTCTTCCTCGAGGTCTTCCTCATGATCGTCATGGTGCTCTTCTTCGAGGAGAATGGCACCTCTTGGAATGTCGTAACTATCGGCGTCGAACTCGCTGTAGTCATAGCTGAGATTGAGGCCACCGACATTACCGCTCGCACCGGCACTGAAACCACTGCCATCGTTTACCGACTGGGATTCGCCCCCTATGTAGGCCGAGGCTTTGTCGACATCGCTGCGTGCAATTGTGTTGTCTACGATATTAATAATGCCGCCGCTGGCGCCGTTGCTGTAGAGAAGCGCCGACGCACCGCGTACTACCTCAATTTGTTGAATATTATTCAGATCGACGTCGTTCGCGTGATCTGTGCCGATGCCCGAAACGTCTCGGATAACCAGGCCATTTTGCAAAAGCTTTACTCGGTTGCCCGACATACCTCTAATGACGGGCTGCCCGACAGCGGGACCGAAGTTGTTTGAAGACACGCCGGCAAGCGCGCTGAGATGCTCGCCGATGGCTTGTGACCCTGATTCTGCAATGGTGTCACCGGAAACCACATAGGCCGTCGCGGTCAAGCTGCTGTGTACGAGGGAAGAGGTGACCACCACCTCTTCCATAGAGTCCTCTTGCGCAAACGCAAGGGGTGCGATGGCCAACGCAAGCGTAGAAAAACGCATCATTGGATTGCTCCTAAGTTTTAAGTTCTGACAAGTTGTTGTGACTTAAAACCTAGGCGGTGCACGACTCCGATAAGACCGAAAGGTGCTGGGAAGCAGTGCTTGCGCAGATGTTGAAAAGCGCGCAGTCTGCGAGGGAAAGAAAAACGTAACGTCGGTGGTTACTGCCTCGGTCGCCTGAAGATGACAGCCTTGGCAATCGACTAGTTCAATACCGACTTCAGGCGCGAAATCGTGCACAGCTCCGTGCGCAACCGGACCTACCACCAAGAAGGCAGCGATCAGTGCTGATAGCAGGAACTTAAATTTCACGTCGGCTTACTCATGAAATACCTAAAAAGGCGATACTAGGGTAATTTTTGCGAAACGCAACAGACATCATAAGCCAAAGTGGGCCACTCCTAATCAGCGCAATGACTGAGGCAGTGCATTTAATTGCCAATCCGAGGCTTTGAATTACAATGTCTCCGCCACGATACGAGAGCGTCTGCTCTTGTTGATCAGTCGGTGTTACTACGATACCCGCGCGTCGTTGGAGCGCGTCACAAGCGTTTTGCGTGCAGCGTTTTAAGTGGAGGTTATATCCACCCGTTCGATCAGATAGCCCTAGTCCGTCATGTGTCTGAAAAGATAGACCTCATGACTAGCTGCAGTCATCGGCGACTGCTCACCGTGGAGTGTGTCTCGCATGCCGGCGAGTAGTTCCTCCGCTCACAGCCCGCTTATTTGGTTTGTCTTCCTTATTATCGTGATCGATTTGGTGGGCTTTGGCCTCGTCATACCGCTACTCCCGTTTATGGCACCGTCTCTGGGTGGCGATGAATCTGACATCGCTTTTATTATGATTACTTACGCAGCAGGGGCTGCGGTAATTGCACCCATGTGGGGACGCCTTTCAGATCGAGCTGGACGACGCTTCGCTCTGGTGTTAGCGCTTTTGGCGAGCTCTGCAGCCTCTATTGTCACGGCACTGTCTGACACGTTGCTACAGGTTTATGTCGGACGAGCACTATCTGGACTGGCTGCTGGGAGTTTGCCTGTAGCGACGGCGCTTATGGCGGATCTCAGCCCCCCTGAGAGGCGAGCAAAAGCCATGGGCTTGGTGGGTACGGCTTTCGGCTTGGGCTTGATCGCCGGTCCTGTTTTAGGCGGTCTGTTAACCGGCGATTCGAAAAGCTTCGCGCTACCCTTCTACACAGCCGCTGCGATGTCCATTATCGCTGCTATTTTTGCTTTTTGGCTGTTGCCAACAAAGATGGTGAAGTCTAGTGACGCGAGCATAGACGAAACACAGTCTGAACCGCCAGCGTCGGTCCTAGCGCCGAGGAAGAATAAGCTGTTACTCATGCAGTATGTCACGCACACCTGTTCGGTGAGCTCGATTATCTATTTGTTTCCCCTGTGGGTGGCGGATGCATATCAATGGGGGCCCTCAAACGTCGGCTATTTTTTCGGTGTCGTCGGTGTATCGATGATCACGCTCCAAGGAGGGCTTTTGGCATTTTTGAGTCGCGCTTTCGGGCATTTAAGCGTGCTCCGGGTCGGCGCAGTTGTTTACGCCATATCGTTGTTTGTCGTAGCAGTAGGCGAGACGCCCCTATGGATGCCGGCGATGATTTTCTTTGCGTTCTCCGGCTCTACCGTCTGTCTTCCATTACTCAACGCGATTGCCTCAGAGATTGTGCAGCCAAGTCACCGTGGCAGAATGATGGGAATGACGGCCTCCGCCTCATCAGCGGGGAGAATTATGGGTCCACTCTTCGCTGCATGGCTTCTTTCCTCCCAAGGCTTTGATACAGCCTGGCTTGGTAGCGGCCTGATGGTACTGTTCTTGGTCGTTTGGTCATTCACCGCCGCAAGAGTATTTAAACGCCTGGAGTTGAGCTGATATGAAAGTTGCAGTCACATTTCCAGTACCTGACGCCGCAAAGGCACGACTTAGCGAACTATTTAACTGCCGTTTTTGGGATAGCGAAGCGCCCATCCCCGCTACTACGCTCGCCGACTGGCTATCCGATGTTGAGGGGGTGCTGACCACCTTAACTTGTCCCCTAAATCAGGCCGTGCTTACCGGTGCTTCACAGCTAAAGGTAATCTCAACCGTTTCCGTAGGCGTTGACCACATTGATATCGATTTCGCGCAGTCCAAAAATATCGCGATTGGTCACACCCCGGGAGTGCTTACTGATAGCACAGCCGATTTGGCCATTGCGTTAATGCTCGCCGTGGGCCGTCGTATTGCCGAGGGTGACGCTCTGGTGCGTGAGGGCGCCTGGAGCGATGGCTGGAAGCCAAACTTATTAGTGGGAACAGATTTGAGTAAATCCACCGTCGGACTTGTGGGGCTCGGCCCCATTGGGCAGGCGGTCGCCAAGCGTTTGGTGGGTTTTGGTTGCCGCGTCATTGCTTGGAATCGAACACGTCGAGACGTGCCTGATGTCGAGTTCACAGATCTAGATACCTTGCTATCAAGCGCTGATATTGTCTCCCTTCACACAGCGCTGACTGATGAAACTCGCGCGCTGATCAATCGTGATCGGCTGAGTTTGATGAAAGATCAGGCAATACTGATCAACACCGCTAGGGGAGCTATCGTTGATGAGGTTGCACTGATGAGAGAGCTAGCTGCCGGGCGGTTGAGAGCAGGTCTCGATGTTTATGCCGAAGAACCTCTCCCACTCGACAGTGGTTTTCATTCATTGCCCGGATGTGTCCTATTACCGCATATTGGCAGTGCGACCGAGCGAACGAGGCAGGCCATGTTCGAGCTTGCGATGGCGAACCTTGTAGCGGGTATGCGCGATGAGCTTCTTCCCTGTGCGTTATGAGTAAGTGGTGAAATCCTCCCTGAATTTATCCACACCTTTGGCAACAGGCCACGGTGGACGATGGGGATTAAGGAGGCTCAGGCGCAGGGAGGCTCAGGAGACAGACTCAGGAAAAAAACACGAGCTTTATGACCATGCCAATAATGGCAAAGGTGAGTACCTTCCTGATGAGCGCCTCACCGCGTGTGAGTGTGAGTTGGGCGCCGATGATGCCTCCTGCGACATTGCCCAGGGCGGCAATTGCACCGATAACCCACAACACCTCGCTGGTTGCAGCAAATACGAATACAGCAAGCAATGTGTAAGCAAAAACAATAAACACCTTGAGGATGTTAGTACTGACAAGACTTAGACCCAGCACACGGTGCATGATCGGTAACATAACGAAGCCCATACCGATTTGGATAAAGCCCCCCCAGAAGCCTGCAATTGCCATCAGAAGGTGTCCCAGTAAAAGATTCTTAGGCTGGTCTTCGTTTGTGTCAGCGCTTTTGCCTTGTGGCGCTTGCATGATCAACAAAACAGCCACCATGACAACCGCCAATAAACCCTCAAATTGATCGTTATTAAGTCGAGTGCTCAACCATGCCCCTAGAAGTGCCGGGGGAATCGCAATTAGGGTTAACGTTGTGCAAAGTTTTACGTGGGGTACGCCATGGCGCAGGTAAACTGCCATCGCCGATACACTATTGGCAATGACAGAAATCCGATTGGTGCCATTAGCAACGGGACCGGGGACACCCAGAAACATCATTAAGGGGACGGTCAAGATCGAACCACCCCCTGCCATGACATTGACGATGCCTGCGGCAAAGCCTGCAAAGATGAGGGCGGCAACCTCCCACCAGAGTAGATCTGTCATCCGCGCGGTGTTCTCATTGTGACAAACTCCTCGGCGGCCGTCGGGTGAATACCGACGGTGCTATCAAAATCTGCCTTTGTTGCACCTGCTTTCATGGCCACCGCCATGCCTTGGCAGATCTCCCCTGCGTCGGGGCCAACCATATGCAGTCCGATGACTCGATGTGAAGATTTATCGACAATCATTTTCATTAGCGTTCGTTCGTCTCGACCGCTGAGCGTGTGCTTCATTGGCTTAAAGTCGGACAAATAAACGTCAATATCTATTCCACGGGCTTTCGTCTCTTCCTCGGTGAAGCCCACAGTGCCGATATTGGGTTGGCAAAAAACCGCTGTTGGGATGAAGCCATAATCCATTTTCTTTGTCGTATCCCCGAATTGGGTTTGAGCAAAAGCCATTGCCTGCTCAATAGCGACTGGCGTTAATTGCGGTCCACCCGTCATGTCACCCAGCGCAAAGATGGATGGTTCGTCGGTCTTAAATTGCTCATCAGCGCGGACATAACCCCGTGAGTCAAGTTTCACTGCCGTTGTCTCGAGGCCGAGACCTTCGATGTTAGGGTGCCGACCGGTTGCACAGAGTACGGCATCGACCGCGAGTTTCGAGCCATCCGTCAGGTCAGCTTCTAAGCCGTCACTGGTTTTTGATAAAGCTGAGATGTTGCTGTTAAATCTCAAATCAACGCCCGTTTTTCTAATCTCTTCAGCGGCGAATGTTCGGATGTCACCATCAAAACCGCGCATAAACAAATCGCCGCGGTACAGCTGAGTGACGTTTGCGCCTAATCCATTAAAGATGCATGCAAATTCGGTTGCGATATAGCCGCCACCCACAACGAGCAGGCGCTGCGGAAATGACTCAAGGTCAAAGATTTCATTGGAGGTGATTGCTAGGTCACTGCCGGGGAAGTCAGGTTTTGTTGGCCAGGATCCGGTCGCGAGTAGAATCTTCTTGGCGTGATATTGGGTTCCGTTTACTTCAACCGTATGCGCGTCAACCAGCTTTGCCATACCGCTAATGACCTGTGCACCCGAGTCCTCGAGCAATCGGTCGTAAATGCTGTTGAGACGGTTAATTTCGCGAACTTTATTGTCACGCAATGTCGGCCAGTCAAACGTCGTACTCTCGATGGTCCATCCGAATCCTTGTGCGTCTTTAAAAGCCTTTCCAAACTCGCTTCCGTAAACATAAAGCTTCTTGGGTACACAGCCTACGTTGACACAGGTACCTCCGAGGTAGAGTCCCTCCGCGACAATGACTTTGGCGCCTAAACTGGCAGAGACCCGTGCTGCACGGACACCACCTGAGCCGGCACCGATGACAAATAAATCGCAACTGTTATCATTAGCTGTGTCTTGCATACTGTGCCCCATCGCCTTGATCAGAGGCCCGGCGGACACAACCCACCGATGCGCTCAATGAAGATTTAAGAATGCTTAGTATACCTTGGAACCGTGATCAGTCTTTGGATTGTTCGCTATTGTCAATCGTAACCCTAGTCACACTGATTACCGCCCTGTGGACGATGCAAGCGCAGGCGCTGAATTCGTCTCGCATTATGCTGCTTGATGGCTCTGTCATAGTGGGCGATATCGTCAGTTACCGTGACGATGCCGTCACGCTGAACACAAGCTTTCAGCGAGAGCTCTCTCTAGCGTCAGGCTTAATCAAAGATATCGAGGCATCTGCCGAGGATGTGAGCACTGCGACCTTATTGCTGAAGGATGGTCGCCGGGTCGAGGCAGCTCCGTTCATTGTAACCGGCGGTCTTATCGCACTCTCTGACGGTGAAATCATCAAGTTGCTCGACGTCGATAAGCTCAATCCAGAACCATGGGAGATGGGTGATGGCTACGCCTGGGAGGGGTTAGCTTCGATAGCGTTAACGGTGGCTCGCGGTAATACTGACGCGGATCAGCTAGATGTTGCGGTGAATACGCAGTTCGATAGCACACGTGATCGTATTACATTGCGGGGTAATCTGGAGCGCGATACCGCGATCGTAACGGTGCCCTCGGAGTCCGGAGACGGGTCTTTTGATCGCGCTAGCAAACCCTCAGCGGACAATTGGCAGATAATTGGCAAGTATGACTATTACTTGCAGGAGTCGACCAAACATTACTTCGGTGTGAATGCCTCGTTGGAGGCCGATGAATTCACAGATATCAGGCTGCGGAGTTATATCGGGCCGTATTATGGACGTAAGTTGTTTACTGGCGCTTGGGGCAAACTGGATGGTGAGCTAGGTTTTGTGCGCGTTGATACAGATTTTTATGATGCAGAGGATACCGAGTACTACGGAGCAAACTGGAACTTTACGGGAGAGAGCATGGTGCTGGGCGGTGATTCCCGTTTGTACCTGACGCATGTTGGTATCTTAAATATCAGCGACGATAACAGTGTCATTTTGGACACCACGATTGGCCTCGGCTTCCCGTTTTTGTTTGGACTGGAAGCCGCTGCAGAGTTCTCGGTCGATTACGACGGCGCCGCGGCCGCAGGAAAAGATGCCATCGACCAGTCATACAACATCAGGGTTGGCTATAGTTGGTGATCAGCCCCCTAGCTTGGTCATCCCCAATAAGCACTTCACATTGACAAACTCCCCTTCTAAAACAGCATTTCTCCCACTTGGCGGTTGCGGCGAGATAGGCATGAACATGAACCTTTTCTCGCGCGGCGGTCGATACTTAATGGTCGACTGCGGGATTACGTTTGAGCAAGCGCTTGCTGATTCGCAGGGGCGCCCAGCCATCCAAATGCCGGATCCCAGCTTTATTGCGAAGCAGCGTGACACCTTGGATGGCCTTATCGTGACCCATGCCCACGAGGATCATTTCGGGGCTATCCCCTATTTGTGGCAGGAACTTCAATGCCCGGTATATGCAACGCCCTTCGCCGCCGCTGTCTTGCGTAAGAAAGCGGCGTGGCGGCGAGCGTCACCGCCCGAGCCGCTCATCGAAGTTTTGCCCGGTGACACGCATACGATTGGTCAATTCCGCGTTACGTGGCTGCCAATTACACATTCAACTCCCGAGACCTGTGCTCTCCTGTTAGAGACGGATGACTGTCGAATTCTCCATACCGCCGACTGGAAAATCGACACGCGTCCTGTCATCGGGCGTGGATGGTCACCCGATCAATGGCAGTCGATTGGTGATGGGGGCATTGATGCGGTTATCTGCGATTCGACGAATGCGACCAAGCCTGGCCGTTCGCCGACTGAGGGTGATGTCGGTGATGCGCTCGTTAAACTGATTACGTCATTGAAGGGGCGTGTGGTGGTGGCGTGCTTTGCCAGCAATGTGGCGCGCGTACAAAGTATTTTCCGAGCGGCCCATGCCTCTGACCGGCGAGTGGGACTGCTCGGGCGCTCGCTCGATATTATGGTGCGATCGGCTAGGAATGCAGGCGTCTTTGAACCCAAGGTCCCGATCATTGAGCCTAGCCATTTGGGGTATCTACCCGAGGAGGAGGTGTTGGCGGTGGCAACAGGTACTCAGGGTGAAATTGGTGCCGCACTGCACCGGTTAATGATGGATACCCATCCCCATATGTCGCTAGGCGAGGGTGACACCGTCATCTTCTCGTCAAAGACTATCCCGGGGAATGAGGCGGCGGTCAGTAGATTGATCACGGGACTGAAAGATCGTGGTGTTGGCGTTGTTCATGCTGATGAGGTCGCCGCAACCCTCCACGCATCAGGTCATCCCTGTGAGGACGAGTTGGCCGACCTCTACGATGTGATTAGACCGCGCGTCTGCATTCCAGTGCATGGTGAAAAGCGCCACATGGAGGCAAATGCAAAGATTGCCCAACGCTCCGGTGTACCGCTCACGCTGACAGGGCAAAACGGTGACTTATTTTACCTGTCGCCCGCGCCTGGCGTTCGGCGGAATTGGGCACCCTCTGGTCGTCTTCAGGTTGATGAAAGGGCGCGAAAGCTGGAAAAAGTGACCAGTTAGTCATCGCGTGATCGCTAATCGGACCCCCCGCTGATTCGAAGTATTTTGCCCGACGCCTCGTCAACCACTGCAATTGAGCCATCAGTAAGCGCTCGCACGTCACGGATGCGCCCTTGCAGTGTCGGAAACGGCTCGCTGACAGTCGCGCTATCGCGGGATATGTCGACGGCAACGATTTTCTGCGCCTTCAAACCTCCCACAAGTAATTTGCCTTTTAGGTCGGGTATTGCGTCATCGGTGTAGAGGGCGAGGCCTGAGGTAGCAATGCTTGGCACCCAGTGGGTGACCGGTTGTTCCATACCCGGGGCCTCGGTAAACGGCGATATAACAGCACCTGAGTAGTCGACCCCGTAGGTTATAGCAGGCCATCCATAATTCTTCCCAGCAACGATCCTGTTGAGTTCATCACCGCCCTTGGGGCCATGCTCGGTCATCCAGACAGCTTGCGTAGATGCATCGACGACGAGACCCTGTGGATTTCTGTGGCCATAGCTGTAGACAAAGGGAGCGTCTGCAAAGGGATTATCAGCGGGAGCTTCACCCGTTTCTGTCATGCGAAGAAGTTTGCCAAGTTGGCTGTCCCGCTTCTGTGCATCCTCTCTGTAAACGTAGCCCTCGCCCACGGATAAAAGCAGCGTGCCATCGGAGAGGAAGGCCATCCGACCACCAAAGTGGCCGCCACCTTTTTTGTCGGGAGTTACTTCAAAAATAACGGTTAGATTTGTCAGCGCGCTACCGCTAAGGGTCGCTCTTGCGACCGTGGTTCGATTACTGTCTTCCGATCCAGCGGCGTAAGCAATGAAAAGGGTATTGTTAGCTTCAAAGTTGGGGTGGAGGACGATATCAAACAACCCGCCCTGTCGCTTTGCATAGACTGCGGGCAGTCCGCTGATTGCCTGCTTTTCACCCGAGCGCGACACTCGGTAGAGCCCTCCAGGGCGCTCAGTCACTAGAAAGCCCCCATTGTTGGGTAATTCCGCAATTGACCAAGGTGTATCAAACTCCTCTGCGATCGTTTGAATCACAATATCGGCGCGAGTGACAGGTGCGAGAAGCGCCATGATGAAGAGGCAAATAAACGTGGTGCGAGTGTTTTTGAGCATATGATGTGAGCCAGACTAGATTGCGGCGCGACTATAGCGCAACATGCCACTCCGTGCAGAGTTACCAGGCGAGAGATTATGCGCTTATTCATCATTGCAGTTTTTGCTGCGACCATCGGTTACACCCTGAGCGTGGTCATTAATTCAACAGTCAGTGCTGCAACACTCGCAGGTTTTGGCATTGAGGTTGCGTTAGGTGATCGCGCACAAATGGTGACCAGCGAGTGGCTTGGCCTTGCCGGTACGTATTTACCCATTTACGTGGGCTTGCATGCCATTGTTTTTTTACTTCTCAATTATGCTCTGAATAGACCTCACACAACTCACCTAAGTGGCGCTATGTGGCGTGCATTGTTTGCAGTTGCTGGTGCCGGCTCTCTACTTTTATTGTATGTGGGGTTCGACGCTGCAATGGGGTTGAGTGGTGTGCTCGTTGCCTCGGGCAGAACCTTCGTGGGATTGTCTGCACACGTTGCCACCGGTGCGCTATCAGGTCTCATATTTGCCTGGCTGTGCGCCCGATCACCTCAGGTCTAAGTGCGCCGTGTTGCCTATGAACCGTTTTGCGCAGTAAGTCAGACGCACTTCAGTAAAAGCTTGCCAGCATGGCTACCCGCAGCCATATACGTTTGCGCGTCTAGCGCATAAGCAAGATCAAATGTGCGATCGATTAGTGGTTTCATTTGTCCGGTCGCAACGAGCGGCATCATATGAGCTTCAACTTCTTTAAAGCAGCGCGCCTTTTCTGACGGCGTCAGTCTGCGCAGTGTGCTGCCAGTGAGTGTTGCGCGCTTCATCAGTAACTGTGTGAGATCGATGGTGGCCTGGCCACCGCGCATGAGGCCAATGCAGGCAATACGACCGTCAACGGCTAAGCACTCGAGATTGAATTGCTCAAAGTCGCCGCCAACCATATCTAAAACCACATCGATCTCACCCATCACGCCCTCTGCCTGACATTGCTCTGTCAGGGAAGATTCGCTGTAGTTCAGAGAGATATCAGCACCGAGATCTTTGATGATGGCGCACTTTTCTGCTGTTCCTGCCGTAGCGATGACTTTGCAGTTCATCGACCTTCCCAGTTGCACGGCAATGTTTCCAATGCCGCTGACACCTCCGTGGACCAGCAATGTTTCTCGGGGTTTCAACGAAGCTCGAACGATGACGTTGTACCATACGGTGAGGAAGGCCTCAGGCAGACAAGCCGCGGTTAAGTCATCCACACCCTCAGGGATACGGAGGGTGCAAGCTGCTTTTGCGATGGCTTGTGTCGCATAGCCTCCGCCGTGCACGAGTGCACACACGCGCTCACCTACCGAGAAACCACTTTGCTTGCCTGCAACCTTTACGCAACCCGAAACCTCCAACCCCATGACGGGGCTTGCGTCTGGGGGTGGCGGATAGAACCCCATACGCTGTAATACGTCTGCGCGGTTGATGCCGGCGTAGGCGACATCAATTACGACTTCGTCTGCACCGCAAGTCAGATCTTCTCCTTCCTGAATGCTTAATGTCTCTGGGTCTTCAATGTGTATAAAGTGATATGTCATGGTGGCGCAAACGCATTCCTAGGGTTACTGTTAGCACAAATTAAAAGAGATTTGGCGAGCATAGCGGTAATCGGCAGCTCGTCGCAAAACTAGGGGCATGTCATGGCTAAACCAATGTTTCTCAGAAAATTAAAAAATCGCCTGATCTACGTGATGGCTAAGCTCGTTGCGGGTGAGCCGTCTGGGCAGTACATGGCGTTTGTAGGGAAGGCGAGTTGTGCGCGCCTGTGCGAGCGCATTATCGAGTTGGGCCATACTTCTGTGCTGGTCGTGACTGACAGAGCGCTGCGCGACTTGGGGCTTGCTGATGAGGCTGTCGCTGGCCTTAACCGTGAGGGTGTCACGCTCAGCTGGTACGACCAAGTGGACCCTGATCCTACCTACGGCCACGTTGAAGCAGGGGCTCGTATTTTGCGGGAGTCTGGCGCTACTGCGATTGTCGCCGTGGGAGGTGGTTCGTCTATCGACTGTGCAAAGGTTATTGCTTTGACCAAGCACAACGCTGGGGATGATATGACGACTTGGGCTGGGTTTGGCAAAGCACCAGATGAGGCTGCGCCCTTATTTGTTATTCCAACGACCTCGGGCACGGGCAGTGAGGCAACGATGGGCGCTGTTATCACTAACCAGTCGACCCATAAAAAAGAGATTATTTCGGGAGGGTCTATTCACCCCGCAGCCGTCGCACTCGATGCCTGCCTGATGGTGGGACTGCCAAAGCCGATCACAGCCGCCACCGGTATCGATGCACTAACTCACGGTATCGAGGCCTATATTTCGGCTTGGGAGCGCGGTAATCGCACAGAGATGGGGCGGATTTCCGTGCAAGGCGTCTTCCGCTGGCTGCGACAGGCCTGTGAAGATCCAGGAAATATGGATGCGCGAGAGGGTATGGCACTCGCTGCTTACAATGCGGGCGTGGCTATCAATCAGGTTAACGTGGGTAACGTCCACGCGATTGCACACCAGCTGGGTGCAAACTTTGGCATACCCCATGGACATGCAAATGCGCTTGTTCTGCCGCACGTATTGACCCTCTACGGAGAGACGGCCGTCGAGCGACTCGCCGAACTTGCAGTGGCAACCGGCGTTTCCGACTCAGGTCATCCGGAGACTCGGGCGCGTGCGTTTATCGCGGAAGTTGAGCGGCTGATTGCCGATGTTGGTATAGCACCGACGGATCCGCGCATAAAGCGTGAGTCGTTCGATGTGATCGCCGAAGCCGCTATGGATGAGGGCGATGGCTATTTCTGTCCTCGCCAGCTTGAGAAATCAGAAATTCTCAATCTTCTTGAGGCGATCTCAGAATAAGCGGTGTTGCCAGCCACTGGCTGGCGATACTCACTGCCCGCTGAAAGTCTCCCGAGTCACCCTCGGAGCAGATGAATCCGTGACTGGCGGTCTCGAGGTGCTTGTATACCACTTTGCAGCCAGCCTGATGAAGTCGGACAGCAAAGCGCGCACCGTCGTCTCGGATTGGATCTCGTTCGGCAGTTATAATGAGTGTTCTGGGAAATTCGTTGAGCGATGTTCTTCGGCCTGGGAACATGCGTTCAAGGGAGGGATCTGCCGGGGCAAGATTTCCAAGGTAGGCGTTGCAACACCAACGCATATTGCGCGCGGGTACGAGTCCTGATGTCGCATGTTCCTCATACGAAGGAAGATTAGTGATGTAATGTTGTGTCGCTGGGTAGATCGCAAGGCAGCCCGCCATACCGTAGCGGTGTTGCAGCGCAAGGGTTGAAGCGATAGCGATATTACCGCCAGCGCTGTCCCCTGCCAGGATGAACATGCCATTGTTGGGCGCAAGGTTGTCGAGATTATCGATGACCCACTCGCTTGCGGCGAGGCAGTCATCGTGTGCTGTTGGGTATTCGAACTCTGGTGCTAAGCGGTAGTCAATGGCTATCAGGCTGCAGCCACTCTCGCGGCTGAGCGCACGGCAAAAGCGATCATGGGTTTCTAGGCTGCCAACGACCCAGCCACCGCCATGCGCGTAAATAACCATAGGCTTGTCGTTGTCGCCATGATACATGCGCAGACTGATCTGCCGGCCCTCGAGTTCAACGCAGAGATTACTGACCGGAATCTCGGCAACGGGAATACCCTCCCAGGCTTTCTGATGCCGTCGAAGGTAGTAAAAGCGAGCAAATTTTGCGATCAGTCGTTTAAGCAGCGGCGTCATCTGCGTGGATAAATTGCGAGTTCGGATTGGCCTGATAAGTATACAGCCCCTCTGGGTTTATCTCGCGATGAACGTTTCCGCGTTGAACGAGATAATTGAGGTGAGCAACAGTCTCGCCTGTTGCTAAATGAACCTCGTGGTCCTTGAGTTCTCGGTCAAATAATGGTGTGAAACACTGTGGCACCGTCTTGGGTTCGCTTAGATGATTGTATAAACGTGCGAGCGATTGGCGATGGCCGTCGATTATCTGGTTCAGCCGGGTTCTCGCACCTTTAAAGGGAGATTGATGCGCGGGAAGTACCAGTAAATCCTCAGGGAGGATGTCCAGCAGGCGTGTATTGGATGACAGCCAATATTCGAGTGGGTTCCCTTCTGGCTCCGTAGGGAAGACTGAAACATTGGGTGTGATTCTCGGAAGAATTTGATCGCCGGCAATAATCAGCTTTAGTCCCGGGCAGTAGAGACAAGCATGCTCCGGTGAATGCCCCTGGCCGATTACCACTTGCCAGTAGTGGTTACCGATATTGATGGTTTCCAAGTCGACAATTCGTCGATAACTGTGCGGTAGGGGCTCGGACATCTTGCCAAAGGTGCCGAAGCGCTTCTGATAGCTCGACATAAGTTCGTCGCTGAAGCCGGCGCGCTTGTAAAAGGTCAGCGCTGTTTTTGGGATCTCGTTAGACGTGTAGCTGAGAAGTAAACTACCGTTAAGGTACTCGCTGCGAGTCATCCAAACCTCGCAGTCGAAACGTTCACATAACCAACCGGCCAAGCCAATGTGGTCTGGGTGTAAATGAGTGCAAATGACACGCAGGATCGGTTTGCCTTGCATGAACCCCTCAAATAACTGTTCCCACTGCGCTTTAGCGCTGTCGAGTTTCATGCAGGTATCGACAACGGTCCAGCCGCCCTCCTCCTCGAGCAACCAGATATTGATGTGGTCCAGACCTCCGGGCATTTCGAATCTGACCCACCAAACACCGGGTGCAACCTCGAAGGGTTGTCCGTAACCTACAGGGCTCTTACGACCCCAGGGGTAGACCAGTCCTCGGTATTCTTCATTCACCATCATGAAAAGCTGTTCCTGCCGATTGGGGCGCTCGTCTACTCTTACCCCGTCGGGGTACGGCGCCAATGTTAAACCTCATGGAAAATAGAGGGCTGAAATGGAGATCATACCGTGAATGCCACGTTAGAAACGAATCAGTTGCGACAACTTGATCAGCAACATCATTTACACCCTTTTACAGACTTTCGTGATTACGCACAAAATGGCGGCCGGATCGTTAGCCGTGCAGAACATATTTACATTTACGATTCCGATGGCAATAAGATTCAGGACGCCATGTCGGGATTGTGGTGTTGTAGTCTTGGTTACAGTCAGGACGGTATCAAAAAGGCGGTTGCGGACCAGCTGATGGAGTTACCGTTTTATAATAATTTCTTTAAATGCTCGAATCAGCCTGCGGTGGAGTTAGCCACGCGGCTCACCAGCATGGCGCCCGCCCACTTTAATAAAGTCTTCTTTACCAACTCGGGCTCCGAGGCCAACGACACGCAAATCAAGTTTGTGCATCGGTATTTCCAATTGCTCGGCAAGCCAGAGAAGCGCCTAATCATCAGTCGTAAAAACGCTTACCACGGAAGCACCATTGCCGCTGGCTCGCTGGGTGGTATGAGTGCGATGCACGAACAGACCGAGGGTCTGGACTATATCTGTCATATCGAGCAGCCACACTGGTTCGAGCTCGGTGGTGATATGAGCTCGGATGAGTTCGGGTTGTGGGCGGCTAACGAGTTGGCGAGAAAAATCGATGAGCTCGGGGAGAGTAAGGTGGCTGCCTTTATCGCGGAGCCTATTCAGGGAGCTGGCGGAGTTATTATCCCACCCGATACATACTGGCCTGCTGTTCAAAAAATTCTTGATGAACGCGATATTCTCTTCATCTCTGACGAGGTGATTTGTGGTTTTGGTAGAACTGGTAACCTGTTTGGCTTTGAGACATACGGTACAAAGCCTGATCTCATCACCTTTGCGAAGGCGGTGACCAACGGCTACATGCCTTTAGGTGGCTGCCTAGTTAGCGACAAGGTAGCGGATGTGCTATTGGGTCATGGTGGGGAATTCGCCCATGGCCTGACCTACTCAGGTCACCCTGCGTCCTGTGCTGCTGGCTTAGCGACCATGGATGTTCTCGAGAATACCGATATTCTGGAGCAATCAAAGTCAGTCTTGGCACCCTATTTTGCTAATGCCCTTCAAGGCCTCGCAGACCATCCGATTGTTGGCCAAGTTCGTTCCAAAGGCCTCGTGGCTGCGGTGGAGTTGGTGCGTGATAAGGGGTCAAGAGAGCGTCTCGCGCGGGAGTCTGCGGCGGCGGTATATTGTCGCGACCGAGCGATCGAAAGCGGCTTGATGGTGCGTCAAACCGGCGATGCCATGATCATGTCGCCGCCTTTTGTCACTTCCACCGAAGAAGCTGATGCGCTGGTATCCAGTTTGGCTAAGGCCCTAGATAAGACCGCACAATTTTACGGTGTAAGTTAAACCACGAGATCTTAAGTGCTGAGTTTGTCGTATCAGCAGCATGAATCTTGTCGAAAAATCTTGGTTTAACGCCGTCTGGTTCCAAACAACGTGGTTTAGCTGTGTGCTCGGTCGCGACGATTGGCTTTTATTAACCTTTGCCCTCATGGCATTTCATTACTGGGCAGTTGCCGATCTGCGTCTTGAGTTGCGTCGCGTCTTACCTTGTTTGGCTTTGGGGTTGGGCATTGACTTTGTACTGACTCTGTTGGGCGTGTTTCACTTTGGCGACCAGCTGTTTCCAATTTGGATGGTCTGTCTTTGGTGCGTGTTCCCCACGGCGCTGCCCCGTGCGATGGCGTTTCTTGGCGAGAGTTGGTGGCGGCCCGTTGTTCTGGGTGCCATCGCTCCGCTTAACTATCTGGCGGGCCAGAAGTTCGGTGCAGTCACACTCCCGCTTGGCGAAGTGAATACAATGATCCTGCTTGTTCCGCTGTGGATGATCATGCTGCCTCTGATGGTGCGCTTTAGTCAGTATCAAAAACAGACGGCATGAAGCATAGAGTTCTCGCGCTGTTGTTTCTCTATGCAGCCGCACTTGTTGTAGCGGCAGAGACTGACGAGTCCGCCGTCAATATGGCTGCGGACGAGAGCAGAGGCGCTGCGTCTCTTTTTTTATCCTTCGATGCGCTTCCCCCGCTTAAGCAAGTGGGTACCTCATCGCTTCGCGTTATGGTGTTTAAGGTGTTTGATTCGGCGCTCTTTACCGAGACGGGTAATTGGCAAGATCAAAAAACGTCTTTTCGCTACGAGCTTACTTACGCGCGCACTATTTCCGGCAGTGTACTTGCCAGCCAAACAACAAAAGAATGGGACCACTTAGGTTTCACCGATGACCGTCAGTCGGCTTGGGTCGAGTACTTAGAAGCAATATGGCCAGACGTAAATCAGGGCGACACCATCACCTTCGATGTCGATGCATCAGGTGTAAGCCGCTTTTACTTTAACGGCGAGTGGTTGGGGGCGATAGAGGACCCGGACTTTGCGCCGACATTCATTGCCATTTGGCTATCCCCAGAAACGTCTCGGCCAGCGCACCGCGAGGGATTG
Organism: Luminiphilus sp.; assembly: GCA_965660865.1. Lineage (GTDB taxonomy): Bacteria > Pseudomonadota > Gammaproteobacteria > Pseudomonadales > Halieaceae > Luminiphilus. The sequence goes on from CBFIBL010000079.1 coordinate 39,005, forward strand.
CTGGCCGATTAATAAGGCATGCGTCAGGGATTCAGTCCCAGCTAATGCCTGTGCGGATGCCAATTGTTCTTGGGCGCATAGGGCCAAAGAAGTGAGATGGCAAGATGCCACCATTAGCGTTGTAGCCATCCCAAGTGAACTCATCAAAGACGTTCTCGGCGTAAGCCTGAATGTACCAGTTGTCGTCAGACTCGTAGCCAATACGAAGGTTGGCAACTGCGTATGAGCCAATCATGCCTTCGGAGTAGCCTTCCCAGCTGCCACCGCGCTCGCTCTCGTATGACACTTCAAAGCTAGAGGCAATCGTGCCACCGTCAATGGGAATATCAACATCGAGTTTACCGGCGCCGGTCACTTTGGGCGCCCAGAATACACGGCTGCCTTCACAGCCCTTTCCTTCCTCTCCGTCAGGGCCGTCAAGGCCACAAATCTCCTCAAGCCCGGTCGCCTCAGTATCGAGGTAACCCAGAGACAGGTATAAGGTGGTGTATTCATTAACGGCCACGGTAGTAGAGGCTTCCACACCCATGCCGTCGGTTTGACCCACGTTGAGCACGCGAGCGGAGAACGCATCGATCTCGTCGTCATCTTCGAAATCGATATCCACATAGCTGATGACCTGTGCGTCTGTGTAGTCATACCAAAAAGCCGTCAGGTCAAAATTTCCAGCCCCATCGAGGTAACTTGTTTTAAAGCCGACCTCATAAGAATCCATCTGCTCTGGACGGAACGAGCCAGGCAGGTAACCGTCGCCTTGAGTGATGCCTGTTTCGTAGGCTGGGGGGTTTCCACTGGCGTCTTGTATCCAAAAGCTACCAAACCCGCCAGACTTGAACCCCTGGGTGTAGTTCGCGAAGAACATGGCGTCGTCGTTGGGTGTCCAGGTAACCGCGAAGCGTGTCGTTGTGTCGCTCCAAGATTTGGAATCTTCGATGTATTCAGCGGTTGCAAACCCGTAGGTGAAGTAGGGTCCCAAATCACTCTCAGGTTCAGGAACCAAAATGCCAAAGTCTTTGTCGTCTTTGGTGTAGCGCACGCCGACCGAGGCCACGAGTTCGTCAGTGACTTGGTAGTCCAGGTTTACATACGCGGCCCAGCCGGTGTATTTCCCTTTGAGCATGCCTTGCTCGACCAAATTACCGCTAGCAGAGGGTTCAAATCCCAGATAATAGGTTACGTAATAAATCTCATCACAGGTTTCGTACAAGGGCGCGTCGTAGTACTCGTTGTAATAGTACTGGCACATGAGGTCCTCGGAACCTGTTGCTGTGAACGCAGCGTCAAGGTCTTCATCGTAATAGGACACACCGGTGTACCAGCTGAGCGGGCCTTCACCGTTGCTTGTGAGGCGCAGCTCTTGTTGGAAGTACTCGCCAGACTGCTCGAATTGGAAGTTATTGATATTGAGAGGCGTACCGTCGTAATCCTCAGAGTAATAGTAGTCGTGGTCTTTGTAGCCCGTATTAGAGGTCAGGGTGGCAAAGCCTAGGTCGTAGTCAATAAAAATACCGATCGAGACCTGATCACCTATATCGGCTTCACCGGCCTCAAGGTCTGAGTCAATTTGCTGATTGTTGCCGCCCAGTGTTGTGTCATCGACAACATATTCATCAAATGTCTCCCAAATATCGCCACTGTCGATGGCGCGATACATGGAACCAGACTGCTCGCGATCTTCCCAGTCAACGACTGTGTCAATGGTTAAGGCTTCCGATTCGAAATGCGTTGACCAGCGAATTGCTTTCTTGTTGTGCTCGATCTCGTCGCGTCCCGAGAAAACATTCCGAGCAAAACCGTCCTCGTTTGAACTGTACCCAGCGAGGCGC
>CBFIBL010000080.1:0-5195 GCA_965660865.1 Luminiphilus sp.
GAGAACAGCGAGAAGCGTTCTGTTCTGGCAAGTATGGCGAAAGCAAAGTGCGCGAAAGTTGTTCGTAACGCCACCGAGGAGGGTGTTCAAATGCACGGAGGTATCGGTATGACCGACGAGTTTGATATCGGCTTCTTTATGAAGCGCGCGGCGGTATGCCGTCAGGCTTACGGCGACTACCACTACCACGCGGATCGCTTTGCGAATTTGAGAGGCTACTAACGCTTAAATAACAAAACAAAAAACCCGCGCTTGCCGCGGGTTTTTTTATGCCTTACCTGTTTCCCTCATCCATCCTGTCAAGCAATCAGCGCGTCGATACAAACAGCGCGTGTTCCTCATCGTTCATTTCGGCAGGAATCGACTCAAACAGCGGTGTAGATAAATATCGCTCACCGGTATCGGGGAGCATGACCAAGATGACCGAGCCATCAGGCGCACTCTCCGCGACCTCAATCGCCGTTAGTAAGGTCGATCCGCCGGATACACCCGTCAGAATTCCCTCGTTGGCGGCTAAGTGCTGCGCTATCGCCATACCCTTTGTACCATCAACCGGTCTCACCTCATCAAAGAAGGCGCGGTCGATACCTTCTTGCAGGACCTTTGGAATAAAGTCCGGGGTCCAGCCCTGAATCACGTGCGGCTCCCACGCAGGGTGACTACCCTTGGGCGAGTCATCGTCATTGCGCTCTTGCGCGACGCCTGAACCGATGAGCGTGGCGTTGTGAGGCTCCGACAGGACGATCTTGCAGTCGGGACGCTCGGCTCTTAGGACACGCGCAACACCGGTAACCGTTCCGCCCGTACCATAGCCCGTTACCCAGTAGTCGAGCGACGTGTCTTTAAAGTCGGCCAGAATCTCACGGGCTGTTGTTGATTCGTGGATATCGGCATTCGCCGCGTTTTCAAACTGCCTCGCAAAGAACCAACCATTGTCCTCAGCGAGTTTCTTTGCGGCGTTATACATGCCGATGCCACGCTCTTCCTTCGGAGTTAACACCACCTTGGCACCCAAAAAGCGCATGAGCCTGCGGCGCTCAATCGAGAAACTCTCGGCCATGGTAATGACCAATGGGTAGCCTTTTGCGGCACAGACCATCGCAAGCCCAATACCGGTGTTACCAGACGTTGCCTCAACCACAGTTTGACCCGGCTTCAAAGTCCCTGCGCGCTCTGCCGCGTCAATAATATTCAATGCTAATCGGTCTTTTACCGAGGCAAGCGGGTTGAAGGACTCAACCTTCACGTACATCGACACGTGGGATGGCCCGGTCCGATTGAGTCGCACACAGGGCGTGTCGCCCACCGTCTCAACAATAGAGTTATAGCGAGCACCGCGGCCGCTCGTTGAATAAATAGTCATCGATAAATCTCCCAAATCGCCCCCAATTCATAGCGAACCCACTTTGCTGAAATCGACAGCCAGATCGCCACTGAGGGAATCACCCTTGAATGCACTTACCGTGCCACGCCCTAAGGCTAGACACAATGGCAAGCTTCGAGCGATGCATTTTCACCTAAAGTACGGCTCCTCAGCCAAGCTGAAATTCTGAACAAGCACTGAAACCCGCTGTTTTTAAGTATTTTGCTGCAATACCTCCAGCCGCAAGCAGGGATACCCCCCAGGGGTATTTGACGAATAATACCCCCCAGGGGTATATTGAAAGCATAGGAGGTGTTTTGTGAAACAACAAACCAGAGATAACGTTGATCGCAGACTCGCCCGCATTGAGGGGCAAGTCAAAGCTTTGCGCCGAATGGTAAACGAGGATCGATACTGCATCGATATCGCAAGACAAGTGCAGGCTGCACGTGCCGCACTCTCTAGCCTTGAGTCGATCATCCTCGATGACCATATTGCCACCTGTGTTCAACACGCGCTTGAAGGTGACAACCTCAGTGATCGCGAGGCGAAGATCGATGAGCTCATCAAGGTAATGCGAGGCAAGAAGTGAAAATTCGCCTTGCGAGTTTGGTACTTGGTTTCGCTGCGATCACAGTGAGCGCCGGTGCACTCGCACGCCCGGTTTCCTACGCAGGAGGCTGGACCCTGATCGAAACCTCAAATCGCGCCTCGAGCGCAGCACTGCTTCACTACACACCCGCCTACAACTATTCCGTCGGCGCGCGTTACGAGTGGATGCGAGGTGCTGATATACGGATGCAAGCGATTCAACCGACTTACCTTGCAAAACGTTGGTTTGGAAAAGATTACCAAGCCAATCTCTATCTCACCGGTGGTGTCGGTCGTGCCGAACGAACGCGCGGCCAGCGCTCGATAACAGAGACGGCGAGTTTCGCAGGGGTCATGGCTGACTGGGAGACACGCTCTCTGTTCGCGAGCTATGAGATGCGCGCGGCTGATCTGGGGCAACTCGGAAATCAAACCATGCACGCAGCGCGTGTTGGGTGGGCACCTTACGAGGGCGACACCGGTGACCTGCACACTTGGCTCATGGTCGAAGTCGATCGACGAGAACATCTCGAGGAAGCTACTACCGTTACGCCACTCATCCGTTTTTTCAAAGGTCCGGCTTTACTAGAGGTGGGTTACAACCTCAGCGATTCGAAGCCACTGTTAAATTTCACTTACCGTTTTTAGAGGAGAATTTCTATGAACACGGCATTCTATAAATCTTTGACCCTGGTAGCTGCACTGGCCTTACCGGTGTCGGCATTCGCTGACCACAGCAACGAGGGACCGGATCATCACGCTATGTCTGGCATGCAGCATGGTGATCATGATCATGGTCATGAACACGCGCATCAGCATGAAGACGCTGGCCATGACAGGCACGGGGATCATGAAGAACACGACCATGGCGCAATGAGCATGGCGGCAACCATTACCCAGACTGATGACGTGGCCGCGGCACTTGCTGCAGGTGGTGCACCTGTAGTCGTCGATGTTCTCGGCGTTGTCTGCGATTTCTGTGCTACCGCCATGAATAAAATCTTTGGCAAACGCGACGAGGTCGCCGCGGTTTACGTCGATCTGGATAAGAAGACCTTGAGTTTGGTTATCGGTGAAGGCGACGCGCTTACCGACAAGCAAATTGAAAAACTTGCCAAGAAAGCAGGCTACCGCATTGCGGCCATCCGCCGTGGCAGTGAGGCGCTTGGCGGATGAATCCGATCGATCGTAGGTCACTGATTGGCCCGACGCTGTCGTTATTCGCAAGCACGTCGACGCTATTATGCTGCGCGCTACCCGCACTTCTGATTACGATCGGTGCGGGAGCAGTGATGGCAGGTCTCACCGCCGCCGTTCCCGGCATCATGTGGCTGTCCGCGAATAAAGGACCTCTTTTCATTGCGTCAGGGGTGCTGCTGAGCGCATCCGCCTTTATGCAGTGGCGAGCAAGAAACGCCCCCTGCCCTGCAGACCCTGAGCAAGCGGCAGCCTGCAACGCGCTGAGAGTGTTGAGCCGCCGGATACTGATTGGCTCCTCAGCGGTATATGTCACAGGTGTGTTCTTCGCCTATCTTTGGCCTCTTATCTTTCTTTAATAGCACACCGCAGCCCCTCAAAAGCGGCGCTTTCAGTGCACTCACTCACCAGGCATTTACTCTCAGGTTGCGACATCGTTGAAGAGCTCACCTTACGCATGACTGGTTATGTACGATTGGCGGGGAGATATTGTCAGCCTGAGCATCGAGATCCGAGAGGGAAATGGCAAGTAGAGCCTCGGCCTTGGCTTAGTAATAACCGCGGGGAAGTAGGAAGGCAGACAAAAAAACGGGGAAATCTAAGCTTTTGAGTTAGTGCGCCTTGGGATCAGGACATAAAGCACAATACCCGCGATCGCGGTCAACAAGGCGAGCAGTGAGAACAGCTTCAGTAGCCAAGTCCCTATGTCATCGCGATCGTCGTAATCCATGATGTGGAGCATCCAGAGAAAATCCCAGGCTCGCCACGCAGTATTTCTAATCGCCACAATATCGCCAGATCGGGGGTCAACATAAACCCTCAACGAGGGCTCATCGACATCATAGGCGCGCCACAACGGTAGCTGCCGCCCACGATACTCCGCCGCTTCTGATGCTGTTGTTACCCATTCGGTGACATCTGCAGCGATATCGGTCTTATCCCAGACGACCGATATTGCCTGCTCTGAAGTGAGTGGCTCTACCGGCACACCTTGCGGGGTAAGCCAGTTAGTTGCGCCTGTTTTACTGTCGACCACCCCAACAACAAGCTCGCCTTTGAGTCTCGGCTTGACGATGAGTTGCGAGGTTGCAGTGACAGGCAAGTCGAATTGGGATAAATCGATCGCCTGCGTCGGCAACGCCAGACGATGTGGCTCTCCACGAACTTCCTTGATATCGATAAACGCAAAATAGACACCGCTGACGGTCCATAGCAAAAGCTGAACCGCGGTGATGATCGCTAGACGCCGATGCCAGACCCGGAGGCGTCGCTGCCATAGAAGCGAACCGGACTTCATATGAATCCTCGCCGCAGGCTGTGAAGAGGGCTGTGCAGAAGGCTGTAAACAGGACTTTGAATCATAAGAAAGGGAGCCCGAAGCCCCCTCTAATTACCGCAGAATATCAATCAGTCTTGGAAGGCTGTAGAAGTCTCGGACTTGTACAGCGACTGCTTGGGCTTTTCGAACACACGCTGAATCATCGGCTCGAAGAACGACAGTGGATAGGTCTCTGCTTCGGGGTCAAACGCTGGCGCATCGTACTTCTCGATGAACTCGAGCGTCTGCTCGTACATCGGATGGTCCTTGTAGGTCTCGCGCATATTTTTATCGAGGCCGAGGTACTCAAAGAAGTAGTAGCCCTGGAAGATCGCGTGATGCTTGACCATCCAGTGGTTCGCTTCACTCACATACGGCTGGAGCAAAACAGCGGCAATATCTGCATGGTTCGCCGGACCAAGCGTGTCGCCGATATCGTGCAGCAGAGCACAGACGACGTACTCCTCGTCTTTACCATCCTTATGAGCGAGCGTTGCTGTCTGTAGGCAGTGCGTCAGACGATCGACGGGGAAGCCGCCGCAGTCGCCCTCGAGTAGCAACAAGTGATCGATGATTCGTTGATAAAGTGTTTTAGAAAACTCCTGCACTTCGGCACCAATGATCATCCAGTCATCCGCGGTGCCATCCTTCATGTGGTGGAACTTTGCGCGTTCAGGTACTGCTGTATTCATTTTTTATTCTCCAAGTTGCCAGTATCGCGTTGAA
>CBFIBL010000081.1:0-10677 GCA_965660865.1 Luminiphilus sp.
CAACCCGACGAGGTCTCGCTACGATGGGCAATCGCTAAAAAGAAGCCGTTCTTTGTCGGGGCGAAAAGTGTCGAGATCCTATCTAAAGCACCGCTTGAGCGAAAACTCGTGGGATTTGAACTTGGCGCAACAAGCCCACAACCCAAGGAAGGTCATTTAGTCATTCGAAACGGCGATATCGTGGGCTCGGTCACCTCCTGCGAATACTCTCCAACACTCAATAAGATTATTGGCTTGGCTTATGTACATCCTGAAGACGCTAGTTCAGGCAAAGAGGTGGTTATCCGAACAGACAACGCGGTACATGTGCACGCATTAGTTGCAGATACCCCGTTTTATGACCCTGAAAATGCGAGGCAAGAGCTATGAGCGAGAATCTTGTTCAAGTAGGTGAATCACCTCTCGCTGGCGCAGTCTACGAGGGTGCAATTTCAATAACAGACTACACCCACAAGCAGCGATGGGGCGTTAGAGGCAAAGAGGCGTCGGCCTCACTTAGCGCCAAGGGCTGGAAGCTTCCCGAAGCGCCTAACCAGATCGTCACGGCGGGTAGCGAGGTTCTCGCTATGGCCCTCAGCAACCGGGAGTTTTGGTTTCTTGACCCAAGCAATGATGCGCAAACTGCAAACTCCGTGAGTCAGGAGTTTAACGACGGTATATATCCATTGTTCTGTCAGAGTAGTCATGCCTGGCTGGTGTTAAGTGGCGATCAAACACCTGAAATGATGGCGAAACTCTGCGGTGTGGACTTGTCGTCCGATGCATTCAATGTTGGAGATGTCGCACAAACCCAAATGGCCCTGATCAACTGCATCGTCGCGCGACATGAACTCGATGGGAGCGACGTGTTTTCTCTCCTCGTAGATCAGTCATACGCTGAGTATGCGCTTGAAGCGCTACTGGATGCGCGAACAGAGTATCTGTAGGCGCATCCTTCGCCACTCTGTAAAGTCGCTGACTTGGCAGAGTCGTAGCTTACGACGACAGCTCAGCAATCTGCGCGAGAAGATTGTCTGGCACCTCAACGCCCTGCGCTTCATGTAAGCGCCGTAATTCGGCGCGTCGCTCACCGGGCACCCTTACCTCATTATCTTTCGTTAAGTCGGTGAACATAGACTCTAGGTGAGTCACGAAGCCATCGCTGAAGAACGCAGGATCCATCGCGATAATGGTTTGACCAACGTTAGGTGGGCCACCTTCCGTAGTGGCAAACATCGATGCTTCGTAGGAGCAATTACTACCTGTAAGCACACCGCCAAGCACATCGACCATAAGCCCAAGACCAAAGCCTTTAGGGCCACCAACAGGCAACTGTGCCCCTTTCAAGCCCGCGGCGGGGTCAGTGGTCGGATTGCCATCCACATCAATCGCATGACCTGGCTCTATCTCTCGGCCTTCAGCAGCCGCTTTTACCAAATTTACGCGTGCGGTTGATGCAGTGGCCATATCGACAACCAGTGGCTCCTCTGTCGCTCTCGGCGCACCAAAAGCAAATGGATTGGTACCAAAAAAGGGAACCTTCCCTCCGTGAGCGGCGACGGCTTTGGAGCTATTGGCAAACATGAGCGAGACCAATCCCTGCTGTGCGAGCCTGCGAACAAACCAACCGAGAACGCCTGCCGATGAAGATTGGTGAATCGACATAAGCCCTACCCCTTGATCGCGAGTGGTTTCGATAAGGCGCGACTCTCCAATCATGTAGGCGTGGTGACAAAATCCGAAGTCGGCGTCGATAACAGTACTTGAAGAGGAAGTCTTTACGATCTTAGGAGATGCACCCGGTTTCACCTTGCCAACCTTTAGATGCTTGAGGTAGAGGTGCATGTAACCGAGGCCGACGTTCCTAATACCCTCAGCCTCAGCATCTGCGATCTCAGCAGCAACAATGTCTGCCTGCTCAGCGCTGGCACCCACATTCAAAAGCGCTGTTCGACACGTTGACTCAATTTCCGACAATCTCATACGAGGCATTGGCTACTCCCTCCATTTTATTCTTTTCGCAAGGTAGACATAGTCGTCACATAGAGCAAGCTTATGATGGCCCTAACGGATAATCATCAATCAAGCGGTTGTGACATTCTCAAAAGAACGCTTCGGGTGCACGGCAGACTTGAAAATCGGAGGCTCTGGAGTATCATGCATCCCTTCGCGCCCGTAGCTCAGCTGGATAGAGTACCTGACTACGAATCAGGCGGTCGTACGTTCGAATCGTACCGGGCGCGCCAAATTTCAAGAGAGTACATGAAAGCCTCATCCAACGGATGGGGCTTTTTTGTATCCGGTGGGTTCAGTCGAGGCCGCGTACTCGTTCGATTAGCTGCAAAGCAGCTAACCCCGAGGTGCACCGCACCGAGCCCGGAGGGGAAAAACGCCAGAGGCAATGGCGTTTTTAGGTATCGTACCGGGCGCGCCAAATTTCAAGAGCGTACATGAAAGCCCCATCCAACGGATGGGGCTTTTTTGTATCCGGTCGGTGCAATCGAGGCCATGTACTCGTTCGATTGGCTGCAAAGCAGCTAACCCCGAGGTGCACCGCATGAAGCCTCGTGTCTAGAAAGCGCCAATGGGAGAGTCCTTGCAGCTACCGTGTCGGCAGCGACGTTTATTCACCGGTATCAGAAAAATTCAGTTCAACGCCCAATCCGATTGGGTCGTGTAAGAAGAGCTGCGTGATATTGGCTCTCGATATTCGCTTTTTCTTGTACGCCTTGCCTAGATTGTTAAGCCTAACCTCTACTGCAGATAAATCTGTAGCAGTGAAAGCAATGTGATCGAGGTGCCCCACGCGCACAGCTTGACCGCTATCCAGCGTAGCGGATTCGTCACTTGACACCATCAGATGAAGAATCGGGGCATCTCCCGCGTAGAGCCAGTGACCCTCAAAATCAAAGTCAGGGCGCCACCCCTCGTTCAGTCCGATCACCTGAACATAAAATTCTCGGACCTCGTTAATAAGCGATCGTGACCCCATGATGTTGAAATGATTGAGTCCGACGATCGCCATACCTATTCCTCAAGGCCCGATAAAACTGAGGTGCTGCTGAAAAACCATGGGCTCTTTCCACCCAGGGATATAAAACTTAGGAAACGGCTCATAACTGATACCATCTGTTAATTGATAGCGTATCCCGAATACCAATAACACCGCGAATAAAAATCACGTCCACAATGCTAACCCAAGATAACCACCTAGCCAGCTTACCGAATAGCCCGCAGCATTTAAGAAGGCTTTTCTCCACACCAGATCAGTATCGATGTCATGCTCAGTATGAGAAGAACTTAGCACTATACCTACCAAGATCGTTATTGCCAGACCGATAACGTTCCACCAGTGCCATAACACCTCGGCTTGCACGAAGTCCGGCAGCGAGGATACCCAGCCAGTAGAGCGCGACGATCCAATTATCGACAGCAGCCATAGAGATTCGGCATTTCCTTATTATTTCGAAGCCTTTTGCGGGTGCTTTCGCAGGTTGAATCAGCCAAATAGCAAATCCGAAATGGTGAAATTTTCTGCTGGCTTTTTGCAGGTCAACATCACAGTCGTCTTGCATTGACGCAGTATGATTTGGGTCGCAAGTAGTTACTTCAAATTAGTTATTTCTAGGCTGGACCTCGCAATGATTACTGTCATACTTCCCATATGACAAAAACGAATACCTTTATTACTTATTCAGTCGCCGCCCTTTTTGCTGTGTACCTGCAGCAAGCAGCGGTCGCCCTGTTTTTGGGCATTGTACTCGCTCTAACACTGGGACCCGCACCGCTTGAAAACGCGCCAAAACTATCGCGAGGCGCGCTTCAAAGCGGCGTTGTCATTCTGGGGCTGGCGCTACCGTTTCGCGAAGTTGTCACTCTAGGGTCAAGCAACGGCATGATCGTCTCGGTCATGGTCCTTGCGACGCTGATCTCTGGCTACGTGCTCCTAAAGCTCGTTCGAACAGATGACACCAGTGGCAAGCTATTGACCACGGGGACCGCCGTTTGCGGTGGTACTGCAGTCGCGACAATGGCGCCAGTGATCAAAGCGCAAGACTCGCAGGTCGCGCAAACACTCACGATTATCTTTGTATTGAACGGGATTGCCATCCTCTTGTTCCCAATGATTGGTGAGCGACTGAGCATGACCCAACAACAATTTGGTATGTGGGCAGCAATGGCCATCCATGACACCTCGTCTGTGGTCGGAGCAGCGGCAATCTACGGAGACGAAGCGCTGACAACCGCGGCCACCCTCAAAGTCCTGCGCATACTATGGCTCATCCCGGTTATTATTCTCGCCAGCTACTCGATGAAGCGCATCACGGCGAACGAAGTACGGATTCCTCTTTTTGTGACTTTGTTTTTTGTCGCGAGTGTCATTGGTGGTTATTTCCAGTTCGAGAGCGAAATCACCAGCGGTTTTTCCATGGTCAGCAAGAGTCTCTTCGCGCTGGCGCTATTTTTGATCGGCTCGCAAATGTCACTGCAGTCACTCAAAACGATATGCCCAAGGCTCATCGCGATGGCGCTTGTGCTTTGGGGTGCTCTGAGCAGCGCCAGTCTGCTCTGGATTCTCAACCTTTAGTTCAGCTTTTTTTCAGTTTAAGCCTTGCAGTAGTCCCAGCAGCGGATGACTGTTACGTGTAATTTAGGCACACTGCGCACTGTTTGGCAGGCTTGCCGCAGCACTCTACGTTTTAAAAGGAATTTTCATGGCCCAGTGGGAATGCATTGTTTGTGGACTCATTTACGATGAGAAAGAAGGATGGCCGGATGACGGTATTGCACCTGGCACGAAGTGGGCTGATGTGCCTGACGATTGGACCTGTCCCGACTGTGGCGTCGGCAAGGAAGACTTCGAGCTCATTCCGGGCACGGAAGACGCTGAGGAAGAAGCCACAACCGATACTGCAGATACCTCACCAGGCGCAGCACTACCCATCGTGGTTGTAGGTTCAGGTTTGGCGGCCTATTCCCTGGCAAACGCCATTAAGAAAATAGATGCCGATAGTGCCATCACGCTGATTACCCGTGACGGTGGCGAAAACTATTCGAAGCCAATGATCTCTACAGGGTTTACCAAGAAATTTGAGCCTGATCAGTTAGCAACACAAACCGCCGATAATATGGCGGAGAACCTCAATATCACAGTGCGCACCCGAACGTCGGTAGCGTCGATCGATACCGGTGCGAGTGAGCTGGTTCTAGAGGGCGGCGAGCGCGTCGCCTATTCTAGTCTGGTTTTGACACTCGGTGCAGAACTGATACGTCCGCCTATGGGAGGGGATGCCGCCGATGAAGTCATGGGCGTTAACGATCTCGACGACTATCGTCGTTTCAGAGACACGCTTTCAGCCACAGGTGGCAGTAAAGTCGCGGTGATTGGCGCAGGTCTTATTGGTTGTGAGTTTACCAATGACCTTCTCAACGGTGGTTACACCGTAGAAGCAGTGGATCCTATGAACTACTGCCTACCCACCCTGCTTCCCGAGACCGCGGGCCGTGCCGTACAGAGCGCGCTTGAAGAGAAAGGTGCCACTTTCCACTTTGGCCCGCTGGCAACTGACGTCAACAGAACGGATAACGGCTACAGCGTTGTACTCAACAACGGTGAAACCATTGAAGCCGATGCGGTTCTCTCGGCGGTCGGTGTCCGTCCTCGCACGCAACTTGCAGCGGATGCAGGGATCGAATGCGGTCGCGGTGTCAAGACTGACCGATTCCTGCGCACCAATGTCGATAACGTCTATGCGATCGGCGACTGCGCAGAGGTGGCAGGTCATGTGCTGGTCTATGTGGCGCCACTGATGGCTGCAGCCCGGGCACTGGCCGCAACGCTTACGGGCACGCCCACGGAAGTTGCCTACCCTGCAATGCCGGTGACCATTAAGACACCCGCATGCCCCGTCTGTGTGTCTCCTGTGGCACGAGATGCCGAGGGCGAGTGGACCATTGAAGGAGAGGCTCCGGACGTGAAAGCGTTGTTCCACAACACCAATGGAGAGCTCATAGGCTTTGCGTTGACAGGTGCTGCCGTCAAAGAACGAATGCCGCTCACTAAACAGCTACCCGCTATTTTGGGGTAAGGGATACGACATCGGTCCAATAATCGGTCCAACAGGTTCACTGGGGCGATGCTGAGCTTTACGAGATAACTAGCAGGCTTTGCCACCAGGGCCGTGAGCTCCTCGACACAAAAAAAGGCGCCCTGGGGCGCCTTTTTCATGTCTTAACTTTTCCATTTCTTAAGTAGGGCATTCCATACTGCGCCAGAGCAAACCTAGGGAGGATGCGCTGCACTGTTCTCTTCAATAGTCAGGTCTATCATCGCTTCTATCTGCTGCCCAGTCCCTGCTTCGACAACTGGCTCATTAGCTGAAGGGCGACGAAAACCACACGAGGCTGGTGATTAGCAGGCTTCCACCAAGCCCGCAGCACCTTGTCCGCCAGCCACACACATTGTGACGACTCCATAACGACCGCCTGTGCGCTTGAGTTCGCGCAGAACACGTCCAACCATACGAGAGCCTGTCATTCCAAAGGGGTGACCGATGGCGATACTGCCGCCATTGACGTTGTATTTGGCATTATCGATATCGAGGAAGTCTCGACAGTAAACACACTGCGAGGCAAACGCCTCGTTGAGCTCCCAAAGATCGATATCGTCCTGGCTCAGGCCTGCACGCTTTAAGAGCTTTGGAATCGCAAAAACGGGGCCAATCCCCATCTCATCAGGTTCGCAACCAGCAGTAACAAAACCCCGGAAATAACCCAGTGGCTCAACACCTAGCTGCTCGGCACGCTCGGCGCTCATGAGCAGTGTCATGGATGCACCATCACTCAACTGCGAGGAATTACCGGCAGTGACACTACCGCCCTCCTCGAAGGCGGGCTTGAGCATCGACAAGCCATCGAGCGTTGTATCAGCACGGTTGCACTCGTCGCGATCAACCATAACGTCTTTAAAGGTCTCCTCACCCGTTTCTTTGTTGACCAACTTCATGGTGGCAGGCATAGGTACGATTTCGTCCTGAATCGCACCTGAATCAACCGCTTGCGCATAGCGCTGCTGACTCTGAAGTGCGTATTCATCTTGCGACTCACGCGTCACGTTGTAGCGACGGGCTACAACTTCAGCGGTATTACCCATCTCCATGTAAACCTCGGGCTTGTTCTCGAGAAGCACGCAATTCTGCTGAAATTTTCCCGCTTCCTGGCGTACGCGCATGGAGATGGACTCAGCGCCACCGGCCATCATCACATCGGTATAACCAGAGCCGATTTGATTCGCCGCCATGGCGATGGTTTGCAAGCCGGACGCACAAAAACGGTTGACCGTGGTGCCAGTGGCTTCAATGGGTAATTTTGATAGGAACGAAGCCATGCGAGCGAGGTTTCCGCTCTGCTCACCCGCTTGGTTTGCTGCACCCAAAATGATGTCGTCCACCTCATTGGGGTCGAACTTGGCGTTTCGATCGATAAGGGCATCGATGAGGAATGCCGCCATATCATCGGATCGCGTCCAGTTAAAACTGCCTCTAAACGACTTAGCCAGTCCCGTTCGGACGCTGTCCACGATTACTACATCTCTCATTATTCTCTCCCGTTGAATGGGTTATTTATTAGTCAGCAATAGGTTTTACGCGGAGATTTATCTCGTCGCCACGCTTGTGATGCTCTTCCCAAAGGCGTTTGTATCCCGTACGCGCGATGCGCCACTGTCCATCTTCAAGACGGTACTCATCGTCGTAAAGCGCACTACCCATGATGGTCATGTTGTGCTCGAGCGATACGAAAATATCCTGCAGATACCAGATGCCCGTCGCGGTATCACCATCGACACAAATTTCGGGGTGATGCCCGTTATGCATGCCAAAGTTCTGGCCCGTAAATGACTTCTTGTAGAACGCCTCGAGTTGCTCCCAGCCAGTTAGCTGAAAATCATAATCGCCGCCGATAAAGGAAGCGGTCGCATCACTGGTAAATACCGTTTGAAGCCCCTCGAGATTACGCGTGTCGAGAAAGCGAAAATACCGCGCCTTGAGTTGCTTGATCAGTTCAATTGCTTCTAAGTCCAACATATCAACTCCTAGGCGTTAATGTGGCAAGCAGCCTGATAGGCCATGGTCATTGCAGGGCCCAGCGTAGCACCCGGTCCCGGATAAGTAGGGAGGATTGCGGCTGAGCAGTTACCCACCGCAAACAGGCCTTCAAACACGCCACCGTCTGCTTTTTTGACACGGGCCGAGGTATCGGTATCCAAGCCACCCAAGGTGCCGAAATCTCCCGCTTCGATGCGCATAGCGTAAAACGGTGCTTTCACGATTGGGGCCAAACAGGGGTTAGGCTTAATCGCAGGATCTGCGTAGTAACGATCATAGGCCGAATCACCGCGACCGAAGTCTTCATCCTTTCCGGTCTCTGCGTAGTGATTCATCTTACCAATCGTTTCCTCCAGGCCGTCCGCATCGATGCCCAGCATGTCAGCCAGCTCGCGAATGGTATCTGCCTTAGCAACAAAACCCTCATCGAACCACTTCTTCGGAATCTGCGAGTCCGGCTTCATCGCTTTTGTCATCAACGGCCCCACCATGAAATTCTCGCGGAATGTCGCATCAAAGACATGCCATGCAGGCGCGTTTGGGTGGTCGTCCGTGTGTGTCTTGAACAAATCCTTTTGAAAGGCCATATAGTTCTGAGACTCGTTAGCAAACCGCTTACCGTCGCGATTAACCACACAGGAACCCGGGAACGACTTCTCCATAATCGCGAGTCTCGGCGCAGGCTCATCAGGGACACAAAGCGTTGTTGTCCACCAAGCATCGTTCATCAAGCGTGTTTTTGCGCCTAGTTCGAGCCCGGCTAGTAGTGCGTCTCCCTCGTTACCAGGGTTACCCGCGGACCAAGTGGTATTCGTGGGCGAAGGCAGATACTGCTCTCTCAGCGCCTGGTTCTTCTCAAAACCACCCGACGCCAAGATCACGCCCTTAGCCGCACGAACGCGCTGGCGCTGACCGTTACATTCAATCACCGCGCCCAATACCGAGTCGCCCTCTGCAATCAGCTCGATCATCTGCGTATTGAACTCCAGCGGAATTTCTCGTTTTAAGACCGAGAGATAAAGGCGTGCCACACCGGCAGAGCCGCAGGCCAAGCGGCGCGAGATTGGTGTTTTGAGTCGCCAGGGAATATCGCGGATGTAATCCCACATGAGACGCGCTAGAAGCCTTTTCCACCCGGGTAACTGGACCATCAATAAATGGGCTTCAACCTGCGTGAAGTGAATACGGTTAAACATGCGCATCATGAAATGCGTCCACGTCATATTTTTCCAATTATCGCCAAGCTCAGACGCCATGATTGGGGCTGGCTCTAACGAACGATGGCCCTCACGGGCACCTTCCATATTCGTGTAGTAATCCGGGTATTCCGCGAGCGATTCGTATCGAACATCCGTCCTATCGTGGAGGTATTTGAGCATCTCAGGGGCTTTCTCGAGATAGATATCGATCATCTCCTCGGGAACGTCCTCGCCAAACAGGGTATTCATCAGGTACGCCTTGGCATCCGCAGGATTGTCCTCAGCACCAACTTCTTTCGCGTAGTGGCTGTTCGGAATCCAAATACCACCGCCAGAGGTAGCACTGGTGCCGCCTACCTTGTCCTGCTTCTCGATGATCAATACGTTCTTGGTGCCCATCTCCCAGTTACACACGGCCGCAGTCAGGCCACCATTCCCGGTACCCACCACTAGCACTTCGACTTCGCGATCCCAGTTCATCTGACTCATCCGTCCTGCCCTCTGTGTCTATATTTTTCGTTAGCGATTTATCGTTTTATCGCTTTTTGTTATCGGGCGGTGATCAAGCGTGTTGGCTCGATACCGATACCACCTCACCCGTCATGTAGCTCGAATAATCCGACGCCAGGAACATCATAACGTTTGCCACTTCCCAAACCTCAGCCGCTCGGCCAAAGGCCTCCCTTGATGCCAGCGACTCTAAAAGCTCCGGTGACGATGTCTTACGTAGGAAATCATGCATCGCAATGCTTGGCGAGACAGCGTTGATGCGAATACCTGCCTCGGCTGCTTCCATCGCGGAGCAGCGTGTCAACGCCATAACGCCTGCTTTTGCCGCCGCGTAGTGACATTGCTCTTCCTGCGCACGCCAGCCAAGCACAGACGCGTTGTTCACTATGACGCCCTTTCCCCTAGGCTCCATTTCGCGCAGCATGGCACGGGTCATGCGCATGGTGCCGGTCAAAGTGATATCCAGAACCCGGGACCACTCCTCATCGGTCATATCAACCAGGCGTCGAGAGCCGCCCAGGCCTGCATTATTAATCAACACATCAACGCCGTTCATTTCCGACTCGGCAAAGGCGACCAGCGCTTGAACTTGCGCCTCGTCAGTCACGTCGGATACCTGTGCGGAGACCGCGCAATCAGCGGAGATAGCATCTAGCGCCTCTCTTGCCTGAGCGAGACGCCCCTCGTGTACATCGCTTATAACGACAGCGCGAGCACCCTCTTCCACGGCGCGAGTTGCCGCGGAAAAGCCAATGCCGGCGCCAGCCGCAGCCGTAATAAGAACCGACTTACCCGCCAGGAGATTGTGTCCTTCCACATAGGCTGGAATCGTTTTACTCATCGGATAGTCCCCACATCATTTAGCCGAGCCCCGCGGCTCCTTA
>CBFIBL010000082.1:0-12033 GCA_965660865.1 Luminiphilus sp.
ACTGCTATGTCATCAGCAAAGAGACTTCAGTGCAGACTTTTTGTGGCCGGTGCCTCGGGTGCTCTATCGAGTAACGCCTCGCTCGCGAACTTGAGCGAAGCGCCGTCCAACGCCGCGTAAACCCGATCACCCGGGCTAAACTGACCTTCAAGTATCGCCTGAGCAAGCGGGTTTTCGATTAACTGCTGAATTGCGCGCTTCAATGGCCTTGCACCAAAGACAGGATCGAAGCCAACCCGCGATAATTGCTCAAATACCGCGTCCGAGACATCGAGTGTTAGCTCCCGCTCCTCCAGTCTCTCGGTCAGCGACCGTAGCTGAATTTTGGCGATAGCCCGAATGTGATCGGCACCCAACGGATGGAACACGACTGACTCATCAATCCGGTTAATGAACTCGGGTCGAAAGTTCTCTGCCACAACGCCCATGACCTCACGCTTCATCGATTCATAATCGTCATCAGCCATCTCCTGAATCACGTCGGATCCGAGGTTCGAGGTCATGACAATCACGGTGTTACGGAAATCAACCGTGCGGCCTTGACCATCGGTAAGACGCCCATCGTCCATGACCTGCAGGAGGATATTGAACACGTCTGGATGTGCTTTCTCGATCTCATCCAGTAACAGCACCGAGTATGGTCGCCGGCGAACCGCCTCGGTGAGATACCCCCCCTCCTCATAACCAACGTAGCCGGGCGGCGCACCGATGAGACGTGCAACCGAATGTTTCTCCATAAACTCGGACATATCTATACGCACTAGAGACTGCTCAGAATCAAACAGGAAGGTCGCAAGCGCTTTACAAAGCTCAGTTTTTCCAACGCCGGTAGGACCCAAAAAGAGAAATGAACCATTCGGGCGGTTGGGATCAGATAGCCCCGCGCGCGATCGCCGCACGGCGTCGGCCACAACCGTCACCGCCTCGTCCTGACCGACAACGAACTCCTTGAGCGATGCCTCCATGCGCAGGAGGCGACTGCGATCACCCTCGAGCATTTTCGATACGGGAATGCCGGTCCACCGCGAGACGACCTCGGCCACCTCGTCCTCGGTTACGCGCGATTTGAGCAACGTTGGCTCGGGCTGATCTGCCCCCTCCGCCGCATCGAGTTGCTTCTCGAGATCGGGAATCAGGCCGTACTGAAGCTCCGACATGCGTGCCAAATCGCC
This sequence comes from Luminiphilus sp., assembly GCA_965660865.1. Classification (GTDB taxonomy): domain Bacteria; phylum Pseudomonadota; class Gammaproteobacteria; order Pseudomonadales; family Halieaceae; genus Luminiphilus. Next base: position 1,173 of record CBFIBL010000082.1, read on the forward strand.
AGCGCGATGCGCCGCCTCTAACTCCTGTTTGGCCTGCTCGATATGACTTTTGATTTGCGCAGAACCCTGCACCACCGCCTTTTCAGCAGTCCAGACTTCCTCAAGATCAGCGAACTCCCGCTGCACCGCATCTATCTGCTCATCGAGCAGGGCCACCTGCTTAATCGCTGCCTCGGTCGTGTCTTTTCTCACCGCCTCGCGCTCGATCTTGAGCTGGATCAGACGCCGCTCTAACTTATCCATGGACTCAGGCTTGGAGTCTATCTCCATGCGAATACGGCTAGCGGCCTCGTCGATAAGGTCGATGGCTTTATCGGGCAACTGTCTATCAGTGATGTAACGCTGACTGAGCCGCGCTGCAGCAATAATCGCGCTGTCAGTAATGGCTACCGAGTGATGAACCTCGTAGCGCTCCTTGAGCCCCCGCAAAATCGCAATAGTGTCTTCTTCATTGGGCTCATCGACCAACACGCGCTGAAAACGCCGCTCGAGCGCTGCATCCTTCTCCACATACTGCCGATACTCATCGAGCGTCGTTGCACCGACGCAATGTAACTCACCTCTTGCCAACGCGGGCTTGAGCATATTGCCCGCATCCATCGACCCCTCGGCCTTACCCGCACCGACCATCGTATGAAGCTCATCGATGAATAAAACAACACGCCCGCCCTCTTTACTCAGCTCGTTGAGTACCGCTTTTAGTCGCTCCTCAAAATCACCTCTGAACTTGGCACCCGCCAGTAATGAGCCGAGATCTAAGGCGAGGATACGCTTGCCCTTGAGACCCTCCGGCACCTCACCATTCACCACACGTTGTGCCAGCCCCTCAATAATCGCTGTCTTGCCAACGCCGGGCTCACCGATTAGCACGGGGTTGTTTTTTGTGCGTCTCTGCAGCACCTGAATCGTTCGGCGTATCTCATCATCGCGACCAATAACGGGGTCAAGCTCGCCGGCCTCTGCCCGCGCTGTGAGGTCTACCGTGTACTTTTCGAGGGCCTGTCGCTGCTCTTCAGCATCAGCTGATTGCACACCCTCACCACCGCGCACGTCATCGATGGCTTGTCGGAGCGATGCTTCAGTGACGCCGGCATCCTTCATCAAGGCAGCCAGGGGTGAGTTTTTCTCCACCATGGCAAGCAGGACAACATCGCTTGAAATATAGGCATCTCCGCGCTCTTGCGATAATTTATCCGCGCGATTTAACAAGCGACCTAGTGCTTGCGAGCCCTGAACGTCACCCGTGCTGTCTGCGAGTCTTGCCACTTTTGCAAGTACCTGCTCCACACCTTGCCTGAGCACCGGAATATTGGCCCCCGTCTTTTGTAGGAGCGGAAAGATAGTACTACCCGGCTGGTTGATAAAGGCACTTAATACATGAGCGGGCTCGATCATCGAATGATCACGGCCCACGGCAAGCGACTGGGCATCACCTAGCGCTTGCTGCAAGGGGTTGGTCAATTTATCCATTCGCATGTCTTTCTCCTCATCCCAGGGCGACTTACCCAAGGGCTCCTAACTCCGAGGCTCCGTACCCTAGGGCTTATCAATCTAGAGCGCCTGAGCTGGGACCTTCGAAACAGCGATAAACGGCGCTGCAGTCTTTCTGAGTAATAGACATGGGTTTTGTGGGGGTATTTTTCAAGACCCCGAGCTTTGCCCGCTGTTAAGCGGTCTCACTAAAGTAAATGAGCGTTGCCATGCGGCCAGTGACGCCATCGCGCCGATGCGAGTAAAACCGACTCGGATCTGAAAAAGTGCAAACATCACCACCCGAAATATTCTCAGGTGCGAGGCCGAGTGACAGGAGTTGACGACCGGCAATCATGCTCAGATCTAACCAGTATTTTTCCGCCGCCCCACTCACGGTTTGAACCGCTGCGTCCGTCTCTGAAAGATAAAAGGCCGCAAGGACGTCAGCGCCCACCTCAAAAGCAGTGGGCCCAATAGCGGGGCCGAGCCATGCCACAAGCTCACTCGGAGGGACCGGTAAAGCATCGAGTGTTTTTTGCAAAATGTGGCTCGCCAGCCCCCGCCAGCCGCCGTGCACTGCAGCGATACAATGCCCCTGCCTATCGGCAAGCAAAATCGGCAAACAGTCCGCCGTCATGACGGCGCACACGAAATCCTTACGATCGCTCCAAACTGCATCGGCCTCGATGCCCGCTTCATAGTCAGCAGGCGCGTAAATAACGCGTGAGCCATGAACCTGAGAAAGCCAAGTGATCACTCGGTTAGGAGGGAGCTGCATCTCGAGCTTGCGGCGGTTTTGCTCAACGTACAGTGGGTCGTCGCCAACGTGACCTCCGACATTGAGCCCCGCATAAGGGCCGGCGCTTACCCCACCGTTGCGGGTGGTGCTCAGTGCGGAGATTCCAGTTATGCCCATATCAGGCACTAACCACATTGCGGAGTCACGATCAGCTGCCAAAGCGGTCCTCACTATCGAGGACTTCCAAAAGACTGATCAAATCCTCTGGGAGATCGGTGTCGAACTCCATCCAATCGCCACTCGCGGGATGCTCAAATTCGAGCGCCTGGGCGTGTAATGCCTGCCGCGGAAAGTTACGTAAGGTGGCTATCAGCGTCTCTGAGGCGCCGGCCGGTACACGCTGGCGACCTCCGTAAACAGGGTCGCCAATAAGTGGCCACTTCCGGTGTGCCATGTGAACGCGGATCTGATGCGTGCGGCCAGTCTCCAAATTTACCTGCAACTGCGTGTAATGCTTGAAGCGGTGCGCGATACGGTAATGCGTAACAGCGGGCTTCCCATCGGCCACGACAGCCATTTTGGTACGCGCGGTAGGGTGCCGGTCGAGGGGCGCGTCGATTTTACCGCCGCCTGTCAGCGCGCCCGTGCATACCGCGCAATAGGTTCGTGACACTGAGCGCTCGGACAGCTGTGCAACCAGCGATTTGTGGGCTAATGAGGAGCGTGCAACAAACATAATCCCCGATGTGTCTTTGTCGAGACGATGGACAATACCGCCGCGCGGCAACGCCTCAAGCTCAGGAGCGTGCCCCAGAAGCGCGTTTACGAGGGTGCCATCAGCGTGACCCGCGGCGGGGTGAACAACGACGCCTGCGGGTTTATTGACCACGAGGATATGTTCGTCCTCATATAAAATATCCAACGGCATCGATTGCGGCTGCCAATCAACGGCTGGCTCAGTCTCTACCTCTAGCCGGAGCGTTGAACCGGCAACCGCCTTTTCACGGGGCTTTACCTGCTTGCCATCCTGCGTCAGACGGCCCGCTTTAATCCATGTGGCCAGTCGATTTCTCGAGTAATCAGGGAACAACTCGGCCGCCGCTTGGTCCAAGCGAATGCCGTGTTGATGAATCGGCACCTGCGCGGTTAATACCGTGTCGTTGGGATCAGTCGCGGTCATCTGAGTGACCAAATGAAATGAGAGCTGTGATCAAAGCGGCACCGCAGGTTAGAATGTGAGGATAGATGCTATCAGATGGAAGCAACAGCAGTGACTAAGCCTGTAATTTTTGGGAGCAAATGGCTCACAACCCTTCTCGTACTGAGCCTCAGTTTGTCGGGTTGCGCGCTGTTTGATGGTGACGACGAGCTAGAGGTAGACGTTAACTCTGGCGAGCAGCAAATGTATCGTCGTGCCCAGCGTTATCTAGACAGTAAAAACTTTGATCTCGCCATCAGTGCTTTGATGCAACTCGAGAGTCGCTATCCCTTCGGTAAGTTTGCCGAGCAAGCGCAGCTCGAGTTGATCTATGCACACCATGGGGCCTTCCAAAGTGAGGCCGCCATCGAAGCGGCTGATCGCTTCATTAGACTGCACCCCCAGCATCCAAGCGTTGACTATGCCTATTACATGAAAGGTGTATCCGCCTACGATCTCAACAAGAGCTTTTTCTCATCGCTGGTTCCAAGCGACGACTCAAAGCGCGATGTCAGTGGCGTGCGGGAGGCATTCAATGAATTCACGCAGCTACTCACGCGCTACCCGAACAGTCGTTACGCCCAAGACGCACGTGCTCGCATGGTCTACATCAGAAACCTATTAGCTCGTCACGAAATCCACGTCGCAAATTACTACTTCAAGCGCGGCGCCTACATGGCAGCGCTCAAAAGGGGGCAAAACGTTGTTGAAAATATGCAGGAAACAACGGCTGTCGCCGATGGCTTAGCCGTCATGGCCCAAGCCTATATCCTGCTTGATATGAGCGATCTAGCGATGGATTCGGTGCGCGTGCTGTGCGCCAATTACCCAGAGCACCCCAACATCGATGCGGATTGTAACTTCGATGGTGGCTATGATTTAGAAGGCTTCGAGCGCTCTTGGATAAACGAAGTCACATTCGGCTTACTCGACCCACCTAAGGCACCACAGTTCGACTACCGGCCGGGTTTTGACTCGTAGGTACGAAGCCTAATAGCCTCGGTCTTGGGAGCGCTTCTCACCGTAGGGACGCCCCCGTCACCCTATAGGCGCCCCGGTCGCCGTGAATGTCAGCTTTTTCGCCAAGCCCAAGAAATTGGATAGCGCCGATCACGACCGAAACCACGCGTGGTGATGCGAACCCCAACGGGTGCCTGACGCCGCTTGTATTCGTTTAGATCAATCAAACGAATGACGCGCCTGACATCTGCCTCAGCGAAACCTTTGGCAACAATTTGTTCCAGACTCTGATCAGCCTCAACGTAGCGTTCAATGATCTCGTCGAGTTCCTCGTAAGGCGGCAGATTATCCTGGTCGGTTTGATCGGGCGCGAGTTCCGCTGATGGCGGACGGTCAATGACACGTTGTGGGATACAATACCCCAAGGTATTACGGTAGCGCGCCAAGGCGTAGACCAACAATTTCGGGCAATCCTTAAGCGCGTCAAACCCGCCCGCCATGTCCCCGTAAAGGGTAGAATAGCCGACGGCTAATTCGCTTTTATTGCCCGTTGTCAGCACCAGTCGGTGCTTTTTATTCGAAATAGACATGAGAAGCACGCCTCGGCAGCGCGCCTGCAGGTTTTCTTCTGTCGTATCAACATCCAAACCCGCAAACTGTCCAGACAATCCAGCCATGAACTGCTCGTAGATCGCCTCAATGGAAATGACATCGTATTCAACACCCATGGCGGCCGCTTGCTCACCCGCGTCTTCAACACTGATATCAGCGGTATATTTGAAGGGCATCATTACCGCCTGAACCCGATCTGCCCCAAGTGCGTCAACCGCAATCGCGAGCGTCACAGCTGAATCAATACCGCCCGATAGACCAAGAACAACTCCGGGAAACCCGTTTTTCTCAACGTAGTCGCGGACACCCACAACCAATGCCTGCCATACCGCGGCCACATCCGACAAAGCCGAGGCAGCAATGCCCTGCGCTATTTCAATCCCGCGGACGGTACGCGACACCGAAAGATCGTAGGTGCCCTCTTCGAAGTCGGGTGCCACCATCGCCAGTTCGCCGTCTGCATTGACCGCAAAGGAGCCACCGTCGAATACAAGCTCATCTTGCCCACCTACCTGATTGACGTAGACGATTGGGATTGCCTGCTCCGTGGCACGCTGTGACAGCACCTCCCAGCGCTCTTTATGTTTTCCTCGGTGGAAAGGGCTGGCATTGAGGTTGATCAGTAACTCAGCCCCCGCACGTGCCGCAGCCTCGGCCGGCTCCTTGTGCCAGATATCTTCACAGATAGTTAAACCTACTTTAATGCCAGCAACATCGACGACACAGGCCGTCTGACCCTCGGCAAAGTAACGCTTCTCGTCAAATACCTGATAATTGGGCAGCCGCTGCTTGAAATACTCCCCCGTTAAGAGACCTTGGTTAATCACACCCGCGGCGTTGAAAAGTTGCCCCTCTGAACGGCGCGGATAACCAACGACCACCGTGAGCTCTGCAGGCAGTTCGGAGGCAAGGCGCGCAAGCGCGGCTTCAATCTGATCGTGCAAGCTATCACGCATCAGCAGGTCCTCAGGCGGATACCCAGTCAGCGTTAGCTCAGGAAAAACCAGCATCACAGGCTCGTCAGTCAGCCTTATTTGCGAGGCGATCTCGATCACCTTATCGGTGTTACCTTGAATGTCGCCTACCCATGTATTGAGCTGTCCCATGACAACTTTCATCTACTGCCTCTCCTTGTCATGAGCTGCTTGCTCGCTCTGCCGTCACTGCTATAGTGCGAGGACAATAATAGCTCACTGATGTTGCGATGTCTGAAGACACGTCTACTGGCAATAAGAATAACATTGACCGAATCCAGGTATTCGCTGTCTACAACGTTTATCGGCTAGTGATTGGCTCTATTTTGCTCGCATTGACGTTTGCCAACACCAGTAGTGGGCTGTTGTCGGACGATATCATTCTCCCTGTTACGGGCGCCGGCGTCTTCACGATCAGCAGCATAATTATCGCGCTATTAGGTCCGCCTTCAAAGGCCATCACAGAAAGCGGCATCTTCGGTGTGTTGATGATGGACGTAGTGGCCACAACACTCATTGCCGATCCCAGCCCCACCCTCAACAGTGATTTCACTCCGCTTTATTTGGTGACAGTGGCCGCCGCCAGTATGTTGCTTGTCCGCCAGCAACTCGCCACGCTCGTTGCCGCGCTGACTGCACTCGCGATGCTAGCCGATACGTTGTTTTCTATCTCACGTGAGAGCGCTGACACAAACACACTGCTGTATACCGGACTCTGGGGTTTATTGGTTTTTCTTGTGAGCTGGCTTGGTCAGTTTGCCTCCAGCGGCTTGTTACAGGCTGAGCAGCAGGCGGCGGTCGCTACCAAGCAGGTACGTCGCCTAAAGTTATTCAACGACCAAATTGTTGAGCATATGAGAACGGGGATTTTACTCGTCACCCCGCAAGATACGCTTAAACCGATCAATTCAGCGGCAAAGGATCTGTTGATGCTGGACTCTGATGCCGAAAAACCAGCTGCGCAGATAGATCCGCATTTGGCTGTCGCACTCGATGAGTGGCGAGATGGAAGCGCAGCGGATCCCCAGCCCTACAAACCTGTGAACGGTCACCGAATGTTACTTCCGCGGTTTACCACCTTCGAGTCAGACGCTGCGGGTAGTGCCCTACTCTTGATTGATGACTACACACCCGTCACGCAAATAGCACAATCGCTAAAACTCAATTCTCTCGGTCGGCTTACGGCAAGCATTGCACATGAGATACGTAATCCGCTGTCTGCGGTGAGCAGTGCAGTCCAGCTCCTCGCCGAAAATGAAGCGATGAGCGATGACGATCGCAACCTCGCCAATATAGTTATTCGCAATACGCAGCGGATGAACGACACAGTGAGTCAGGTGTTAGAGCTGTCTCGCCGCGTTCCACCCAAGCTTGCCCAGACCGACGTCAACCAATGGATTCAGACGGTGATAAAGGACTTCCAGGATGCGAGCTCGGATGCGGCAGTGGTGACTGTCAGTGGCAGTTGTGCCTGGCCCGTATTGATTGATGAGAGCCAGATGAAACGAGTCCTCGATAATTTATTGGACAACGCCCTGCGCTACAGTGAAAGCGCAACAAATGAACGCACCTCACACATCCACATTGGTCAAAGCATGATCCAGCGTCTCTGCTTTGTCGATGTCATTGATAACGGTGAAGGTGTCCCGGAAAGCGCCCAAACGCGCTTATTTGAGCCGTTCTTTACAACCCGACCGGACGGCACCGGTTTGGGCCTTTATTTGTGCAAAGAGCTCTGCGAGAGTAATGGTGCAGGGATCAGTTACCGGCGCACACAAGATGGAAGAAGCAGCTTTCGAATCAGTCTACGACTGCAGCCAAAGGACGTGCAGTGAACCATAAAGTTCTCCTCATTGATGATGAACCCGATATCTTGCAGCTGCTTGAAATTGCCTTTGCTCGAATGAATATCGACACGTTGAGCGCAACGTCACTCACACACGCCATGCAACTGCTTCAAGACCATAACTTTGACCTTTGCCTCACCGATATGCGCCTTCCCGACGGCAATGGCTTACAACTGGTAGAGCACGTTCAGCACCTTGAGAAAGAGCTACCCGTTGCCGTTATAACCGCGCATGGTAGCGTCGAAGCTGCTATCGAGGCGCTCAAGCTTGGCGCTTTTGATTTCGTCTCTAAGCCACTGGCTCTCGATAAGCTGCGCGAGTTAGTCAGTCACGCGCTGAACTTGAAGCAGACGGACAGCCACAACACGGTGCGAGAACTGGTTGGCTCGTCCCCCGCCACCGAGCGTCTGCGCGTGAAAATTGGCAAAGTTGCTCGCAGTCAGGCCCCTATCCATATCCACGGTGCTTCCGGTGCCGGTAAAGAGGTTGTCGCTAGGCTTATTCATCAGTCGAGTGCTCGGCAATCCGGGCCATTCATTGCAATCAACTGCGGAGCGATTCCTCCCGAACTCGTCGAAAGCGAGTTATTTGGCCACTTAAAAGGCTCGTTTACCGGTGCGATGCACGATAAACAAGGGCTTTTTCAAGCTGCCGATGGCGGCACGCTGCTGCTGGACGAAGTCGCCGACTTACCGCTCGCGACACAAGTGAAATTGCTGCGCGTCCTACAGGAGAAAGCGGTACGGCCGGTGGGCAGTGAGACTGAGATCAGTGTTGATGTTCGACTGATTAGCGCCACCCACAAGCGCCTCAACCAGGAAGTAGCTGCGGGGCGGTTCCGAGATGACCTTTTTTATCGCATCAATGTACTCGAGGTGATGGTCCCCTCGTTGAAAGATCGACGGGAAGACATCCCCGATCTCGCGACATACCTGCTCGCAAAAATTGCCAACGAGAACAGCGAATCTACAAAGACCCTGTCGTCTGCTGCGCTTGCACATCTTGTGAAAGCAGACTTCCCGGGCAATGTGAGACAGCTGGAGAATATTTTGGCGAGGGCGGCCGCTCTGGCTGAGACCCCCAGCATCGAGATCGATGACTTGGATATTGTAGCGTCGTCGAGTGAGGTTCAAGCAGCACAGGACCCACTCGCAAATGACCAATCTACGGGCCAGAACACTGCTCTAGTTGATCCGCAGCGCGATGGGGCAAACTCGACTGCGGGGCTCGACCCAACAGCGCTTGAGGCAGTCGGTGGCGACCTTGAAGGTCATCTGAATGCGATTGAGCGCGAGATATTACAAAACGCAATGACCGAATACCGATGGAATAAAACTGCCGCAGCCAAGGCGCTTGGTGTGAGCTTCCGAAGCCTTCGCTACCGACTAAAAAAGCTCGGCCTCGAAGACTAACATTGCCCCCAATTTTTACGACTAATGGGCCGACCAATACGGTTGAGCACCAGTGATAAATTTGCCCGACCAGCACAGGTTGACCACGTCATATTACGGTTAGCGAGTCCACCTGGCGAAAACACAATCTGCTCGCCAGCCTCACGACTCCCCGAACGATTCCGAACAACATACTCTTCCCAGTCCCAAGCACGGCGAAGTCGCCAACCCTGCCGGCCCTGAAGCCAAACCGCCGCACCTGTGCTGTAGTGCTCGGCGCAAAGTGGATTTAACACAGGTGTTTGCAGGTCCGGGCTAGCCCTAAGGTCGTGTCCGCACAGGGTCGCCAGAACCCCCTCTGTCAACGCCCAATGTCGCGCTGCAGACACGGCCGCCTCAAGCTGATGGATTACATGTCGTTGTTGCGCGTCAATGTGCAATTGTCGAAAAGATGGTACCGCCATCGAGGTCAGCACACTCACTATTGCCAGAGCGACGAGACACTCAACTAAGGTGTAACCGAATTGGGGCTTAGTAAGCTGCATGAGCGACGCCATCAATACCGACATCGCACAACCCTAGGAAATCCCAGTTTGCAAGACCAGCACACTGGAGGAATTTGAGGAAAATGGTAACGCTAGCTGACGTCCACCGTTGGAATCCGCAGCTCCTTGGGCAAGGAAAAGGTGATATTTTCTGGCTGACCGTCGAGCGACTCGACGTTGGTATGTCCCTGGTTTCTCAGCCAACTGACAACGCCTTCAACCAGGTGCTCAGGCGCTGATGCGCCAGCGGTGACACCTACCGTATCGCCATCCGACACCCAACTCGGGTCAATCATGGCCGCAGAATCGACGAGATAGGCGCTTGAACCGCAGCGCTCAGCCAACTCCTTTAAGCGATTCGAGTTTGAACTGTTTGGCGAGCCTACCACAATGACTACGTTCGCTTTTTCCGCCAGTGCACGCACAGCATCCTGGCGATTTTGCGTGGCATAACAAATGTCGTCTTTTCTTGGGCCCTGAATATTGGGAAATCGCGCTCTGAGCGCTTCGATCACCTTCGCCGTATCATCCACCGATAGCGTCGTTTGAGTGACATACGATAAGTTATCGGGATCTCGCACCACCAATGTCGATGCCTGATCCTCGTCCTCTACCAGATACATCTCACCGCCGTTAGAGCGGTTATATTGGCCCATGGTGCCCTCGACCTCAGGGTGCCCCTCGTGGCCAATTAAGATGCACTCCTTTCCTGAGCGACTAAAGGCCGAAACTTCAACATGCACTTTGGTTACCAATGGGCAGGTCGCGTCAAACACCTGCAAGCCTCGAGATGCTGCCTCGTCTTGCACTGCCTTCGACACGCCATGGGCACTGAAAATAACAATGGCATCGTCTGGGACTTCGTCGAGTTCTTCGACAAACACTGCTCCACGGTTGCGCAGGTCGTCGACGACCGTCTTGTTATGCACCACTTCGTGGCGGACATAAATGGGCTGTCCGAAGACTTCAAGCGCGCGATTGACGATGTCGATGGCCCGATCAACACCGGCACAAAATCCGCGCGGGTTGGCAAGCATCACTGTCATCAGTGCAACTCCGCTGGTTCCACGCGGTCGATTTTCACCTCAAACCTGAGGGTGCGTCCCGCGAGTGGGTGGTTGA
>CBFIBL010000083.1:0-1147 GCA_965660865.1 Luminiphilus sp.
CCTTTGATTGGATTTATGCGATTTGCCTGAAAGCTGAAGCCTTTTACGGAGAATTGAATTAATCCGCCGATGAGACTTTGTGCGAGCAAAACAATGGCCATGATAGGAATGCCTATGAGAGCCCCCATCCACAAGACATCCCAGAAAGAAATCCCTAATCGCTCGAGTAGTATTCCGTTATCTACACGCTCAAATCTAAAGAAATAGGCGAGTTTATTCAGGACATCGAAGCCAAACCAGGATGTGATTGGCACCAGTGCGAGTAATAAGCTTGAGGTTGCAAAAACAAAGGACTCTTTAGAAGTAAGTATGTCTCCATCGTCGCGCGCTTTCTGTAATTTTCGCTGACTTGGCTCTTCGGTTTTTTCTTGAGCATCATCATTCTCTGCCATTACCGAGCTCCGAGATTAAGTCTGAAAAGATTTCTACGTGCTCTGAAAGGAGTGCAAGCAGCATATTTGATAGAGGTGATACTGAAAAATAGAGGATCACAATTGTGCAAAGTATCGTAATTGGAAATCCAAACGAGAACAAATTCAATTGCGGTGCTGATCTTGTTATAATGCCAACGACAAGGTTGATGAGTAACAAATAGCCGACGATCGGGATCATAATAAGGACTGCATTTTGAAACATATTTTCCGACGCTATAAAAATCGAAGAGTAGAGTATTTCATGGTTTAAAATTGAGCCGATTGGAAATATCTGATAACTATTTAGAATATGATAAAATACAAGCAGATAGCTGTCGCTTGAGAAAAATAAGACCAAAAGAAAGAGTGTAAAAAATTGGCTAATCACTGGTGACTGCGTGCCTGTTGAAGGGTCGACTTGCATCGCAAATCCTAATCCAGATGTGGCTGCAATTTTCTCTCCTGCGAGGGCAGCTGCTGAAAAGGCGATCGAAAAAATTAATCCTGCTGTTAACCCTAGTAAAATTTCAACAAATATTACAGGGATCAGGACTGCAAAGCCATCATTGATGACTTGAGGAACCTCTATCCATCCGTAAAGAAAAACCGCCAAAGAAATTGAAAAGATGATACGAATGTTCAGTGGCACCATGCGCGAACCAAAAAAGGGTGCTGCAATTAAGAAAGCGCCGATCCGCAGGCTCAATATGAATATATCAAGTATGACATTCAAT